>JBCCTI010000012.1:0-113743 GCA_039198955.1 Bacteroidota bacterium | reverse complement strand
GCCGAGTGGACACTTGACCAGTATAATCCAGCGTTCTACACTGGTCTGGGCGCTGCAACTGCTAAGAATCCGTGGAACGAACCAACCGAGCTATACCCTCGAGTAGCCCGGGGCGGCACCTATGATGATGACCCGGAGATGCTACGTTCTGCTGCCCGACTAGGCTCTAACCCTAATTGGAAAGTGCATGACCCCCAGATACCTAAAAGCCGTTGGTGGCTCACGAACGCTCGCTGGGTAGGTATTCGTCTAGTACGGCCGCAGCAAGTTCCTTCTGAAGAGGTAAAAGAGAGGTACTGGATCAACTTTATTGAAGACATATGAACGGAGACGGGAGATCGGAATACGGAAACCGGAAAAATATTCCTTCAAGCAGGTAAATAAGTTAGTAATGATAACCAGCATTTAACCGCTAATAATTAATCTTAAAACTGTTAGTCAAGGAGATACACGGACTCCGGTCTTCGGTCTCCTGACTCCATAATGTAAACAATCAAACAATAGATAACATGAATAAGAACCTGACAATGAACCGACGTAAATTTGTACGAAACTCCGCAGCTGCTACGGCAGGCGGATTACTAATTAGCCAATTGCCCGCAGAGGCTAGTGCTTACGTTCGCGGTAACGAAACCATTAAAGTGGCGGTAATCGGCTGCGGAGGCCGGGGAACCGGAGCGGCCAGCCAGGCCATGAGCGTAGACCAAGACGTGAAGTTGGTAGCCATGTGCGATGCCTTCCGCGATCGCCTGGATAAGTGCTACGATAACCTTACCGAAAAGCACGGCGAATCCGGACGGATTGACGTACCCGAAGAGCACAAATTTGTAGGCTTTGAGGGTTATAAGGATGCCATCGCCCTGGCCGATGTAGTAATTCTCGCTACTCCTCCCGGCTTCCGTCCTATGCATTTTGAAGCAGCCATTAACGCTGGCAAGCATGTGTTTATGGAAAAACCCGTTGCCACCGACGCTCCCGGTGTACGGAAGGTGCTGGAGACCGCTAAGAAAGCGAAGGAAAACAACCTAAACGTAGTGGTGGGCTTGCAACGTCACTATCAGCCTAGCTACCTCGCTCTGATGGAACGCATCCATAACGGAGAGATTGGAGATATTGTGGGCGGACAAGTGTACTGGAACAGCAGTGGAGTATGGGTGCGTCCGCGCGAAGAAGGACAGACCGAAATGGAATATCAGATGCGAAACTGGTACTACTTCAACTGGCTCTGCGGCGATCACATTCTGGAGCAGCATATCCACAATATTGATGTAGCCAATTGGGCGAAGCAAGCGTATCCGGTGATGGCGCAAGGTATGGGTGGTCGCGAAGTACGAACCGGCCCCGATCATGGTGAAATCTTTGACCATCACTTTGTAGAATTCCACTACGATGATGGCACCATGATTAACAGCCAGTGCCGCCATATTGAAGGCTGTATGAATAAAGTAGCCGAATCGTTCGTGGGCACTAAAGGCCGGGCAACTACCGATGGAAAAACCGAGATTACTGACTTAAAAGGCAATTCTGTTTGGAGCCACCGGGGCAAAAACGACCCGAACCCTTATCAGGTAGAGCACGATCGCCTGTTCGCTACTATTGCCGACGGCGGTGAGCTACTAGCTGATGCTGAGAACGGCGCCATGAGTACTATGACCGCTATTTTAGGTCGAATGGCAACTTACTCCGGCAAGGTAGTCACCTGGGATGAGGCGTTAAACTCAGACGTAAGCCTGATGCCCGAAACATTTGCTTTTGACGCTCAACCTCCGATAATGCCCGACGCAAACGGAATGTATGCTGTACCTACTCCGGGAAAAACCAAGGTAATCTAAACGTTTAGATTCTTTTCACATAAGCCGTATTGAGTTGCTACTCGGTACGGCTTTTTGGTTGTTTCAGTATTAATAATTAAGCTGAACCCCAATTCCAAAGAAATAGGGTCGGGTTGATAGTAACTTTCTATTGTCCTTTCCGAGTAGAACCGGATAGTTAAATGTAGGCTGTAGATTAAGATACCAACCTGGCTTTAGTGGGTAAACAATCCGATAGGCAGCCGTGACTGAGGGTTGCCACGCTGGTTGATGTAGCTCATTGTCATTAGCCGCAGGATTGAGTAGCCGAGTAGCCTGTACGCCAGCCCCGAATTGTGGCTGTCTTTGGTGTTTGGGAGCAAGAGAATACCAAAGCAGAGCCCTTCCCCCTACCGAGTGAGACAGTGTTGAGTAACCCTGAGATGCCGACTGAAACTGCGGAGTTAACTGTACTCCGCCTTCAACAAGGGTAGCTGTATTATGCTCCCAACTGCTTAAATCTAGACTAATTTGCTGAGGAAGAAACCGATAAAGTAGCCCCGCTGAGAATTGCAGTCGACGTGATACTGGTAATTCCACTCCCCAACTTCCTTGAAAGCCAATTCTGCTGGGATGTAAAGAAGATAAGCTCTCCGCCTCCCGAACTAGCACCAGATCTTGAGATGAAGGAGAAAATTGTTGATAGCCTAAAAATGGTGTAATGGCTAAGTACATATTCATGCCTTCTCGAGACGAGGCTTCAGAAGTCTGTGATCTCGATTCTTGAGTAATTGGCACCAAACCAACCGTTCGGGGTGGTAGGGCTACAACGGCCATTTCAGTAATTCCATTTCTTCTCACAGTGGATGAGAGTAGTTGAGAGCGTTCAGCATCACTCGATACTGAATTTTCTGCAAGTGTTTGGGGGGTAGATGATGAGATTGAAATATTAGACTCAGAATAGGCTGTTGTCTCCTCTTCTGCAATGATTTCAGGAGTCTCTTGATGATAATCAGCGTTATTTCTTGGAGCGACTGACAAGTCGCTATTACCTCTTTTTCTTTCACCTGATGCAGTGATACCTGACAGATGCTCACCTGAAGGCAACTCAATAAATTCTTCCCCTTCCGAATAGTCACCTAATAGCGAGGGGATAGCTAGCAAAATAACTGCTACTACCGCAGCTCTTCGCCAAAGTAGCACCTTCTTTTTCTGGACTGGAATCGATGGTTGAATCGCATTCCACATTTCTTCTGATGGTGGAGCTTCAAAATCGGAAAAGGCCTCCCGAAAGTGTTCTTCAAAGTAATTGTCATCCATATTTTTCATATTGCTGAATACCTAGTTGCTTAAGCATAGTTTTAAGCTGCTGTTTTGCCCGTGCTAATTGGGATCGAGAGCTTGCTTCTCTAATACCCAATGTCTGAGCAATTTCTTCGTGACTGTATCCATCAATCACGTAGAGATTAAATACTAACCGATAGCCGTCGGACAGTTGATTGATTAATTGTAGCAGTTGCTCTCGCTGTATTTTTGCTAGTATAGTATGATCGTCTTCATTAGCAGTTATCGGGGCATCCTCTAACGCTATAGTAGGCGATTGCTTCATACGATGATAGTGGCGAATGGCTGTTCTGATCGTAATTTGCTTCAACCAACCTAACAGTGCGGTTGGCTCTTTCACCTGATGTAAATGCCGAAAGGCCTGGATAAAGGCCTCCTGAAAAATATCTTCAGCATCGGAGTGCTGGCGAGCGTAGCGTAGCGCAATACCCATTAACCGACCACGGTAGTGTTCGTATAATTGGCGCTGCGCCTGAGGGTCGTGCCGTTGACAGCGGGTAAGTAAGGACTTTTCGTCTAGCATCGTCTATCCGTTAGCCCGTACTTACCCTGTTCTACTTCACCCATTTCTTAACTACTCCTCCTTAAATTCTACCACTACCGTAGCGACTTTACAATCTTCCCCGTCCGATGGACAGACCTGATACGTGAAAGAATCTTGCCCTACATAGGTAGTGTCTGATAATGTGTAAAGTATCTGCTGATCAATAATAGCCGTAGTTCCGTGACTAGGTGATTGCACTACGCTTAATGTGGGTATCGTATCTTGGCATAGCACATCATTGGCTAATACTGGTAGTTCCCAACTACTGGTATTCTGCCCGATAGAATCTGATGAGAAATAATCATCTTCAAGCTGAAAAGTGCAGTTAGGATCCGAGCCGACACTATCAGCCGAGTCTTTCAAGTGGATAGTCACCCAAGCTTCACTACAGTAGGAAAGATCATCAGTACATAGCTGATAGGACAGAGTAACAGTGGTTACGTTAGGATCGGTGGAAGTGAATAGCAATGAGTTACTTTCAAAAGTGACAATTCCACTGGAAGGCTCGCTTAACTCTACTGCCGGAGTATTATCACAAAAATTATCATTAGCCAGGATAGGCAGTACTACCGGAAATACAGTGGCACTGTCCAGGTAAAATTCATCGTCCACGGGTGGGTAACATACATCAACCGTATCAGAAATAGACTGCCCTACGTTGATGAAAGCCTCAAGACAATCACCATCCGGCAGGCAAACTTGATAAGGAACCTGTACTGCCTGGGCGGTATCACCGTACCAAACCAGATAAACATTCTGATTTTCGTCTGTCCAGGTATCTACTCCAACTGCGGGAGTAGTGGTTACTATTACCGAATCGCGAGAAAGACAAAGTTGGTCATTGGCCAATACATCAATATGAGCCGTATCCCCAGGCAATATGTGCGCGACATCATCCCGTAGCTGCCAGTGGCAAGTATCGGTCACCACTGAATCTCTGCCCACTTCGATAACTACCTGAGCCAATAAACAGGTAGGTGGATTATCAGTTAGACAAATGCGGTACACTAAACTATCAACACCCTGAAAACCTGGTTCAGGAGTATAATTGATAATCCCGAAATTGCCTGTACTAGCTGTTCCGTAGCGAGGAAAAGTAGCAATTTCTAAGCTACTCGTGTCAGGCAATGTCGAGCAGAATATATCATTTTGCAGTACTGCCAGATCAATAGATTGATCAGAATTTGTCCAAGCGTGATCTGGTAAAACCGTGGGGCAAGGTAGATCACTGCTATCAGAAGTAACCTGAATAACCAATGCATCTTCAGTTAGTACCGAACTATCTGGCTCTATGAGTTGATAAGGGATACTATCCAGCCCGCTTTGAAATGAAGCATGAGGCGTATACCGCAGTTGCCCCCCCTCAAGCAGCGTAGTTTCACCTCGTTTAGCATTGCCATGCAGGCGAAAGGTAACAGGAGTACCCACTGGTAAGCGAGTTGTTAAATCAATCAGCACTGGGGATGAAGGAAGAGTCACCATCTTATCATCAGTGTTACCCGACAATGAGGGATCCGGTAACTCAGCTATAGTATCATCTTCCCAACGGTCGCATGCATAAAAAAGGGTAGCTAGCAGGAGCCAACCACTGAATACTTTTGAAAAATGAAATCGTACAGGCATCATAGTATTTGATTAATTGTTCTACTACCTAAGAGCGACAAATCCACTAAAACGCTGCACCAAATCGAAAAAAATCTTAAAATACTACATAATCAGTTATCAGCTCTAACTGATTATCTTTACTAGCCTACTGTTTTTGAGAGCATTAGCTGATAATCCTAATATTCAATCTAACCTATTTTATACCTGCTGTTTTACGCTACCTAATCATCTCAATAGTACTCTTCGCCTATCAGTTTTCCTACGCCCAGCTCGCTAACTATATCATAGATGTAAAGTAAGACTACCATTTCAGTTAGAGATAAAACCATTGCGATTTTAGGGGCTACACTTATTGATGGGACGGGTAATGATCCTTTAACTATGGCTACGGTCGCCATTCAGAACCGTTTGATTATTGCGATGGGTAGCCAAACAGAAATTGATATACCAAAGGTAGCACCATTCTTTATTACCTACCAATTACCAAACATTCCAGCCAACCTACACGAACTACTCATTTTTAATTTTGATAGGAACACTTTTCTAAATCGTAACATTGGAAAGTAGTATTACTAATGTGCAACCTTTATATTGTACCAGAAATTTTCAAAAGAGAAAAATTCACTAATTACCATTAACCTTATTAATCGTTCCAGGATAACAGTAAAAAGGTTTACTACCAACCCATGCCGATGAACCTGTTCTACTCTTTAACTACCCTGTGCTTGGTACTCAGCTTGAGTAACTGTCAACGTGCCGATTTCCAACCGGAAGCTATCGATCAACATTATATCACTTTTGGCAAGGGAGGCGGTATGACTAATCAGGTAGATACTTACTATATACTAAAGAATGGGCGGGTTTATCAGCATAATAACCTTACCAAAGAGTATAGACCTCTATCCCGCTTAGATAAACCTGAACGCAAACAAATATTTACCCAGGCCGAAGCTTTGCCAGACGCGGTTTTTGGTGATAGTGAACCAGGTAATATCTATTATTTTCTTACTGTACATACCGACACCGTTCGGCAGTCTACCTGGGGTCGTCAGGGTTTTATTCCGGCTGATAGCCTCACTTCATTTTACGAACATCTTCAAAAAATAACTTCTGAACCGCTATGACCCGCACGTTACAATCACTAGTACTATTAGGCTGTATGTTTGGGAGCAGCCTGTCATTTGCCCAGTCTGAAGCTTGGGAGGTAAAGAAACAACGTACCCAAGAGGTACAACAACCTTCGTTTAAGTACCAAACTCGCAGTGGGAAAAGCAAGTCAGCCCGCCGAGCTAATACTATGCCCAATCTAAAGGGCTCATTATCTTCGCTTAATCTCCGGATAAAAAGAGGACATGGGCAAGAACCCCCTCGGGAAATTCGCGGTGAGCTGTCTACTGCTAACAGTCAAGCTGCCCGAATCGCTAGTGATTTTCCGTCAGCAGCAAATCACTATCTAAGCGAAGTATCCGAACTCATGCAAATAGCTGCCCCGAATGAGGAGTTTGTTCCCAAAAAACAGTGGACGGATATTCGCAACAATCGGCACCTGCGCCTTCAGCAGCAGTATCGAGGTATTGATGTATACGGCAGCGAAATTATCGTGCACGCTAATCAACGAGCGGTACAAGGGCTAAACGGTCGGTATATGCCTACCCCCCACTCGCTAAATACTAATCCTTCTGTAACTGATACTGATGCAATTGAAGCGGCTTTAGGGCAACTGGAAGCGGTTAGTTATCTTAACGAAAAGCAAAAGAAACTATTACAGTACATCGGCCCGGAAGCCAAGCTGGTGATCTTACCCAATTGGGAAACAGGTACGCCCCAATTAGCCTGGCAAGTGATGGCTCGTCCCAATATGCTGGACTACTGGGAAATTATGATCGACGCCCAAAGTGGCGCATTGATTAGCAAGACCAATCTCACTTGTAGCTTTGCCCCCGAGATGCATCTATCTCACAAACATACTCATCATCACCACCATCCTCATTCTTCCGAAGCAACTCGGTCGGCTTCTCCTTTGCGTCTTGCTAATGCCGCCCAGGGTAGCGGTATCGATTTAAATAATGTAAACCAATCTCTCAATATTTGGCAAGCTTCCGATGGATTTGGGCTGATTGATGCCTCCAAAGATATATTTAACAGCCCCACGGGAACATCAATTCAAGATTTGGAAGGAGTTATTATCACCTACGATGCCCTGAGCAGACCCAATCCGGAGTCGGTTAGCATTTCATTTAGTGAAACCAATGTTTTTACTGATCCCGCCGCGGTATCAGCTCATGTTAACGCTTCAATAGCTTATGATTACTTCCGACAGAAGCATAATCGCTTGGCTATCGATGGGGCGGGTGGTAATATTCTTTCCGTAGTGAACTATGTGGACGAAGATAGTAGTGGACTGGATAATGCCTTCTGGAACGGTACGTTTATGGTGTACGGCAATGGCGATGTTGCCTTTAGCCCTTTGGCGGGCTCGCTAGACGTAGGGGGGCACGAAATGACCCACGGCGTAATTAATGCTACGGCTAATCTGGTATACCGCGACCAGTCAGGAGCTATTAATGAGCATATTGCCGATGTATTTGGTGTGCTAATTGAGGATGAAGATTTTCTACTTGGGGAAGATGTAGTAAACACCCGAGTGTTTCCTTCTGGAGCCCTTCGCGATATGGAGTCGCCTCATAACGGGGGCACTTCGCTGCGGGATAATGGCTGGCAACCCGATAATATGTCGGAAATCTACACCGGAGAAGAAGACAATGGTGGGGTTCATATCAACAGTGGCATTCCCAACCGAGCATTCTTTTTAATAGCCAGCGAAATTGGCCGCGACCAAGCGGGTGAGCTATACTATCACGCTCTTACTACCTATCTCACGGCTAGTTCGGAGTTTATTGACCTACGACAGGCATTACTCAACTCCGCAAATGACTTATTCGGTGCTACTGAAAGCCAAGCGGTTGCGGCTGCCTTTGATGCCGTAGGGATTACCGAAGATGTGGGTGATGGCAACCCCGGCGGTGGTGGAGACGGTGAAGAAGATGAGCTTCCTACTATCGCAGGAAGCGAGTTTTTGCTAACGGTGAATACAGATGAAAATGACCGAGATGATTTTGGAAATGTAAATAGTTTGTATCTAGTAGACCTTGCCAGTGGAAATTTCCAGGCGATCTCAACTTCTACGGTTAATCGTAAGCCAACGATCACCGACGATGGTAGCGTGGCCTTCTTTATTACCGAAGATGAAACCATTCAGGGCATTGAATTATTTCCGCCTTTCAACGAGGAAAATATTAATGACGAATCATTTTGGTCAAACCTAAGTATCTCCAAAGACGGTAACCGTCTAGCCATTGTTCCTAACCGGGAATTGCCCGAAATCTGGGTGATTGACCTCACCCGTGACACAGACAACATCATGCAGTTCGAGCTGTTCAACCCCACTACTCAAGATGGGATAACTACTGGTGAGGTGCAGTATGCCGATGCTATTGAATGGGACTATTCCGGAGAGTTTCTCATCTATGATGCCTTCAACCAGGTGCAGGGCTTCGGATTTGGCGAAACCATTGAGTATTGGGATGTGGGCTCGATTCGGGTATGGGATAATACCGAAGACAGCTTTGGCGATGGTAGTATTCAGAAGATTTTTACGAACCTGCCCCGAGGTACCAATATTGGGAATCCTGCTTTCTCCAAAACCAATCGAAATATTATCTGCTTTGATCTATTTGATGCCGAAGACGAAACGTACCAGATCATCGCCACCGACCTGAGCACTGGTGAAACCAATGTGGTGTACGAAAATAATACCCTAGGTTTCCCTAGCTATTCTAGCGATGACCGCTTTATGGTATTTGATGTAATTGACGAGAATGGCAACCCAGCCGTTGGGCAGATTACGCTCAATGAAGACAAAGTATCTTCCGATGGAGAACTGCAAACTCCCTATATCTTCGCAAGATGGACAAGCTGGTTTAGCCAGGGTCAGCGCGTTATTAACAGTTCGGAGAAAGATATTCTTTCTTACGAAATTCTACTGGATGGTGGCAACGTTACTGGCACCATCAGCGGTAACCGCATTGAGTTAACCTTGCCCGAAAATACTGATCCTAATGGGTTAATTGCCCGCTTCACTTCTTCGGCTAACTCTGAGGTATTCGTAGGTGAGTTTCGGCAAATCAGTGGCATCTCCAGCAATAATTTTAGTGAAGAGCTAGATTACACGGTCATTGCCCAGGATGGTAGCACTCAGATTTACACTGTAGCAGCAGAAGTGGAAGATCCAATCACTTCATTAGAAGACCCACTTAATGAAGAGGCCGTGGTGTACCCTAACCCGTTTGAGCAAGAGATTTACTTCACTAAACCACTTACTGGAGAATATCAATTGAGACTGTCCGATATACTGGGGCGTTCATATGCATTAACGAAAAACCACAATCAAGTTGACGTACTTGAGCCACTCAAACCCGGTGTGTATTTTCTAACGATACAAACCACTAACTGGACTCAGACGATTCGTATGATGAGACAATAGATAGTAAAAAACCAAATTGCTAGGTGACCACCAGCTAGCAATCCCGTCCGGATCATAGTAGCTTGTTTTGGCTACCATTGAAGTAAACGTAATGCCCTTTTTCCATCGTGTTCTATTAGCACGTTGCTTAGCGAGGTATTTGTACCAAAGTACGTTTTCTTCTTTGAAGCATTGGTTTGGTAGTACGTGCGCGCTGAACTGTCTGCGGGTAAACTTAGAAAGAACGTTCGGTTCTCGGGATTATAATAGGAATTTTGATACATGTCGATTCGCTGACCGTTCTGCGAGAAGTCATAGGTGTACAAGGCGCGGGGCACACGGATCTGAAATCGCACTCCCTCGGTGGTCAGGTAGGCCATTGTAGCACGTTGATCGCTGGTCAGTCGTTTTTGGAAATATTTATCCTCCAGAATAGGGTCTCTCTCATTACTAAGGTGCTGCCAAAGCAGCTCGCCTTTTTCATTGAAAGCCATTAGGTAAAAACCATCGGCGTAGGCTGCGCTTCCCTTTCGTTGTTTCTTTCCATATAATCCGTACACGTAAACGATATCACTATTATCGTCCATATATACGCTTGTCCACCCGCTAGTCCCTAGCTTAAAAGTAGTATGCGGCATCCCTGACATGTGGTTTTGGTCGGTATAAGACGTAGTGGCAGTTCGTCGGGCTACTGCACCAATACTATGCTTGTGGTTCATACTACCCCGCAGGTAGACCGATGGCATCGCTTGATTGACAGTAAGCTTCCTAGCTATTTTTCCTTGCCAGTCTACAGCCACCAACTGGCACTGGATAGCATCCTTTTCGTTTGGAATAGTTTTGCTCACAAACCAAATGTGCTGTTTACCATGACCAGCGTATTCCCAGGGAGCTACTGAATTCTTTCTAGCAATGATAGGAAGCTCTACCGTTAGTTGGCTAAACGAAAAGTCCTGGTGAAGAAATCGGTTCAGAAAAAGCTGGGTAGGAGTATTGTTATTCCCCTGTTTCAGGGAAACTATGTAGAAATGTGACTCATCGCATAGCCGGATTTCCTCTATTCCAGCTATTTTCCCCAAGATATCTTTCCCTACCTCATGTGAACGGACTTGTCCTTGTCTATTGACTTGGGTAAGCTGGATACCCCCGACAAGTATATCACTTATGAAACCTTGATTCTCAACATGATACACATAGTTTCCGGAAGGAGCTACCACAACATCCTGTCCACGCCCCTTATTGCCTTGTGAAGGCTCAATGGGGAGGCTCCACACCTCCTCGAGAGTGGGAGTATAATAGCGTAAGTGCCAGTCAACATTCTTAGAGTAGTATTTTTCTTTTCCGGTTTTAATCACAAACCCTTGCTCTTGCAGATCTACAAAATCCATAATCACCTCATCCTTACCCAAAGTAATGTCAACAGTTTTTTGACCGAACAAGTGAAGGTTGACCAATAGTAAAGCTGTAAAAAGAATGGCTTTCCAAATCATGAGTAATACCTTTAACATTTCTGGAACACCTAAAAATAGCCCTCATTAACCTCAACAAGTAACTCGATTGAGGCTTTTACTTACACGAGTGAGAGATTATCGTATTCACGAAATATCGTGTATTGGTTACTGAGTAGATGTTTTCCTCATTTTGTCAGATAAAGATAGTACGACCGAAAGGTTCTTCTGACTTGATGGAGGTTGGTAAACTAATTGATACTCCTGAAAGTGCTGGTAGTTTCCTCGGTAAGCTTGCCAGCAATGCACAATAAAACGGAAGCCGTGCGATTCCGAACCTTTACGATACAACCACCCTTGCCATAGCACCTGATACCCGGCGGGCAAGGCGTGCCCAGTTTTTACTAACCCAAGTACAGGCTCTTTCTTTTCCATATCAACAATATCGGCTCGGCTATATTGCCGATCTCTCAGCACCTTTCGCTCAGCGTAGAAAGGCATATTATGGATAAACCGTTCTTCTACCACCATCGGTACTGCTTCCGAAATTTGATGGTTTACTATTACCTGCTGAATAGCCCGATAAGGACGATACTGTTCTAACGAAGGATACAGGCTGATAAATAAAATAGCGAGAGCAACTACGGTAGAGGTTACTGCTAGTGTAGGTGCAAATAGTGAATAATACTTGATGTACTGCCATATGGCTACGCCCACCAATAACCCAATCACCAGATACCATACTTCGGATAAATGAAAAGCGACCACTAAACCAATAGAAGATACGATCGCTACAAAGGAAGTCAGCCCCCATAACCACGCATTAATACGTTGTACCTTTTTATTTTGCTGAGATTGCACGATAAAGTAAGCACACAGCAGTGCCATAGCCGGATGCGCTTGCAAAATGTAGGCGGGTAGTTTACCTTGAGCCAGCGTAAATCCCAGCAGCATTACTCCCAGCCAGGCAATGGGTAAAGCCACTTTTTGTAGAACGGTTAAGCCTTTCTTCAGATAATAAACTAAAGCGTAGTATAGTACGAGTGACCCCGGAAAAAAACTCCATACAATCGCTTCTGGGTAAAAAAACCATTGCTTCCAGAAACCAGTCTGGTTACTGCGAACTGTCCGTTGACTAGTCTCAAAATGTAGTACCTCAAGTAGTTCTTCCTCATAACGCAGGTACATCAACCCCAGCCAGCTTAGTCCGATTAATAGTGAGACTAGGCTACCCCATAAAAACCAACCCAAGGGCACAACGTTCTTGATTTTCGATAAACAGAAGCGGTGATGCAGCAAAAGAAAAGTGCCCAATACCGCATATACTACCAAAAAATACGGCCACCCTTTTACTAGCATGGTAAGCGATAAACTTGCAAAAGCAAGCATCAGGTACTCTCTTTGTTGGTCTTGTAACCCCCTAAAAAACCCGTACATGGTTAAAGTAAAGAAAAAAGTCAGTGGAATTTCCGGAGAAGCGTAGTGCTTGAGCCATGCAAACTGTAGACTTACCGCCATCAACAATAAAGCCCATCGCCCCACCTCCTTACTAAATAATGTTACCCCTAACCGATAAGTCACGAAAAGGGTGCCTAATGAGCACAGTAATATTGGTAGGCGGAGAGCCCATTCCTTCAAACCAAAAATGGATGCCGAAGCAGCCATTAGCCAATACGTGAGCGGTGGCTTATTAAACCGAAGGTCACCATTGAAGGTAATTGTCAACCAATCACCCGACTCCAACATTTCCCGTACAGCTACGGCATAATAGCTCTCGTGCGTTGTCCAAATACTATTCGCCCCTATTCCGGCTACGTATACCCCAACAATGGCTGCCAGCAGACCGTAGAAAACCCAATTATCCAGGGTGATATTTCTCTCCGTCATTATACGTGCATTGAAGAAGAGGCTCGCCAAGGTGGAGTTTCAGCAGAGCGGGAAGGAAGGCGATTGAAGTCAGTTACTTCCGCATTCTGGGTGGGTTGCCGTTGGTGGAGGCGGTAAAGCATCTCCGCAATAAATCCGAAGGAGACAAACTGTAATCCCCCTAAAACCGACATCACACCCAAGAGCAAGAGCGGTCGTCCACCAATATCGTATCCAAACAGTTTAACACTAGTCAAGTACGTCAGCGCAATGCCCCCGGCTGCTATAAGTAAAAGTCCCATCGTACCGAAGAGGTGCATCGCCCTTGACCAGTACTTCTGGAAGAAGAGAACGAGTAACAAATCGCTCACTACTTTCAATGTACGATTCAGACCGTAGTTAGATTTACCGTGCAGACGGGGAGCATGATGCACTGATAGTTCGCCAATACGGGCTCCCTGAAGATGAGCAAGTACGGGAACAAAGCGATGTAGCTCACCGTACAAATCTAAACTCTTGGCTAAATTAGCCCGAAAGACTTTTAAGGTACAACCGTAGTCTCGCACGTGTACGCCAGTGGTGGTACGAATCATCCAGTTAGCCAATCGGCTAGGAAAGGTACGGTGCCAAGCGTCTTTTCGTTTTTTCCGATAACCAGCTACCATATCGTATCCGCCTTCAATAAGCTTATTGAGTAGATGGGGAATGTCCGAAGGGTCGTTTTGTAAATCTCCGTCCATCGTGACAATGTAGTTCCCATCGGCTAGAGCAATCCCCTTTTTCATGGCGTAGGTTTGTCCCTGATTATAATTCAATGAGACTAAACGAACCCGGTGGTTGGCATGAAGATGAATTTGTTTGATTGTTTGATCGGTAGACCCATCATCGACCAGAATCAGTTCATATTGATAACTTGCTAGTGACTGATGTAACCTTGATAGTAAGAGGGGCACATTTTTTTCTTCATTATAGAGTGGAATAACAATTGAGAGTTCCATACTCAGTTAGGTTAAGGTGTGTTTATTAGCTAATGATTAAAAAACTAGTAGCAGAACGGGCCTTCCACCTCGTTCGCTTCTCTAAAGTTGGCTGACACTTCCACTGGTCAGCCCTACGAAATGCTCATTACTTCTGGACGGTAGCTTGGAATATTCACAATGCTACCGTTTGTGGTTTTTAAAACGTTTCTCTGTTTTTTCCTTCGTTCTGATTTGCTGGTTGGTAGGTGGCTGCTCAAGAGAACTTGAGGCAGAACGTCTCTTAGAAAATAACCATATCTGGTCATGATGCGCTCTTATCACCAAATTCAATTGAACATCCTTTCCCTCACTTTGCATTTGATAAAAATTTAGAGGATTCGTACTATGAACCTTTCACACTGTTCGTTTACAGAATGTGGGGTCTTTTTTTCAGCTATTTTGGCACTTGAACGGAAGCTTTTTCTCGGTGCTTCCTACGATGAACTTCGGCTAAGAATCGGTTAAAGTTCTTTTGTGCCTTTTGCCAGCCCGCTAAGTACCGAGCCGTTGTAGTAGGCTTTGATTCAGAAGAAGTTTTCATAATGATTGATTTAGAATGAATAAAATATGGCTACCAACTTATTAGTCGGTAGCCATAACATCAGTTTTATGCCCGGGCTGGCTTTAACTTTCGCTCTTTGGCTTCCCGCCTTTTCTTGGCAGAAGATACCTTCACTTTAACCCAGTCCACAAAATCGTATACAATGGGGACAACGTAGATGGTGAGCAATAGCGACGACAACAAACCACCAATAATTACCCAAGCCATCGCATTTTTCCACTCGGCCCCAGCCCCATCGGCTACTGCAATCGGAAGCATACCGATTACCATTGCCAAGGTAGTCATCAGAATTGGGCGCAGGCGCTCCTGCCCGGCTTGTACCACCGCCTGTCGGGTCGGCATTCCGCCCCGCTTAAGTTCACCCGCAAAGTCAACAATCAGGATAGCGTTCTTTGCAACCAGTCCGAGTAACATAATTACCCCCAGAATGGCGAATACGCTCAGCGTAGACATAGAGAGCGCGAGTGCCAGTAGCGAACCAATCAGCGCTACCGGAATAGATAATAATACCACCAGTGGATCGATAAAGTCATCGTACAGCGCTACTAAAACCAAGTAGATCAGAATGAGCGAAATTCCGAAAGCTCCCCCTAGTGCCCCGAAACTTTCGTTTTGGTCTTTGATCTCACCACCCCATTCGTACTCTACGGATTTTAGGAAAGATGCCTGAGCCATTTGCTCGTCAATCGCTTGAGCTAATGTTCCAGTCGGTACTCCCAGCGCGAACGAAGTAACGGTCACCGAAGGGCGACGATCTTTACGCTCTAGTACTGAAGGGCCATTAGTTTGAGAAACACTCGCAAATTGCGAAAGCTTGATTGGTGCTCCGTCTTGATTGATAAATGTTATGTTCTTAACATCGGAAGGGTTCCGGCGGTCGAAAGCGTCTAGCTGCACCCGGATATCATATTCGTAAGCTCCATCGCGGTACTCACTATCGTCGTTGCCCGTGAAGGCATTCTGAAGCGTAGCTCCTACCGTAGCGATATTCAATCCAAACTCGGCCATCTTATCCCGATCAATGGCGACGGATACTTCGGGTTTTCCGGCATCTACGGATACCTCTACGTCGTTAGCACCCGACGTTCGCTCAATAAGTTTTTTCAGTTGTTCGCCACTTGCCACTAGTTGCTCGTAGTCTGCTCCGCTTAAGGTGATTTCAATGGGGGCGTAGCCGGACTGTACCAGTCCAATTACCGACCCACCGACTTCTACCCCGCTGTACTCTTCGCGTACAGTTTCCATCACGTCAATCATGAATTGTTCGGTACTCCGCCCTCGCTCCTTCTTATCTACCAATTTCACATTGAGTTCCGAGAGATAAGGGTTGCCTAGTCCAGTACTGCCAATACCTACACTAGGGCCACCTACGTTGGCGAGTACAGTCGTCACTTCGGGCTGCTCGAGCAGCCACTGTTCTACCTTTTGGGTAGACAGATTATTACTGCGGATTGAGGTGCTCTTGGCGTACTCCAGCGTAAGCGAAAACTCCCCTTTGTCCCCGGAAGAAAATTGCTCCTGCCCAACAATTCCCAGGCTCATCACCCAGCCCGTGAAGCCAAAAAGCATTACCACGACCGTCATCACCACCCACTTGCGCGAAAGTGTCCAGCGCAGCGACCCTTCGTAAAAGTTGGTGAGATTGGTTAAACTGCGCTCAAACTGCACTAGCACCCACTCAAACGGATTCTTGGCATTCAAATGAGAAATTTTTGAGAACCGCGACATGAGCCAGGGAATGATGGTGAAGGCAACTAGTAAGCTAAAGCTGGTTGCAACAACCACTGTCCACGAAAACTGCCGGAATACATCACCAATTAGCGACTCAACGAAAGTCACCGGAATGAATACGATGACGATCACTAGGGTGATAGCCAAAGCCGTAAGGCCAATCTCTTTGGTGCCATCGAGTACGGCTCGCCATGTTTTTTTGCCCATTTCCATATGGCGGTAGATGTTTTCCAGTACCACTATGGAGTCATCTACCAGAATACCTATCGCCAGCGACATTGCAAGTAGCGTCATTAAATTAAAAGTATACCCCAGCATGTACATGAAGGCCACCGTAGAAATCAGCGATACCGGAATGGCGACCATGATAATCAAGGCATTGCGGAAACTATGCAGGAACAATAGCATCACGATTGCCACAAAGATGACGGCGATAACCAAGTCGTGCAATACGGCCTCTACCGCTTGCAAGGTAAATTCTGATTCATCCTGCGCCACATCAAAGGCTAAACCACTATCGGCATAGCGGTTCTCTAGCTCATCTAGGCGTACTCTTACTGCCTCACTCACATCTACGGTGTTGGCATCGCCTTGCTTTTGAATTCGCAACGTAATGGCATCTTCCCCGTTAAGTCGGGCAATGCTGGCGGTTTCTTTAATTCCGTCAATTACCTGCGCCACATCCCTTACCCGAACGGCACTACCCGTCTCGGTTGACTTAACGATGAGCTCCCGAATTTGATCCAAGTCCGAAAACTTACCCGCTAGTCGAACCGTGATGTCGTTTCCTTCGCTCTTTACACTTCCGGTAGGAAACTCCATATTGGCCTGCCCAATCGTTTGGGTGACTTGTAACAATGACAAACCATAGTACTCAAGCTTATCAGGGTTAACGGCTACCCGAATTTCTCGCTCCTCACCTCCCAGCATGGTAACCGCAGCTACCCCTTTTACTTGCTGGAGTTGGGGAACAATTTGATCGTCCATCTCGCTGTAGAACGCTTTACCGCTAAGATCGGCGGTAGCACTAATCTGCATAATGGGTAAGTCGCTGGGCGACACTTTGGAAATCGATGGGTCTAGCGCATCATCCGGTAAATCGCTGGTAACGTTATTGAGATTTCGCTGAGCTTCTTCCAGCCGGGTATCAATATCCGTTCCTGAATTGAAAGTGATAATTACGAGTGAAGCACCTTCTAATGATTTGGATACGATGTTATCAATACTCTCCAGATCGGCCACGGCATCTTCAATCTCCCTGGTTACGCTATTTTCCACTTCGCTAGGCGAGGCTCCGGGATAGATTGTAGTTACCGTGAGCACAGGAGCGGCAATATCGGGTAGCAATTGATAACCAATGCGGGGCAAGGCAAACAACCCGGCCAATACCGTCACTGAAAACAATACAATAATCAGCGAGGGGCGTTTTATAGATATTTCTGAGATACTCATACTACTTGGTTCATTATGGTTATCGGATATTCACGCGGGTACTATCGGTCAAATTGATCTGGCCGTTGACAACGACTAAATCACCTTCTTGCAGTCCTTCCAACACTTCCAGATCGCCCCCGGTAGTTTGCCCCAGGCGGATGGGTTGTTGGTACGCAGTACTATCACGCACCAGGTACACGCTGGCATCGCGCGATGAGCCAATCAATGCCTCCCGAGGCATCACTAGTGTCTCGTCTTGACCGGATAGGTCAAATTGTAAGTACCCGTACATACCCGCCCGCAGCGGATACTCTTCGGAATTAGAGACCCGAACGTGTACCGGAAAGTTGTGAGCCTCATCTCCTTGAGCTCCCACCATCGTGATGGTACCCGGATAGCTAGCACTCGGATGTACATCGGTTTTCACCGTTACTTCTTGCCCTTCTTTGAACCTAAGCAGTTCGGCTTCAGGTACTTGTACAATCAGCTTGAGGGTAGCAATATCGGTAAGGTGAGCGATTGGCATCCCCGGAGCCACCACGGTTCCTTTTTCAAACATTTTGGCAGTAATTACTCCGTTGAAAGGAGCCGTTACCCGCGTTTGCCGAATCCGCTTCTTTAGTGATTTCAGTTGGCTTTCCGTACTCGCTAGGCGTAGCTCAGCCTTGTCAAGTTGCACTTTCGGTACCGCCTCGCCCGCAGTAAGGGCTTCATAACGTTTCGCTTCGCGTGCAGCATCTTGGTAGTCAGCTTCAGCAGCAATAAGTTGATACTGCAACTGCTCGTCATCAATCTTAGCAATGAGACTGCCCGTCCGTACCTGCTCACCTTCACGAACCGCTTCGTGTACTACCTCACCTTGAGCTTGAACAGTTATATCTAGTTCACGGCTTGGCTGAAAAGTACCCAGTAAGCGACGTGATTGCTCCAGGCTTTTGCGGGTTACTTGGGTGACCTGCACTGGCGTATTTCGGCTAAAATCCCGTTCGTAAACGCGGTCTTCCACTGCTTCTTTATTAGCCATTAGCGTGGTATATGTCCAGGCTCCTAAGGCCACTGCCAGACCGAGGATCAAGGTGCCTCGGATAATTTTTTTGTTCGTATTTTTTTTCATGTTGAGATAAAATAAATAGTCGCTATTTTTTTAGTTATCGGTTAGCTAGTAGATTACCAGTCGCCTGGCGCATATCGAGTTCGGCTAGTCGCAGTTGAGTCCAAGCGGTGAAGTAGTCGATTTGGGCTTGTCGAAGTTCATTCTCTGAGTTAATTACATCACTCACTCCCGCTACTCCTTCCCGGTACTGAAGTTGAATATTTTGAAATACCTTTTCAGCCAGGGCTAATGCTTGCTGTTGTACCTGCACCGCCTGCTGTTGAGTACTCAGACTGGCGTAAGCGTTGGCAATCTCGGTCTCTACTTGTTGTTCCAGAAACTCAATCTGGGTTTCGGTCTGGCTTTGCTGAATTCGGTTCTGTATCCGTTTTGAGCGTTTTTGCAACCCGTCGAAAATGGGTAGGTTCATCTGAACCCCTACGTAGCTGATCGGAAACATCTCATAGTAATCCTGATCTAGCTCACCAAATCCGGTTTGACCGTACACACCCGTCGCGTAAAGTGACGGTAGGTAGCCCGATACGATCTGTCGTTCTTCCAGTTTCTGTACTTCCAACTGCTTGTGAGCCAAAGCAATATCGGTACGCCCCATACTATCGGCCACTGTTAGCATCGTTACTTCGCTACGGTTAATCGCGGTGTCAATGGCAAACGGCTTTTCCATCGGGGTATGGGTTAGTAGCTTGAGGGTGTTGAGCAGTTGCTCGTACGCCACCTCCAGATTAGCTACCCGATTGGCAAGACTAGCTTGGTTTAACTGCAAGCGCTCAACGTCGGTGCCTTTCGCTAAATCATTTTGGCGCAGTAGCTTCGTGATTTCAATCAGGCGGTCTAAAGATGCTTGGTTCTGCTTGAGCGATTTGATTTGTTGGGCGAGCGACTGGGCGTTGTAGTAAGCCGAAGACACGTACTGTACAGTTTGCTCTTTGGTTTGGCGAAGTTGCAAATCAGCCATGTCCCGACCCGTTTGAGCCGCTTTAATACCAATGGGCAACTGTGGATTGTACAATACCTGCTGTAGTTGTACCGTCAAATTGGTTTGGTGAGGCAAACCGAAGGCTAGCGGTAAATAGGCCGGGGCATTGGGAGCAGGTTCGGTACCTGGGGTAGCAAATGCATCAGCCGGAGCTACCTGGGTTGGAATATCAAAGAAGTACTGGTGGGAACCGCTGAAGTTGATAGTCGGTAAGAAATTATTTCTCACTTCCCGAACCTGCTCATCGAAAAGGGTTTTCCCCTGCTGACTCACCCGAATGTTGAGGTTTTCGTTAAGAACGCGCTCAATCGTTTGGTTTAGAGTGTAAGGCTCTTGAGCCCAGGCCACGCTGGTGATAATCGCCCAAAGAATCGCTGTAAAACTATATTTCATTTTAAAATAGATATTTTAAACATTTGTTTAAATCATTTTACAGAAAATACGGTGTTTGAATAGAAAGGTTGAGAAAAACAGAAAATTTTAAAAATTTTTTTTAAACAACTGTTTAATTAATGGGCAAAAAAAATGGTTGGGCTAGGGTCTCGAACGCAAATATGCCATAATCATATCTGGAACTGTTTGCTTCAGCTGTTCTAAAAACTTATCAAAATCAGCATCGCTAATGTAGTCTACCTGACGCCAAATGGGTAGTTGAATGAAGGGCATAATTAGTTGGGCGTGCAGCATGGAATCGAGCATGAACATATCAATCGACCTGATAGAGCCAATTTCCACTTCGTGTTGTAGCTGTTCAGCCAGTTTAGAGTGGGTCATAATCTTATCGTACTTAGACAAGAATTTCTGACAAAACTCTCCATTGTTACGCCCCTCATTCATAATAAAAAAAGCCAAATCTGGATTAGCCTTCAATGTATCAATCATTTGAGTGACGTAACGGCGAAGACGTTCTTCTAGCGGAAGATCAGGTTCGTTAAGTACTTCAGCCAGTGTCCCAAGGTATTCCTGGAAGTTCTCAATAACAATCGATTCATAAAGCCGCTCTTTACTACGAAAATAATAGTTCAACAGGGCAATATTAACCCCAGCCTCCTCCGCTACATCCCGAATTTTTGTTCCATTGTAGCCTCGCTCCGTAAACAGTCGTTTGGCCACCTGCCGGATTTTCTCCTCAGTATTTTCTGCTTGTTTCGCCTCTTCAGTCATTATCTTCGTTTTTGGTGCACCTGTAAAAAACGAGATAATCTTACAAAAGTTCAAGTGCGTATTCATTTCAAGACGGTGTTACTGGGTAAATTCAATGGTTATGTTACGCTGAATTAAATAATGGGCAAGGATACATAAAGAAGAGAACCGGCTAGAACTGCTTACCTTCTGTTGCATACGTATACGATCTTTTAGTTACTTCAAACACATCAACCTTCTCTTGCTTTCCCTTGAGCAAAAGTGTATCAATAAATTGGACTTCATAACCGGGATCTCTTTGGATAGTATCTACTAAGGATGATGTTAACAAGAGCGTTTTCTTTAGTGTGCTGGCTAGTGCAAGCACTCGGGAAGCCGTATTGAGCACATCGCCGTGGTAGGCTAGTTCTTTTCTTTGATGACCTACTTGTGTGATTGAAACCAATCCACTATTCAGTGATGCTTTAAAGGAGGGTACAACCCCAAACTTCTCTAAATAGACTGGCATCTCTTTTTCTATTTTACCCTTAAAGTCAAAATACAAAGCCAGTAAATCAGTGTAGGATTTAATATCGGAGGTTAGCCAAGTGAGCACAACTTCGTCCCCTACGTATTGATACACATCAGCCTTGTAACGAGGTAAAATCCCCGATAGATCGTTAAAGCATTTTGTAAGTAACCGACTGTACTTTACGTGACCCAACTGTTCGGCTAAGGTAGTTGAGTGGTCTAAGTCAATAAACATAAATGTGCGGTGCTCTTCTTGCACTTGGGAGTATCGTCCGGTTATAAAATTGAAGATCAATCCGTGCCCAAAGTAGTTGCCAAGCTGACGAAAAAAGTTGAGTAGCAGCGATAGCAAAAACATACAAGCTAGAAGAGACACTACCAGATCGGTTTGAACAAAAGCCACAGCATCCGTCAAAGATTCGGCTAATGTTCGGCTTCCAACAAGAATTTCTCTTCCCACTGCTACCGATAGTACACCAAAGACAATAATCATCGCCGTGATAAAAAGTCGGATGACCAGTGCTTTCCAATGAGTTAGATTCTGATACAAACGCTCAAAGAAAGTATATTCTACCAGGACTAGCCCTCCCCCAATTAATGCACTAATGATGGTGGGAATCCAAGGCAAAAATTCATTTCTATCAGTATAGAAAGCTAAGGGCTGCATTCCAGCACGCTTAAGGAGTACCATGAGATTCATTCCCAAAATAAACCCAGTCACCAGTAGAATAGCATCGGTCTGCTTAGGATATTTCTTAAATAGTCGGATCATATTGTTACCCTAGTAATAATCTGGGAAAGGCGGTTTAATGGCTATTCCTAACCGAAGCATACTGCTAACCTGTTCGTACTCAATCAAACTTTCGGCGTAGCCCTGCCACCACTGTAGATATAAGTGCTGATTAGCATCCAAATCGATCTTATAACTAAGTCCCAGCTGAAGACTACCTCGGTTGTTCCAATCAGCCGATTTCCGTAGTTGAGCATCAAACAACAGACGGTCGGTAATCCGCCAGTTTACCGTTAGTTCTTGGTAGCCGATGTACTCCATCAAATCTTCATTATCCTTGGTGTACCCAAAAGGTAGCCAGACTTTCAGGCCAACCGGTAGGTTATCCGTTGCAAATTTCAAATAACTGACTGAAAGGCTATTCCAACTGCGGGAGTTTTCCGGAGGCAACCCGTTCGACTCATGCTCTACTTGTAACAGTGCAATACCATCTAGCTTACCATTTCGGAACAGCAGCTTTCCCAAACCCAAACCGGGGTTGTAGTTGGTTTCCTCAAACGGACTGGACTCCTGGTAAATATTCCAAAATGATTTTTGCGTATAAGTCAGAAATAAATACGTGCCAAAGGGAAGTTTTCGGTCAGTAAGCCGATGCTTAAAACTGATCTGGAACTTAGCATCGGCGTTCATCCGGGTGGGGGTTTCGCCAATGGGTGCCCCGGTGATAAAGTAGTTATCTTTAAAGATTCCAAAAGGTGGTTCCTTTCGGAATGCCTCGGTAAAGCGGGCACTGTCAATAGAAACCTGCGCGAGAGCGGGCGCACCTACCCAACCCAGCCAAAATACCCACCAGAAGTTGCGTTTAGCCACGGCTCCGGTTCTTCTTAGATTTCATCGGTCGCTGTGCCCTACCGGAGCCCTCCTGATTCCAACGCTCAAAATTGTGAAGAGCCGTTTGCCAACCTGTTAAATAGCTTAAACTAGTGTGCTGAAAATGAGTACTCTTTTCCATAAATTCTTTAGTTAACGATCAATGAATAATGAATCGCGGTCTGGCACATGCTAGCCGCAACCTGAAAATATTGAATCAATTGACTGGTTCAATGACCATCTTGGCTTTAGGCTGCTCGGCGGAGAGTGAGAATACTGCTCGTTTGAATGTGGGAATGCCACTACTCACATTAGACACCCCAACTTTTTCCTTTGGTATTCCTAGAAAGTTCTTCTCAACCTCGCCGTTACCATTTTCATCGTGCATCACCGCTACCGCGTACTCACCCCAAGGTGTATCCTGAAAAATATGATGCGCCTGTCCGTGTTTTACACTCACTTTCACCGAGCGGTAGGCCTGTTCAATCTCTGAAGGAAAGCCCTCGGCCTGATTAAATAAGTTAATAATTACCTGTCCGTTGTCACTGGCTAGTTTGATGAAACTCACGTCGATAATACCCTGGGAATAAGTGGTAAGAGAGCCCCCGCAGAGGCATATTATAATTAGTATCTTCTTCATATTACTGGAAAAATTAGGTGGTTACGGGGACTGAACAGGTACATTTAGACTGACTTCAAAGTCGTCACCCACCAGAAAGCCAATAAAGGGGCCTTCTATTCCAAACTCCTCCCGGTCTACGGTGAAACTCCCTTCAAATACTCCCGAGCTACCGCTCTCAGTAAATGTGAAAGGGAACGTGATCTCCTTTTCGGTTCCATGTAGCGTGAGTATCCCCGTCATCTGGTATTGATCTCCAGCTTTCGTAACCTTAGAGGAGCGAAACTTGATCTCGGGATACTTTTCTACATCAAACCAGTTATCTCCTCGGGCGTGCTTGTCTTTGGTTTTATTACCCGTATCAATGGTTGTAGCATCTACCGATACATCAAATTTGGCTTGCTCTGGGGCAGATGGATCAAATACAATAGTTCCATTCAGCCCTCGAAACGTACCTTCCGCTCCTGAACCGGAAAACCGGACTAGGTAATCATCGGAGATACTCCAAGTGCTCCAAAGCGTGAAGGCAAAAATACCAGGCAAAATGATCGAGAAAATAAACAGTTGAGTTTTAAACAAATTTTTTAACGAAGCCATAGCGTAAAATTTATTTTGATTAGAAAATGTAGTTACTGGGACAAACGCCCGCTCAATTGAAGCAAGCGAATTTCAGATTGCTTCACGGCGTAAGTCAAGTTATTAATCCGGTTTTTAGCAGCCGTCAGGTTTAACTGAGCAGTTCGTACATCTGAAGCAGTAACCAGTCCCAATTTGAAGTCCTCTTGGGTTTTCTGATAATTCTGCTCAAAGGTAGCCAGATTCGATTCTTCAATCCGAAGTTGCTGCTGATTGTTGACGTACTGAGCGTAGGCGTTTCTCAGCTCTTTCTCTAGGGTAAACTCCCGGCTTTGCAAAGTCATCTCCTGTTCTTCCCGGCTCAGTTGAGCATTTTGCTGTTGAATCTTTCTAGCTCCACCCGAGAAGATTGAGTAGCTAAAGGTAACCCCTACGTTGGGTCCGTAAGCCACATTGCTTTGCAAAAAATTAGCCTCATCTTCTGAGTTGAGGTACGAATAATTAGCGTAGCCCTGTACTGTTGGTAGGTAGCTACCTCGGGCAATTTTCTCTTCGTAGAGTGCATCATCAATGCCCCGTCGCGATAGCGCAAGTTGTGTATTGTTAGCATTCATATCCGCTAGTAATTCCTCATATTCCAACGGTTGACTAAGCAGCAATTCTTCTTGCACTCGGTACTGATCGTCTAATGGACGAACCAAAATAACGTTCAGATTACGCAAGCTATTTTCGTAGGCTAGCTGGGAATTACGATAGTTGGCACTATCCGTTTTTAGGTCTACCTCAGCTTGCAGCCGACGAATAGAGTTCGCCACCCCAAACTTGGTATCTTCTTGCACTCGTTGCCAACGATCATAAGAAAGAGCGATGTTCTCCCGGTTGATCCTCAACTGAGCTTGCAGTCGGGCTGCTTCTAGATAAGCCGATACTGTACTGACCAATGTTTGTTCAATCACTCCATCGCGTTGCAGTTCGCTCATTTGGTAAGCATTCTCCAGTTGTTTGTAGCGATATCTACCCTTAAAACCTTGAAAAATAGGTACGTTTAGTTGAGGTTGTACTGAGAAGGTGTTAGCCGTTCCTTCCAGCTCCATCGGTGGATTTCCACCCTCAGAGGGTGCGCCGTTGCCCGGGGAACCACCGAATCCTAGCGTTTGAATCTCAGTGTTGGCGTAACCCCACTCGTAGCTTCCGTTGAGATTAACGGTGGGCATCTGACCAGACAAAGCCCGTGACACACTATTTTCGCTGCGCTCAACTTGATAACGCTCTAATCGGATGTCGTAGTTATTTTCTAACGCCTGCGATGCCGCTTCTTCCAATGTTAGTAACAAAGAATCAGATGGTATATTCACTTCCTGGCCAAATCCGATGCGGGAAGCTAACAGCAATAATATGAGAAATGCGATTTTGTAAACCTTCATGACTATTGGCAATTATTCGTTAATGGTGTACTTGAGTTTCTGCACGGCGGGCTCTACCTCAGCCGGAGATAGCTGGCGATTTCGTACCTGGTTATGCCACCACAGACGTAGTCGGTTAAACACTACCAACAATAGCGGTAGCAAAATCAAGACGTTGAAGATGCCAAACCCTAATCCGTAGGCCATAGCAATAGCTGGCCCCTTTAAAAACTGGGCTCCCACACTACTGGAACCGATCAGTGGCGCTAGTCCAGCTACGGTAGTAATGGTCGTTAGCAAAATTGGGCGAAAGCGGGATCGGGCTGACTCGATAATCGCATCCATAAAATCGTACCCTTGCTTGAGTAAATCGTTGAGCGTGGAAATGAATACCAGGGCGTTGTTGACAAAAACTCCAATTAAAGCAATAGTACCAATGAGCGAGAAGATATTGACCGCTTCACCGTGGATCCAGTGCCCGGTAATTACACCGATGAGCGCAAAAGGAAATAAGCCAAATACCAGTAGCCCTTGCGAAAACGAATCATTGTTGATAATAATAAGTGCCAGCACAAACAGTAGGATGATCGGCCCGATGGTAGTGATTGCCCCGATAAGCTTAAACGACATGCGGTTTTGCCCTTCTACTGAGTATGATACTGAGGGATATTTTTGTAGAATATCCGGGATAAATTGTTGCTCGATCTCGGCAATGGCTTTGGGGGCTGATACTTCTTTGTTGGCGACATTGGCTTCAATACGGACCTCTCGCTGCCCCTCCAGATGGTTAATGGCTAACGTGCCCTCCGTAGACCTTACCGAAGCAATATCTTTTAGGTAGTAGGCTTGTCCGTTCGGGGTAGTGATTCGCATATTGAGCAACTCCTCCTTGGTGTTGCGACCTTCGGGAGGGTAGCGCACCCACACTTCTACTTCGTTATCGCCTCGCTGTAAGCTTTGGGCCTTCATACCGAAGAAACCCGCCCGTACCTGATTCATTACCTGCCCCAGGCTTAGTCCCAATAGCTCGGCCTGGGGTTTTAGCTTGATGTGTAGCTCCTGCTTACCTTGCATATCGTTGTCCGAGACATCCTTTACATCCGGGTAGCTTTCCATTGCCGCTTTAAGCTCTTGTTTTGCCTGCCGCAGTTCTTCTAAATTTCGCCCCTTTAGCGAAAAAGAAACGGGTAACCCGAACAGTGAAGTAGAGGCTCCCAGCCCGTAGATCAGTCGGGTAGCTTCGGGAATAGGTGGGGCTGCTTCGCGGATAGCGTTGGATACTGCGAACGAGCTGATGCCCCGCTCCTCACCGCCCAACATAGTCACTTTTACCTGTCCTTGATTATCCAGTGGTCCCGTGATAAGCTCCACAAAGCGGACTACTTCCCTACCGTCTTCCCGTTCGTCGCTGAGATCTTTATTTACCGATTGAGTAGCTTCGGCAATCTGACTGAGCTTTTGCTGAGTGACTTCCAATGGGGTTCCGGGCGGCAGCTCCAGTTCTATCAGGAAGGCATCATCATCTAGATTAGGAAAAAAGGTAAAATTCACCACGCCTAGACCTAACAAACCAATTGAACCCACTAACAAAGCTATAAAAACGAAAAAAGTGAGTCCCTGCGCCCAACTGCGCCCAACCGCTGTACGGCGAAATAGCTTCATATATACCTTATCTCGTAAGAAAAGTACAAAAGTACTGGCCCAGCGCTCAATGCGCGAAGGTTTAGTTTCTTTACGCAAGCCTTTAGAATGAGCTAGGTGAGCTGGTAAAATGAAGAAGCTTTCCAGAAATGCTACAAAGAGCACGGCAATTACCACAAAAGCCATTTCCCCAAAAAACTCTCCTGCCTGAGTGGGTAAGAACAGCAGTAAAGAAAAAGCCACGGCCGTGGTAGTCAACGAGATGATTACCGGAGTAATCATTTCTACTGTGCCATCCAAAGCTGCTCGTAACGGCTTTTTCCCTTGTTCCTTGGCGTGTTGGTAGATGTTCTCGCCAATCACCACTCCATCGTCAACCAGAATACCCAGTACCAGAATAAACCCAAATAGTGATACTACATTGATGGTTAATCCGTAGATATTGGCAAATACGAACATCCCGATAATTGCCACCGGAATTTTCAGAGCGACCCAAAAGGCCAGGTACTTATCTAGAAATAGTGCCAGCACAATCAGCACAAGTATCACTCCTACCACACCATTATTGACCATCGTTTTGAGGCGATCTTGCAGGTTACCCGTGCCATCTTCTAGTATCTGCAGAGCAACTCCAGAGTGCCGATTGTTAAACGTGGTTATGTATTCCTTGGCGTACTCGGCATTCTCCAGAATGTCTTCATCATTTAGCGTGTACACTGTCACCGTCATCACCCGTTCGCCTTCCAGATAGCGGGCCGTGGGCGAATCTTTAAACTGATCGGCTACTTCGGCTACGTCTTTCAAATACACTACGTTGCCATCGGGAGTAGCTCGCACGACGATATTTTGCAAGTCTTTAGCATAGTAACCTTTTTCATTGGATTTAATAGAAATATTTTCTTTTCCGGTCTCAATGCTTCCGCCGAAGGTTTCCAGATTGGCGTTCTGCACAGCTTGCTGCACATTATTGATTGTTATATTATACGTGCGAAGGTCATTCTCTCGCACCCGGATCTCAATTTCTTCTTCGGGTGCCCCGTTAATCATTACTGTAGAGATGCCCGGGGCCGCCATCAAATCATCCCGGATCTCTTCGGCATAATCCTTCATGGTTTGCAGGGGCAAGTCACCTTCTAGGGCAAAGCTAACCGTAAGATTAAGCGGCTCGCGCTTCTGAACCGACGGTGGTTCTACTCCGCTGGGAAAATTATTAACTCGATCGATGGCGTTCTTTACTTCTACCAGCATCTGGTCGGCATCAGCATTTTCCTCCAGTTCTACCTGAATAGAGGCCAGGTTTTCGCGGGAAGTGGACGTTACCCGGTCAATACCGCTAATGCCTTCCAGATTATCTTCTATTTTGGTAGTTATTCCTTCTTCCACTTCAGTCGGGCTAGCCCCCGGATAAGGAATAGCTAAATCAATGTATCGAACTTTCTGGCTGGGAAAATTTGTGCTGCGGGTTTGAGACAACCTGAGTAGGCCAATCCCCACTAGTAAGATCACCAGCAAGTTGACCAGCGTAGGGTGTTGAATAAGGTATTTTATACTATTTTGCATGATTCAGTTATTTAAAATTATTTGGAAACTGCGGTGATACCCTGGATAGGCGAGGTTACTGGGTCAGTAATCACCTGGTCATTCTGAGCGAGCCCTTGTACGACTACGGTTGTTTCTCGATAGTCCAGCGGGGTCACATCTTTGAGTCTGACCGTAGAATCTTCAATTACGTAGACCTGATTTTGGCGGGTAAGAGCCGTTTTGGGTACTTCTACGGCACGCTCGTAAGTGCGCGATGACACATTGCCAATAAGATACAACCCTTCTTTCAATCGCTCACCCGAAACCAACAGGTAAACCGACACCGACTGCGTAGCGGGATCAATCCGCTGACCGATTCGGCTTACCCGCCCTTCCCACTCTCCCCGAATATTGCGAGAGGTAAGAGGAATGGTCTGCCCAACTTCAACTAGTTCCAAGTCTTCTACTGATACCGCAGCCTGCACTTCGTACTGATCGGTGCGAATAAATTCGCCCAGTTTTATCCCCGGACTTACCAGTGCGCCAGGGTCCACCATCGCCTGCGTAACTGCCCCCGTAAACGGGGCGCGGATGGTATACTTCGCCAGCGTTTCTTCCTGACCTTTGATTGTATGGTAAAGGTTGGAGATATTGTTCGCCGACAAAAAGTAGCGAAGCTGATCGTTATTCACTTCCGGCAACTTGGCTAGAGGCCGTTCAATATCCAGGTTTTTTAGATACTGATTCCAAGCCTCAAAGTTGGCCGGATAATCGAGCTTGATATCCGACATAATTCGCACCAGAGAAGCCAGAAACTGACTCTTTTGGGCGGCCAGATTACTGCGAAACTCATCGTCTTCCAAAGTAATCAGCACCTCACCTTGTCGGAAGGTAATTCCTTCTTCAAAGGGTTTGTTAGTGCTTTTAGCAATACCTTGTACCCGGGCTATCACGTCGATTTTTTGCAGTGGGACAACCCGGCCGGTGAGGCTTACCTGAGAACGAATCGTTCCCAGTTCCACCTGAATAGTACTAAACGTCTGAATGTATTCTTCTTCCGTTGACTCAGTCACTTTTTGACTATCTCCACCCGAGGATTCGGTACACTGCCACTGAATGGCCACCAACATTATTACTACTAGATTTAGGATGATCTTTTTCATATTATAAACTGATTAGTTAAAGTAGTTATATTGAATGATGTAATCATTTGATTAAATTGAGGGTAAAAAAATATTAATCCGGTTTCTTAAGATATAAGTAGTTGATAATCATTTCCGGGATCATCTTCTTCCGATCCTCAAGTAAGACATAGTATTCGTCCAAGGACAATTCAATTTTATGCAATAGAAGTGGCTTCATAAGAAACGGAAAAATCGTAAGGCTTACCATATTCATTATAAAGTGGGCATGATGCATTTTGCGGATAATACCTTGCCCGGCCAGTTCCTTTAGTTGGACCTCTAACTTATCTAAAGTCTGTTCGTGTGCCATCAGTTTATCCACTGTTTCGGGATTATGCTGAGATTCAGCAATAATGAATAACGGAACCATTGGGTTCTCTTTTATGAAGTCAGTATATCGTTCAACAAATACTCTTACCTTTTCATGAAGCGGTAGATCATTATTAAAAATACTGTCCATCACTTTTGAAAAGTTTCGTAGTGCTTCGCCAATCACCAACTCGAAGAGTTTATCTTTACTTCGGTAGTAGTAGTGTAACGATGCGATGTTGATTCCCGCTTCTTCGGCAATGTCCCGAGTTTTAGTCGCCGCATATCCTTTTTGCACAAATACCTTAGTCGCTGCTAACTTGATCCGCTCTTCGGTTGACATTTCCTTATCAGGAATCAAATTTTTATCCATGTTGTAAATTTATCAAATCATTTTATTTAATCAAATGATTAAACTGATTTATTGTTTTTTTCTTTTTCGATTTTTTCAACTCCTATAAGTAGGCTCATCAATTAGTTTTATCACACTTTTAGAGCAATTTGTGGCAAAATGAGTTTTGAAATACCCAAAAAGTACAATGTGTTTTTTGAGTATTTTTTGCTTTTTATATGGGTTTGCATGTTTCTACTTTTGAATTTTAATAGCAACACTATTAATTTTAATAAAAAGCTATGGATTCTAAACATTATGATGTGAAGCTAATCAACGAGTCTGAGAGGCAGGTCCTGAAGGTTTCGTTGAGAGATTTTGTTCCCGACAATGATTTCAAGACTATTTGGCAAACTGTGGAAGAAAAATTTGCCAAAAGTACAGTAGATGCCCTTTTGCTAGATTGCTCAGGATTACGGTTGATATCGCCCAATTCGCAGACTTGGTTAGTAGAAGACTGGTTTGCAAAAGCGAAGCACAAATTTGATGCAAAACTGAGATTAGCGATCATCGATGCCGAATCATTCTTTGGTATTGCCGTAGTAAAAAATCTAAGTAGTAAGTTAACAAGTGTTACTGAAAACTCGCCTCATGAAGTATTTCAAAATGAGAGCGAAGCACTCACCTGGATTTCACAATAAAGTTTGTTTTACTAACTAAATTTAAAATTATGAACAAGGCTCCAGTACCTCATAACGAAGAATCGAGACTAGAAGCTCTTCGTAATCTGGACATTTTGAATACTGATCGGCAGGAAGAATTCGATGCCCTCACCGAAATGGTATCCCAAATGATTGATGTACCTTTTTCTGCTATTACCTTGATTGATGAAGACAAACAATACATCAAGTCAGAAACTGGTGACGGATACGGGGTGAAAGAAACCCAACGGGAAGACTCTTTCTGTCAACATACTATTATGCAAGATGCCATATTTGAGGTGAACGACGCACTAGAAAGCAATCTGTTTAAAAATTCTCCATTTGTTGTCGATGGACCCAAGATCCGCTTCTACGCTGGTGCCCCCTTAAAAACCTCCGACGGTTTTAACTTAGGGGCACTTTGTGTACTGGACAGCAAGCCCAGAAAGCTCACCGATGAGCACCGGCAAGTTCTCCGGGAATACGCAAAGCATGTAATTCAGTTGATTGAAGCTTAGGTATTCTGACTCTGGTGAAACTGGATACATTCCTGAACTTAACTGCCTTAATCTCCTATGGCGTGTTGACATTTAGAATATTGAGAGATTTTAAGGTCAATTTTTGTCTGAATGAGGCACTTGAGAAGGGCAATGCCGCGCCACGGTGGCCGGAGCATTGGCCGCCGAAAGTAACGAAATTCGGGCGAAAAGTGGCCCAAAATCGCCGATTGGGCTAGATGTCAACACGCCCTAGTGCTTGATTAGCATATTTATGAAGAAATCGGGCAGTTAAGTTCGTATCACCAAAGAGTCCTGCGTTTGCAGTGCTAGCCGACTACTAAAATTTCTGACTGTTTTTGTTTTAAAACTGTTGGAAGTATTGGTAGTTTTTTTATTGTAAATTGATCACATGTCAGATAAGGTCTTTGCCGGTAACGATATAGTACCGAGCGATAGCTAATCAGCCTTTTCTGCTTGTTAGAAAATCATTCGCTACTGTGGGTAGGCTTTGAATGCTATTTTTTTCTGATTAGCTTGGATGCCAACAGTACAACCTATTTTCTAACCAATGCCTACTACCCGCCGAAAATTTCTAAGACAGGCTGCACTAGGTGGAGCTGCCCTAAGTAGTGTACCGCTGATACGCCCCTCCGTCTCTGCATCGCAATCTTATTCTGATCTAAAAATTACCAAAGTACGCTACTACAGCGCTCCCGGCTATACCAAACCGCTGTTTAATCAAACCCGCGGAATTGTAGAAGTATTTACTAACGAGGGTATTGTAGGTATTGGCGAAGGAGGTTTTAAAGATACTATTGAGCAGTGTGCCCAAATGCTAATCGGCGAAGACCCATTTCGGATTGAGCACCTCTGGCAATACGTTTATCGTGGCATGTTTTATCCACCCGGTCGAGAAAAACTTCACGCGTTGGGAGCATTGGAGATGGCTCTGTGGGACATTAAAGGAAAAGCCTTGGGCGTACCGGTGTACGATTTATTGGGTGGGGCTACTCGTGATTACCTAGAATGCTACGCTACTGGATTTAAATCCTCAGCAGAAACTATTGAAGAAAAAGCCCAAGCCTGCATTGAAGCCGGACTACGCGCCTTCCGCATTGGCCCAACGGGTGGAAATGGCGATGAACCCTTTGACTTCTACGAAAATGCCAAGAAAACAATTGATCTCTGTCAGCGGGTAGACGCTGCCGTAGGTGGTTCGGGCAACTGGGCGATTGATCTGCACACCCGCTTTGATACCCCCGAAGCCATTAAGGTTTGTGATGCCCTGGAAGAATTAGAGCCTTACTTTGTAGAGGATATTATCCGCTCCGAAAACCCGGCGGTTTATCGTACCCTACGGCAGAAAACCAAAGTTCCCATTGCCGTGGGCGAGCAGTTTGGTGATCGCTGGGATAGCAACGAACTTATTGAAGATCATCTAATCGATTACACCCGCTTTACCATTCCGAACACGGGCGGTTTATCCGAGTTTAAAAAACTAGCGGCTATCTGCGAGACCCACTACGTCGGTATGATTCCGCACTTTACCGGGCCACTATCGACGGCTACGTTAGTTCATGTGCTAGGCTCGAGCAGCCCCATGCGGTGCATGATGGAGGTAGTCGGCGGACAACCTGAGTATCCAGCCTACTTCAATGAAGACTATATTAATTTCCAAAACGGCAAACTATATTTAAACCCCAAGCCGGGCCTGGGAGTAGAATTCAACCCCGAAAAAGCTGATTTTGTGCTGGAGGTATCTGAGAAAACCGAATTCCCCCACCCTATCCTGAAAAGCCCCGACGGCTCTATTCACAACTGGTAAAATGCTTAGTCTATGGCTATTTGTCTAGAGTGCTATGGCTCAATTGCTCGATTGTTATTAGTTACTAGTGATCAGTAAAGTCGGAGTAAACATTGTTTATCAGTCATTAATTATTATTCACTGTTTCTTTACCCAACATGATACCTACTCTGACCAAACTAATTAATTCACTTTTCCTTTTTATTAGCCTGACAATTATTCTATTCGGCTGTTCCTCTGGAAGTCAGAAACAAGCTACTGAGGAAGCCGCTATCTCAAGTCTGGAATTCGCTGATTACTCCAATCTAAAGCTAGGATTTACCACGCAGAATTTCCTAGCGGCTATGCCCGTTTCACTAGAGACCAGCAAGCAGTTTATCGATTACGCCGCCGAGCAAGGCTACGCTTGGTTAGAACTTCGCGACCCAAATGCCGAACTAAGTGTGGAAGAAAGTCAGGAGATTGCAGCTTATGCTCGGGAGAAAGAGATAGAAGTAAGTTATGCTATTCAGAAAGGGCTGCTGGATGAAGACTTTTGGCCCACCTTTGAGAAGGGACTGAAAAATGCAGTGGTGTTCGAGGGACCGAACCTAATTCGGTCATTGGCTAGTTTGTCAGAATTTGCCAGTGATACCACCAAACAGGGATGGACTGAAGAAGAATTAGAAATCGCCGTTCAGCATGCTGACAGTGCGGCAGCATTAGCAAGTCAGGCTGGATTACAGTACGTAATTGAAAACGGTGGCGAGCCATTCTTTGGTCAATCCGATGAGTACTACGGTGTTGCTGATTTGTTTGCCCGAGTGAGTAATCAGGTTGGTTGGCAGTTTGATACGGCTAATCCATTTAGTGTAGCCCGTGTTCACGCTTCGCCCAACAGTGTACGGGTATTCTTACAAAACAATATTGGGAATCTATTTTACATCCACCTGAAATCTGCTCAGGACAGACAGGCTCAGGAAATTTTAGGGGAGAACCCACTGCCGCTACCTGAAGTACTCAAAATGCTCGCTGATCATTCAGTGCCTTACGTAGCCGTTGAGCTTCAGGCGGTAGATAATGAAGAGCAAGCATTTGCTAATCAGGAGCAGAGCCTGATGTATCTTCAGTCACAAAATCTAGTCACTAAAGCTCCGTAATATGTCGGTAGAAAAAACGCAGACACAAGGTTCGCCTACTCTTCTACAAAAAATATGGTTAGCCCTGCTGAGTATTGGTCCCGGCTTGTTTTGTATTGGCTACACCATTGGCACCGGTAGCGTAACCTCTATGGCGAAAGCAGGCAGTCAGTTTGGGATGCAACTACTATGGGTGCTGATGTTGAGTTGCTTTTTTTCTTGGCTACTAATGGAGGCCTACGGACGCTATGCGGTAGTCACTGGATTTACCTCTATTCATAGTTTCAAAACCCGGCTCAAAGCAGGAAAACTTGTTGCTATATTAGTGGTGATAGGGATAATCGTAGCTCAGTGGAACGCACTGTCGGGAATTTTGGGATTGAGTGCTAATGCCATTTATGAAACCTTACTGCTTTTTAATCCTGACTTACCTGCTGAGAATTATTGGGCAGTACTAGGCATCGCCATTACGCTTATTCTGATTATGTATTCCCTGCTGTGGGTTGGGCAGTACTCCTTTTTTGAGAAAGTACTCATCATTTTTGTGACATTGATGGGTATTTCATTTCTAATTTCCATGTTTGTGGTTCTCCCTAAACCGGGAGAAATTTTGAGTGGAATGGTCCCGAGTGTGCCAGATGTAGCCGGGGGCAAACTACTAGTGGCTGCCTTTGTAGGTACCACGATGGCAGCTCCTACTTTCGTAGTTCGCCCATTACTAATGAAAGGAAAAGGCTGGAACCAGGATAATCTCAAGGATCAATCCCGCGACGCACTTACGTCGGCAATCCTGATGTTTGCCATTAACCTAGCTATTATGGCGGCCGCTACCGGGGCTTTATTTTATGAGGGTAAAACTATTGAAAAAGTGATGGACATGGTATACACTCTGGAGCCGATTGCCGGACGTTTTGCCGTAGTTCTGTTTATGGTAGGTGCTGTGAGTGCAGGCTTATCATCCATTTTCCCAATTCTGATGGTCGCCCCCTTACTTATTGCTGATTATCAAGACGGAAAACTAGATACAAACTCATCACGATTTAAAGTCCTTACGGGCATTGCCTCTGTAGTAGGTTTAAGTGTACCGATTTTAGGAGCTAATCCCATTGCGGCTCAGATTGCTACCCAAGTCGCAGCAGTTTTCGTATTACCGCTCGTCATCGGCGGAATTATGTACTTGGTGAACAATAAGGAATTAATGGGCAAGCATACCGCTGGATTTGGTATGAACATTGGCCTGACCGCAGCACTGATTTTTGCGTGTATTATTTCTTATACTGGAGTAATTGCGTTGTTGGAGCTCGTCTGAAAAACAGCCCTCAAAAACACTTATTTTGGTAGAGGTGTATTGTGTCCCAACTAGAAATATAAGACTATTCTGAGGGATACTGTATCACTCGGAAGCACCAAATACAAAATGTGGCGGTTGCTGTATCTATCGGAAGGCTTGAAGGAAACTCTCTATTCCTTGCTTATCCACTACTACATCTGAACCACGCTGAACAACGAAGTCGTTTATCTCGGTAGGATCAAAGTAACTAAGGGAGAAAACTCCGGGGTGTGATTTCTTGTATTGCTTTAAAAGTTCTTTAGTGATCTGGGACTTTCGTTTATCGGGTATTGTAATCATGTCTATACAACAAATGAGGGGTTAAAAAAATTCATTCTAGGTTGACACCTACATCTTATAACGGTTCTACAGACGTATTGTTGGATAAACCTCACTTATTTGCCATCATCCCATGAATTCCTAGCTCTAACCCTCTTAATTCAGCTAAACCCCGTAGCCGCCCTACCCCTGAGTAGCCGGGGTAAAAGCTTCGGTCAGTGTCAAACTGAAACTGATGCCCGTGATCGGGGCGCATTGGAATGGCAATATCTTCTCGCCCACTTGCTAATCTCTTCTGCTGTTCGCTTATCACTGCCTTCATAACCGCAAACATATCCGTGCTTCCCTCTAGATGGTTCGCTTCGTGAAAGCTACCGTCGGCATTGCGTTGTACATTTCGCAAGTGTAAGAAGTGTATTTTATCCCCTAACCGATTCACTATCCCTGGTAAATCATTGTCTGCTCTTCCGCCCAATGATCCGGTACAAAAAGTAATACCATTGCTAGGCGAAGGAACCTGACTAGTAATAAACTGTAAGTCATCTTCGGTGCTAACTACCCGAGGTAAGCCAAGGATTGGGAACGGTGGATCGTCGGGATGAATCGCCATTTTGATATCGACCTCTTCAGCCACCGGAATGATCTGCTGTAAAAAATAGATAAGGTTTTTGCGCAACTGTTGAGCATCAACCTTTCGGTATCGTTCCAAAAACTTATTGAACTCGCCCGGTGAGAAAACCTCATCAGTGCCGGGTAATCCCGCTAAGATAGTGTGTTGAAGCTCTTCTTTTTCAGCCTGGGTCATTGACGAGAAATACTCTTCAGCCGCTGCTTTCTGTTCTTCGTTGTACTGTTCTTCTGCACCCTTTCGTTGTAGTACGAATAGCTCAAAAGCCGCCAAAGCCGTGGGGTCGTAGCGAAGAGCAGTTGAACCGTCTTCTACCGGATAGACTAATTGGGTGCGCGTCCAGTCCAACACAGGCATAAAGTTATAGCATACCAATTGAATGTTACATTCGGCTAAGTTCCGAAGGGTTTGCTGATACTGTTCTATGTATTCATCTCGGTCAGATGTGCCAATCTTAATACTCTCGTGGATGTTCACACTTTCCACCACTGTCCAGTCTAAACCTGATCGCTCAATAATCTGCTGTCGCTTTTTTATTTCATCCATTGACCAAGCCTCACCACAAGGAATGTGATGCAGTGCCGTTACGATTCCTTTCGCCCCAGCCTGCTTAATTTCGGTAAGCGATACGGCGTCCTGAGGGCCAAACCAGCGCCAAGTAGGATATAAAGTTTGTTTTAAAGAACGCATTTTTACACTCCGCTAAATGAACTAAACCCACCGTCGATGGGCAGAATGGTTCCAGTGACAAACTTGGAAGCATCACTACAGAGATAAAGCACCGCTCCATTCAATTCTTCAGCTTCCCCGAAGCGTTGCATGGGAGTATTCTGGATAATGGTTTTACCTCTATCGGTTAGTGAGCCGTCTTCATTGGTAAGTAGCTTCCGGTTTTGTTCCCCAATGAAGAAGCCCGGGGCAATCGCGTTCACCCGGATGCCATCGCCAAACTTTAGAGACATTTCGGTAGCCATCCATTTAGTAAACATGTCAATCCCGGCTTTTGCAATGGAGTAACCTAACACCCGCGTAATAGAGTGCGTAGCCGCCATTGAGGATATGTTGACGATACTACCCAACTTTTGCTCGGCCATTGCTTTTCCAAACACCAAAGTAGGCAGTACCGAGCCCATCAGATTCAAATCCAGTACTTTTCGCAGTGCCTCTACCGATACGTCAAATACGGTCTGGTCGGAGGCAACCGTCGCCCCGGGCATATTTCCCCCCGCTGCATTAATTACTACATCAATCTGTCCCCACTTAGCTAGCACTTTCTTATTGACTTCTTCTAATTGCTCTTGTGAAGTCACATCGCAGGCAAATCCAGTTGCATTTTCGCTGATCGTGTGAAGTTCTTCCAGTTTCTCCCGTATAGAAGATTCACGCCGACTAAGAATGACGATCTTGGCCCCTTGCTCGAGTAACATCGTTGCCATTGCCCCACCGAGCACCCCCGCCCCACCCGTGATGATAATAACTTTTTCAGAAACGTTGAAGAGATTGGTTTTCATAGTTCGTTGGTCAGAAAGAATATTGTATTGGCGTGAATATTTAGCTAATTTAGCACGGTTTTTTGCATTAGGAAAGCTAAAGTTGCTACTCTTCCACTACCAGTTTTCTTTAGCGGACAGAACAGAACAGTAAGCACTCTTTATGACTTAACTAGATACTTTATGGATGAAAAAACAGATCAGGTATTTGATCAACCTAACGCAATGGGCGATTTCAAATTTGGGAAGAAAGTCGTTCAAGTGTTTGACGATATGGTTTCGCGCTCGGTACCCTTTTACGGGGAAATTCAGCGGATGCTTACCGAGTTGGTTTCCGATTTTGCCCAGCCCAACCAAGCGGTTTATGATCTGGGATGCTCCACTGGCACTACGCTTTTAAACCTTAACCCAGCAATAGATCCGTCCGTTCGCTTTGTAGGCATTGATGAGTCCCCGGAAATGTTGGAACAATGTCGCAGTAACTTTGAACAGGCGGGACTCACCCGTGACTACGACCTAGTGGCCGCCGATTTAAACCAAGGAGTTAGGTTGGAGTCGGCCTCAGTGGCCATTATGTGCCTAACCCTACAGTTCATACGCCCACTTTACCGGGAGCGGTTAGTGCAAGATATTTACCGACAGCTTAATCACGATGGATGCCTGATTATTGTAGAGAAAGTGTTAGGGGATGACTCGCTGTTTAACCGATTGTTTATCGAGTACTACTACGATATGAAACGACGCCATAACTATAGTGAGATGGAAATCTCCCAAAAACGGGAAGCACTGGAAAATGTACTTATCCCCTATAAATTAAAGGAAAATCAATCCCTGCTCGAGACTACCGGGTTTCGCTACCAAGAGACCTTTTTCAAATGGTATAACTTCTGTGGCATAATTGCAATTAAATGATGATTAAACTCGGCAATTTCTTGTTCCGCTACCGTAACAGTCTATTCCCTATTTTCTACGCCCTGTTGTTCATCCCATCGCCTCCCCTTACTATCCACCCGTGGCTTGCTATCAGTCTGGGGTTTCTGATTGCCCTATCGGGGCAGGCCATTCGGATCACTACTATTGGTTTACAGTATATCATACGCGGAGGCAAAAACTATAAAGTATACGCCGAGGATTTAGTAACTGGCGGTCTTTTTAGCCACTGTCGGAATCCCCTCTACGTGGGAAATATACTGATGATTCTGGGACTGGGGATCATGGCCAACTCCCTCATCTTCGTGACTGTTGTCACTCCAGTCTTTATCTTATTCTACCAAGCTATTGTGAGTGCAGAAGAACATTTCCTCCTGGATAAGTTTGGCGAAGCTTACCAGTCCTACCAACAAAATGTAAACCGTTGGCTACCTAAACTATCCGGATTAAGCAGCACCTTAAGTAGTATGCGCTTTAATGGTCGGCGGGCTATTCTTAAAGAATATAACACCACTTATATTTGGACGGCAGCAGCCGTGCTGGTAACGACAAACACCCTGTACCGATCAGGGGGGTGGCCCGCGGTGAATATATTGCTTCCCTACCTCATCAGTGCTTTTGTATTTCTTACCCTTAGTTACGCTACTGTCCGCTACCTAAAAAAGAGCAAGCGATTAGTAGAAGTACCACTCAATCAATAGAGGTACTTGACTACGAAACCGTAAGCCACCGCGAGCTTAGTTGTTCATCAGTGAACGGAAAAGATTATCCCTGTTCTAATCCGCCCGGACTATCAAGGTTCGGGGCTAACTTCAAAACCCAAATTGCCGGGGTAACCATAAGCTGATTTCGGGGATGTAAGTTACTAGCAGTAGCACGACTACCATCGCTACAAAGAATGGGAGCAATGGTCTCACTACCGACTGAATTTTTATGTTGGCAACGCTGCAACCAATAAATAGCACCGTACCCACTGGCGGGGTACACAAACCAACACAAAGGTTTACGATCAAGATAATACCAAAGTGAACCGGGTCAATACCGAGTTGCTGGGTGACTACCGGAAGAAATATAGGAGTAAAGATGAGTACTGCCGGGGTCATGTCCATAAAGACTCCTACAAACAGTAAAATGATATTGATAATTAGCAAGATTAGGAAGGGGCTATCGCTCAGGGTGAGTAAAGCGGCACTTACATTTTGGGGAATTTCTTCGTACGCCATCACCCAGGAAAGACCAATAGATGCGGCGACCATCAGTAGCACAATGCAGGTAGTCAGCGTAGTCCGTATCAAAATATCAGGTAAATCGCTTACCTTGATTTCGCGGTAGATAAACGCCAACGCCAAGCAATAAAGAACCGCCACTCCCGACGCTTCGGTAGCCGTAAAAACACCCGCTACGATTCCGCCGAGTATGATAACCAGTAACAACAAGCTAGGAAAAGCGGCCAGAAACTTTTGTATACCTTCTCGTAACGGGACTTTTTCGCCAGTAGGATAATTGTGGCGATACGCATAAGCCGTAGCAAAACCAATGAGCGCTAGCCCCGTTAACACACCCGGTAGATAACCAGCTAGAAATAGAGCAGCAATAGAAACCCCACCACTCGCCAGAGAGTAAATAATCAGAATGTTGCTCGGCGGGATTACCAGTCCAGTAGTAGCTGAAGTAATGTTCACTGCCGCACTAAAGTTTTCATCGTAGCCTTCACTTTTCATCCGGGGGTGCATGATGGTTCCAATCGCCGAGGCGGCGGCTCCGGCTGATCCCGAAATAGCTCCAAATAGCATATTGGCCAGTACATTTACCACCGCTAAACCACCCGGAAGACGACCAACCAGTACCTTCGCAAACTCAATGAGCCGGGAAGCAATTCCTCCAGTATTCATCAGTTGCCCCGCTAGAATAAATAGTGGAATAGCCAGTAAGGTAAAACTGTTAAGTCCCGTTGCCATCCGCTGAGCAAAAGTGGTTACTGCCGGGAGGTAGTCGATGGAAAGCAGCATAGTGATGACTCCCGCAATGCCAATGCAGTAAGCAATAGGGACGCCTAAGGCAATAAAAATCACAAAGCTGAAAACAAGAATGAGGACTTCGGTAGCTTCCATTAAGATTTAAATGAGAGAATGATTAGATGGTTGAGTTAGCAGTCAATTGTTCAATTGTTCTATGGCGACCGTTGCGCGGCTAAATTGCCAGTTGTTGTTAGTTCATTTTCGCCCTTCTGTTCTCCATTTTCCACTAGCACAAACTTACTCACTCACCAGATCAGGTTCATGGTTGCTTTCATTAAATGTATTATCAATGGCGTAGTAGGCAATCAGTAACCCGGATACGGGCACAACCAAATATACATAGCCTAGTGGAAGTTCCAGAGCAGCCGATATTTGCCCAAATAGAAAACTGGTATATACTAACCAAAACCCTCCTATCCCCAGTACTCCCAGCGCAAACAATACGACAATAACGTTAATGAGAATATCCAGTTGGCGTTTTCTCTCGGGAGACATTCCGCCCGAAATTAAGTCAATGGCCAAGTGCTGTTTTTCACCGGTGGCGTAGGCCGAACCCAGAAGCCCTACCCAGATAAGTAAGAACCCGGCTAGTTCATCGGTAAAGCTCAGGGGCGATTGAAATAAGTAGCGGCTAACTACCTGAATGGTTACATCAATTACGATGACCGACATGAGAATCACCAGCAGCCACCGGACTATCCAATCTATTGCATTGCGTAGAGTCATAAGTTAAGAGGCCGCTTTTATGCGTTGGATAAGGCTATTAAGTTCTTCGTTGTCATCAAAAGGTTCGTATACATTTTCTACTGCATCTTGAAATGGGCTTTTGTCGGGATAGTTAATCTCCACTCCCGCGGCCTTTACCGCATCCATGGCTTCTTTCTCTGAGGTTTCCCAAAGCTCTCGCTGATACACTACCGATTCGTTGGCAGCCTCCTGCAACCACTGCTGTTCTTGAGGGCTTAGCTCGTTCCAGATAATCTGACTAATTAGCAATACATCGGGTACCTGAGTATGCTGATCGATAGAGTAGTACTTACAGATCTCGTAGTGGCGCGATAGATAAAAACTGGGGGGATTGTTCTCTGCGGCATCCACTACCCCACTCTGGAGAGCCGTATACAGTTCGCCCCACGAAATAGGGGTTGGTGAGCCGCCCATCGCTTCTACCATATTGATGGCATTGATACTGGACATCACCCGAACCTTCATTCCCGATAGGTCACTAGGAGTCTCAATGGGGCGTTCTTTGGTGTAGAAGCTTCGGTACCCAGAATCATAAAACCCTAACCCCCGCAGCCAGATAGACTCGCCTGATTCCAGGATTTCTTGTCCGATCTCGCCATCCAAGACGTTAAAGGCGTGCTCTTTACTTTCAAATAAATAAGGTAAACCAAGCACCCGGTATTTGTCAACGAAACCTTCCATAATAGCCGCTGACACTTTCGTCATGGCCAAACTACCGAACTGGAGTAACTCTACGCACTCTCGCTCCGAACCGAGCTGTTCACTCGGGTACACTTTAAGCTCCATCTTCCCCCCCGACTTTTCCTTCAAGCGATCTCCCATGAATACCATCGCCTGATGTACCGAGTGGTCTACCGATAAGCCATGACCCAACCGGAGGGTTTTTACCTCCTCTTCCTGAGCGCAGCTAACCAGCAGACAGGCGACTATCCCTAACCAAATTTTTATTTTCATGTACTTAATTGCTCGATGGCTCAATTGCTAGTTATTTGAGGATTTTAGGAATTAGGTTTTAGGACTTGGAATATTACTCATTCATCATTAGTCATCTGTGCAACGGTCACATTCATTCGTTTTACATTTCATTTTTTGCTTGGCTCATTTCGTAGGCCTGCATCGTAATATAGTATTTTGTCAACATATTCGTCACTTCCCACTCGGGTAGCTCTCCGGCTACCAAGTACTCTAAATATTTTTCAGTGACCTGGGAAAAGTGGGCTTCATGACCGACCTTATAGCCTTCAGGAATTAAGACTTCCCAGCCATTTTCTGAAGGTCGTAAGTTAAGGCCGGGAGTGCCCTCATTTAATTCTTCCATCACTGTTCTAAGAGTTTCTTCAAAATCAACACTTTTGGCAACAGGTTCTACGTAAAGTGTAGGTTGATAATTCTGGGGGGCATCTTGCCGAATGACCAGATTTGCTTTCGTGCCCCGCATTATGGAATAATGAGTGTCTTTGGCGCCTTCGGGAGCCTCAAAGTTCCAGATAGCTGCCACCTTTCCGTGGATACCTCGAGCTGTGAATACAAACTCACCATTAGCGTAAGTATTCAGTACCGAATCCTTGACATCTTTTTGCAGATAATTAGGAAACTCAGACATGCCAGTTACTTTCTCAAACTGAGTTGGGGTGAGTTCGGTCGCCCAGCGTCGGGCATTTACCACAGCGACTTCAGTAGTATCAATTCCTTCTTCGGGAAAACACTCCCATAAGATTAAATCGACTAAGTGCGTAGACACATCGACAATTCCCTCGCCCTGCTGCTCGGTATCAAAAAACCAGGCGGGACGAATCAGCGGGCTTCCGGCTACTTCCTTCGAGAAGTGATGAACACTTTCTTTAGAGATCGCTGGATTATCCGGCGTACCGTTCTCCAACTCTCCGAATACCTCCGTTTTCTGCGACAATGCTTTTTGTAGCATCGTCGTGATCTCGTAGCGTTCGGTCATAATATCATAGAGCAGTACTCCATTTTCTTGAGCCTTAGCTAATGCTGACTTCAATTTAGGAAACTCAGAGGGATGAATGACCATGGGTTTATCCGCCAGTACATTTATTCCAGCTTCTACCGCCTCCCGGATATATTCCGTTTTCTTAGCATTGTTACCGGAGAGCACTACCACATTCCCAGACTGCTCCCGCATCATTTGCTCAAAAAAGTCTGGTCCAGTATACACTTCTTCTACCCAGCCCGTAGGATTTTCATCCCGAGTATTGAAGCCCTCGATCCGCTGCATGTGTAGTTGCAAGTCTTTGCCCTGAGGCGCGTAGACATGAACCACGGAATCTACCTGATCGTACATAAATTTCTGTACCAGAGCGGCATGAAAGTGACCAGGATCAACGGTCATTAGCTTTACTTCACCAGTAGTTCCAGTAAATTGGGGGGTTGTTTGATCTTCGGTAGGATTGTCTTGGGTTTGATTTGCTTCACCGCAGGCTACCAGGATTAGCAAGGAGAGGACTACCAGAATTGACTGATTCATCGGTTAGGTTATTGTAATCGGTTGCTAAGGTAATAAAAAAAGTGTAGTGTTGTGGTTCTGGGGTATTTGAGTGTTATGGTGTTAGAGTGTTTGAGCAGTTTCCGTGCTATGTTCAGGTATTTAGAGTTATAGAACCCAGAACTTCAAAAGCCTAAACTCGCAAACGAAAAATATAACCATTTAAACACTCCAACACCAAACACCGTAGCACTTTCGCACTAATTACCATAGCTAGCTTTGAGCGCATCTACGTGCTCATAACCCCAGGGATAGCGTTGGGAACGAGATAACATAGAGTTAGCTTCGTCATCGTTCTTGAAGCGTTCGTTCACGGGATCCCAGTAGAGTTTACGGGGCAGCTTCATAGCGATGTGGGAAACTAAGCAGGCACTACACGAGCGGTGAGCCACCTCTGCCGGAGAGATAGTCAGTTCCCGGGATTTGATACAATCCAACCAGTTACCGTGCTGCTCCCGGCTTTCGTACAAGTGAATTTCATCGGGGCCAATTTCCGATTCCAGAATTTTCGGGTCACTGGCCTGAAACGCTGGGGAGTTGCCAAAGTTAGGATCAGAGGCGGTAATACCTACGCTACCCCGCGATACGAAGATCCAGCCTTCCGTTCCTTCAAAGCGCACTCCATTCGGAAGTTCGCCGTCTACTTCCATTTCTACGCCGTTGGCATATTTACTTTTCACATTGTAAGGCCCGTGTACCGTCCACAGCCCGGTTTCAGGAAACTTAGCCGTAGCTTCTACTTCAATCGGACCGGTGTATTCAGTGTCCATTCCCCAGTGGGCAATATCGATATGGTGAACGCCCCATCCGGTAATCATACCCGCGCCAAACTGCTCGCAGCGCAACCAGCCCGGTCGGGAGAACTGTGATTTCTGATCCGTAAAAGGGGGCTGAGGATGAACCCGCTCTTCGGTGTAGGGGACGTAAGGAGTAGAGCCTAGCCACATATCGTAGTTCAAATGATCGGGCACATCCATTAGAGTAGGCTCACCACCCGAAGGATCACTCGGCAAACCAATTTTCACTGTTTTAATCTCACCAATTCTACCATTTCGTACTAACTCGCAAGCTCGCTTAAACTGCGGCCAGGGATCCATCGATCGCTGCTGGCTTCCTAACTGAAAGACAGCTCCAGTTTGGTGGATAATATCGCTCATAGCCCGGCCTTCTTCAATGGTGAGCGAAGTAGGTTTTTGTAAATAAACTGCCTTCCCAGCCAGAGCAGCCTCAATGGCGGGCTGGGCATGCCAGTGGTCGGGAGTACTTACAATTACTGCATCGATATCAGGACTACTAAGCATCTCCCGATAGTCGTCGTACATCTTTACATCGACGAAGTTTTCTTTTTTCTTATTATCAGCGTACCACTTCTCAATAAACTTCTTGCCGTCTTCATTACGCTTGCGGTCAACATCGCATACCGCAACTACTCGCGATATATCGTGCTTCATGGTTTCGGGCAAGTCGTGCGACATGGCAATGCGCCCAAAGCCAATCTGCCCTACCTGAATTTTATTACTCGGGGCATTTTTACCAAAAACGCTGGACGGAACGATAGTTGGCACAAAAAAAGCTCCGGTGGTGGTTGCTAGTGTTCTTTTAAGATAATCTCGTCTATTCATGATAATTGAATGAATGTTTAAATTGTTCGATTGCTCAATTGTTGATTGTTAAATTGCTGATTGCTGTAAATTCGGTCACTGGTCACTAAAAAATTATAAACGGTCGCCAGGGCGGCCCCGCCGTGCGATTGGAAAATTACAAATTACTTCATTCTTCGATCCGGGCGGATTCCGCTCCAACCTCCTTACTTTTCACATTTCATAGTTCCTTATTTCATATTTGTTTGATTAGGGTGCCTCGTCGCTAAGAACCCATATAATTCCACCCAAAATATGCCTCATAAAGGTTGGGTCAGAATAATGTTCAGGGCGATGACCCAAAGCAGTGTACCACTGTCGCCCCCCATCAAACTCGTGACACCATGCTAAAGGAAACTGGTCACCAAAGTAGTCAGCCGGGTACTCATCCCGCTTTTCGTCTTCCACTGTTTTTAAGTCAGCGACCAGTAGCACGTGACTGGCTGGATTTAGGCGCTTCAAATAATAGCACTCCTCATCTTTTTGCAACCACACGTCAGGTAGAAAGTGCGTAGAAGGATGGCTTTTGTCTAATACTAGTACATCAAAGTCTTGGCTAGGCGGATGACGGTGAAACCTTCCTCCCAGCATCTGGGCAAACCAGTCCCAATCCCTCTCCGAGCCGCAGACCGAATGGATGCCTACAAACCGTCCGCCGGATTGTATATACTTCTGAAAAGCTTGCTCCTGCTCAGGAGTATCGAAGACATCATTATTCGTATTAGAGAAAATCAGCGCATCATATTGCTTAAGGTTTTCTGTAGTGAACTGATTAGGATCTTCGGAAGGAACTACCTCGAAGCCATTTTCTCGAGCTAGCTTCCTGATGGCCTCAACACTCGCTGCAATATTATCATGGACATAGCCCTCCCCGTTTTTAGTGTAAAGTAGTAGTTTCTTTCCTTCCAGTCCCGGTGAGGCTTTTACCTCAACTACAGGCGGATAAGCAAAATCTTGCCAGTAGCGATTAGCCGTCTCAGAATCAATTTCCCCGTCGTATACCAACATTCGGTACCGCAAGGTTTGAGAAGATTTAGGTGGCATTACCCAATCGCGATCCATCGCCGGATTAAAGTTGAAGAATACATTCTCTTTTCCTTCATTCATTCCGGTAGGCCAAATCCGGATTTGCTCCGGAAAGTTATAATTAGAAGGATGGGTCATAAATACAGCCCCCGAAGTGCCGGCTTCAGTTGGACCACTTACCAGCCCCCAACGAGCCCGGGTACCGTTGCCATCGGATTTATTTTTCCCTTCGGAAGTAAGCAGTTGAGCGGTGTTATCGTCCCAATCCTGGTTGGCCCGAAAGCCAAACCCCTGATAACGATACTCTTTCACCGTGAAGGGGTGCTCGGTTACATTGTTCTGAGTGGTAGTAAAATCTACCAAATACACCGGATCACCGGAGTTATTATTCCATACTTGTAAATCCCAAGTTTCGTTCAGTATCTTTTGAGCCGTAGCCTTATCGGCACTATCCGCGTAAGTGATATGCTCATGCCAAGCCGTTATTTTACCAAATACTTCACCACTAGCTACGGAAGTAATTCCTTTGGCTTCTACCGTTCCTTGCCCTTTTATCAAATTCCAAAAATCAATCTCACGTCGCTGGTATTCGGTGTGCGTCCAGGGGTTCCAGATGCCGTAATGATGATAGTGATCCGGTGGTTGAATGCGGGTTAATGTCCCTCCACCCAACGAGCGCAATGGATGAATAAAGCCCCCCCGACGGTAAATATCATCAACGCCTTCCGGCACTTCGGCCAGTGCATACTGATACGTCAGTACTTCTCGATTTCCCAGAGCAAATACCACTGCCCCATCCTGATCGGTAACTTCTACCTCCGAGGCTGCGCCAGAAGGTTGAGAATCATCTGCCTGTAAAGAAAAGTAGCGACAACTGCCGGCTGGAGTTTCGCCCGATAGTATCCAGTTGAAGGTATTGGAAGTACGACCATCCCACTGTAGGGCTACCGGATGAATTTCACCATTCTTGTGCTCGAGTAGTTGCCAGCCTTTGGTATCCTGAGGCAAACTGAGGTCATCGGCATTTACAGTAATCGGAGTATTCGTCCGATCATACTCTCCGGCGTGAACGACAAACTCGGCTACTTGGGTGGGTTGAGTGAATGAATAAACCGGAGCAAGAGCCAGGCAAAAAATCAGAGCCATGGCAAAAAAGTTTCTCCAGGACATTAGGTGGTTGTGTTGAGTAGTGAACAAAAGTGAAACTGAATTAAATTTAAGTAATTTTTGCAAAAAGATAACAGTTACATTGACTGTACCGCAAAATATCGAGGGGCTTCCGCACCAAGGTGGCGTAGAAGTCTCTACTACTCGCGACAAAATGTTGTGAACCCTTGCAGTTTTGAAGTGCATTCAATAGCTGGATGTAAAATTACTTAAAAATTTTATTTTTACGCAACCGGTTGCGTAATTTTTCCTGAATTTTGTCTTATATTTGATAAAGTATTGATTTTGTTGCGTATAAATACCAAAAGAGCTTTATCAATAGTATAGCTTCAATGGAAAAATATATTGATCGAGTTTCTCATTATCAGAAGATATGCTCTTAGTATTACTCCCTTCTTATAACACTATCGTTTGAAACCTGCCCGATACTTGCTTGATGTATACTGTATTTGGTAAGATGATTAAAGTGCTGATGAGAACTGCACGCTCACCGAGCAACCCTGACAGTTATGAAAAAAAACAATAAAAGTATCACCATCTATGATATTGCCGAAGAATTAAAAGTGTCCCCAACTACGGTATCCCGGGCACTAAATGATCACCAGAGCATAAGCGAGGAAACTACGCGTTCGGTTAAGAAAGTAGCTCGTAAGATGGGATATCGCCCTAATTCGGTTGCTTCAAACCTCAGAAAAAGTAAGACTAACACCATTGGGGTGATTGTTCCACTTATTAACCGCCCCTTTATCGCCTCCCTAATCAGTGGTATTGAAGATACCGCCAGCCAGAGCGATTATAACGTAATAATCTCCCAATCATACGACTCGTACAAGAAAGAAGTAGCGACGGCTCACTCTCTTTACTCCAGTAGGGTAGACGGTTTGATTGTTTCTTTGGCAATGGAAACCCGGAAATACGATCATTTTCAGGCTTTTCTGGAAAATAAAATACCCCTGATCTCAGTAGACCGGATAGCCCCGGAATTGGAAACCGATTGCGTAGCAATTGATAATCATGCAGCGGGTTTTAAAGCAACTGAGCACTTAATTGCGATGGGGTGCCGTAGAATTGCTCACCTAGGGGGTGCTCAGCACCGCAATATTTACCGGGGAAGGCAACAAGGGTACCTGGATGCCCTAAAAAAACACGGTCTACCAATTGATGAGCGGCTGGTTGTTCACAGTAAACTGAGTATGGAAGAAGGAAAGGAGAGTACTAAGTACTTACTCAACCTTCCTAACCCACCCGACGGTATTTTTTCGGCCAATGACTCCGCCGCAGTTAGTGCTATTCAGTACGCGAAGCATAACGGTTGGCACGTTCCTCAAGATTTAGCCATCATTGGGTTTAACGACGACCCAATTTCCTCAATTATTGAGCCTCAACTCACTACTATTTCGCATCCTGCGTTTGATATGGGGAAAATTGCCGCTCAGCAAATACTGAGATACCAAGATTATGGTCACGTTGTACAATCGCAGACTACCGTTCTTAAAACTGAGGTAATTGTGCGGGCGTCTACCCGGCGCAATGTCACGGCATCCGCCACTCACCGAAACTCTGCTTAAATCAGCGGGTGCTATCCACACACCCAACCTGTATGCTTAGTTATTAAGGCTTCATCTTTTTTGATAATGAAGAAGGAGGAAACGGTTAGATCTGTTCAATAGTCTACTTACCAACGCAACCGATTGCGTAAAAACTCCTTTCATTATCCGATCTTTTTTCTGAATTTAGCCGATGATTTTGTGATCGGTTGAAAACCTATTGCTTTTTAATTAGAATGAGCACTTCTAAGGATGTAACGATATACGATATTGCGAAGGAATTACATATTTCGGCAGCTACTGTAAGTCGTGGTCTCAACGACCATCCGGCTATCAAAAAACAAACCCGCGATAAGATCCATGAGGCAGCCCGCCGGATGGGTTATCAACAGAATATTTTTGCCAGTAATCTCCGCAAGCAGAAAACTAATACCATCGGAGTTATCATTCCGCACTTAAATAGTTACTTCACTTCCACGGTAATTGCTGGCATCGAGAAGGTAGCAAACCAGCAGGGTTATAATCTGATTATCAGCCAGTCGCTAGAATCGGTGAAAAAAGAAGAAGCAAACGTTAACACTATGTTCAATAGCCGGGTCGATGGACTACTGGTTTCCCTAGCCAGCGATACCGAAGATATTGAGCATTTCCGGTTTATACTACAAAAGGAGATTCCGCTTATTTTCTTTGACCGCACTTTTGACTCCCCCGACAGTACTTGTATTATCATCGACAACCATCGAGCTGGTTACGATGCCACGCACCATCTACTGGAGCAAGGATGCCGCCGGATCGTTCATGTGGCGGGCAATTTACGATCGAGGGTTTACCACGGCCGTCACGCGGGTTACCAGCAAGCTTTGCAAGATTTCGGGCTCGAGTATGACGCGTCTTTAGTACTTTTTCCTGATTTAAGGGATCCGGACCCCGGGCGAACTGCCCAGGATATTTTGGCGATGTCCCCCCTACCCGATGGGTTGTTTTGCGTGAGCGATACCCAGGCTGCCGCAATCATGAGTGAGCTCCGCAGGGCCGATGTTAAGGTACCCCAACAAATGGCCATTGTAGGGTTTAACAACGACCTACTGTCGCGCGTAGTAGAACCTGCCCTGACCACGATCAGCTATCCTGGACAAAAAATGGGGGAGCTTACCGCTAGTACATTAATTGGTCAGATGAATAATACTGGAGGAGGGGGCGAAGAAACGGTAGTCATAGAACATCAGCTAGAGATTCGGGCTTCCTCCCTACGCAAATAATCCCGCCTACTGACGTGTGGTAGACTCACTACCTTCAAATTGTTTGGTCTTCAATAACCGCTGAATAGCCAGTTGCCGTTCATTGTCTGTTTCAAAGTACTCCAGGTTTTTCACGATGCTGAGCATAATACTATAATCGTCTAAGCGGAGCATTACCTGAGGGGGCGGCATGTGCTCCAGGGTGAACCGTTCAATATCGGCTTCACTTAAGTTAGTTGCCAGAGCCAACATGGCTTGGTACTTCTCAGTCATCATTTGTTGTAACTGCTGTTGTTGAGCCTCTTTTTCCTTATTTGCTAGAATTTCTCTTAGCTTTTTTTCCTGCTGATACTGGCTATTAAACAAGTTGGCAAACGCAGTAACCGCTCCTTCCAGCCGCGCACCGTTCATTCCCCCCGCCAAACCAATGGCCGGAACCTCCCGGGGCTCTTTTCGCTCAAACAAAGGCTCTCCTTTGGATCGATTCAGGCTGAAGGGTTCTGGTTCGCGCCGGATAAACTGCTCGATATTATCGTAGGCTTTTATCGTGATTTCCTTTAAGGTATTTATTTGGGGAACCATTACTACAGTTAGGTCCTTCAAAATATCTTCCACGCTATCGGCTGGAACCAAAAAGTAGGGCTCGTACCCCACACTACTAAACATGATGGTGTCGTACTTCAGCACATTTACTGAAAAATAACCCTGACCATCAGCTGCCGTACCCATCGTGCCCTGCTGCCCCCGGATGTGCACGTAAGGCAAAGCTTCCAAACTATCTGCCCCCACTACGTTTCCCTGAATAAATACCTGAGTGTTACCTTGGGCAATGGCAAGTTGGGCAGCCCCTAGTAGTAGAAAAACTAGTACTAGCCTGCCTACTTTGTAAAATATACGTTCAGTTATTTCGCCCATTGTACTTTAAAGATAACAGATAATTGGAGGCTTTACAACCAAAAACCCCTTAGTAGCTTACGTACTCCGAAATGCTACTTATTAGCCAAAACGGATTTTTCATTAGTTTATGAAGAAAAACGGGCGAATAATCTTAATTTAATTGCCCGATGCTAACCAATCTATGAAACGAAGAAGGTTCCTGAAAAATATGAGCGCCGGAGGCGGTTCAGTAGCCCTACTCCCCCTCATCAGTGATTATACTCAACCAGGCAAGTTACTGAGCAGCTATTCGCAAAATGAATACGCTGCTGACCTGATAGTAGCCGGAGGTGGATTAGGTGGTTGTGCTGCTACCCTGGCAGCCTTACGCAATGGGTTGCGCGTGGTGATGACGGAAGAAACCGACTGGATAGGCGGTCAGATCACCCAACAAGGGGTTCCTCCCGATGAGCACCAGTGGATTGAAACTCACGGTGCCACTCAGCTTTATCGTGATTTTCGAAATGCAGTTCGGCAATACTACCTCCAGAACTATCCAGTTACGAACGCAGCTCGGAAGCAGCAGTACTTTAATCCGGGCAATGGGGCAGTTTCCCGGCTTTGTCATGAGCCTCGAGTTGCCCTAGCAGTACTGAACGCTATGCTAGCCCCGTATCTTAGTAACGGTCAACTTACACTACTACTTGATCATAAAATTATAGCGGCGGATGTTGATGGCGATGCAGTCCAGGCATTGACTGCTAGAGACACTTATACTGAAAAAGAAACAACCTTAACCGCTCCCTACTTTGCTGATGCCACCGAATTAGGCGATTTACTACCACTGACGGGTACCGAGTACGTAACGGGTGCCGAAGCCAAATCAGATACGGGCGAACTGCACGCGGCAGAACAAGCTGATCCAACCAATCAACAGTCATTTACCATGTGTCTGGCGATGGATTATATGCCGGACAGTGAAAACCTAATTGAAAAACCTAAAGACTACAACTTCTGGCGAGACTTTATTCCTGATCTGAATCCTTCTTGGCCGGGAAAACTACTATCGCTGACCTACACTCATCCTTCTTCGTTAAAGCCCAAGACGCTGGGCTTCCACCCCGAAGGCATCGCTACCGAAAATGCACTCAACCTCTGGAACTACCGCAAGCTGATTGACCGTCATAATTTTAAAGAGGGCACGTATCTCGGAGATAGCACCATTATCAACTGGCCCCAGAACGATTATTTTCTAGGGAATCTAATAGATGTAAGCCCCGAAGAATTTGACCGCCACGTAGCCCAAAGTAAGCAGTTGAGTCTATCATTATTCTATTGGCTGCAAACCGAAGCCCCTCGCTCCGACGGTGGACAAGGCTGGCCGGGTTTGCGACTGCGCGGAGATGTACTCGGTACAGACGATGGACTGGCGAAATACCCCTACGTTCGGGAATCGCGTCGAATACAGCCAGTATTCCGAGTGTTGGAAGAACACGTGGGCAAGGAAAACCGATTGAAAGTAGCTGGCCCAGAAGCAGGGAAAACCTCGGCTGATTTCTACGACAGTGTTGGCATTGGTTACTACCATATTGACTTACATCCTAGCTCGAGAGGAAACAACTATATTGACTTCGCTTCCCTACCCTTCCAGATTCCATTAGGAGCTTTGCTACCGCAACGCGTGCAAAATTTGCTACCTGCCAACAAGAACATTGGTACTACGCACATCACCAACGGCTGCTATCGACTGCACCCAGTAGAATGGAGCATTGGCGAGGCCGTAGGTATGCTGACTGCTTTTGCCCTAAACAAAAAAACCACTCCCCACGCCACTCGAGAAAACGAAAAACTGCTCACTAAATTCCAGCAACTCATTCATAATCAAGGAATTGAGATTAATTGGCCGGATATTTAACTGATTTTTTAAGTTAATTAATGTCCGCTGCCGCATACTCGACATTTTAGCACTTTCAAAATATTTGATCACTTTATGTTGCTCAATTACCAGAAAATGTAATGAGGCTAGATTATTGCAAACTTATATTGTAAAATCTATATTTGAGCTTACGGTTTACTCCTTGAGTCTTTACCTATTAAGACAAAAAACCACCAACCGAATGATAACCTTATCTCGTATAGTCACACTCTACATTATTTTATTAGGTAATGTATGTTTTGAGAGTTACGCACAAATACAGAATTATCGTTTTGAACACCTCAACGAAGAACAAGGTCTCTCTTCTAATCACGCAAACGATATCCTTCAGGATAGCGAAGGCTTCATGTGGTTTTCCACCCTAGATGGACTAAATAAGTACGATGGCTATAATTTTACCGTATTCAGACCTGATCCTAATAACCCTGATCAAACGCTAAAAAGCTCCGCTATTATTGACATACACGAAGACGAAGTGGGTAGGATTTGGATAACGACTTGGGGCGGTGGACTCAACTATTTGGATAAGCAGAATAATCAGGTAACCCATTTTGTACTTGATTCTCTCAACGAAAATAAATGGAACAAATTGAATAATATCTATGAAAGCGATAATGGATCATTATGGATTGCAGGTACGCATGGAGTTGCCCATCTAGACCCTTCTACTTTTGAATATACCCTTTTTAATTCACCAGAAAATGTAAAAGGCTTTTACCCTGTTCTAGAAGATGGATCAAAGCGGGTCTGGTGTGGTGGTACAACTGGATTTTATCTGCTCGATCAGCAAACTGGTATTTATTCTTCAGTAACGCTAGATTCTACTTCAAAGAAATCACCCATTATCAACTCACTGCACCTGAATAGTGATAGTATTTTATGGATAAGCACGAGAAACGATGGCTTATTTTATTTAGATACCAGTCTTGAAATGGTAAAGCCTCAACGCTTCAAATCCAAAGAATTTCCCGATACTAAGGATGATCTTTGGTTTAATGATATTATAGAAACGAAACAGGGGCAGTTATGGGTCAGCAGTTCTATAGGTTTAGTTCGCATTGACAAACAAAGGGGTAATGTTACAATTTTTCAGGCTGACCCTCTCGACCCATTTAGCCTTTCTCATAATTACGTTCTTAATGTATACGAAGACAACTCGGAAAATCTATGGGCTGGTACTATCAATGGAGTTGATAAATTAACTTCCACTGAGTTCCATATCTATCAAATCATACCCCACTCTGCTTCAAGCTTTAGGGCTGAAAACTCTGTGGGAGCATTGGCCGTAGATCTCGACGGAAAAATTCTTTTCACAACAAGAGACTATTTTACTTACCCTAGCAGTCATGCCAACTTTTATTGTCTGAACCCCAAGACTAGAGAAGTTACCGACTTTTCAATACCTCCCGACAGATCAGATACCACCGAAATAAATCAGATTTGGTCTATGCACGTAGATGAAAAGAACCGACTCTGGGCAGGAACGGAAACAGCCTTATACTTACAAAATAGCACTACAGGTGAATATATGCGTTATCCCTCCCAAATACCCGTCGCCAAAATTACTGAAGGGCCCTCAGGTAAACTATGGTTTCACGGAGGGGGGCATGGGTACAACTCCTCAGTCTATACCATGGCTTCCTTTAACCCTGGAAATGGAGAATTTAACTATTTCACCTATGATATTAAATATATTGTAGGTCCCCCATTCTTACAGATTACGGACATCATGGCTAGTCATGCCGGAAATATCTGGCTAGCTTTTCAGGGAGGCTTGGCTCGTTTTGATCAGCAAACAGAAAGCTTTACTACCTACCTGCCTGATTCAACAAATCCGGAAGGTCACATAAACGATACCTTTATACAAACAACTTATGAAGATAGTAGGGAGATAATCTGGATAGGCAGCAGAGATGGAGGTCTCAACCGCTATGACCCCAGCACCGATAAGTTCACCCATTTTGATATGCTGGATGGACTACCGACAAATAATGTTTTGAGTATCACTGAGAGTAAAAATGGAGATCTATGGCTGGGCACCAGCAAAGGTCTTTCTCGTTTCAATCCTAGAACTGAGGAGTTTAGTAACTACAATATAAGGGATGGTTTACCAGCAAATGATTTCCATGTAGCCCAGATTATTAAAAGTGAAGGACAACTCATTTTTGGAACTGATAATGGCTTAGTTTTCTTTCATCCCGACAGTATCCAAGACAAAGAAGTGAAACCACCTGTCTACATCACTGGGGTTCAGGTAATGGAAGAAGAACGAGTGGTGCCTACCGAGCCCATTGAATTAGCCTACGATCAAAACTTTCTCTCCTTCGACTTTGTCGCCCTCAACTACCAGGCATCTGAGAAAAATGAGTACGCTTATCAAATGGAAGGATTAGATGAAAATTGGATATATAGTGGTGACCGCCGTTTTTCCAGCTATACCAACTTAGACCCTGGCGAGTATACGTTTAGAGTAAAAGCCTCCTATAATAAAGGCCCTTGGAACGAAGCTGCCTCGACTATACAATTCACCATACTACCGCCCTGGTGGCAAAATAACTGGGCGTATGCGTTCTATACTCTGTTGAGTATCGGCTTACTGTATGCCCTCCGTCAGTTCACTATAAAACGCGAACGCTTGAGGCACGCACTAGAACTTCAAACCATAGAATCTAAGAAAATGCGGGAGTTGGATCACCTAAAATCCCGCTTCTTTGCCAATATTTCCCACGAATTCCGTACTCCGCTTACTCTCATTTTAGGACCCCTAGAAAAGTTCATTCAGCAGAACGATAGCCATCCCTCTGCCCAGTCAACCTACCGTATGATGCAGCGCAATGCCCAGCGATTGCTCAACCTGGTAAACCAGCTACTTGATCTCTCTAAACTGGAATCGGGTAATATGACGCTGGACACTCAACCCCAAGCCATCGTACCTTTTCTAAAAAGTATTGCCCTTGCTTTTACCTCTCTGGCCGAGCAACGGCAGATTATCTATCATTTTCAGTTCCCCACTGAAAACCCAGTGGTTTACTACGATGCCGATAAATTAGAGAAAATTGTAAGTAACCTACTTTCCAACGCCTTTAAATTTACCCCCGATGGTGGGCAGGTAACTGTAAGCATTATCCTTCGAGAAGCTATTCAGAAAAGCGGATTACAAACCCTAAAAATAAGTGTTCAGGATAGCGGCTCTGGTATACCTGAGAATATTATCGAGCATATTTTTGATCGATTTTATCAGAACGATGCCTGGTTGGCGGATGAGCAGCAGGGTAGCGGCATTGGACTATCGCTGGTACACGAACTGGTAGAGCTTCATCAGGGAGAGATTACAGTTGAAAATACCGAAAACTCTGGCGCACTCTTTACTGTCACCCTTCCCGTAAAAGTAGCCGACTACGAAGAAATCACATCTAACGCAGCCAGCCGTAATTTTCCAGTCATAATACCCGAAGAGGAAATACTAGCCGAAGAGAATGGTAAATCACATTCAGCCTACAACATGAGTAAACCATTGGTGCTAGTGATAGAAGATAATGCCGATGTGCGAGCATTCATCCGAGAAACGCTGCAACCCAACTATCGCCTACTAGAAGCAGCGAACGGAAAGATTGGTCTACAGCAAGCCGAGGAAACCATTCCTGATCTAATCATTAGTGATGTAATGATGCCGGAGATGGACGGAGTAACCCTTTGCCAACAGTTAAAGACCGACGAACGAACGTCTCACGTTCCAGTTATTTTGCTAACGGCTAAAGCCATCGGTAGTGACAAGATTGTCGGACTGGAAACCGGGGCAGATGACTACATGATCAAGCCCTTCCGAAGCGACGAACTAATCGCTCGGATCAATAACCTAATTGAAACCCGCCGTAAGCTGCGGGAACGGTACAGTCAGACAGTCACGCTACAACCTTCAGACGTAGCCATTACTTCGGTAGATCAGCAGTTTTTGGAGCGGATGAAAACGATCGTAGAAAGCCATATGGCCGATGCCACTTTTGGAGTAGAAGCGTTTAGCGAAGAAGCCGGACTCAGCCGGGTGCAGCTTTTCCGCAAGCTTAAAGCTCTCACTGACCTCTCTCCTAGCGAGTTTATCAAAAACATGCGCCTGAAACGAGCTGCCGATTTACTAAGGCTAAAAGGCGGTACAATTGGGGAAATAGCCTTCCGGGTAGGCTTTCAAGACCCTTCTTACTTTACCAAGACCTTTCAGAAACAGTACGGTCAAACCCCGTCGGACTATATGACTGAAACTTTTAAGCAGTAAAGCATTCAACGAATTTATGATTTAAATTTAAAATTTTATGTAAAACATAAAATTTTTATTGCTTTATATAAAAAGCCTTATTACATTTGTAATGACAAATTGATATTTGCTATGCAAAATATTCGTTATAAAGGTTTGATTAACTCTCTAAGGGGCATTGTTGTTTTAGCACTGATTTTTGAAATTCTGATAGCAGTAGCTGTACTCGTTATCTTTATAATAACTGCTACTTCTGAAGAAGATGCCCTTCTGTCGGCTTGGCCTATTGTAGTTGCGGAGGATCAAAGCCGTTACGATACGGCCAGCGACAATGCATCAGTTATTGTCAATCAAGGTACTATCCAGTTCTCGACTGAAAGCATCGGATACTATCTGCTAAAGTCAGTGGAAGCTATTTTTACTTTTTCTATCGTCATCGGGATCACGCTACTTCTGAGGAATATCCTCTATTCACTTCATCGGCAGCAGGTATTTACCACTGAAAATGCAAGACGCATAAGAAATATCGCGTTGCTTATCATACTTTTTACTCCCTACAGTATCGCGAAAAGTTTCATTTACCGAAGCTACCTTATCAGTAACATCCGTATTGAAGGGAAGGAATATGCCAGTTTGTTCAGTAATTTCTCCGGTGAGCTATCTTCTAACCAAATCTGGTTAAATATTGATGTAAATATCCAAGCTTTGCTGATTGGGGTGGTACTACTCATTATTGCTGAGGTGTTTCGGGTGGGCGTACTCATTAGGCTCGATAACGAATCGATCGTATAGTTATGCCAATTATTGTCAATCTCGACGTAGCTATGGCCAAGAAGAAAATGTCGTTGACCGAGCTCTCTGAAAAGGTAGGAGTTTCTATGACCAATTTATCTCTGCTTAAGAAGGGAAAGGTGAAAGGAGTACGCTTTAGCACCTTAGAAGCCATCTGCCAAGTGTTGGACTGTAAACCGGGCGATATTCTCGATTACAAGGAATCTTAGATTTCTGTACCGTTGTCTGATACTTTTTATCCCTCAAAACCAACTCACCATGAAAAAGATTACTTTCATAGTTGCTATCGTACTGTCTTTTTTTCAAAATCGAGCCGACGCTCAATCATCAGAATTTACTACACTTGACTCGGTTATTTTAAAGATTTTGGAAGAGCATGAAGTGCCGGGAGCGGGCGTAGCCTTGGTGGCAAAAGATAGCATTATCTGGCTAGGTAATTTAGGATTAGCTGATATTGAAAATAATACTTCAGTAAGTGAGCAGACGCTATTTGGTATCGGCTCAATTTCTAAAACATTCCTTTCCCTGGCGGCTGTGATCGCTCAAGAAAAAGGCGCGCTTGATGGTAGCCAGCCGATTAAACAACTCATTCCGTCGTTGGCCTTTGGCAATCAATGGGAAAATACTCGCCCGGTCAGGTTAGTACACCTACTAGAGCATACTTCGGGCTTAGACGAAGCACATTTTAGCCTGTTTTATCAAGCCAACTCCCAAACCCCACTGGGTGCGGTCATGCAGAAAAGCCAACCGTCGCTGATCACTCGCTGGAAGCCCGGTTCGTACTTTGCTTACAATAACTTGGGAGCTACGGTGGCGGCCTACGCTGTTGAAAACGCTGTGAATCAACCTTTTGAAATCTTCGTAGAGAAAAATATTTTTACTCCGCTGAAAATGACTCGGGCTAGTTACCGAATATCTGCTGAAACTACACCTTTCGTATCCAAAGGTTACACCAGTGGACCAGTAGAAGAGCCGTATCCTGATCTTCCTCAGTGGCCCGCCGGGGGTATCGTAGCTTCTACCCAGGATATGGCAACTTTAGTTCAGCTATTTCTCAATGAGGGAAAAGTCAACGATCAACCGATTATAAGTCCCTCTTCGGTATACAGCATGGAAACCCCAGAAACATCTTTACTAGCTAGAGCCGGGGTGCAGTACGGTTACGGAAAAGGACTACGGGGAAAAATAGAGCAAGGACATCTTTTTTACGGGCACGATGGTAGCTACGGCGGGTTTCTGTCGGAGTTTGGTTACTCAAGAGAGCTGAATTTTGGCTACGTTATTCTAATCAATAACCGAGACGGGCAAGCAGCCGTGAGAGCGGTAAAAGAAACCCTGCTATCCTACGTTCTTTCGCCAATAAGTTCGAGAAATAATTTCAGCGATACTACCTCTATTTCTCCGCCTTCCTCTTTGGCGGGTTGCTATCAACCGATTACTTCTGCGATGAGCATCACTGATTTTGCGGTACGATTAGCCGATCTACTGTTTATTGAGCAAGAGAACGGAAAGTGGTACCAGAAAGGTATATTTGGTGAACGCCAGGAACTGATACCGGTAAGTAACACTCAATTTAGAAAACCTCATGAGCCAATAGCAACTTCAGCTTTTGTAAAAGATACTGACGGAAACTGGCAGTGGCTAGGAAAAACGGCTTATCAAAAAATTTCTACTTGGTGGGGGTACTTGCAGTTCTTGACGATTGCCCTAAGCTTATTCATTATGCTGATAGCTCCCACAATAATCATGAGTAGAACAGTTATCAAACTGGCTATGAGGAAAAAAAATCAATCTCGTTCACAGTTACTGTTGCTTTTGGCCTTTGGTTCTTTTGTGGGAATGATTGTTTCTTTAGCTACGCTCTACGATCCTTTTGTGCAGTTCAGCTCAGGAGCAATTCTATTTCTCATTTGCGGATGGGCATTCTTTCTCTTTTCCTTCGGTTCATTATCTCGAACGCTAGTTGCAATTTACTTAAACCGATCCGCTACTCCCTGGGGTAAATACTTTACACTAGCCACATCGCTGGCTTATTGTACCATTGCCACCTATTTACTCTACTGGAACATCATCGGACTAACTCTTTGGAACTACTGAATGATGATTAATGAGTAGTGAATAATGACGAATGCTCTCCGTAGTTGATTATTCATTCATCATTACTCATTGCGTAGTGAGTCTACTGGGTTCGCTTGAGCAGCCCGGATAGATTGGTAGCTAACCGTGGCAATTGATAAAAAGAAAAGAATAATTCCAGCGATGGCGAATGGCCACACTTCTACGTTAATGCGGTAGGCAAAGCTGCCGAGCCATTGTTGAATCAAGACGTAGGCTAAAGGAATGGCTAGTAAAAACGACCACAAAACTAAACGGGTGAAACTACCCGAAAGTAACAGCACCACATCCTTCACCGAGGCTCCTAAAACCTTCCGGATCCCAATCTCCTTGGTACGCTGCTCAGCTACGTAAGTGATTAACCCAAACAGTCCAATACAAGCCACGAAAATAATTAGTCCGGTTAATACTGCCACGGTAACGCTCATACGCTGCTCAGTTTTGAATAGATCATTAAATTTCCTATCCAGAAATGAGTAGGTGAAAAGTGCATCGGGGTTGTGTTGCTGCCAGGCCGATTCTATCAGCCCGATGGTGCGCTGAATATCTCCGCCTTTAATCCGTACCGAGGTATAATAATTGAATTCATTCTCCCGATTATGATGGATTACCAGTGGCATAATGCTAGTTTGCAAGTGCTCAAAGTTGAAATCCTTTACAACCCCCACTACTTCAAACTTCCCGCCCCAAAATGTTTCTATGACACTGCCTACCACTTGCTCTATGCCGAGCTGATCTGCCGCGCTTTTATTTAGCAAGACCTCCTTCATTTCGCCCGGTTCTTCTTTCAGGTTTCGCCCCGCCAACAGTTGCAGCTCGTAGGCTTGCAAAAATCCAGCGTCAGCCGCCAGTCGCTTGGCCTGATACTTATTTTCACTTCCCAACTCCTGATAGGTAGTAAATGCATCGAAAACATCGCCGGGGGCGGAGTAGCTAAAGCTTACCGCTTCTATTTGGGAATTTTGTAATAATGTTTCACGAAAAACCTCCCGGTTTTCTAGCGTATGGGTGTTAGGCAACAAAAGTACATTATCCTTATTGAAGCCCACGTCTTTGGATTGCATGAAAACCAATTGCTGATAGACCAGTAGGGAGCAAATAATGAGCGTTGCCGATACCCCGAACTGAAACATCACTAGCCCCTGCCGTAATTTATCGGACCGGATTGTTCCGAGTTGCCCTTTCAGTACTTCGGAGGGCTTGAAGACCGAGAGATAGAAGGCCGGATACAGTCCAGCAAGTAGGCTAACTACGAACGTCAGTAGCAAGATGAAGAGTAACCAGACAGGTTGTTGTAGAACAGCCAGCGTCAGGGTCTTCTCGGTCAATCGACTAAATGGAACCCGCAGAATTTCGGTAAAACCCAGCGCGATCAACATGGCTAAGCTGGTCATCAGAGTCGATTCACTCAGAAATTGCCCAATCAACCGTTGGCGGGTAGTGCCCAACGCTTTCCGAATACCTACTTCTTTGGCTCGCTGGGCCGAACGGGCAGTAGCCAGGTTAGTATAGTTAATACAGGCGATCAGTAGCATAAACAGCCCAATTGCCGAGAAAATATACACGTACTTCAGATTCCCTTCGGTGACAAGATGAATATCGGTAATGGGAACCAGGTAGTGCCCCAGATAATCCTGCTGGGCTTCCAGTGTGGCCAAGGGCACCCCTAGCCGCTCGGTCATCTGCGGCCACTCGAAAGCCTTTTCCATCGCCAGAAAATCCGCTTTCAAGGATTTAGGATCAGTTCCTTCTTGTAAAATCACGTAAGTGAGATAGCCCGCCGGAAGCCAGAAACCTTCGCCATTCTTCGCACGCTCCGTTCCGATGAGTGTCATAACTATTCCAAAATCCAGATGAGAATTAGTGGGTGGGTCTTGGGCAATTCCCGTCACGGTATAGTCTTTCCCTTCCGAGGTAAGTGCTTGCCCCAAAGCCGGGTGCTGGCTTATATCGTTGTTATCAGCTTTGCCAAAATAAGCATCCGCCACACTCTGAGTTAGTACAATACTCTGCGGGTTCTTGAGCACCGTAGCCGGATCTCCCACCAGTAATTCGTAGCCAAAGAACTGAAAGAAGTTAGGGTCAGACCGAATCGTAGTTTGTTCACCCAACAGTTCGGTTCCCTTCCGATAAATATACGGCACGGGAAATTCGGTGCGAATCGCTTGTTCAACCCGAGCGATATTCTCTCGGATACCTTGCGCTAGTGCCGGAGCCACATCGGCCATATCGGACTCCTGCCCACTCACCACAAACTTATGCCGCACCCGGTACATCTGGTCGGCCTCCGGATAAAAACGATCATAACTCAGATCGTCCACTACGTACAAAGCAATCAACAGGCAACACGCCAAGCCCAGCGATAAGCCAAAGACATTAATTAGTGCGTAGAACTTTTGTTTTCGTAAGTTTCTAAGGGCAATTTTGAAGTAATTTTTAATCATCTAGACTATGATGTATGTGATGGAATGATAAGCTATGATTATGATACCAAGATGGACTTAGATTTGCTCAGTGGTACGGTAAATTGAGCTTTTCTTTCATGATGATTGACGAACGGTACAAATATTCGGAACTGACTTCTAAGGTGATCGGGTGCGCAATGGAGGTGCACAATTTTTTGGGTAATGGCTTCCAGGAAAAGATATACCAGCGGGCACTGTCTATTGAGTTGAATCAGGCTGGCATAGTCCACGCACGGGAGTTTGAGATGCCGATCTATTACAAGGGACAACATATTGGTACCAGACGGGTAGATTTCTTGATAGAAGATAAGCTCGCACTGGAAATTAAGGCTGTTATCCAGTTGGAAGATGCTCATTTGGCACAAGCTATTAACTATCTGGAAGCTTATCATTTGGAAGTGGGGTTATTAATCAATTTTGGCTCACCATCACTGATCTTCAAACGAGTTATGAAACCCAAACGAAATAGATAGCCTACCACCAAATCACAGCTCTTGTATTCACCATTGTACCTTTCAAAATCACTTCTATCACCGAAAAAATCACAGTCCATCACCTTAATCATATCCAATCATAATAATTATTCATCCCTTAATGCATCTACCGGATTGGCCAACGCGGATTTAATGGATTGATACCCGACGGTAAGTAATACGATGGTTACAATTACTAGAAAACTAACGGCGAAAGTGAAGGCGTTTACCTCTATGGTATAAGCAAAATTGCCTAACCATTGCTGCATCAGATAGTAGGCTAATGGCGCAGCTAGTACAAAAGCCACAAAAATCAGCTTGACGAATTCTTTAGAAAACAACCCTACAATCTGCTGCACCGAGGCTCCTAGCACTTTGCGAATGCCCACTTCTTTGGTTCGTCGCTCGGCCATGAACATTACCAATCCATACAATCCTAAGCAACTGATGAAGATAGCGATGCCCGCAAATATTTGGGCCAAAGAGAAGGTACGGTCGTAGTCTTCATAAAATCCAGCTACTCTATCATCTAAAAACTCATAACGGAAATCATACTCTGGATACGTAGTTTTCCAAACCTGTTCTAGTTTAGCAATTACCGCTTGCGCTTGCCCCATGTCTACCTTCATACTTAGGTTATTGTAGTGGTCGCTGCGATTCGTGATAAGCAGCGGGGGAATTTCACTGTCAAAACTCGCAGTATGATAATTAGGAATTACCCCAACAATGGGTAATTCCATATTCCAAACAGAAATGTATTTACCTAAAGCCTCTTCAGATCGCTCTAATCCTAATTCCTCTACAAATGATTCATTAGCGATAAAACCACTACCGGAATCAGAGGGGGTAAAAACTGAGCCAGCCAGTAACTTCATACCGTAGGTATCAAAAAAGTGCTGGTCGGCAAGGTGTAGATTAACAAAATTTTCAGTCTGCTTCCCTTCTACCGAATAGCGTCCGGCTGACATTGAGGTAGAAATGGCTGAGGCGGAAGAGAACGTAAAATTACGTACTGCACTTTCTTCTTTGAGTGCAGCATTGAACCTTTTCCGGTGCTTGGAATCATAGCTCCTTAGATCTACGGTGATTATAGCTTCCTCATCAAATCCTAGTGGCGCATTTTTGAGATACTCTAATTGCTGAGCTATCACTAATATACATACAATGAATACTTGGGAGATAAAAAACTGGAACACCACCAACACGTGACGGAGGGAAAATCTTTGACCACGAACGACAGTCGCGGTAGACTTAAGTGCTTGAATAGGTTTGAAGCGAGATAGTAACCAGGCCGGATAAAAGCCCGCCAGGTTGGCCACTAGCAATACTAGCAGAAGGAAAAAGCCAATACTCAACCAACCGAAATGGATATTAATAGGTTGTAAATGACTGTATAGTTTCTTTAGCTGGATCAGACCAAGTTCAGCTAACCCAAACGCTAGAGCGGTTGCCAGTACCGTCACTAAAAAAGCTTCTCCTAGAAACGATAGTATAATCTGCTTACGACTGCTTCCCAGCGTTTTCCGTACTCCAATTTCCTTCGCCCGTTTACTGCTAACGGCCGTTGCCAGATTTACGAAGTTGACACACGCTAACACTACTAGTAAGATCGCTAACACTACCAGTCCTGACAGCCGGGATTTAGGCATAATTCGGAAGGGAAAATTGCGAATTTGCAAGTTATGATGAAGGTCATTTAACGGTTGCAAGTGCAAATTGAAGTTGTTCTTCTCTACTGCTTCCTGAGTGGAATATTTTTTCAGAAAAGGTTGAAATTGTTCGCTCAGTGCCACCGGATCCACTTGTTCCGATAGTAGCGTAAACACATTGAAACTTCCGTACCAGGTAGTCCAACCCTCGTTAGATTTTGCCGTACGAGTATCATACGAAACCAAAAATTCAAACTGAAAATCCGTATTCTCGGGTATGTCCTCCAGAACTCCGGCGACTTCTACTTCGTGGGAAACATCGCCATCGACAAAAGTAAATGTTCGACCTAGTTCATACTTTTCAGTGCCAAACAATTTTTTGTATAACGCTTTTGATAGCACTACCTCATTAGGCTTGGTTAATACCGAGCCAGTATCACCTACCACTAGCGGAAAGTTGAAGAATGAAAAGTAAGCATTCTCAGTATAGGCTTTCCCTTCGTCAATAAAGGTTGTTTCGCCATCTAAAATAATCTTTCCCTCGGTTTGTTCTACAACCAACACTTCTTCTATGTAGGTAGCAAAATCCTGTCGAAAAGCTTCGGGCAGTGGTTCTGGTACACTATTTCTGTATTGAACCTTCCCCTCGCGTTCAAAAGATGAAGTAATCCGGTAAATCTGATCAGCTTTCTCGTGAAAGTTATCGTAGCTTAGTTCAAAGCGAACGATAAAGAAGATAACGATGCTGCTGGCAATGCCTAGGGCTAGCCCGAGTACATTAATCAGCGTATGCGCTTTGTTTTTCCACAAATTCCGTAGGGCGATGGTTAGATAATTCCGTATCATAATGACTAATGATTGATGAGTAGTGAATAGTGATGAATGAATGATGACTGATGACTGATGAACTGCAGAGAGCATCAATCATTAGTCATTAATCATCACTCATTACGTAATGCGTCTACTGGATTGGCTACGGCAGCCTTAATAGACTGGTAACTGACTGATAGCCAGTCGATCAATAGGGCGACGAGTCCGGCCCCGATAAATATCCAGATGTTTAAGTTGGTACGGTAAGCAAAATCAGCCAGCCACTGTCGCATAGCGAGGTAAGAAACCGGGATGGCAACCACAAGGGCGATCACAATTAGTTTGGTGTAACCCTTGGATAACAGTAATACGATGCTGCGAACTGAAGCTCCCATCACTTTACGAATACCAATTTCTTTGGTACGCTGCTCCGCCATGAAAGCGACGAGGGCTAATAGTCCCAGGCAAGCCACAAAAATGGCTAGTCCGGTGAAGATACCGAACACTTGTCCTAGCCGCATCTCGGTGCGATAGAGGGCTTCGTAGTCTTGGTCTAGAAATGAATAATAAAACGGGTTATTGGGTAAGAACTTCTGCCAGGTTTCTTCCAGAAAGGCTAATGTACCCGGAATGTCTCCACCGCTAATGCGAACCTCTATATTGTTGTATGCGCTAGGACCCCACCCCAGCAAAATGAACATCGGGGCGATTTCGTCTCGTAACGACTGAAAGTGGAAGTCTTCCGTTACTCCAATAATCTTATACCACTCGTTATTCCTCTGCACCTCCGTATTGAGCGGATCATTAATGCCCATACGGCGAACCGCGGCTTCGTTGAGAATGATAGCGGCAGTATCCGAAGCTAGTTTATCCGAAAAGTTACGTCCTTCCTTGAGAGAAATATCAAAAGTTGGCAAAAAGTCATGATTTACGGACAACCAATTTAGCTCATAAATTTGATTTTCGTCCTGCCCCCGTACTTGTAATCCACCCTGAGAATTGGTAATCATATGAGGACTTTGACTGGAGGCGGTTACCGAACGTACCTGTGGGTAGGCATTTAGCTCATTGATGAATGCATCAAAACTGCTTTGAACGGCGTTACCCAAAATCACTACATTTTCTTGGTTGTAACCCAGTTTTTTGTTCTGCATATACTGCAATTGCTGATAAACCACGGCGGTGCAGACAATTAAGGCGATGGAGGTAGCAAACTGAAACACCACCAGCGCATTACGAAAATTTTTACCCTTTTGCCCTCTTTTTATGCTACCTCGTAGCGTCTGAATCGGCTGAAAACGAGTTAGATAAAAGGCGGGATACAATCCGGCGACAATTCCTACGGCTAATCCAACTGCCAGTACAGCTATGCCCAGCGTCGGATTATCCAGTAGATTTAATGATAACGTTTTATTAGCTAACTGATTAAACGGGCGACGAAGCAATTCAGCGAGTCCTAAGCCTAGCAAAGTGGCGGTTAAACTCACCAGCAGCGATTCGGTGAGGAACTGAGCAATAAGTGGCTGACGTACTGCACCCAATGTCTTGCGAACCCCCACTTCCTTAGCCCGATCGGCCGAACGAGCGGTGGACAGGTTGACGTAATTCACTCCGGCGATAATCAGTACGAACAGAGCGATGATAGAGAAAATATATACATAGCGAATATCGCTATTACCTTCTAGTTCCATTTCCAAGTTAGAGTGCAGATGAATATCAGTTAGTGGTTGGGCGGCGAAATTCACATCAAAAACACCCAGTTTAATTGCTTCGGCTAATTTAGAATTATACTTGATACCCAGTTCTTTGATCTTCGCCGGAACCTGCTCAACCGATGCATTCTCCGCCAGCAAGAAGTAAGTAGAAACTGTTCCATTCACATTACCCCAATTGATGCGACTGCCCACCCGAGGTTTAAACTGCTTCAGCATCTCAAAGTGGAAGTGAGCGTTGGTGGGCGGGTTTTCGGCTACTCCAGTTACTCGGTACACCTCCTCCCCCATTGTCAGTGTTTTTCCTAGTACATAAGATGAGCGGCCAAAAAGCTCCCGAGCTAATTCTTCGGTCAGTATTACCGATGAGGGATTATCCAGAGCAGTAGCGGGATTTCCTTCTACCAAGGGAAAGGTAAAGAAGTCAAAGAAATTACTATCTACCGCCAGCGTTTGCGGAGTATACAGATCATCATCTATTTTTACGGTACGACTTCCTTGTTGGTGTACTCGCAGTGTAGTTGCAATCTCGGGTATTTCATCGTCAATCACTTCGCCTACGTGATAGTTCGTAGAAGCACTCCCACTTAGGTTTCCGTTAAAATTGGTTTCAGTGGTCACTCGATAGATACGGTCAGCTCGCTCGTGAAAGCGGTCGTAGCTGAGCTCGTCTAGCACATAAAGCGTAATCAGCAGTCCGGCGGCCAAGCCAATGGCTAAACCCGTTACGTTAATAATGGTGTAAAATTTTCGTTTATATAAATGCCGAAAGGCAATGGCTAAGTAGTTTCTATACATAATGAATGATGATTAATGATTGATGAATAATGAGTAGTGATGACATTCGTCATTATTCGTTAGTCATTATAAGGACAAGATTCCTTCCAAAACCAGGCATTGAATTATAAATCACTGATTTTCAAACTGTTAATCACACGCTACATATTATTAATTACACGAAGTGTATCGTTTTCGCAACAGTGTGGTGTACGGTTTTGATACAGTTATTCATTGAGTTCTTCCGAGATGAGTTCTTGTAAGATTTGGTGTTTCTCTAGAGAGTTATCAATAAGATACCCCACATTGGCTAACTGATTCCCGTACTCATTGATCAAATTATCAAAATGGGTCGACTGGTAGATGGTTGGATCATCGATTTTCTTCGTCCGAGCTGATAAATTATTAGTGTAAAGGAGCATTTTATCAAATAGACTCTCGAAAGCATATTCGTAAATAAGGCGCATAAACTCATAATTATCGTATAGCTGCGATAATACCTGTCGGATACTATCGCTCTGAATAATGCTAATATCACCGCTTTGCTGTAAGGTCTCATATGTATAGTCTTCCGGAAAGAAAATAAAATAGTCTAAACTAAAAACACCGTTTAAATACGAAGCGACACTATCAGCATTTTCTATTTTTGGCGATATGCGCTTAATCCGTTCAATAGCCGATGATGTCCCTTCTAAATCTTCTTTTATGTCTACTAACCTTACTGTATCCTTCGCCAAATCCTCTTTCAAATTTTTTAGATACCGTTGTTCCAACTTGGCATTTTGTCGGTTTTCTCGCCAGTTGTTGAGTCCGAAGGCAATGGTAATGCCCAGCACGACTACCAGAATATCAATCAGCTTATCACTCCACTGTATGCTGCTTAGAAATCTTCGCATAGATTAGACTTTACTTGGGGAAGATAGAAATTACCCCGGAAGCGACCAATAGCGGTCTGGAAATTCCACTATCATCTCTAGATTCTCTTGCCGGGAAGGCCGAGAGAACGAAAAAAATGACTACTTGCCGACTATTTTTCAATTGGCATTTCTGATTGTTCGTAATTTTATCTATCTTGAATATACTTTTCAGAAGAGGCGTATATCTACTACAACGACATTATATCTGTATAGTGCTATTGTTTTTTCAGCTTGACTCGCTTTAATGACCATCAGATATTGATAATACGATTGAGGGTGAAAGACCGCTGATTGAAGGCGGAAAGGGGGAGCCCAGTTTTGTGGTTCCCCCTTGTTAAAACTGCTGTCTTTTCTTTGCCTAACCTAACAATGTATTTGTTAACCCTGCTAACAAATTATCCCCTCTGTAGTATATATTTTAGTTCCTCTAACACAGTTTAGAACACTTTTTACTGATTTTTATACTTTTCCTATATGGCTGATCGAAAAAATACTCCTTGGGATTCAATGGCTGAACGCGTTGCCGAATTGCTCAAGCATCAGTTGAACAAGTCGGGTAACCAGACCCAACAGCCGGAAGCACTCGACGGGGCCCTTGAAATACTTATTGCCCTCCAACAAAAAACCAATGAACAAATTCAGCAACTAACCGCCGTTACCGAAGCCCAAACTCAAGCATTCCGCGATTGGCGGGAAAGCACCCGTCGCTCCGCTACTACCACCTTCCTCCGAAAAATGGCACTGGAAATTCCCCCAGTGGTTATTGCGGTACTGCTGGCTTTTGGAATTAATTCTTGGTGGCAACAACGCCGAGCCGATATTAATGCCGAGAAAGCGTATCGGAATATTGTGAGTGAGATTAAGGGGAATCTCAATAGTATGCAAGGAATCATACATAGTGAAGAAAAAGGATTGGGTTTCCTAGAAGACCAAATTCAGCAGGTGTCGATCGGAAATATAGATCTTAACAAAAACTACGGTGCTTCTTTCAATACTCTTCCCCTTAGAGACGCTGCTTGGCAAACAGCCATTCTATCAAACGTATTATCCAACTTTGAAGATACACTAATCATGGACTTAACCTGGATATACGAAACTGCTAAGTCTCAAGAGGAATTTAAACAATTGACTCTGACTATTAATCCAATCCAAAAGTTTAGCGAACAAACTTTGCTACCGTACCTAAAAGTAAATGCTAGTCTACTTGACGACCATATAGGTTTAACTAAAACCACCGCAGAATTTCACCGCAGATTTTTAGAAAAATACGGGGAGTTAGAGGCTGAAGGAGAGCGTGATGAGTAAATCCCCCTGCGCCCTCTTTTTCTAAGGGGGAGAGACTCCATCAGACTATTTTGCTCTAAAAGGCAGTTTTTGGTAGATAATAGATACCCTTTTAGGACAGTATACCAACTGAGCATAAAGTTATCATGCTGACCTCCCCCTTTGTAAAGGGCCACCGTGGCGCGGGGATACAGGGGGATTTCAACAATAGTCTAACTTTTGCCATGGCCTTACTGAAAACAAATGGTAAAGCTACTATGCCAAATCATCGGTATAACCGAAAGCTTAAACCATTAGCCCGTAAGCTCCGAAAAAACTCTACTCCCGGAGAAATTAAACTGTGGAGCGAGGTACTACGGGCTAGAAGTGTTTACGGCTATCAGTTTAATCGGCAGTCTGTTATGGGCAACTACATCGTAGATTTCGTGTGCCGAAGACTCAAGTTGGTGATTGAATTAGACGGACAGTCGCATCAGTTTACAGTTGAGGAAGATCTCCGGCGTGATCAGTATCTGAAAAATCTGAGTTATCAGGTGGTAAGAATTGCGGAGTCGGATGTAATGCGTGATTTACCTAATGTCATTCGTACATTGGAGAGCTACTTGCCTGAGGAAGATCGTTAATCCCTCACCTGTATTCCTACGCCACGGCGACCGTCGCCTTTAGGTTTGTGCAGTAGTAAAATTCTAAGAAACAAGAGTAGCGGCACTTGGCAATTCACTGATTATACAATCCGTTTCTGACAAAGATAACTATTCTGCAAATTATCGCCCACAGTATATTATTGGGTAACCTTTTTCTCGCTCTCTTCCTCAAGTGCAGTTGGTTGGCTCATCTGATCGAGTTCTTCCCAATCTTCAAACGTTAGTTCGGTGAATTCTTCTCCGGTGGTCGCTTTAGGTTTAGTCAATAATGCCGCGGTCATAATCAGACTAGTCACCAAGATGGTACACAAGAGAATGCCCGAGTTGAACTGGTCAGTTACCAGCTGGGCGGGAATGGAGAAAAATAGTAAGATGGTGATGAGTCCGCGGGGGGCTACCCAAAGTTCGGGCAGAATATTACGAAGCAAAATACTTTTCAAGCAGATGTAGCGGATTACATACGTAATCGCGACAATGAGCATTCCGGTGAAGAGGGTTCCCTGGTCGAGTAAGCTGTTTAGTTCTAATGTCATGCCGAAAACCACAAAGAAAAAGGTGCGGACTACAAACGCCGACTCAATGGTCACCAGATGAAACTCTTCACAGATCTTCGTAATCGCCGACTGATCAATCCAGGCCTGAAGCCGCCCCCGGAAAAAGAGCTGATAGTTATTGAGCATCAGTCCGAAGATCAGAATAATGACCAGTGAGGAAAGGTGGAATAGCTTACCCACTGAGTAGAGCAATACCAGTACAGCAATGAGCAGAAACAGTTTTACCTCAGTATTGAGCTGCTGAAAAAACCACACTAGCAAATACCCCAAAACCACCGACAGCACGATCGTCAAAGTCACATTACTCACCACATCGGTGATAACCGTGCTGGCCTGCTGGGTTTCAAGATTGCCCGTCAGAAAGTAGAAATACATGATGCCCAGAATATCGGAAAAGGTGCTCTCGTAGATCAAAAACTCCCGTTTGTGCTCCGAAAGCCCCACTACACTAGGAATAATGATGGCACTGCTCATCACCGAAAGGGGAACTGAATATACCAGAGCGGTGAGAAAAACAGGAATGACGGTGCTGTAGAGTAAGTAGGCAATAGCCAGCGAGGTGGCTACCAAGGCCAGCAGGGCAATGCTGAATGATTTGGCAATTAATGGCAGCTTGTCGCGGGTAAGTTTTAGGTCGAGGGCGGCCTCGAGCACAATCATAATCAAACCAAAAATGCCCAGCACCTCCAGGGTCTGGAACAGGGATGTCCCGGCGTCAATCTCCAAATATTTCAAGGCATACTGTATTCCAACCCCCAAACCAATCAGTAGAAGTACACTCGGAATATTGGTCTTTCGGGAGACAATGGAAAATGCATACGATAACACGATAACTAGGCAAATAACAATATCGAAAACATAGGGATTGAATTCAGACATGCTAGATTACTTTTTTGATTCAGAAGAATACTGCTGGGTCAGGTGGCTTTCAATTTGCAAAGCGTAGTCGGTGGATAGGCTATACACCAAAATATCGAAGACGTAGCATTGATCGTTCTCAGCCCGCCACTGAATTACGGGCGATTGCCTAGTAGAAGACCAGGGTAAGAGCAAAATCTGCTGTCGCAGCACATTGACCCACTTATCTTTCGGTTTAGACTTGGGGAGTTGCAGGGAAAATTCGTAAGACTTAATGTACTCCGAGGCTTCGTATCGGGCAATAGACTGATTGACCACCCGGCTGTACGGCATCTTTATCTGTTCCCCTACCTCGTTTTCTAGCATTAGGCTGGTAATACCTAAATGAATAATTCGTCCGGTGGTATGACTGTTTCCATCCGACGTGTCCTCCCCTCGACGACGGTTGTTTGCCGGAATAATCCGAATGGCCTGATTGATCCGGGGTTCATGCTGTAAGCGGAAGATAATACCCGCCAGAATATCGCGCAACACAAACCAGGACAGTGCGATTAACAGCAAAAAAGCCAGCCCCACTGCCACGAACGGATACAATTGAGAACGGCCAATAACCAAATTCAATGCTTGAAAGAGCCAAACCATCCAGAGGGCAAACTCAAGCCCGTATAATGCGTTGCGAAGCCGCAGCCAACGGTTCTGACGGCGAGCCACAGGGCGGAGCAGATAGTGAATACCTCGAAACAGAACAAACAGCAACAAGGCCAATCCCAACAGGCTAAAGATAGTCATAGTATTTCCTGTTCTTTCAGCAGATTGATTAGATAAACTTCGGTATATACATTGAGTTGATACACTCCGTTTTCTTTTTCTATCACTAACCCAGCCCGCATCAAATCCTGTAAAATATCGGTGAGAGCGACGGTATTCAGATGAAGAACCCGGCGCATCCGGGGTAGCGACAACCGCTTGTGTAACAGAAACTGAACCAGCAGTATTATCCACTCTTTGGGCATGTCCCGTAGCCCATCGTAGTCAGGAGTACGGGGCACGCTCAGGTGCACCGCTTTATCGGCTTTCTTCTCAATAGAGGCTAGCCAAGCACCTAGTGCTGCTCCCGGATTTCCGCCGGAATAATCGAAAAAGGCATTGAAGAACTGAACCTTCTGCCACTCCGACAAGGTGTCTTCGTTTCGTTCATTCAGCACGAAGGTCAGTCCACCCGACCAATGCCTTAGCAGAATCAGTTTCTCAATTTCCTCAGTACTAAAGGGTTGGTAAGGAATAATATTCAGGAAGTAATCAGCAATGGGATTCACCAGATTAATTAATTGGTACGCAAAAGGATTGATGTTAACAATAAATAGCACCTGACGGCTGTATTTGGCGATGAGCCGCGTAATCTCATTCACTACCTCAAAGCCTTTAGCACTACGCTCCCACCACATTTCCAGGTCGTTGATGATGATGGTACTACCCGTTGGCAGCTTTTTAATAATTTGATCTGAAGTACCCGTTTTTCGGGTGGCTCGTTGAAGCTCTTTATTGAAATCACTTACCCGGATAGATCCGGTTCGGGTCGGGAATACCTGAATGATACGATCCTCTTTTCGGGAAAATCGCTTTCCTATGCGTTGCGATAGAGCCGTTTTCCCTGAATCTCGCTCTCCTAACAGCAAGATACCTCCGGCGTAGCCCTGACGCAACCGCTCAATCGCCTGTTCGGCCAGTTCCATTTCCCGGGGGCGTTCAATCCAGAAATCGTCACTAATTTCTGACCGGCCACTGAACAGGTTTTGGTAATACAAGGGCAAGTGACGCACAATCTCAGGAGAAGGAGTGACCTGCTCCACAAAGTTCAGTACTTTTGCGGTGGGAGATTGTAAATCAGCTTCCGTCTTGGTCAGTTTTTTGGCCAGTAGTATTCCCTGACTGCGGGAGTACAGCAGTCGCGTGCCTATTCCCCGAACAAATCGTCGCAGTCGCCCCTGGTACTGCTCCACTTTATTTTTTACGAGTTGGCTCTGGTACGAGCGGGTGACGCTCGACAAATCGCCCGACTGATCGATAAACGCATCAATGGAGAGTTTCTCGAAACTTTCTTGTAGATGCGCTTCAATATCATCATGCAATGCGCTTAGGATCGCTTCAATTTTCTTCTTCTCATTTTCTGCCAAGCGGGCTGCATCCTGCCATACCTGTTCATCTTCGTCGCCTCTTCCTTCGATTTGTAGATTAACCAGTCGTATCATATCGCGCACTGCCGCCTGACTGCGTAACAATTGCTGATTTATTTCAACCACTTTACTCTGAAGGGGAAGATAAAGCGTGGTTTCGGTCCAGTACTCAGCTAACTGACGCACGGGAACCGAAATAATTTCTTGCTCATCTACGTAGTTGTAATTGATCGTGATCGACTCTGGGATTTCCTCGACCAACTCGTTAATATCTTCGTGGTACTCGGCAAGATTTTTCTGCAAGACGGCTTCGTCGGGTTGACCGTAATCAACTTCCACCTCGTCCGAATTGTTGAGTTGATCCGCCAATTGCTCCAATGGCTTGAGATAGTTCCGGATTAGTAGCTGCTCCACCTGTTCCCGATACTCTATAATCTCCTGGCGCACCCGGGTTTTGATGATTTGAAGAAAAAGATCTAGCGTGATGGTATTTACCTCCAGTTGGGAATTTTCGTACCACTGTTCGGGGAAATCACTGGCCTGGTTCGCTATCGTCTCGTAGTAGCGGGCGGTATTGCGGGTCTTCTTGAGTTGCGCTAGCCCCGTAATTCTTTCCACACTCTGCACTAGTAAACTCAGGTTGCGGCGATACTCAATTTGAATACGCTTGAGCCAAAGTTGCTGAAGGGTACTTTGTTTACGCTCTAGTTGCTCAATAGCTACCTGGGCCGAAAGGGTTTCATACGTTAGCGCATCGGCCTCCAGCGCTTCAATCTGACTCGTCCAGGCTTTTAGCTGCTGCTCAAACTCCTTCACCACTAACTGTAATTCATGGAAAAAATGTAGGCTTTGCTGCTGCCATTCGCGCAATAGAGCTGCCAAAAATACGTAGCGATTATCCCGCAGGTAGTAGGAGGCTATCTGCTGATAACGCACCCGGTGGCTAGGTTCCCGGCGGCTAAGCCAAGCCACCGCGCGAAGGCGAAACTTTAACGAGCGCATGGCCAGAGGTTCGCCAGTAGTTGGTTTAAGTTCTTCGCGAGGAATGTTCGTTTTCATCTCGCGGGGAAAGCGCATTACATCCACCTCCAGTTGCTTGAAGTACCAGGCAGTTCCCTTATCAAATGATTCTTTTTGTTCTTTAAGATGATCCTCGGGAATATCACCCAGCAGGGCTCGAGTTTGGAAGTGGAGTTCATTCACCGCTTTTTGTAATGATTTTTGGCGACGGAACTTATCGTCGTACTGTTCCCACTCCTTCGCTAAGGTGTTTAGCACTCCTTTCACTATGGATTCCAAGCTCTGGATAATCAGGCGGTTCTCCCGAAAGTAAGGCACGAACGACTGCTGGTAAAACGCTGTGAGCACTCTGCGGTTTCGCTCATCAATTTTTTGCAAATCCTCTGCGAGCCACTCATTGTACACCGAGGGCAGTTCTGGCAAGGCACTCGTATCTTCTGACAGTTCGGCCTCTTCTTCAACTGTCCGCTTCCGGTTAACTTGCAGATCAAACGCCTCGAATTTGGAAGAAGCGGCAATGAGCAAGGTTGTCCCCAGCGTATCTAGTAGTTTACGGACCTCCTGTACCGTTCTTACCGCCCGCTGTTCACTGCGATCAGATAACCCCAGAATGGTTAAATCAGTTGTAGCTGATTCGCGGGCAATAATGTCGGGGGCGGGCAGGGCTTCCAGACTGTTGTCGATCAGCTTTAGGTCCATCGGCATCCGATAATCGTCCATCAACTGCTGAAGCGTGCGGCGCACCCGGTCCATCTGCGACAAGTCATCCAGGATGAGTAACAGCCGGGGCTTGGCCGTTTTCCACAGTCCATCGGCCACCAAATGGCGAATCAGGTTAATGGCAAACGTCAGGCTTCGTCCTGACCCCCGCCACCAGATGTCGATGGTGCGGTGGTTTCCGTATTTCTGTTCCGAATCGTAGTTGAGGAAAATAGTGTTGTAATCAGCTTTGCGAAGGTTGGCGATAAGGTGGGCAAACTTTTCCCGATTCTTTTCGGTCTTGCTCCAACCCATTAGAACAGTGTTGGGCGCAACCCCGGCAAAGCCGTAGATTCGGGCAATCTGCTTCATGCCATCGTACACATCTGGGGTACGGAACTGATGAGAATAGTAAACTCCATGATCAGATTCTACCTTTTCGGTTTCTTGAAGAAAAGACTCCTCCTTCGCCGAAATAATCTCAAAGCTAGTCAGGATGCCAAGCCGTCCAGCAATCGCCTGTCCCAATTCTACCAGATGAGGACGCTCAGTGCTACTCCCGCTGAACATCAGTAGGTTCGGTCGCCAGTTGCGTCTATGAATTTTTTCGGTACTCAGGTACTCCAGTCCCGATTTGACCAGAGAAGCCCAGATCCCACTCCAAGCATCGCCCGACTCCAACGCCAGTTCCTTTCGTTTGAGGTAGAGATACAACAATCCCAGAATAAGGATAGCCCCGATCATCGCGAGAAAATCGAGCTGGATCATCACGATAAAGCAAGCCAACGCTCCTAGTACGCTTACCCAAATTGGCACCCGAAACTCCGGTCTAAAATCAGCACTGGTCCAGGATTCAAAGGCTGCACTCAGGTTAAGGAAACCGTAGGTAGTTATGAAGAAGATTGAGACAATGCGGGCAATAACATCCAGTTCCCCGATCAGAATACCGCATTCAGCGATGATGAACGTCAGGATGAGGGCGTTGCGGGGTTCATTGCCCTTGCCCGCTCCTTTGGCAAACAGATTGGGGGTGATATTATCTACGGCAGTTGCCTGTAAAATGCGGGGTGCACCCAAAATACTGCCCAGCGCCGAAGAAATGGTAGCCCCCCAGATGCCCGCTACCACCAGTTCGGGAACCAGGGCAATGGTGAGCAAAGCCTGACTATCAGTCGCCAGTAGGCTAGCGTCTACCGTATAAACGAAGAAGAAAACCAGTCCGATATAAGCTACCAACCCAACAACTATGGCCCAGATTGTTCCCTTCGGAATGGACTTTTTAGGGTCACGCAGATCACCCGACATTGAAACTCCGGCCTCAAATCCAGTAACTGCGGGGAAAAAGATACCAAACAGCAGCATAAACGACACCCCTTCCGAAGGCATGAACTTGGGGGCTACGGGAGCGAAATCGTGGGAGCCAAAGAGAATGGAAATTAAAGAAAGAATGATCGCCGCCATAATAACAAACTGCATCCGCAATGCCAGGGACGTACTAATGATCGTAATAGTAGTCACCACGACCAAAGCAATGGTTCCAGCTAGGCGAATAGTATTGGTATCGGCGGGCCAACCAAAGTACTGGAGAAAACTTTCGGAAAAACCGATAATGTAGAGGCTTACGCTGAACGACAGCCCTACGAACAACGCCAGCCCCAGCGTTCCTCCGATAGGGAGCCCCAAGCTTCGGGAAATCATGAAGTAAGTGCCCCCCGCCTGTACTTTCTTATCGGTAGCAATGGATGAGACGCTTAGTCCCGTGGTTACAGAAATAATGTGAGCAATCAGAATAATTTCCAGTGTAGTCCATAGCCCCGCTTGCCCTACGATAGTGGGCAGACGTAAGTACATGATAACCCCCAGAATGGTAAGAATGGAGGGGGTGAATACTCCGGCAAATGTCCCGAACTTTTTAATTTTCGCCATGAAAATAGATTGAAAGCATTTAAAAACTGGTAAGCTGACCACCAGTTACTTTCTAATGGCGGTAATTTATGGAAATATTTATCAACTTTTTTTCTTTTAGAGGGAAGAAGAGTACAAGGGTAAAATGAGAAATATGAAATGAGAAATATGAAAGGTGAAAATTAACGATAACTTCAGCAATCAGCAATCAGCAATCAGCAATCAGCAATCGAACAATTGAATTACTCATTCATTCCCACTTCTTTTACCTGATCAATGGGAGCTATGGTGTATGTGAAGAAATATTCGCGGGGTAGGATCATGTACTCGGTATGAGGTAAATCACCCCAGCTATTATCACCGCCTACGCCTCGCTGACCGTAATCAATATTTAAGTTGATATGCTCCTGCTTTTTGATGTCGGGCGTATGCAGGTACTTGCGCTGAGGGTCGTTGGAAAAATCTTCCCGGTTGTGGTAATTGGCACCAAAGCAGAAAGTCGGCAAGCCAGTAATTCTCAGTCCTACTCCGTCACTATTAGTTAATTCCAGCCAGCGAACGTCGGTACGGTAGCCACTTTCCTGCGGACGAACGTAAGGAAAGTATAAATCCTCGACAGGCATTTCGTATAAGCCTACCAATGCCGAAGTCTTTCGGTCGCTGTAATTCTCGTGGGGGCCTCTTCCGTACCATTTTGCTTGGGAAAGACTACCATCAATTTTCAGGCGAGTGCCAAAACGGGGCAGCTCGGGTAACCTTCGGTGGGGGGCCGATATAAAAGTGGTAGCTACGGTCACTGCACCGCTGGGGTGAACAGTGTAGATAACATCGTAACGGGCATCAATATCGGTCAGCTCTCCGGGCACGGTGATTGTTATCTCACCGTTATCATTTTTTGTGATTTGGGGAGCTTCGGTTTGTAAAGTGGTATGTATGTTTCGCCAAACAGCTAACCGCTTAGGCATACCGTTGCCGTAATCATTATCCGTTGGAATCCGCCAGAAATCAGGCCGGGGTGCGTCTATCAGAAATTCGTTGCCCTGAAACTGAAAATTGCTCATCGTACCATTGGTCTTGTTCCAGCTTACGGAGAACTCGGTACCATTTATCGTAATTGAATTTTCATTTTCTTCCAGCGTTAAGTCAGCGAACCCAGTGTCAGTAACCCCGACAGTTAGTGGCTCGGCGGATTGTATCAATAATTGTTCAACGGCTAGCTCATGCTCAGTGGGGATTAAGGGGTCTTCGTTTTTTTGATGAAGGGAGATGGTTAGCCACCGCTCTTTGCCAGTGTCAGGGCTTTCGTAAGGAATGTTGATTTCTTGGGAGCTTCGGGGTGGAACAGATACTGTTAGTTTACCCTCTTCCACTAAGATCCCATCTTCTTCCAACTTCCAGCGAATATCGTAGTCTTCCAGATTAGTGAAAAAGTACTCATTCGTCAATTTTACTGTTCCGGTTGCCAAATCAATTGGCTCGGCTTTAAAATTCTGGTAGACTTTCTTCACCTCGTAGAGGTGGGGATTAGGCTCGCGGGCGGGGTTGACCAACCCATTAAGGCAAAAATTATAATCAGAGCGGATAGAATCACCCGTGAAATCGCCACCGTAGCCAAAGTAGGTTTCACCATCTTCGGTTTTCTTCACCAACCCCTGGTCTACCCAATCCCAGATAAAACCACCCTGAAGTACTTTATAGCGTTCAATTAAATCCCAGTAGTCCTGAAGGTTTCCCACACTGTTACCCATTGCGTGAGCGTACTCGCACTGAATGAGCGGACGATCCGCCCCGGCATCCAACGCATAATTTTTCATCTCTTCCATTGACATGTACATGGGAGCGTATAGATTGGTGTGGGGTCGGAGCTGAGCCTGCTCAAACTGTACCGGACGACTGTCCTTAGACTTCAGCCATTCGTAGCCTTTTACAAAATTGGAGCCATCGCCCGCTTCATTACCCAACGACCAAATGATGACCGAAGGATGGTTTTTATCCCGCTCGTACATGCGCTCAATCCGGTCTAAATGAGCTTTTTCCCAAGTGGGATCACCCGCAACATGGCTGTCCGGATCGTAGGGGACTTGCTGGGCTGCTCCCAGGTTGTGGGATTCAATATTGGCCTCGTCTACTACATAGAGACCGTAGCGGTCGCATAGTTTATACCAGTAGGGATCGTTGGGGTAGTGGCTAGTACGGACTGAGTTGATATTAAACTGCTTCATCAGCCGAATGTCTTCCTCCATGCTTTCGCGAGGAACGTAGTGGGCAAACTCCGGGTGATGTTCGTGCCGATTCACTCCTTTCACTAGCACTGGCTGACCGTTAACTAGCAATTGTCCATTTTCAATCTTTACACTGCGAAAACCAACTTGGGTAGCACTCACCGTTGAAACATCGTCAGTTGATCCTGGGTAAGTGATAAGAAGCGTGTAGAGATTGGGCATTTCAGCCGACCAAGGCAAGCAATTGTCAATCTTTGCTTCAAATGTGAAAGAAGCTTCTGCATTGCCATCTACTGTGACGGTCTGCTCCTCTTCATACACTGTACTACCAGAACTGTCTAATAGTCGAAGATTTAACGGCAGGCCAGAATAACGATCATCACTATGGTTACTCATAGTAACTTCAGCCGAAAAGACACCATTCTGATAGTTTTCATCTAGGTTAGCGGTGATTGCTAAGTCTTGTAAACTAAGTTTGGGTAAAGCGTAAAGATATACATCCCGTTCAATGCCGCTCAGTCGCCAGAAGTCCTGGCACTCTAGGTACGAGCCAGAGGCAATTCGGTACACTTCGCAGGCTACAGTGTTTTCACCCGCTTGAAGATAATCGGTAATGTTCCATTCCGCCGGAGTTTTGGAATCTTCGGAGTAGCCGACGTACTCGCCATTCACCCAAACGTAGAAAGCCGTTTTCACTCCGCCGAAGTGCAGAATTACCTCCCGGTCAGTCCAGTTCTCGGGTACAGTAAAAGTGCGGCGGTACGAGCCCACTGGATTCCACTCGGTAGGAATTTGGGATGGGTTTGGTTTCTTTTGCGCTTGAGTGTCGGTAGTTAGTGGTAATGGGGAAGCACCTTCCGCAGTAGTAAACTCATAGGGTTGGTTGAGATAAATGGTTAGGTCGTACCCTTGCATTTGCCAGTCGCCCGGTACGCTAATGTCTGACCATTCCGAAACATTGTACTCGGGGGAGTAGAAATCTTTTGGCCGACTCGCTGGCTTCTCAGAAAACGCAAACTTCCAGATGCCATTTAGTGACTGATAGTAGGGAGAATTGCTAGGTTCGTCTTGTTGGGCTTGCTCTGGAGTATCGTAGGGTAGTAGCAAAGCGTGAGGCTCAATTTTATTTACTCCTACAATAGTAGGGTCGGTAAGCTCACTTCCCGTTTGGGCAGTAGCTAGAGTAGGGAATATACTGGCGATAACTAGTATACTAACCAGGTTTAGGTGTGATCGGGTAAGTAAGGTAATAGGTTGTTTCATGGGTGAAAAGTGGTGAATGTAGAACATTTTCTAGGGGTTTTCTTGTTTTTCGCCTTCGTAAAAGTAACGGTCTTGCAAGTTGAGTGGCATCGCCAGAGACTCTTCCGTAGTCCGGGCACCAATACGCTGCGCCCAGCTCCCGAAGGCGGCGATCATAGATTTGGCCCGGTCAGGTTGCTCGCTGATTACATTATTCAGTTCGCTACGGTCTTCGGCAAGATTATATAGCTCCCAGGCTCCGCCCCGTTCGCCTACCAGCTTCCAGTCGCCATCGCGCACCGCCCGGCTTCCTCGGTATTCCCAAAACATAGGTTGTTCCCGGGTGAGCGGATCACCTTGCCAAGCCGATAATAAACTTACTCCTTCCATTGGCAAAACTTTACGGCCTTCGTACTGCAACGGATAATTAGCTTGGGCTGCTTCCAAGAACGTAGGCATAATATCCACCAGTTGCCCCGCTTGCTCGGATAGACTGTTCGATTGAATTTTTCCTGGCCAACGAATAATCATGGGGGTGGCGATGCCCCCCTCGTGAATCCACTGCTTATACTTACGAAAAGGGGTGTTAGAAACTTGTGCCCACTCGGTATCATAGGTCCGTTGCGATTCTGCCGGACCCGGCGGCAAAATTGGGTATTTATTGGCATCAAACGGACAGCCTCCGTTATCGGAAAGGAACACTATCAGGGTGTTATTGGTAACTTCTAGTGAATCTAAATGATTAAGCAGGCGGCCAATCTGTTCATCCAACCGATCAATCATACCAGCGTAAACCTCCATTAACTCCGCTTCTTCCCGTTGCTGATCAGCACTTAGGTCGTTCCAGGCTGGGGTTAGCGAGTCGCGGGGAGCTAATTCAGCGTCGGCACTGATTACACCCACTTCTTTCATTCGCGCCAGACGCTGCTGACGAAGGCTGTCCCAACCGATGTCGTACCTGCCCTGATACTTAGCAATATTTTCCTCTGGGGCTTGCAAAGGGTAGTGAGGGGCATTGTGAGCTAGATAGAGGAAAAATGGTTGATTGCTCGTGGTGGCTGCTGAAATCTGTTCTAGGGCAAAATTGGTGAAGGCATCGGTAGTGTAAAAATCTTCAGGTGCCTCGAAAACTTCATTGTTTAGCCGCACATAGTTGACATCATCGCTATAATTCCGCCCAGTGAAGAAGTTGCTAGCGCCATTCAGAAAACCAAAGTATTGGTTAAAGCCTCGTTTGTTGGGAGTATCCACTTCATCGGCCCAATTTCCCAAGTGCCATTTACCCGCCATAACTGTCTGATAGCCATTTTCCTTCAAGACTTCGGCCAGCGTCACATTATTATCTGACTGGTTTAGGTTATCGGTTTGCTGAAAATGCAGCCCGGTAAGGAGGGCAGCCCGGGTTTCAGTGCATTTGGCAGTGTTGTAAAATTGGGTCATTCGCATTCCTTCATTTGCTAGAAGATCCAGATTTGGGGTTTCTATTTCAGAACCGTAGCAACCCAAATCCGAATAGCCCATATCGTCGGCCATGATAAGGATAATGTTAGGCGGAGGCTCCGACTGACCATCAGAAGTGGTACATTGGCTGGTGAGAAAAATCAATCCAGCCAGGGTGATGCAAACAGATAAGAGGAGTTTCACAGTCAGGTTGTTTAACAAACTAATGTCAAGATAGGCATTGATAGTTGAAAATGGAAAATCAAGAAAACAGAGAAGGCACTAATGGTGGGAAGTAAAAAACTATTTTCATATCTGAAGTATAATATCAGCGGCTTGACGCCCAGCTCGCATGGCAGCGTTAATGGAGCCGTTAAGTAGGTAATCCCCAGTCACAAATAAGCCATCCCGGACTTGGCATTGTTCCTTGTTTAAATTATGGGTTACGGAGTCCTGATTGGGCAGGGCATAATCAATTCGGTAGGTCGTTAAGTGTTCCCAGGCTTCAGGTTCATCATCGAGCCAAGTTGTTAACTCATTTTTAATCGCGGTGGTCAGCTCTTCGTCGGATTCAGTTCGAGCACCATTTAGCGATACGGAGATCAAATGCTTTCCAGCCGGGGCGTAGGCGGGGGAGATGGAGCTCATCACTACCAGATTATTTACCAAACGGTCAGGGCGGGCGTTTAATGCTAGTATAGGTTTGGCAAGAGGCGAACGGTCGGCAGTAAAGTACACATTGACCGTAGAGCGGTGGGGTTTCTGAGGTTGAATACCGGTGTGCTTGGTTAAAAACTTATTAGGTTCAGTAGCCAACAAAATTTGCTTAGCCGAGTAGGTATTTCCTCCAGATGTGGTAACGGTTTGACCTTCAACAGACTCTACTAGCTCATTGGTAATAATCGTACCAGGCTTTAACCGAGCCGCTAGTTGTTTAGGAATCTCTTCCATACCTAGTTCGGGTACAGCGGTATCCCCTTCCGAAAACATTTTGAACACAAAATCAAACTCTCGCCGGGAGGTGGTTAGTTCATCTTCCAGAAAGATACCCGCCATAAACGGACGAAAGAAGTTGTGAAGCATACTCTCACTAAAACCGTAATCCTGAATAATGGCTAGTGTGCTGGTTTCGGGTTTACTGAAGATAGTATCCACCTTCATGCCCTGTAACCGCATTTTGGTTCTGAGAATATTAAATTTATCACTAATTGTACCTACCCTGGAAAAGAGGGTTTTGACCGCCGCCGAAGGCACGCGACTGGGATCAATAATTTCGTGTTGTCCACGGTCATTGAGTACAACTGCCCCCGGCACGAATTTCCGGAGCTTCAGTGCATCGTAGTTAAGGTAGAGCTGGGTTTCAGGGTACTTAGTAAGTAGCACCTGAAATCCCCGGTCAAGCCGATAACCATCTACCTGATCGGTTTTAATTCGTCCACCAGGTCGGTCGGTAGCTTCCAGAATCTTCACTGAGCGTCCGCTTTCTTGCAGGGTGATAGCGGCAATTAGGCCGGAAAGCCCAGCCCCAACAATCAGTATATCAGAATCAGCGGTCATAGGTTAAGTTGAAAATTGATAGTTGATAATGGAAGGTTGGGTGTCGATAGATTATTAGATTTAGAGTGCAAATATAGAATGATGTTAGTAAACATATCACATAGCTTTAAAACCCAATAGTAAAATTAAGATTTTTGGCTGGAGTTTGACTAGTGTCTAGGTTCTTAAAGTGATCTAGGACCAGTAAGTTGGGCAAGAGGTGAGCTAGGAGGGGTCAAAAGACAAAAAAAGCCATTGAGTACTCACTCAATGGCAAAAAATTCTACTGGCAAAAACCAACTCCCAAAACAGCTGAAAAAATATTTTTTCTTGCAAAAAATATAAAGCATTTAAAAAATTATGCTTAGCAAGATTATACTTAATTTAGTAAAATTTGGGTACAAACCCTAATAATTAAGTAGTAATAACCATAAAATTAGAGGTATTAGTTCAGGTAAAATTTCCCAACCAGAGTAGCTCTAAATAGGAATAATCACTGCTATACATCATTGACTAAATACCGATTGTAGCCTGCTGCTACTAATATAGTATACGCTTTTTTGACGGATTGGGATATATTAGTTGGTATCTGAAATCCCTGTTCAGCATAGACCCACAGTCGCTGTAAGTCACCTACCATGAGGTGAATAACCTGCTCTCGATCAATTTCAGGGTGGGGGCTTTGGCAATACTCTTCCAAGTCCAATTGAGGTGACGTAACCGTGCACGTTTTATCGGGCCAGTGCTTTTTAAAAGTAGCGTAAGCCCTTCGTTCCATATAGGGTTTCTGTACCACAATGAAAGACTGAAGGGAATTAAATAGATTCTTTTTTTGCAATAGTTTTTCCGTAAAACGAAAGTTCTCGCCGGAGTTGGTCGATTGGTTTTCTACCAGAATTTTTTCGTCGGAAACACCCTTCTCCAAGGCAATTTCCCGGAACAAATCAGCCTCAGGGGTTTCCCATACCCCTTCGGTCAATCGCCCCAGTCCGCCGGATAAGATGAGCCACTTACCCATACCCGATAACCAAAGATCAGCCGCCCGTTCGGCTACCCGCGTATCGTGACTACCCAGGGCGAGAATAGCGTCCGATGGCGTTACTTGATGATCCATCTGGTGAAAATCCCAAACAGTTTGGATGGCTTGTTCTACATCCATAGCATTAGTGCTTATCAGACAACTGTCTGCAAGATTACCAATTCTTCCCGAAATTCTTTTCAACTTTCCCTAACAAATATCTGGGCGAGAGCTTATTTAAAGCGTAACCTTATACGAAATGTGATCTTGAGGTACTTCAGTTTCCATTTTCCGACTTAACCATCTCCTGTTTTGAAAGAACATAGCAACAATCAGTATCCCCCCATTGAGAACTACGGCGTAGTCGGTAATCTGCATACAGTAGCCCTGGTGGGTATTCATGGCTCGGTCGATTTCTTGTGCTTTCCCCGCTTTGACTCTCCGTCCATCTTTGCATCGCTGTTAGATAAAAAGCAGGGCGGTAGCTTTGCAATTACTCCGCAGTTAGATGAAGCAGATTATAAGCAGATGTACCTGCCGGATACTAATATCCTCTTGAGTCGATTTCTCGCCTACGAGGGAATGGTGGAAATTACCGATTTTATGCCCGTTCGAGAGGTAGAGAAAGAATGTATACTGATCCGAAAAGTGACGGTGGTGCGGGGCGAGGTAAACTTTAAGATGAAGTGTAGTCCCCGGTTTGACTACGCCCGGGCTAACCACACCCTGACCCGCAACAGCGAAAATGAAATGATCTTTGCTAGCCAAGGCGACGATGGTACCATTTGCAAGCTACTGAGCGACGTACCTTTGAGAAAGAAGGGACAGGACGTAGAGGCGGAGTTTACCTTAAAAGAAAAAGAGTCAGTCAATTTTCTGCTGATTGCACTATCCAGCAAAACCCGCGAATTGCCGTTTGAGAACAGTTTGAGCGAGTTTGTCGACCGAAGCTTTTACAATACGCTCAATTATTGGAAAAAATGGATTGGAAAGTCATCGTACAACGGTCGTTGGATGGACATGGTGCACCGCTCTGCTCTAACCCTAAAGCTACTCACCTCGCATGATTTTGGCTCACCAGTAGCCGCGGCTACCTTTGGGCTACCCGAAGAAGTGGGAGGAACCCGCAACTGGGATTATCGCTACACTTGGATTCGGGATGCTGCCTTTACCATGTTCGCCTTTATTCGGCTGGGTTTTAACCAAGAGGTAGGTGATTTTGGACGTTGGCTACTCAAGCAGTTTGAGAAAAATATTTCTGAAGAACACAAATTGCAATTAATGTACAGTATCTCCGGTGAGTCGGAACTGACCGAAGAAGAGCTCGATCACCTGGAAGGGTATCGTCAGTCAAAACCAGTACGCATCGGCAACGGTGCCTACGATCAGAAGCAGATGGATATTTACGGTGAACTGATGGATAGTATTTATCTCTACGATAAGTACGGCGAGCCAGTTACCTTTCATTTCTGGGAGAAGCTAGTACCCCTAATCAACTACGTATGCGAACATTGGCAAGATACTGATCACGGAATTTGGGAAATACGGGCCGAGCAGGTGGAGTTTCTGTACTCCCGGGTGATGTGCTGGGTAGCTTTAGACCGAGCCATCCGACTGGCCGAAAAGCGCTCTTTCCCCTACGATTGGGACTACTGGCGCGGTACTCGTAGTAAGATATTTGAGGATGTATACTACAATTTCTGGGACGAAGAGTTGGAATCGTTCGTACAGTATAAGGGGGCTAAAACATTAGACGCTTCTACGTTACTGATGCCATTGGTCAGGTTTATCAGTCCTTATGATCCCCGATGGAGAAAAACGCTAAGGGCTATCGAGAAAGAGCTGGTAACCGAGACCCTGGTGTATCGATACAACAATGAGAAGTCTGATGATGGTATTGAGGGAGATGAAGGAACATTTTCTATGTGCTCCTTCTGGTACGTAGAGTGTTTATGTCGGGGTGGAGAATTAGAAAAAGCCCGGCTATATTTTGAAAAAATGTTAGGCTACTCCAATCATCTGGGACTGTATGCCGAAGAGATTGGCTTGCGCGGTGAGCAACTAGGGAATTTCCCTCAGGCCTTTACTCATTTAGGTTTAATTAGTGCGGCATTTACACTCAACCGGGCACTAGAGAAGGCAAAGAAGGGCTAGGGCGTAATTCAGGGAGCTTGGCGTGCTTCCCGTTCCCTGCACATCTCATATCTCATATCTCATATTTTGTTCTCTCCTTTTCCAGCACAAGTGTCCGCTTGTGCATAGTGCAACTTCTAATTTCTACAAAGCAATGTCTAATAATTTCTTAATTTTTACCTTCTATCTTCACATCCCATACTCTACATTTCTCATTTGTGAAAACCCTACCAATATACGTCTACCTTACTGCCTGTCCGCTATTTTTATTTTCCCAAACTCAAATTTCTTTTCACACTGATTTTGAGGGAGGGAGTCTGGGTGAAGTGATTCAGGTAGGTGAAAATCATTGGCGGTGTGCGGTAGCGGGTGAATCAGACTGGGACAACCGTAACCGACAGGCTAGTTGGTACTATTTTCGGTTAGATGGGGCAAAAGGCCAGTCGGTAGTGCTTGAGCTTACCAATTTGTTAGGCGAATACAATTACCAATCAGGGGCTCACGCCATCACCTCTGAAACCCGTCCGGTTATTAGCTACAATCAATCTACGTGGCGGCACCTGACTGATGAAGAAGTAATCTGGAATGACGAGGACACTGAGCTAACACTAACGTTTACCCCCAAAGAAAATGTAGTATGGATTGCCCACCAAGTACCGTATATCACCGCTGATTTAAACGAATTACTATCCGATTATCAAGATCACCCGCTCCTGTCTAAAAAGAGTATTGGATTAACTCCGCAAGGAAGAGATATATGGCAGCTGACTATTGCCAAGCCTGAAGTGCCTATTGATGAAAAGAAGGTGGTCTGGCTCATGGCTCGGCAGCACTCTTGGGAATCGGGCTCATCTTGGGTGATGGAAGGGGCTATTCGCTATTTGCTGGATTCAGCTTCGAATGACGGGATTTTGGATAAAGTTACCTTTCAATTAATTCCAATGGCTGACCCCGACGGAGTAGTGCGGGGTGGAGTACGCTTTAATGAGTTCGGACACGATTTGAATCGTAACTGGGACTTTGTGATTCCCGAAGAGATGGCGGAAATCCAGGCTCAAAAGAAAGCCATTGCGAAGGTAGCATCGTCTATCGATTTGTTCGTGACGCTGCACAATACCGAACGGGCCGATTACATTCAAGGGCCAGATTTGCCGATAGGTAAGCAGTTCTATCAAGCCATGCTCAGGTGGACATCTTTTGAGTCGGATGAAGAGGTGCGAGAAATGCCCGAATCGACTACCTTGGGAAAAGCCGGACGAATGACGGTGAACCAGGCACTATGGGCTGAGTACCAAATACCCGCTTATCTAATGGAATTGAAGGTAGAAAAGGTAAACAAGCTCAACGGTCGGCGATTAGTGCCTGAATGGCTAGCGTTGGGTAAAGGACTGGTAAAATCTATTGCCGAAGCAGTAAAATAGGTATATTGCGCGGTCGTTTATGAAAAAAGACTTCAGCATTCAAGAATACTTGTCTTTAGGATACATTTATCTGCTGATATTGGGTATTCTCAGCGATTCTATCTACTACCATTTTATCGGAATCAATATTCTAGAGTACTCCAGCATCTTAGATGTACTCATTAGTCCGATTGCTCTACTTACGGAACATTATCTTATTCCAATGGCCTTAGTCTTGGTGGGAGGCATTGCTTACTTGACTTTGGTTAAGATCAATCCTAGGATACATCAAAAGTTCCGTATGAAACGCTGGTACGGCAAATTGTATAATGTAAACAAGCTAGATGCCAAGTACAACAGCAACCCTAGCACGAATCAACTAATCTCATTACTAGCCGGATTTACACTAGCCTTTTATCTGGGAATGGGACTTGGGCGTGGAAGTAAACAGCAAAAGCAAATGGCGAATAATGATATAGAAGTTAACCACCGAATAATTTTCCAAGATAATAGCGAAGAGGAAGTAAGAATTATTGGTAAAAATAGTCTCTACCTGTTTTATATTCCCGAAGGCAAAACAGATATTATCATCTCACCGATTGAATACAATGTGAAGAAGATCATTAAGCTGGAAGAAAAAGAGTAATTCCCCTCGTGCTCTATTCCATAACAGTTCTCTATGAAAGAAAGGATAGAACTAGCATTCGTTTTATAAATGTTGAGCCTCCCCCTTAGAAGAAGGGTCTCCGCGATTTCTACCGACTATACAAATGCAATCTTATAGTTTTTTTCATATTGTCGGGCCACTGCTTTATAGAGAAAATCCCAATTAACAGCTTCTTTAAGCTGATAGTATAGTTAGGGGCAGCTCCCCGCAACGTCTTTTGTAGAAATTGCTTAGTGGCTTCGGTGTTCCGGATATGCAAGAGGTAAAAATCAATCGCCCCCGAGGCTCAGTCCTTCCTCGACTATCTACCGCCCAGTATAAGTAGGCTAACCTTTAGATTAGCAAGCTTTTGAAAGTCAACGTATTAGGTAGTCTAATCAACAAAATGAACCCTCAAAAGAGTAGGAAACACCTAACTTTTGAGGGTTTTTCGGCTTTTTTGTATTCGCCAAAATCCAAAAAGCCAATGCAAAAGAGCGAAGAAAAGAATCCGGAAGCAAATTCATCGGAATGGTATAGTTTTAAGAAGAGTCGTTGGGGCCGCTTGTATGATACCCTTCCCTGGGATGCGTTGGAGGCATGTTTACCAGAAGTAAAGCGGGGACCAGCCCCCTACTTTGGTAGAAGGGGTAAGTTTGCCCTGATGTTTTTAAAACATGAGTTGGGGGTTTCGGATGAAGCCTTGATTGAGCACATCAATACGAACCCCTGCTTGCAGCGGTTCTGTCATATGCGTTTGGCGGCTGGCAAACGTATCCGGGATACGGGTATAGTAAGCCGCGTGAGAAGTTATCTGGCCTATCAGGCTGACTTGAATATGGTGCAAGGGGTTCTAGCTAATCATTGGCGAGCCACCCTGGCTTTCCGACAGGTTATGAAAGTGGACGCTACCTGCTATGAAAGCTACATTCGCTATCCTAGTGATGTGAAACTGTTATGGGAGTGCTGCCAGTGGGTGTATGCACAGCAACCGGGCGCCGGGCGCTCTTTCCACTACGCAGGGCCTTAAAGGTGCCATTAGGCAAGCAAAAGGAAAGCTATCAAGTTCAGCACAAAAAGTATCTCAGTTACGCTAAGCTCAAACGCAAGGCGCATAAAAAGAAGCGCAAGCGTCTCAAATCGCTACTCAACCTGCTGAGCCGGGAACTGAATGCCTTACAAGCGTTGCTCAACACTGGACAGTTAGTAGGACAACTTGATGAGGGTTTTTACGGCTATTTGCGTACTATCAAACAAGTACTACAGCAACAGAGATACCTCTACACTCACCAGACTACCCGCGTGCCGGATCGTATCGTGTCGCTGCATAAGCCTTACGTACGGCCTATCAAGCGGGGAAAAGAGAACAAACCTACCGACCGCGGCGGCGGACCGCTTCGGGGCTAAAGTACACGTGATGCAAATTGATGGTTTATGCTTCATAGAGCATCTGAGCTTTTCGGCTTTCAACGAATGCAACCGCTTCAAGATCAGCACCTTCAAGCACAAGACCCTGTTTGGAGAGTGTCGGCAAGCTTCGGCAGACCGAATCTATGCCACTAATGAGAACCGGCGGTTTTGCCGCAAGCACAGTATCTTCCATAATTTTGATCCTAAAGGGCCACGGCCCAAGGACCAGCGGTGGGCTAAAGAACAGCAACGTCTCAAAGATGCTCTCAATAAGGATCGGGCTACCCGGCTGGAGGGAAGTTTCGGAAACCATAAGAATCACTACGGCCTGGGCAAGGTTAAAGCCCGTAATGAAGCGAACGAGCGGGTCTGGATATACTTTGGCGTATTCACTGCTAACGCCGTGCAAATGGCAAACCAACCGGCCACTCAGCGAGCCGCCTAAAGGCAAACTCATGTCGCTCATGGGAAAAGTGTGTCCGATGAAAGGCTAACCTGGGACAAGCCGGACGGCCCCGGATCTGAATATATCCATAATAGTATTTTAACAGGATAAGCCATCTAGCTATCGCTAGAACAACTCTGAACCAACAGATAAGCCGAAACGATTTAATACAAAAAAAGCTAACCTAAAGGTTAGCCTACTTATAAATTTTAGCAGAATGAGATTCAGAGTACTGCTACTAATTGCCATCCCATTTTTAAAAGACGTTTTTAAAACCAGCGTTTTCTATACGTTGGTCGGATTGATAGCAGTACTTCTGATTTATGCGGTCATCGGCGGAATAGGTCATTACCAACAGAACCATCACCGCACTGATCATCAGGTGTTTAGCTTTCTAAGCTTAGATCATTTTGTTGTTTTCCCACCAAGTTCTGTCAAAAAGCTATCAATGGGCTCCCATAGTTCTATTTTATTGCCCTCAAGATCCAGAATATGAACAAATTTACCGTAGGGGTACTCTGTAATTTCATCAACGACAGTCACACCATTCTTCTTTAAATTAGTAACAAGGCCCTCGATATTTTGAACCCGGTAGTTGATCATAAATTCTTTTTTGGAAGGGGCAAAATAGTCAGTCGTGTCAGGAAAAGCATCCCAATTGAGGTAGTTGATTTCTTCGGGACGATGGGCATTTCGAAATTCAAATGGTGCGCCATTTTCTCCGATCGCAAGACCTAAATTCTTACCGTACCATTCCTTCGTTTTTTGGGGATTTTCTGATTTAAAGAAGATTCCCCCTATACCGGTTACTTTAGGTTCCATTGTACTCATAGCTGGTTCTTTTTGTACTTTTTTTGTCTCACTGTTTCTAGTTTCTATTTTTGCTTGACAGCCTAAGATTAACATTGTCAACAACGCCATTTGTAGGGTATTTTTCATTTTGAGATTGATTAGTCGAGCAATGGTTTAATTGGCAGGCATAGCTCCAGTTCGAAATGATTCCAACTACACACATTGAACTTATCTAAGAAGACTTCTAATGTATGCTGATGTTCAGGTTCGTATGAGCTATTGACTAACCAATGATTGTAGAGGTAATCATAAGCAGTAGCAACCTGATTGATATCACCTGAGACAACCGTTGTAGCATATCTACATTGTGGAATATGCATCACTGAAATAACGTCATGATCTACCTTAAGTGAATCGGGTATCGTCAAGCAAACTTCATATCTGTACTTATCCTTGGGGGTGACCGTCAGGTCATCCAATGACATCCCAAAAATTGTTTGTGAATTGTAGATGCCTAATTCCGTAGCCCAGGTGATCATTTGTTGGTAAGCATCCAATACTACCCCTTCTTGAAAAGAATTAACCACCCTTATATAAGCTACCCTTCTTTTGGATAGTTTTTTAATTTCAATGGGGAATACACTTTCTAAATGTCTTGGATCCACGGGGGCAAGATGTTGGTTTATTGGGTATAAGTCTTTGCAAATCTTGCTATTTACCAAGTCCCCTCTTTTTCTGAACTCTTTTGGCGTTATTCCGAAGTAGTTTTTAAAAGATCTTGAAAAAGTAGCCGATGATGAAAATCCAGCGTCAAGAGCTACACTGAGAATAGATTGTTGAGAATATTTGAGGAGTCTAGCCGCTTTTTCTACTCTCAATCTATTGGTGAAGTTATGGACTGTTTCACCAGTAATCGCTACGAATATCCGGTGAAAGTGATAGGGAGAGAAACATGCCACCCGGGCAAGATCATCCAAAGCCAATGATTCACCTAAGTGGTTGTTAATGTGTTCGATCACCCACTCTATGCGTTTCTTATAGATAGAATTCATCTCTTTCATAAATCATACTGAATTTATGCAAGTCCCAAATTAGCACTTAGTAGTGAGGAGTCCTGCATGAATTGGTGCCAATGCAATCAACTCCAGCATTTGAGATTGCTGACTAATGCCAGGAACCGGATAGTAGAATTGCAATCATGAAAGAATAGATAGTCAGGCTGAGCTTTGCCCAGGAGTTCAACGTTTACTCGGAGTACAGATTTCAATGAGTATCCCATTAATATCTTTTACATATCCGACTTTCTGTCCCCATGGTTTTTCTACTATGTCTTCAAACTTGATAGCTCCGGCATCAAGGGCCCTTTGAAAATCACTTTCTAGGTAATGGCAAATTTCTTGGGTGCAAGTGACAACCCTATGTCACTGATCTGATAAATATTGTAAAGAATTCCGTTTGGATCAGAGGCAGTCAGATCCGTAATGAAAATACTGACTTGAAGATTCGACTCCAAACTAATTAATTTGACGGATTAGTTACCTTGATTATTTGAAGCCATCACGACAAAACGCTCTCTTAAGAGATGCTGTGACCATATTGCCCCGCGTCACGGCGACCACGGTTTTTTATGCTCTCCTTTGCTTGCCTATCACCCTCTTGAGGTCACACCCGCCTGTCTTGAGTGGTTCACCTTCATCATACTAGCGTGGTTGACCTTACGTCTGTTTCCATACTAGCGATGCTTTTAGTTATGGGCTACCCTAATTACTACCTTTTCCGCAAAGATATGAGAGATAAGAATTTAGAGCTTGAGAACAGAATGCGAGAGTTTAAATATAATTTTGATAAATACATCATAAAAACTTGAGTCACATTAGAATTTTATTTATTATTACATAGTAAATTTAATTTTTATATTATAAAATATGAAAACGCTCTACACAGCCTTTAGTTATCTCATACTAAGCCTGCTATCTACAGTAGCTTTCGCCCAAGTACAGGGAACCGTTACTGATCTGGAAGATGACAGTCCCTTGCCAGGGGTAAACATCCTCATCAAAGGAACTTCAACAGGCACGATCACCGACTTGAACGGGCAGTTCCGCCTAACCCAGACCAGTACATCGGATACCTTAGTATTTACTTCCGTAGGGTACAAGACTCTAGAAGAGCCCATCAACAACCGTAGCCAGATTGATATTTCGCTCTCCCCTGACATTCAGTCGCTATCCGAGATTGTGGTGGTGGGCTACGGAACTCAAAAGCGGGAAGACCTGACCGGTGCAGTGGTCTCAGCCCCACTGGAGGACTTTGAGGAAGCCCCGAATACTAACATCCTACAGTCACTAAGTGGGTCAACTCCAGGAATCAATATCGCGCAGGTTTCTACCGCAGGGGAGGAACCGGATATTCAAATTCGGGGGCAATCGAGTATTAATGGTAACCAGAATCCGCTGATTATTCTGGACGGAGTGTATTATCGGGGGCGATTAGCTGACTTAAACCCTAATGATATTGAGTCGGTGGATGTACTGAAAGATCCCAGTAGTATGGCGGTATATGGAGCCCAAGCGGCCAACGGGGTGGTGATCATTACCACGAAGAGCGGTAAAACAGCTTCTAAGCCCGTCATTAATTATTCTGGATTCTATACGGTGCAATCACCGGCTAACGAACTCACCCCGCTAGGTCGGGAAGGCTACCTGAAGGGAGTGCGAGATGTAGAGTGGGAAAACGGCTACTTAGCACCGGACTTCATCCAGGAAAACCCTGACTGGAGTATTGATAACGATACCGGATTATTTCCTCCTCTCATTGCGGGATTTAATGCCGGCAACGACTACAGTTGGTACGATGAAGTAACCGACCCGGGCTATATCACCGACCACCAACTCAGCGTGCGCGGTAGTGGGGAGAATACCTCCTATTTCCTCTCCGGGGGATACACCGAGCAGCAGGGCTGGATGCTGAACGATACCTACCAAAGAATTACCGCTCGTATCAATGTGGACACCGATATTACTGAATGGTTGAGCGTAGGGGCCAATACCTTTGGTTCGTTCTCCGACTACTCCGGCGAGAGTCCCACTCTCAGCCAAATTCCCCAAATGAGTCCATTGGTAACTCCTTTCGACGAAGATGGCGAACTAGTGATTAATCCACTGGGTGATAATCGTTTAAATCCGTTTCTGCAGAGTGCAGCCGACGACCGGGATTTACGCAATAACCTATCGGGGATTTTCTACGCGATGGTTCGTCCACTACCGGGCTTGAGCTACCGAGTGAACTTCAGTAACAACTACCGCTGGGATGCCCTGAGCAACTCTAATCCGTTTGATGCCGGACAATCGGGGCGGGCGATCAAACGAAATAGTAGTACCTATGATCTTCTGGTAGATAATATCGTTACCTACGACAGGCAACTGGGGGAAGATCACGACATTAATGTTACGCTGCTCTACGGATTCAACCGGGTAAGCTTTGATCAAACGCGCGCCGAGGGCACCAACTTTTCTAACCTCACGCTTTCGTACAATAGCTTAGAGCAAGCCGTTATTCCCCAAATATCATCTGATGCTTGGGAAGAGCGATACCTTTATCAAATGGCCCGAATCAACTACGATTTCCGAGATAAGTACTTACTGACTGCTACGCTACGCCGGGATGGCTTTAGTGGCTTTTCCGAAAATAATAACGTAGGCTTGTTTCCTTCTGTTGGTTTGGGTTGGGTACTATCTGAGGAGAACTTTCTATCGGGCGTACAACTCATTAACTTCTTAAAACTACGAGCAAGTTACGGGATTAATGGTAATCTCACCGACCGTTATAGCTCTTTAGCACGTATTTTGGCAGGGGATAATTCTCAGCTACCAGCCGCAGAACGCTTTATTTCCCAGTACGTATTTGGCGATGGTGGGACGACCGTAAATGGACAAAGGGTAACCGAACTAGCGAATCCTAATCTCACTTGGGAGCGTACCGAAGGAATTAATATTGGATTAGATTTTGAAGCATTGGACAGCCGATTTTCGGGAAGTATTGACTACTATCAGTCTACTACTCGAGATTTACTCTGGAATTTTATTTTGCCCCAGGTGACCGGATTTAACAATATCACCTCCAATGTGGGAGAAATCAGTAATTCGGGTATTGAGGTACTACTAAACGCTACCCCCGTTCGATCTACCGATTTCAGTTGGGATGTGAGCTTCAACCTGGCGGCCAATGAAAACCGAATTGAGACGCTGTTAGGCCAGGACACCAATGGCGATGGGCGGGAGGATGACCTAATTGCTAACGGACTCTTCATTGGCCAGCCGATTGGAGCCATTTACGGCTACGTGATTGACGGAATTTGGCAGGTGGGAGATGAAGATATCCCCGATGGGTTTGCTCCTGGATTGTATAAACTACGCGACTTAAATAACGACGGCCAGATCACTCCCCAGGATGATCGGCAAATTTTAGGACGAGAAGAACCCGCTTACCAGCTTGGGATTCAAAATACACTACGGCACAAAAATTTAGCGCTGAAGTTCTTTTTTACTTCTATTCAGGGAGGCCGGGATGGTTACTTAGGTCAGAACAACCCTTGGGCGGGTGGTTACGGAACTCCCGGAACGGCTCAAGCCAGTAACTGGTTTGCAGAGATTGATTACTGGACACCCTCCAATCCCGATGCTACCTACCGTCGGCCTGGACCCGATGCGGGAATTGTTCAGCAACGCTACTTTGCCCGTAACTTCGTTCGGTTGCAGGATATTTCGTTGTCCTATAACCTCAACGAGAGCTTATTAGACCGTATCGGGTTACAGGGACTTAAAGTCTTTGTCAGTGGTAAAAACCTGCTTACGTTCACTGATTGGGAAGGCTGGGACCCTCAGACCGGACAAGGGTTAGGGGCTAATCAACAAGTGGGGGGTGACCCCGACCGAGAAAGAAGCGCCCTACCCGTGATGCGCGGAGTTACCTTTGGTCTGGATATCTCACTATAATTTCTAACCTCAGCATACTATGAAAACTACATATATTAGCATACTACTTTTCCTTTTTTTGTCGGTAGGATTTATCGCCTGCAACGAAGATGAGTTTCTAGAAGAAGAACCGTTAGACTTCTTCAGCCCCAGTAACTCTTTCGTTACCCTCGCAAATTTTGAGAGTTCAGTGGTTGATTTGTACGCCCAGCTACGGGAGTATCGCTTTGCTTCTCCGGATGTTTCCCGAGCTCAGTACTACGGCACTGATGTTATGTTCGATGCCCGCGAGTCAACTTCCAACAATCGCTTCGGTGATTACAATATTACACTGAACCCTACCAGTGGAATACCCGAATGGCACTGGGACCGGCTTTACAAAATAGTAACTAGTGCTAATACGATAGTAGATCGACTGGACGCTTCCGAACTTACCGATGAACAAAAAACAAATATTGAGGCTGAAACCCGCTTTTTCCGGGCGTGGGCGTACCGCTACCTAGTGCATCTGTACGGCGGAGTACCGCTCATTTTGGACGAAGTAACTTCCCCTCAAACTGACTTTACCCGAGCCAGCCGGGAGGATATACTCACCCAAATTGTGGAGGATGCTTCCTTTGCCGCCAATAACTTAACAGCAATAAGCGAGGTAGTAGATGGGCGAGTTTCTAACCTAGTAGCTCAGCACCTGCTCGCCGAAACCTACCTGGCTCAAGAGAACTGGGATCAGGCCATTGCTGCGGCATCAGTGGTTATTGACGATCCCAATACCGCTCTAATGACTGGGCGCTTCGGTTCCCGTGCTAGTGAGCCGGGTGATGTATATTTTGATCTATTTCGGGTGGGTAATCAAAACCGATCGGGAGGTAATACCGAGGCGATTTGGGTAGCGCAAATGGAAACCGATGTGCCGGGTGGTATGTTGACCTCTACCGATCGTGACGGACATACTATGGAGCGCAACCATGCCCCAGCCAGTTGGACTTTGCAAGATCCCGATGGAGTTCCCGCTGTTTTGGGATGGCGGTCTGATTTGAACGTTGGAGGCCGAGGTGTTTCGTTTATGCAACCCACCACTTTCTTTGAGAATGAGTTGTGGGAAAGTGATTTTGACAACGATATGCGTAACTCGGAATTCAACTATATTCGTGATTTCCGCTACGATAATCCCGCTTCGGTCTGGTTTGATTCTAGTGCCGTAAAGTATCCCGGCCCGAACCTACTGGCTCAAGGCTGGCGATGGTATCCCTGGCTCTCGAAGGTAACTACTCCGGGCCAGCACCCTGATCCGCTCTACGCTGACCGTGACTTGGGGTTGTTAACTGCCGCCGGAGGATCAACGTATACCGATCCATACTACATCCGTTTACCCGAAACGTACTTACTTCGGGCCGAAGCACATCTAGGTCGAGGAGATCAAGCGAGCGCGGCGGCGGATATTAACGTGATACGAAATCGGGCGAATGCTACTCCGGTAGCACCGGGTGACGTAACCATTGATTATATTTTGGATGAACGAGCCCGAGAGCTTAGTTTAGAGGAAGATCGCCGTATCACGCTTCAGCGATTGGGTAAACTAGTGGAACGGGTTCGGTTGTATAATGCTCACAACAGTGATGATATTCAGGACTTTCATGAGGTATGGCCTATTCCTGCCGCAGAGATTGAGGCTAACATCAATGCCAATTTAGAGCAAAATGCCGGATATTAGAAAAAATCAGAAATCACTTCACGGTATGCTGAACCATTCATCCAAACTATTCTGGAAATTACATTGTGCCATTTTACTGCTTTGTGCTCCAATTTTCCTGTTTGCCCAGCAGGAAAGTTTAATCTCCATAGGGAAAGTAGCCCCTCGCCACGCCAAAGACATTCAGGCATCTAACTGGTCGGTAGGAGCCGAAACAATGGATCGGGACTATACCATCTACGAAAACTGGAAGGAGTACCTGGGGCCACTGGGCATTAAAAAAGCTCGCTTGCAAGCCGGTTGGGCGAAGACGGAGTACCAAAAAGGACACTACAACTTTGCTTGGTTAGACAGTATTATCTACGATATGGTGGATCAGGGAGTAGAACCTTGGCTTAACGTAAGCTACGGTAATCCGCTGTACAGCGGCGGAACCCGATTGGGGGCGGCAATGCCCAAAGATTCCGCTTCTATTGCGGCCTTTGCGACTTGGGCTAAGCTACTGGCCGCTCGCTACAAAGAAGTCATAGACGAGTACGAAATTTGGAACGAAGGCATCCATAGTAAGAAAAATACGGTAGAAGAATACGCTGATTTGTACATTGCCTCGGCGGAGGCCATTCGCTCAGTACAGCCAGAGGCTCAACTGCTAGCGATGGCTATCGCCGGAATCCGTCCCGAGTTAGCCGATAGCTTTCTGGCCGAAATGCAAAAGCGAAGCAAACTGCAATTGGTCGATCAAATCACCTACCACCCCTACCGACAGAACCCTGACGAAGTGTACGATCAAGTGCTGAAACTACGAGCGGTGGTCAACCAATACGATCCGCGGATTACCATCCGGCAGGGCGAAAACGGAGCCCCTTCGCAGTATCGTAATACAAAAGCCTTAAGAAATTACCCCTGGACCGAAACCTCCCAAAGCAAATGGGCTTTACGCCGAATGCTAGGCGATCTGGGGCGGGATATTGAGACTTCCTACTTCAGTATTATAGACCTGAACTACCCCGATGAAATCAATCGTAAGGGTACCTTAGAGTCAGATACCACCAAAAAAGTCGTCAAAGCGAAACCGGTTTACTATGCCTTGCAGCATCTAGCAGCCATTTTTGACAATACTTTGACTCGAATCCCAAACTACGCTTACACCACCGCCGACTCATCACTTTCGCTATTTGCTTATCGACATCAAGCTACTGGGCAACAGGTTATTACTCTGTGGCAAGACGGAAGCATCCCGTCTGAACTGGAGGAATATCAATCGATTGATGTAAGCGTTCCCAGCGGAAACTTCAATGAGGCAGTGTGGGTAGATTTACGAACTGGAGAGGTGCTCGAGATTCCTGAGGAAAACATCCGGCGAGAAGGCACCCAGTATACGTTCAGCAACATTCCCGCCTATGATTCTCCAGTACTAATCGCCGATAAATCATTGATTCCACTCACTACTACCAGCAGCCGACGATAACATGAATAAAGTGGATGAAATGGCTGAGCTAAGGTCTAGCGAGATAAACTCTCCTTTTGGAAAAGGTGGCCACCCCCTGTTCAAGCCAGGGACAGGCAGTGGAATGGGGAAGGGGGGATTTCTCCCATCAAGCCTAACCAATATATCGCTGATTCTAGCATTAATAGTCAGTACATTAATTTCCTGTCAGGATACCTCGACTGCGCTAGTGTTGGTTGATGAAACGCATCAAGCCAGCATTTATTTACCAGCCAGTACCTCTAATCCTATTCGTTTAGCAGTAGATGATTTACAATCAGATATTGAGAAAATTACTGGCAAACAATTATCAATAACTGAAGAGAGAGATAGTGCGACTTCCCAAGTACTGGTGTTTAATCTCGCCAACGAGTCTCAGCGGCGCGAAGCGGTGCAGCTACACCCAGATTTAGATACACTATCCGGTAAATGGGAAGCTTACGTAGTGCAAAATGTATCAATGAATGGTCAGCAAAATTTGCTGGTAGCAGGTAGCGACGAGCGGGCGACTATGTTTGCCACCTACCATTTCATTGAAGATTATCTGGGTGTTGACCCTACCTACTACTGGAGCGATTTGAAACCAGTCAAACGCGAACAGCTCGCTTGGGAAGAAGTACGTATCGTGCAGGATGAACCGACTTTTCGCTTCCGGGGGTGGTTTATCAATGACGAAGATTTGCTGACTGAATGGAAAAACGGAGGAGGTACCCGGAATATTGATTATCGTTACTACAGCCAAGTAGTGCACCCGGAAGTGATTCGTCCTGTACTGGAAACAGCGTTGCGTTTACGCATGAATCTGATCATTCCCGCTAGCTTCGTCGACATCCGTAACCCACCTGAAGAACGGTTAGTAGCTGAGGCAGCTAAGCGCGGACTCTTTCTGTCCATGCACCACATTGAACCATTAGGTGTAAGTGCCTTTGGTTATCAGAACTACTGGCAAGAGCAAGGCGAAGAACCACTATTCTCCTTTTACAGCGAGCCTGAGAAGATTACTCGAACCTGGCAGGAGTACGCCCAACGCTGGGCCAAGTACCCCAATGTGATCTGGCAGACTGGCCTACGGGGCATTGCCGACCGCCCCATGTGGATGGCCGATCCTGGTGTGCCTCAATCCGATGCTGATCGCGGACGCATTATTTCGGAAGCTATCCAGGTACAGAGTGAAATTGTCGATACACTGGATCAGCTGGAGAGTCCACTTTTATCCACTACTTTGTGGGCCGAAGGTGCCGGACTGAATCAGGACGAACATCTCACCTTCCCCGACAGTATAATCATTATTTTTGCCGATAATAATCCTGGCTGGCGGTGGCAAGCGGATTTTTACGAAACTGAGCGTAATCCAGCCAATCAGTACGGAGTGTACTATCATCATCAGCTATGGGGTTCGGGGCCGCATTTGGTGCAAGCCATACCACCTGCTAAAACGTATGAGATGTTTCAAGAGGCCGTTAAGCATCAGGCTTCGGATTACGCGATCATGAATGTATCCAACGTGCGGGAATTTATTTTGGGGATAGAAGCCTCCAGCAAAATGCTGTACAATATGGATTCGTTTGACATCGATGCGTTTATGGATCAGTGGTTTACTACTCACTTTGGTGAACTAGCAGAGTCAGTGCAGAATCTCTACCGACGGTTTTTCAATAGCTACCAGATACACGAAACGGCGGAAGTACCGCTGCTGCTGGATGGTCAAACCCGTTCGTACGGTTATAAAGTACTGAATCGCTTGAAAATGCAGATGGAACAGCCTGAGCAATACCAAGAAATGTTGGCGCAGGAGTTAGAGCCTACGGTAGAATCAACTTGGGGAAGCCGTTATCTATCCGATATGCACCCGGCTAATAGCTTACCACCCGATGAAGTATTAGTACCACTTCAGCAGCAAATCCAAAGTCTGGAGGGGATGGAAGGGAGTCTGGAGCAGGCAGCTAGTCAACTAAGTGGCGATACCTTGCAGTTTTTTCAAACCAACTTAGTAGCTCAACATGAAATATTGATAGGACTGAATCGCTGGCTGGAAGCCGTGATTTTAGCCCGATTGGCGATGGATGAAGAAAATAGCATGGCGGCTGGTATGCATTTACAACGAGCCGTCGAGTTTCTGGAACGAGTAGAAAAGGCTAAGGAAATTACCTCCGAGGGCGAGAAGTGGGAACATTGGTACCGGGGTGATAAGAAAATGAATATCGCCGAAATGCAGGAGCGTACTGAGCAGATGCGTCAATTAATGGTGAAGCAAACAGCCTCTTAGTTGATAATTGACAGTTGAAAATGGATAATGGACACTATCAATTTTCAACTATTAATTTTCAATTGTTGAAGGTTTTGATTGATCTGAGCAGCGGTTTGCCGGAGGGCGTTGATAATCTCATCGCGGTGGGTGTCGGTGTAGCGAAGTTCGGGAAGAAATACTCCCAGAGCGGCTTCTACCCGGCCTTGCTGATAGATAGGTACCGCCAAGCCTACAATCTGCCGACTGGTATGGTCAATAGATAGACCCGATTCCCGAAGCTGAGTTAAGGCTTGCACTAGCTGAGTTTCGGAGGTAATGCCCGACCAGACTTCTTCGGTAGGAAGGCCGTAGGTACGGGCAAAGCGAACCTGTTCTGCTTCTGGCTGGTAGGCCAAAATCAGTCGCCCAGTAGCTGAGTCGTATACGGTTCGGTCTACATTACCCCGAGCCTGAATGTCGCGATCACATTCTACGGAGTGAAGGGTGATACGGCGATCATTTACCACGATGGTAAGCAATGAGGTCTCATTGATAGCTTGGGTAAGTTGCTGCATGGGAGCATCGGCAGCAGCAATCAGATCGCGTTTGTAAGCTTTGTTACGGGTAAGATGGTAAGCCATCGCCCCTAGTCGATAGCCCTTCTTATGGCCTACCTGTTCAATGTAGCGGCGGGTAACCAGGGTTTTAAGAATGTTAGCGCAGGTGCCGTGATTTAGTTGATGATGATCGGCAATTTCGCTGAGTGTATACTCCCGGTTGGGATGTTGAGCAATAAATTCTAAGATATTAAGAGCACGATGCAAAACTTGAATCATGGCAACGAAGATAAATAATATAACGAATAAATGACGAATACCATTCAAACGCTGGATTATGCGGCTATTGCCATCTATATGGCATTTATGGCCGGGATCGGTATTTTCTTCGGATGGTACGTTAAGGATATTGGTCAGTACTTTAAGGGCGGAGGTACCATCCCTTGGTTTGCGGGGGGCATTAGTAACTTCATGTCCATGTTCAGCACCTTCGTCTTTGTGGCTCACGCGGGAATCGCCTATGAATACGGACTGGTTGCCTTGCTGATTATTTGGTCTTCGGTACCGCCCATGCTGATTGCGGCGGCTTTCTTTGCTAAACGTTGGCGACGAGCTGGTATTTCTTCTCCGGTAGAGTTTATGGAAGTTCGGTTCAACGCCTCGGTACGACAGGTCTTCTCCTGGGGCGGGGTACTGTTTCGCCTACTGGAAAACATGGTGCGGTTATACGCCATCGGCTTATTTATTGCCGCAGCCACGCCACTCAGCCTGGATATAGCTATTATTGCTGCTGGGGTAATCGTGGTGATTTATACCGTTACGGGTGGACTATGGGCGGTAATTATCACCGATGCCGTACAGTTTATTGTTTTGATTTGCTCCACACTCATTTTAATTCCGCTAACTTTCAGTGCAGCGGGCGGCCTCAATCAGATTATAGGTAGTGTGCCGGATCACTTTACGCTCTTCAACGGGCCGAAGGGGGCACCATTTTATCTGCTAGCGTATTACGTAATGATTTCCATCAAATTCAACGGTAACTGGGCGTTTATTCAGCGCTTCTACAGTGTGAAGAACGAACAGGCCGGGCGGAAAATGGGTATTGCCAGTGCAGTGTTGTTTCTCATCTTTCCTTTGCTATTTCTATTGCCACCCATTGCCGCCCGCGTGATTTTACCTGAACTGAGTAACCCCGAAATGGCCTACGTCAGCGTAGCCTTAGAAGTGTTACCTACCGGGATTATGGGAATTTTACTAGCTGCTATGTTTGCTGCTACCATGTCATCATTAGATTCGGAATACAACGTAGTGGCTAACGTGATTACTAACGATATTTATAAAAGGAAAGTGAATCCGTCGGCTACCGACCGGGAGCTAATGAACGTGGCTCGCGTAGTTACCCTTCTGGTAGGCGGGTTAGTGATCGGAGGGGCTTTCTTTATTGGAGTGTTTGGTGGAGCGTTTGAGGCGAACAAACTACTCACGGCTTTATTTGCCATTCCGCTCATCATTCCGGTGGTGATGGGAGTACTTTTTCCTCGCCCGAAGGCCAGCGGGGCCATCGCCAGCTTGGTGGCCGGAGTGGTCACTGGGCTATTACTCAATTATTTGCCGTACTTTTCCTGGGAGCTGTCTACGCTAATGGCTATTGTGGTCTGCCTGATCGTATTCTTTGCTTCGAGCTACGTGGGGCAACGAAAGCCTGAGCAAGAACAATCTGTCCGACAGTTCTTCGAGCGGCTGCGAACACCTGTACCTATGGCTGAACAAGCGATTATCGATCCGGCTTTCTACCGCTCTATCCGGTGGTTATTTGCTATAGCGCTGGCTTGTGCGGGGTTGCTATTTATCGGTATGAGTTTGCCCTCGGTGAGTATGCTCAGTGGCCAGTTAACCCTGACAGTCGGTATTATTTGCTGTACACTGGGCGGACTGGTTTTTTGGCAATCTCAGCGGAAGCAACCTCGTAAACCGGGTGAAGTGAGGGAAAAAACAACCACCCAGAAAATGGCTTAATAATACGAAATGGTGCATCATGAAATTTATAGATAACAACTTTTTGCTACCAAATCGGCTCGCTCAGGAACTGTTCCACGAGGTGGCCGCTAGTCTGCCAATTATCGATTATCATAATCATATTGATCCAGCTTCACTAGCGGAGAACCGGCAGTACGAAAATATCACCCAACTGTGGCTGAGCCTCGACCCTTACAAGCACCGCCTGATGCGGATCAATGGCGTAGCTGAAGAAAAAATCACCGGCACTGCTTCCGACTACGATAAATTCATGGCCTGGGCCTGCACCTTGCCCCAAACGCTAGGAAATCCACTCTACCATTGGAGTACATTAGAGCTCCAACGAGCCTTCGGCATAGAAGAGCTACTCAACGAAAAAAATGCACCCGATATATGGCACTACGCTAACCAGCAGCTTCAGCAGGAGCAGTACCGCACGGTGGATTTGATACAAGGGTGGGGAGTACAGGTTTTGTCTACTTCCGATGATTTGCTAGACGATTTATATCCTCATCAGCAGGCTACCTTAGCCCACTCGCTCAGTGTATACCCCTCGTTACGGGGAGATTCTGTCGTAGCATTTGCTAATCCACAGTATCACTCGTGGCTAGGAAAATTAGGGGAGCAGACTCACTCGATAATCAGCTCTTTGCAAGAATATCAAGCCGCCATTGAACAGAAGTTAGCGTACTTTGACGAGGCGGGCTGCCGATTAGCCGACCATGCGCTGGATGCCAACTTTACGTTTGATCTACCTAGTGAAACTCAGGCCACTGAGTATTTTAGCCAGCTCATCAATGGGAAAACCTTGGATAAGCAAGAAGCTCAGCAGCTTACGTCCTATTTGCTAACGTTTTTAGGCAAGTGCTACGCTCAGCGGGGTTGGATACTGCAATTGCATATCGGGGCCCAACGGAAAACCAGTACCCGGCTGCAAAACATCACCGGAGGGGCGGGTGGGTTTGCCTGTATCGGAAATTCAGCCAATATTGATAGTCTAACCCGAATGCTGGATGCGCTGGAGCAAGATAATTCTCTACCCAAAGTCATTTTGTATCCCCTCAATCCCGCTGATTACGCCGCTATGGCATCGCTAACGGGTTCCTTTTCCGAAGATGGGGTGTCCGGAAAAATTCAGCTAGGTCCGGCCTGGTGGTACAACGATCACTTTGAGGGTATCCAGTACCATTTAAAAGTCTTGGCTAACCACAGTATGCTCAGTCAATTTGTAGGTATGACTACGGATTCTCGCAGTCCACTCTCGTTTTGTCGGCACGAGTATTTTCGGCGGGTGCTGTGCAATACGCTAGGAACCTGGGTGGAAGAAGGCCATTTACCGAAGGATATGACTATGCTTTCGGAACTAGTGCAGAATCTCTGCTACGGAAATGCTCAACGATATATGAAATATGAGATACGAACCGGATCGCCAGGTGCTATCGAGACAGAATGAAAGTAAGGGCGTATAGCAATACGCCCGAACCAACAAAAATAATCGAATAAATGAACCAATCAGATCATAAAGTTGCCGTCGTGACCGGAGCCGGTGGAACACTCTGCTCAGCAATGGCCAAAGACCTAGCGAACCAGGGCTACCGGGTAGCTCTCGTGGGTCGAACGCTGGAGAAACTGAAAGTCGTAGAAGAAGAAATCCGGACGAAGGATCAGATAGCCATTTCCGTCACCGCCGATGTGGCCGACGAAGCGGCGGTCAGGCAGGCCCGCGATAAAATCACTCAAGAGCTGGGTGCCTGCTCAGTACTGATTAACGGCGCCGGGGGTAATCAGAACGCCGCTTTGACCAACATCCCAGCCTACGATGAACGCGAACTGCTGGACGATGATTCGGTAAAAGGGTTCTTCAATCTGGATATGAGCGTTTTTCAAAGTGTGATTGATATTAACACCATGGGAACCGTCGTTCCCTGCTTTGTCTTCGGGCGCGATATGGCTCGGCAGAAGCAGGGAAATATCATCAACTTTGCCTCCATGACCAGCTACCGCCCCATCACGAAGGTGGCGGCTTACGCGATGGCTAAGAACGGTATTGTAAGTTTCACCCAGTGGCTGGCCGCGTACTTGGCCCCGGCTAATATTCGGGTCAACGCTATTGCCCCCGGCTTCTTCCTGAACGACCGCAGTCGGCAGATTATGTTTAATGAGGATGGCAGTCGGACCGAGCGAGCGCAGAACATTATGCGACAAACCCCGATGGACCGCTTTGGCGAAGCCTCGGAGTTGTTAGGCTGTATGAACTGGCTAATCAGTGAACAGAACGCCGGGTTCGTGACGGGAATCACAGTGCCGGTAGACGGAGGGTTTTTGTCCTCTCCTGGAGTATAAAAAGTATTGATATGATTCGCATAATTTTCGTAATACTACTGCTCAATGCAACTATTCAGGTCAACGGCCAAAATGCTGCCGACATACCATTCGATGTATTAGGGACTATTCAACCCCGCAGTTCGCTCGAGATCAGTAGTAATAATTGGGCTATTGGGGCCGAGACGATGGATCGGGATTTAGTGGACTTCGCGAGCTGGAAAGATCATCTAGCTCCGTTGGGTGCCAAAAAGATTCGCCTACAAGGAGGATGGGCTAAATGTGAGCCGGAGAAAGGCGTATACCGCTTCGAGTGGCTTGACGAAATTATTGACCACGTGCTGGAGCAAGGCGTGGAACCCTGGTTTCAGACATCCTACGGGAATCCTATTTACGAAGGAGGAGGAGGTATTCATCTGAGCGCGGGATTTCCAACTTCCGATACGGCTCTGGCGGCTTGGGATAATTGGGTAAGGGCTACAGCCACCCGGTACCAAGAGCGGGTAAAAATCTGGGAAGTCTGGAACGAACCTGATAACAAGGGTAAAAATTCAGCGGAAGACTACGCACACTTTTACATCCGCACTGCTGAAATAATCCGCTCAATTATTCCTGATGCTACGCTGTACGCACTTTCACTGGCCAGCATTGGTGAAAGAGGACAAGCCTACACCGACACGTTTTTGCAAGTGCTAAAGCAACAAGACAAACTACATCTGGTCGATGAGATCACCTTGCACGGCTACACCTATAACCCGTCTGATGTGTACCCTAGTTACGAAAAGATGCATCAAATTGTAAGTCGGTACTCCGACCAAATTACCTTGCGCCAGGGTGAGTTGGGTTGCCCTTCCGAAAATCAAGAGGTGTATGCTTTACGAAATTATCCCTGGACCGAGCTTTCACAAGCCAAGTGGGTAGTTCGTAAAATGATGGGTGACCTGGGGCGCGACATTCCGTCTAGCTATTTTTTGATTATTGATATTGTGTATACGCACGATCACGAAGAGCTGATGGATACCCCAAAACGCAATACGAAAGGATTGATTAAATCGAGCCTAGATCGGGAATTTGTAGCCCTGAAGCAGTCTTATGCAGCCTATCAGCACGTTACCGCTATCTTTGACCATCGGCTGAAGCGCATACCGCAGTATCCGTACACGGTAGATTCTGACTCATCGCTATCCTTGTTTACGTACCGGGCTGACTACTCTGGCCAACAGGCAGTAGCCATTTGGATGGATGGTCAAACGCCCACGAACTCCAATGCAAAAACGCCGATGACCTTCACATTCCCGACTGGTCAATTCAATATACCCGTATTGGTTGACTTACGTACCGGTGAAGTATACGAGATTCCATCGTCGTCATGGAAGAAAAGTGGCACGAATTATACATTTTCAGATATTCCGATCTATGATTCCCCGATCTTGATTGCCGAGAAAAACCTCATTCCTTTCGCTAATAAAAACCAGTAGAATTATGAGTACCAATCAATATAAAAAGGAAGTTAGCTTAATGAAGCTGGATAAGCTCATTGAAATGCGCGAGTCCATTTCTGAGGTAACCTTTCCTATTTCTGACCAAGAACTGTTAACCCGCTACGAGCAGTTGTACACCGGGGCCATTAATGATGTGCTGCGGGAATTCTGCCAGATGAACCAAGCACTGCCCAATCATATTGTACCCTTGCGGGAATACCGGACGGTAGCCGGATTCGCTTTTACTGTAAAGAGTGCCCCCAGCACCAAGGTATCTGGCGAAATGGAATTTCGTACCCAGATGCTGGACGCGATGCACGAGAACGCTTTTGTACTATGGGATAGCAGTAACGATGAAAAATCAACCTCTTGGGGCGGAGTAATGACCGCCACGGCCAAACGAAAAGGAATTAAAGCGGCTTGTCTGGACGGCGGCATCCGTGATACGCACCAAATTTTGGAAGCTGACTTTCCAGTATTCTACAAGTACCGCTCGTCCAACGGTAGCCTGGGCCGTTGCCTGATTACGCACTACCAAATTCCTTTGGAAATCGGCAACGTGATTATCAAACCCGGTGATGTGCTGCTGGGCGACGTAGATGGAGTGCTAGTTGTGCCGCGCGACCTGGCTTACGAGGTGTTGCTGCGAGCCGAAGAAATTAAATCCAACGAAAAGAAGATTTTCGGCTGGGTGAAAGAAGGGCAAAGTGTAAAGGACATTACTGACAAAGGCGGGTACTTTTAGTATGATTATCACTATGCTACTGCCGCCTCACTACGATGAGCGTAAGTGGACATTGGCTCGACAGATAGGAGTGCGCCACGCTATCACCAAAGCCATCCCTAGCCTGTCAGGTAAACCGGCTCCCTACGATCTGGCTGCCCTGCGCTCTATTCAGCAAGAATTTGCTGAGGCAGGTTTTTCGCTTTATGGCCTGGAAGGCGACCAGTTTGATATGCAACCGATCAAGCTGGGACTACCCGATCGTGACCAATGGATTGAACGCTACCAGCAAATGCTTCGCAACATGGGTCAGTTAGGCATTCGTTTACTGTGCTACAACTTTATGGCCAGCATCGGTTGGTACCGTACCCGCACAGATGTGGCCGAACGAGGCGGAGCCTTAGTCAGTGAGTTTAATGCGGAAGATGCCACGGAGCTGCTGCCCGAAGAGCAACAAATCAGTAAAGAGAAGCTATGGAATAACTTGTATTACTTTCTGGATGCAGTCTTGCCAGTCGCTCAGGAAGCAGGAGTAGAAATGTCGCTACACCCCGATGATCCCCCGATTAGCCCGTTGAAAGGAGTAGGCAGAATTTTAACTTCGGCTGAAGCTTTTGAAAATATATGGCAGCGCTATCCGATTTCGGCTAATAAAATTACGTTCTGCCAGGCAACCTTTAAACTGATGGAAGAAGACCTGTTCGCTTTGTCGGCCAAGTGGCTTGAGGAAAAGCGAGTCAACTACCTGCATCTGCGCGATGTAAGAGGAAATAAGTTTCACTTCCGGGAAACCTTTCACGACAATGGGCATTCCCCGATGGCTGAACTGCTTCGGTACTACGTAAAGCACGGGTTTGAGGGTCCACTGCGCCCCGATCACGCTCCGGTGATGTACGGCGAGTCACAGGGTACATTTAATAGTGGACTGTCGGCCGGATACGAAGTAACGGGAAAAATCTTTGCGATTGGTTACATTAAAGGAATTGCTGAGATGGCTGGTACATCGGTTAGCTAAATTATGTGTTTATTGCCAATGAAAAATAGTGGCCTACGTTGGGTAAAGATCGCCTAGTTTTTTCTATAGCTTTTTATCGATAGTCTAGAGTTGAATGTGAACTTCAACGGTATTTTATCGCTTTCGTTTCAGTATTACATTGCCTGCTTCTACCTTACAATTAACTAAACTACCATCGGCTAAAGACCGATGGGTTTGACTTCGGCTGAAGCCGACTGAAGCTACTCAACAGTCGTAAATTCTTCACCATCTTGGCTGCCATCGTCCTGGTTCTCAATCTACTCCATAATTATCTCGTCCGTAATATTGCCCGAAGTAGCTACGAAGTAGCCTCTTGCCCATAGATGACGTCCCCAAAACAGCCTGGAAAGCTGCTTATTCTCTTGCATAAGTTGGTAAGAGCCGCGCCACGGTGGCTTTTTCCTTTTAGGTACTGAACTAGTTTAGAAACTGCTAAATGAGACGGTACTGAAACAAACCACGCAGTGGCCGCAAATGCACGTGATCTTTAGAAACATGCCCTCGGAGAATCTCCACATCATGCTATTTACATATTTCTCGTACTAACTCACGTACCCGTTTACCGACTTCACCCCCTAGCACTTGCTTCCTATATTTGGTGATCCATACAATGTGATACTTGCAGTCATAGGTCGTATGGGATGTTTTACGATAGTATTGCATCCCGCAAAAATATGAAACTAAAGTCTTCGCCCGCGATTTCTATGGTTTAAGCAAGCGTAGGGACATAAATTTTTTCATATTTTCTATCATCTCGCACGCACGCAAATACTCGGTGAATAATCTTGTTGCGTACCGCGTTTAGGACTAGCATTTTATTTTTGCCCTGCTCTACCTTTCGATGGTAGTAATCGGCCATTTTACCCTTGCCGGAGACTACTGACAGGGCGGCCATGTGCAGTAGCTTCTTCATCTGCTTGTTAGCTAGATGACTTACCCTAGTGCCCCCTCGAACACTCGTTCCCGAGGTATGCCGCGTCGGCGGTCCGATCAAAGGGAGCTACCCCTGAGTAACAAGCGAACTTTCTTGGACAGCTAAACAACTTAAATTCATTGGTAGCAATGATCATCTCACAGAAAACCACTTCACCCACTCCGTCCACTGAGGTAACTAGCTCAAAGAGGTGCTTGAGTGAGTCGTCTTCTTTAATGAGAGCTTTGATCTTTTTTTCTACCTCATTTATTTGTTTCTGTAGGGCTTGAATAGGCTTCTGATTGAGCTTTTTCATTTCTTTTTGAAGCTTATCGCCCTGGAAGTTAGCATACTCTTCTAAAGGAACTCTCAGCGCATTTTTGGCATTGAGCAGCCTCTTACGCAAGCCAACAAGTTGACGTAGCTTGAGAAGAATCTCTCTTTCAGGCTGCCAGAGGATAGCTTGATCAGCGTAACGAAAGGCATATTCACTAATTCTAATCGCATCGGTCTTATCGCTTTTGTCCCGGCGGATTTCTAGGGATTAAGCAAGCGCATGGGTATAATTTTTTTCATATTTGCGATTGTCCCGGATACAAGCAAAAATCCGGTGGATAATCTTATTTCTAACGGCATTGAGAACCGCCATTTTGTTCTTGCCCTC
>JBCCTI010000011.1:0-127278 GCA_039198955.1 Bacteroidota bacterium | reverse complement strand
TGGGTTTGTAAGTACTGATAATAGGTCGTAATTTCATTTTTTGAAAAGTGTGCATGATAATCATGTTGTTTAGTTCACTTCAAAATTATCATTCTCCGCGCACTTTTCATTCTTTCCCTTTTTTATGAACAAGCCTTGTATTCTGACTATGCTACACAAAAACTTTACTCTGGTATTCATTCTCGGGTTTTTTACCTTTTCAGTTGCAGGGCAATCCATTGATCCCAATCAATTGGAAGCAAGTATAGACGCTCTGATTCCTCCTAATGTAAATGATTCTACGCCCGGACTGGTAGTAGGGGTTGTGCAGGGTGGGGAGTTAATCTTTAGCAAGGGCTACGGGATGGCTAATCTGACCTACGGTATCGCCAATGATCCGAAGATGGTGTACAACATTGGTTCGGTTACTAAACAGTTTCTCGGCTACGCCTTTGCGGTGTTACACAGCCAGGGGAAATTAAGCATTGATGATCCAGTTCATCAGTACTTGGAGGACTGGCCGGAATTTGAGCAGACGGTGACCTTACATCATCTGTTAACCCATACCAGCGGTTACCGGGAAGCCTACACCATGTCTAATCTGGCCGGGCGGTTTATTGGGATTGACCGGCTTTCGCGGGAAGAATGCTTGAAGGTGGTGCGCCAGCAGCCCCAGCTGGAGTTTATCCCCGGTGCGCGCTATACCTACAACAGCACCGCCTGGGTAATTTTAGCCGAAGTCTTTGAGCGAGTAACCGGTGAATCAGCTGAGACCTGGATTGAGAAGAATATTTTTCAACCACTTGGTATGGAAGCTACCCGCATTGAGACCTACGTAGGTGAAGTAATACCCAACGCCGCTGAATCGTATTCCTACCAAAGTGATCAAGGTTATGCAAACGAAAAAAGTAATCGGGCTATTTTTGGGGCAGCCGACATTGTTGCCAGCGTAGAAGACTTGGCCAAGTGGGTGAACAACTACCGAACGGCTGAGGTTGGGGGCGAAGCAGCCAGTGCAGTATTTCTGGAGCCTTTTATACTGAACGATGGTATAGACTCCGAGTATGCCTTGGGTATCGGGGTTGATACCTACCGGGGACTGCGGCGGTACCGCCATACCGGAGGGCACGAAGCCTTTGTAACCCAGTTGAGCTACTACCCCGACCACGATACTGGCATTATCCTCATCTCTAATTTTGGGGGTAGGGGAGTAGTACCCAGCACCAACATCGCCGAACTGTTGCTGGCCGAACATATGACTCCCACCGATGTCTTGACTACTGCATCAGTAGAAGTTGATAAAGCCGAACTGGAAAAATGGGCCGGATTGTACCGAGCATCTACCCTAAACCAGACCATCAAACTACGAATGGATGGAGATACCCTCACCCTCGGAAGTCAGTCCCAACTCATTCCCACAGGTACCAACGTGTTTCGCATTAAAGGAACCAAGGATGAAGTAACGTTTGAAACACTTGCCGATGGCAGCGTACGAATGGCGATGAGCGGAAATTCCCGTCGGGTCTTTTCGCAGGTAGAACCCTGGAATCCAAGTACGGATGACCTGAAAGCGTTTGAAGGGAATTACTGGAGCGATGAATTGGAGACCGTGTACCACCTGCGGCTTGAAGAAGACCATCTAAGTATTCACCACCGTTGGCTGGGTGAAATTACGCTGGAGCCCGTTGCCCCTGATTTTTTCCGAACCAACTACGGCTTTTACGTAAACTTCAATCGTACCGAAGAGGACGAACTAACTGGATTAAGTGTTAATAGTGGCCGAACCCTCAACGTGATCTTCAATCGTCAGAACTGATAGATCAACCTGTTACGAATGAGGGAAATCAGACGGATGGAATCATCCTGATCCCAAATCAACAACCAGTCTGGCTGGATGTGGATAGACCTCTTTTCTTAGCCCGCTTTACGTCTTTTTTGAATCCACTGGTCTGGTTAGATTAATAATTCGTATTTTTAAAGAAAACATTGTGATGAATACTTCTCATGCTAGAATTACGTTTGATCCCAAGCAATGCGGAGGGAAAGCATGCGTCCGGGGAATGCGTATTCGGGTAATTGATGTGCTCAGTTTACTCGCTAATGGTCTGACGACCGACCAAATCATTGAAGAGATGCCCGACCTTACGCCCGAAGACGTAGAAGCATGCCTACGGTACGCTATTGCCCGTATTGACCATCCGGTGATCAAAGCGGCGTGACTATTTTGGTGGATGCCCAGCTTTCGCCTCATCTGGCCCCGTGGATCACGCGAACTTTCAGTATAGAAGCCTTTTCGGTAGGTTATTTGGGTTACCGAGACGCGGCAGATACCGAAATATTCGAGTACGCCCGAACGGCGGGGGCAATTGTGATGACCAAAGATGACGATTTTGTTCGTCTGCACTACCAGCAGGGCAGCCCTCCTAAAATTATTTGGCTCACTTGCGGCAATACTTCTAACGATCACATCAAAAAGATTTTGCGCAACAAACTGCCTCAGGTGCTGGAGATGCTCAACACCTCAGACTTGGTTGAACTAACTGACTAACTCTGCCCTAGTTGGAATTATCACCGACCAACTTTTGCCGTGGTTGGTGTTATCACCGACCAACATTAGGAAACCTTCTCTTAAACTATGCCGTTTTCTATTGACCCCCCGTTCACGACAGCAACGATTACGATAATGTTTTAGCTTTTTGAGTCAATATGAATGAGGCGGATAGGTTTGAGCCAAAGTAACACCGAGAAATAGCCGGATCCTAAAAGAGTTGTGTTGGTGATAGAGTGCCCAAGTACCTCAGAGTCCTCTATGAGTGACTTTGAGGGGAAGGAAGCCCAAGCCAGAGGTGTACTTGCCCAATGATTTTTTTCGCTGTCATATACGTATTTAAAAGTTGGCGGGGACCAGCGGCCCCCGCCGATTTGCTTACTCTATCTAACTAAAAAACTGCGTTTTAAATCAGCTAAATGTCAAAGGGAGGGATTACCAGAACTTGCTTACATGCGAGAATGAACCGCCACTGATTGTAGAAAGTACGGTGGTGAACCTTTTGGATAATACCATTTGTTCTCATAGAGATTTTAAGTATTTACCAAAGCTTGTTAAAAGTAAAAATAGCTCCGTTGTCAACTGAAGTAACAATTTCATAGTTATTGATAGAATTCTGGCGAAGAATGTAAGAGTCTTGCCATCCGTTATGGCCGCCACCGAGATAAGTTCTGCCTTCCACATTGTTTACCGGCCATGCACCATTTAGGTTTAAACCTTCGAAGCCGTTAAATGATGAGACTTCTTTGGTTTGCAGGTCTACTATTGAATATTTAGTATTTGCTGGGTCTTCCCATATATCCCATCTATTTTCAAAATCTGAAAGACCTGATTCACGGTAATAATAATTGAGACCTATCTTACCATCCACAATGCCAACAGTATTTTCAGACATTGTTATTTCACCGATGACAGTATCAAGATTCAGCTCAAAGTTTTCATCGAATGTGCCGTCCTGATTTAGCCTCAATATAGTATTTGCTGGTTCCAAATCGTTGGGGTCTACATCGTAGTATTTATGAACAAATGCACTAGTCCAATTAGATAAAACATATATATTCCCATCATCGCCCTTTACAATCCAATCGGTTGACATGGATCTTTCATCAGAGTAATACTTGAGTGATTTAGATGCTGGATCAAAAACTGCTACCATTGCCCCACCGATTGATTCCCAATCACAACACTCTCCCGGGTCATAACTTATAGGAACTACATATAGGCCATTCAGTTCGCTGCCTTTCATCATTCCTAAAAAAGCTGTATTATTTGATACTGTTGGTATTGGATCAACATTTATTTCTTCTAAAACTTCCATTTCAGAAGGATTCCATTTTACAATTATGCCTTCTGCTAAATCAAAAGCATAAGCCTCATTTTGAGATACAAAAAATGGTTCGAAATTAGATATTCCATAAGTAGCCAAGCTCATAAGCCCGGATACATTTATTTCAAGCGTAGTTTTATCTATCGACCATTTAGTAATAGTTGATGCATCACCATTCCAAGTATAAGGGTTTTCCTCATATGAAAAAACGAGCCCAGCATTACTAGCACCAATTTCAACAGCATTTTTTACATCTACTTTTGAAGGGTGATCTTCATACACAGCTAAATAGTTGACAAAACCGCTTGGTGTATTTTGGTTAAAACCATAAAGCCACGCTGATTCCACTTCCTGTCCGTTATCTGGATCTGGGGTTACATTACTGGTGTCGTCTTCATCGCAGGAAGTAATTCCTACGGTCAACATTCCAATTAACAGCATGGTGAGCCATGCCCATTTTCTACTTGTTTTAAATCTACTTGTCATATTTGTCATTATTATTAAAAGTTAGAAATGTATCATTGTATTTGTGCAGCTTACTATTCGCTTAATTCAAGGACAGAGAAACCACCTACCAGTTTTGCTTGCTGATCATAACCACCCATAAGTTGCTTATCATTCATTAAGTAAGGGCTCGTGTTGGAGCGGCTGAGATAATATCCTTGGTGAGGATCCAGCGTAAACTCTTGCTCACCGCACACAATTTGTTTAGGTTGGTTTGCACTGTTATACAACTTTAGCTTTCCCTCAAACTTTATCCGATAGCGGTCGCCATCCACTTGACCGTACGTACCATCACCCCCGTACACATGCAGCACATCAGTTAGCAACTTACTCTTCTTCACCGTATCGGCCTGGGCATTGGGTGAGGCAAAGTAGCCGAGAAAGAAGGTTCCGATAAACAGACAGGCCGCTGCGGCGTAGCGCAGACTTCGTTGGTACCAGGGAATTATTTTGCCGGACTTACTCCCGAGCACCTCCGGGGAGATCGTATCCCATATTTCGGTTTGCATACGGGCTAGCTGGGCTTCGGTCAGTAAGGAAGGTTCGTCGTCGGCCGAACGGAGCCACTGCTCTACCGCCCGGGCTTCGGCGGGAGTGCAGCGGTTTTGCTGGTAGCGTACTAGTAGTTGGGGAGTAATTTTCATCTCTTTACGGGTTCATTTACATACTCAAGTTGAATGAGATGCCAATTACCCTTAGTCCGAGATGAAAAAAATTATCAGGATAGATAGGATTACTGGGATAGTCAGGATTATTGACTTTCAACTGCGTCAGTTGGTCAGATGAAAAAGGTTACCAACAATATTAAGTAGCTATTTATAAATACTTCAGTGCATCCTTGCCGGACCTGTTCCGGCATCTCATGCAGGAGACCCCGGAATTCGCAGAGCCTCATCCGGGGAAATACCGTAAGAGCTTCACACGACTACTTATTAGATGATACCGCGCTCAGAAGATGTCGGAAACCTATCGCCCACCCGAAAAAAGGTGTCAGACATAATTTAAGCCAGCAGAAGCAGTAGGATGAAGGTATAGTCGGTGAGGTTACGACGTAGGTACGTCAGGGCTTTAGTGAGGTGGGCCTCTACCGTTTTTTCGGCAATCAGCAGGGTCTTGGCAATTTCTTTATTATTTAGTCCTTGCTCCCGGCTGAGCTGGTACACCCGGCGGCACTGGTTGGGCAACTGTTCGGTCAGTTGGTTAACCCGGGTACGGAGCTCGTGGTAGCCAAGCTCGTTTTCGGTACTTTGACTACTTAGGCGGTAGTCAGCTAAAAAGTCCTTCAAGCGTTCGCGCCGAATGGATTGGGCGCGTAGGTGTTCCATCACCTTGAGCTTGACCGCCCGCACTAAATAATGCTCGATAGGCCCTTCAATCACCAGGGAGTCTCGGCGCTCCCAGAGTGTACTAAAGACATGTTGTACGATACTTTGGGCGGTAGCTACGTCGGAAACCTGATTAGCCACAATCCGGCACAGCTTGGCGACGTAAGTACGATATACCTGCTCGAAACCTTTGGGAGTGCTTAGGTTAGGTATCTTGTCTTCACTTTTCCTTTTTCGCAGAAACATGCGGTAGCGTCGGTGTAGCTTGCTTAAGACTAAGCGTATTATTATTGTTTAGACTTGTTATAAGGGAGCGAATATACGCGCAAAAGTAACACAGGGCAATAGCCAACGGTAGGTATTCTATGCCCTAGAACTGCCGCAGGTAAGTCACTTTGCCGATCAGTTCCTGGGCATCGTTGCGGTTTTCGGGAAATAGGTCATCGCTTTGGTTACTGTTGAACACCACGTAGATAAATGATAACGGTCGGTACTCCCACGCCAGGCGTACGTTCCAGATATCAGTCTCGCTAGCACTATTCCACTGGTAGGAGCCAATCAGTTGAATCCGGGGGTTTAATGCTAGCCGGGTGCGGGTAAACAACAGGTGAGCGTTCAGGTCTTGCTCCAGTTCTCCTACTTGCCGGATTTGGTTGTACTCGTAACTACCCGTGAACTCAATGTGCGGGAGGGGCGAGAGACGGACTTCTCCCTCCCAACTGCTTAATTGCCCGTTGTAGTACCCACCCGTTTGGTAGCCAATTCCCCCGGCGATCCTTTTTGAGAAATCAGTGTCCCAGCGAATGTTCACGCGACTGAATGAATAAAATCCGGGAGCAATAGAAATACCTAACGGCTGGAAGGTGTCGTCTAGTTGTTGCCATTCTCTTCGGAAGCGAATTTCAAATTGTCCTCCGGTCTGAAACTCTAAATCTAGTGGAGACACTTCGGCGATAGCTTGCTGAAAGGTTCGGTCGGAAGCTTGCCAGAAAATATCGGCAAAGGCATCCGGTCCGAAGCTCCGGACGAAAGCTGGAAGCCATTTGGGACGCAAATCCAAATCAATGGCTGGAGAGGCCAGTATATAATCGCTCAGGGCCAGAAAACCAGCGCCAGGCAAGTAATTGGGGGAGACATACTGACCAATCAGGCCTAGATAGCCCCAGTTCTTTTGTTGCCACAGCCAACTATGGGCGGCTAATCCTTCTCCTGCTTCTGAATCGGTAGAAACAGAAAGCATGTTTTCCCAGGAAAGCGACTGTTGGGGGCGTAAAAAACTATTGATAGTGGCCGTAGCATTGGTTTGGGCAGGAGTGGTTGAGCCGCTATTTTCAAAAGCCTCATCCCGCCGAAAGGTCACCATTCCGCCCAGGCGGCTTTGGTTAGAAAAGTTCCGCACGTAGCGACCTACGGCAAAGTGGGCAGCAGGGGAAGCACCCGTGGCTCGCTGGCGCATCGCCAGCACCCCCGACGTTTGCTTCTGAGTTTGACTAGTAAAGCGCAAGCCCCCGTCCAGCGGGATAGGTTGTCCATTATCGTCCAGACCAATTCGGCGACTAAAAAAAGGCTGAATAAAGCTGGACGAACTGGTGCGAAAGATATTGGCGTTTTCTAAGAAAAACTGCCTTCGCTCAGGAAATAAAACCGAGAAACGGCTTAGGTTTTGCACCTGCTGATCGACATCAGCTTGAGCAAAATCGGTATTGATCGTCCCATCTAGCACAGCGTTAGGGTTGATAGCCCACTTAAATTCTCCGCCAACTTTCACCTCTCGAGTATTTTCCTGAGGCAATTCCCCCGCTCGGGTTCGGCCGATATCCCCTAGCAAATAGGGATTGATCTGTAAATTAGCCGAAGGTGGTGGTGGCTGAATACCTTTTAAAACGGCGGCATAGGCCATCCGAAAGTGGGAAAACGCTCGGGGGTAGGCGGGCCAGGTAGTAATCTCGTTATTGCGACGGATGTTACGATTAAAAGAAATAAGCATCGCCTGACTGCCTCTTTGGTAACGCAACGTTTTCCAAGGGATGGCCATTTCGGCAATCCAGGCAGTATCATTGATACGAGTACGTACGTACCAGAGCGCATCCCAATCGTCGTTACCGTCAAATTCATCGCCGTCAATGACCTGTACTTCCCGTTGGGAGCCGTAGGGGGTAACCTCGAAGCCTACCGCATTGCGCTGATCCATGAGTCCGTCTAGGGCTACCCCAAAGCGGTCGTTTCCGTACGCTTGGAAGTCGCGTTGCATATTTCTCACCCGTACCCGCCGTCGGTCAGCGAGGCTATCGTAGCAAACTGCTCCCACGTAAAGGTAGTCGTTGCTGTATAGAATTCTTACCTCAGTATCAACTGTAGCGGGCTGTCCTTGGATAGGTTCCCGCTGAATAAAGCCTGAAATGCTTTCGGCTGCTAGCCAGATGGGTTCATCTAATATGCCATCCAGTGTAATAGCGTCTTCGTCTACGGAAGTGGCGTAAACCTCGGCACGTTTGGTAGGAGGGGGAAAAGCCTCTTGGGCAACTGTAACATTCGATAGTGCTACCCCCAACCCGATTGGTATCAATAAAAAAAAGTAGCGATGAGCGTAGGGCATAGCGAGTTGAGCGTCTTTCTTTCTAGGCTCTTTAGTCAGTTTATCTAACCCGTCACTCAGGGGACAAAAGTAGTGTGTGTAAGCGACAGACTAAAGGACGAATATCAGTTCAAATAGTTTAGTACACAATAGCTAGTAGTAGTAATTTTACGGCAGTGTAATACTATTTCCACGCAATGCCCGGGGGTTATATCGACCTAATCAATGGATTCCCCTCGTTGCTATGAATGATAGTGATACTTATTACATTATCTGTCTATTTGACTTTTTACATTTACATTCGTTGTAGGTTGCTAACACGCGCTAACATGGTGTGAGCCAACCAACTACTCGGTAGGTAATCCAAGCTATACCCTGAGCAACCACTACACTGCTTCCGAGTAATAACAGATAAAACCAAAATGGCCGTGTTCCCAAAGTATGTCCACCTATATTGAGCAAACAAGCAATCAGTGCTACTGCTCCGGCAGCCCAATATAGCAGGTTGGCGTCCGGTCGGAAGAAAGCAACGATCCAAAGAGTAAGACTGGCCATTACTCCCACCATTAAGCAGGAGAGTAAGCTATCTAAAAAGTAGCCGGATACCGCCCCGGCACTTATACCCACTACCAATTGAACGAGAACGGCTGCCAAGTAACGCTCACTCAGTAGGTAGGCCAACCAGGACGGCAAAAACAGTAGCATCGCCGACCCCGAGAGGATTATCAATTCCGCGTTACTCATTCCAGTGCTCATGAGAGGCACCGTTAGTCTTAGGGCGAATCCTACCGAGGCGCCGAATGCTAAGGCGAATATTAGCAGGGTTATTTGATGGTTTAGGGCACTATCCACCGCATAAATTTACCTCTATTACATTACTCATCCAATACGTAAAGGCCGTGGGGTGAGCCAATTGTCACCAAGAACGTATTGTCCCCGGCTAGCGCGTCAAAGACAAATTAACATGATTCAATGTGCATTTGCGTCACTAGGCTTCCATTCCGCTCGATGAGGAAACTCTCCAGAACAACCACGGCGGTATCGCTCGGTAGCAGTGGTTCAAGATCAGCCGATAGATCAATCTCCCCCGACTGGCCAAGGGTGGGGGCATAGCGAACCTGCCTTTACCGGTAGGCAGATTCTATGCCGAGACTATTCTTTCTTATTCTATCCTACACCCAGCGGTATATACCTACGCCTTGTAGGGGCAATTAGGTTATTACCAGAGTTTATTGATGTGCTGGATCACACCGCCATCAACACTAGTTACTGTTGTGAATTGCTCGGCACCGTCTTGCCTAATTATCGTACCGGTTACATTATCGCCACCTAATCCGGCGGAGAAATAGTTGTTTCCATCAATATTTCCGACAAAGAAGTCGTAACTAAATCCATCGAAAGCGGTAAAATCCCTAACTTCGCCGGTCTCAAAGTTTACAATAGAAGATTTAAAACCGTCACCCCAGAATGACCATCGGTCGGCGTATGCTTCGGGGAATTCAAAATCTTCTTCGACGTGTCGGACCACTACATTGTTATCAAAAACGGTTACCACACCCGCTATCAGCTTAGTATCAATAAAATCCGTAACATCAAATATAAAATCAGGATCGTAAGTGCCATCGTCGTTAACTCTCAAAATTGGGAAGGGGCTGCCTATTTCATTTTCATTAACATCAAAATAGTTCGTGACCATGAAGTTGTATTCAGTGGGTGCTAGATATTTATTACCAGCTTCGTCAGATAAGAAAATTCCATTAGAGCTTATGAGTCTGCTATCTTGGTTATACTCAATAGTACCGGTTGCCGGGTCAAAAACTGCCAGGTAAGCCCCCCCAACGTCATAATATTCGCAGCAGTCAAATGGTATGTATTGAACAGGCATCAGTATCTTACCCTCAGCACTTACCGACCTTCTATTTTCACTAAAAAACACATTCCCGATGAGGTCATCTTGTTTTGGAAGAGGATCAACCTGGTAGGTTTGGGTAATCGCCATTGTTTCGGGGTTCCACTCTATCATAACCCCTTCGGCAAGATCGGATACAAAAGCCCTCGTATCAGAGAGGAATGCCGGGTTCCCTCCTGAACTTCCAGTAATACCTATACTGGCCAGACTCAAAATATTTTCTACTGACACCTCAAGTGTACTCCGGTCAACTACCCACTTGGTTATGGTGGACGCGTTACTGTTCCACGTATAGATGTCTTCACCATAGCTAAAGGTATTTACCCTGCTACCAAGTTCAATACTAGTATTCAGATCAAGCTGAGTGGGTATTTCTTCTGATACGCCCATATAAATGACCGCTCCCTGGGGGGAATTGTTAGAGAACCCATAAACCCAGGCCGACCCAACTTCTTCGGGTTCCTCCGGCTCAGGAGTCACGGTATTGCTATCATCTTCATCACAGGAAGTAATTCCTAGGGTAAGTATTCCAATTAGCAGCATGGTCAGCCATGTCCATTGTCTTCTGATTTTAGATTCACTTTTCATACTCATCGTTGTGTTAAAATTTAAAATTGTTCAATTGATTTTGATATAAAAGACCTGTCCTGGTCGCTGCCCATGGTAAGGTCAAAGACCCTAGCAAAGAAGGCTATTTGATTAATGACCTGGGGTAGGCTCAATGACTGGACTTGTAGCTTTTCAGTATCAATAACATCCACTCTGATCGGTGCCTCACGCTTCTCCTGCTCCAGCGATTTTCCACTCTCATCAGTTATCGCCCCCTGGCTGGTTTCGGCCACGGCCACTGCTGCGCCCGGAATAGGAACTTGATTAGAATCAACCACGCTATCTCTCAACTGAAACGTTTCATGTTGCGCTGAAGATGGTACGGATGTGACAAAGATAAGTGCCCAGCAAATAAATCCAGTTGCTCGGATGGTCATACGTGAAGTAAGGTTACTACGCAGGGATGAACCCGGTTTGGTGGAGTTGGTTTTCCCTAATGATGAAAAATCCTTATTGATTTCAGAATCAATAAGGATTTTTTACTGCTAGGCTGGGGAAAAGTTAGATTCAGGATGGCTTCTACTTTTTCGGTAGGTAGTGGGGGTCATCCCAGTGTACAATTTAAAGGCCCGGTTGAAGGGAGCGATGGAATTGAACCCGGTTTGATAGGCAATCTGCAAAATCGATAGGTTGGCTTTAGACGCATCTTCTAACATAGCAGCAGCTTCCTTGATACGGAATGAGTTTACAAAATCGAGAAAGTTCTTGAACCCCAGTTCCTGATTAATAGCTCGCCTTACTTTGTATTCCTGTTCATCGATCTGTTCAGCTAGTTGCCCAATTGTCAGCTTTTCCGCCAGATAAAGTTTTTCATGGATCATTTTAGTTTGTAATTTGTCAACTAAAACCGGGTCTTTAGCACTAAGGGTTTTCTTTTTGGATAGAACCTCGTAGTTGATCGCAAAGTTGGTAAAGATGACAAAGTTGGTTAGGGACAGCGTTAGTAATCGCTCAATTACTACAGTAATTAGCCAAGCCTTGCCAGAAAATAGGATGTCGCTTATAACATTAAAGAGTATTATAAAGGCTACTAAACAGACGATGATTTTTTTCAGCTTGTCTTGTTCTTGATTAATAGTTTTTCGCTTGGGGATTTCTGCTAGCGTCATTACTATAAAGAAAACAGTAATCGATGCCGATAGTACTGAGATGATTATCCAGTTGTTTCCAGTGCGTGGGAAATACAAGGACAGATAGGGCACTAAAGAAACAGCAATTGAGATGGCTCTTTTTCGAGCCGGAATTTTTTTGCCGTCAAAAATTGAGCGGGAAAAAATCCATAGGGAGACCGGCACTAAAAAGGCACCGATCACCAGAAAACGCTCGACGAAGATATTTTCTATTTCATCGAACATTAAGTAAGCGCCAATGCAAATCAAGAAGAAAAACGCACTCGCTGGGTTATTGACTTTTTTTCGATTTTTCCATACAAATAGCACGCACAAAAGAATACTATAAAAAGTCAGCGTATTAACATAATAGTAAAAATCAAGTAGGCTCATAGTTAATTGGGGATTTTTTAAAAAGTTGCTTCTGGATTGATTATTACGGCTGATTTAAATACTGATTGTAGGCTTGCTTGATTCGCCGCTTCAGAAAGGGGCAGTTAGTATCCTGTTGAGCTTTTAGCAAAATACGCCACTTTTGGGTAGGGTTTTCTTCAATGCGGCGGTGCAAGTCCAGTAAAAAAAGGTCGAAATCTTGTATTATTTCCATGAAAGTGAGGTTGGGGCATTAATGAATTAAGAGTGAATGATTTTATAAGCTTCGTGAATAGTCAGTGCTCCTCGTATTAGGCTTTTGAGAGCGTACACATCGCTGCGGTTTAGGCACAGGCCCATGTAGGAATTGGAACCCCGAATAATGGCATGAGGTTGGTCTTTAAAATCAAAGCAAAAATTCTCTGTGGTCAATGCATTTAAGGTCTGCATAAACTGATTCAGTTCATTGCGATAAAACGAGATACAGGCACTACGGTAAACCAAAGAGTAACTTTGGCAACCAGGACACCAGCTTACCTGGCCTATGTCGGTTTCGTTAAGATTAATGGGTGATTGGGTTTTACACATATCTTTATAATTTATAATTGATTAGTTGGTGGACGAATTAGGAGGATTAATGATCTGACCTACCTCCAGCATCGTCTGCGTATTGACCATGACCTGGTTAATCTGGCAGAGGTCGTAGTAGCTAAAAGTAAACACCATATTTTTGAGCGACGTAGAAATAATAAACTCCCGATAGTAGGGATCTCGCACAATCTGAATCTGACTCAGGGTTTCAGCTACTTGCCCCTGCAGTCGGGCAAACTCAGTTGGGTTCAGTTGCAGGCTTACATTACCGAAGCTCAGTTGCAGTATTTCCGGTTTCTTACAGTAGGCTACGTAGGCAAATTCGTTTTCTTCTAGAAGTTCAAAGGGGCTTTTATTCATAACTTTAGAATTTAGGAGTGTTCTTTTTGCCCAGCGGTGAACCTAACTGAAACACATTCAGTTGGTACTGCTGAACAAAGGGGAAATTAAACAGACTAAGTATCTTTCCAAGAATGCGATAACCCAGTGGAATATGTTTCTTTAGGTACTCGGGAGGATCAGTGAAAAAGTGGTTTTCGGTTTCGGAAAAATAGATAGTAGAAGCTTCGGAGATAAAGATATAGGGTGGGGGAGGAGTAGCCTCTTTTACCCGAGCTACCCAAGATTCATCGAGAGCTGAGTAAGGCAGAAGTGTTCTACTTTCGTTTTCCTGAAAGAATTTCAGTAGGGTTTCCTGTACTTCGCCGAGTTGAACTGCTTGGGTATTCATCTTTTACGCTAACTCTTTTTGTACTACTTTTTTCATCTGGTACCCAAACAGATACCAAGCCCCACCGATAAACAGCCCCCATCCGGCAGTAATCAGTAGTATCGCAGGAACTGAAGCATGATAGCGGGTAATCAGGATGATGTACATAAACGCCAGCATTACCCCGTAAAATATCCAATTCACGTACTTCCAAGGACCCATCTTTTGGGCTTTGATTCGGGCGGCTCCCTTCACTTTCCGCTTTTGGCTGATCCAGATGCCCGTGAGCACTAGGGAGGAAATCCCCAGGCCGAATACAAACCAGATGAGCTTGGTCACTAAGCCTCCCCAGTAGCCAAAGTGTAGCGGATCAGCAATATCGTTTAGCCAAGTGATCGCAGGCAACGCCTCCGCTTTCTGTACTTTAAGCACTTCGTAGGTCGTGGGGTGTATATAAACCCGGTTAGCCCGGTTACGCACTAAGGGGACATCGCTTTTTCCGGTGAGATACAGCGCATCATCGGGCTGGAAGGGGATAAGCATATCTTTTACTTCCAATCCGGGAATTTGCTGCTGAGCTATTGCCACGGCTTGATCCAGGTCAATGCTACGCCGCACTTCCGCGAAGGAAGCCGAGTCGGCGAAAGGTTCACTGAGTTCGGGGGATCGGGTGTTGGCAATGGTAGACAGTCCTCCTAGGTTGACCCGCTCGGCAAAGTACCAGATACCGGTTACTGAAAAAAGAATCGCAGCAGGCACCGACCACACGCCCACCAGTCGATGCAAGCTCCGATACAAGACAACAGAGCCTTTGCCCGTCTTCAGATCTAAAAGCTTACGGTACCATTTTTTATAGAATACCAGCGCGGTAACCATTGAAAATAGCAACATGAACCCAAAGATCAACACCGTAAAGTGGCCAACCTGAAAAGGCACAAACAAATAGTAGTGTAAGTCGCGGAAAAATCGCTGAAAGGTTAGCTTCGCACTCCCCTGTACGGTCCCAGTGTACGGATTGACAAAAACGTAATGCCCCTGTTTACCATCGTACACCTGCACAATGTTACACAGATAGGGTTCATTGGGTACGCTCCAGTAGGCAATGTCACTATCGGGAAAGGCAGCCCGCACGTTGGCTACCATTAGATTACGGGATACAAGCTCTCCCTGAGGAGAGACTCGTATCGCCGGATTAAACAGCCAGTCCATCTCGTGACTTACCGTAGCGAATGTACCCGAGAGGCACACGATAAAAAACAAGATACTTAGCTTAATGCCAATCCAACTATGGATACGAAAGAAGGCTTTTTTGTTAAGTTTCATAGTGTTCTATTTTCTTATTTTATCGGCAGTCTCGGATGAACGATAGTTAGTTAGAACGTATAACCTACGCTCAACAGAAAGTTTCGTGGTGCTCCGGGGAACAAACGTGTGAAACTATACCCGCCTACCCAGTGGGTTTCATCTAGCAGATTATAAAAGTTCGCGGCAATGTTAAAGCGATTCACTCGATAGAAGAGTGCCGCGTCAAAGAGTACGTAACTGGGCAGGGTGAGGCCAAGTTGCTCACCACCCACTTCTCGGAATGTATCAAAAGTATTGCGTTCAGTCACAAAATTACCACCCAACGCAACGCCTACGCCATCCAATGCTCCTGAGGCAAAGGTATATTTTGCCCAAATTCCACCCTGATGTTCAGGAGCGTTCTCTTTAATACGGCCTACTTCGGCCTCATTATCGCTTTCAGTGATCTCCGCTAGATTATAGGCATAATTAAAGTTAATGCTCAGGTTGGGTAGTGGATTACCAATGATATCCATTTCTATTCCCTGCGCTACTTCTTGCCCACGTTGCTCTAAAAGATCGGGATTGCTAGGGTCGTTGGCATTTACCAGAATATTATTTTGCTCGATTCGGTACAAGGCGAAGTTGGCTGAGAACTGTCCATCAAAAAACAGGCTTTTCGCCCCAAATTCCCACATATTCGCTGATAGCGGATCAAAGGGACCACCCGCAAGCGGATCGGTTATTACCCCGGGAGATTGAGGCTGGAAACTTTCGGTATAGGTACCGTAAAGATTGATCCGGTCGGTCAGCTCGTACACCAACCCTAAACGGGGTAGTAACTTATCTTGCTCAACTGTTTCCTCCTGGTCAGTCTTATATCCTACCACATCCCGGTAATTTTCTTGCCTCAAGGCGAGCAGAGCTTTGAACCTTCCCAGAGTGATTTGATCCTGTACGTAGAAGCCATAGGTGAAATAGCGAGTAGAGGGCTGGGGAAGATTGCTATTCACGATGTACTCCTGCGGATAGCCAATGGTATAGTTAGGGTTTTGTAGGTCGAAGTGAGGTACGTTAGGTACGGGTCGTCCATTTTCAAACAAAAATAATTGAGATTGAGACGGATCATATCCCGAAGCTACTCCCCCGTCGATCGTACGGTAGCCAAACGATCGGGCTTGGGCACCTCCAACGGGCTGTACCTGCTGAATGAAGTCAAACCCTACCAAGAGTTGGTGGCGAAGTGAACCGGTATTTCCGTTCAGGACAAAATATGTAGTTAAGTTATCGGATACTTGCTTGCGAATCCGGTTGATGGTTTGCATCTCCATCTGGGTAGGAATTTGATTGCCCAGACTGTCTACGGCGAAGCGGTTAGAGGTACGGTGTTCAAACAGATCTTCATCCCAGCTAAATTTCATGTAAGAGGCATTAAATGACAGGGCATCCGTAAATCGGTGGTTCAGCGAGAGGGTAAAATACTGTACATTATTTTCATGATAGTCGTTGGCCTGGCCAATGGCAAAAGAGGAGGGAGTACTATTCAAATCTGTCCCTGCGGTTGCTCCAAAGATAGGTTGACCGCGGTCTAGCTTACCATCAAAGCGGTTAATTACCAAATCGAAGTTTACACTGGTTTTGTCAGTAGGTAAAAAGGAAATAGAAGGAGCAATTACGTACGTATTTAATCGCTGCAAATCGCGGAAGGTATCAGTATCTTCGTAGCCTAAATTGAGGCGGTACAATAAAGTCCCCGACTTGTTCATAGGGCCAGTGAAGTCGGCTGTTGCCCGCAGAGTATTAAAACTACCTACAGTGAAGTTTATAGACTTTCGATCTTCGTCTAACGGTTTTTTGGTTACGTAATTAATCGTGCCACCCGGATTAGCGTTGGCAAACAAGGCGGATGCTGGACCCTTAATTACTTCTAACCGCTCCATATTTACTAAAAGTGGCTGGGGGCCAAAGATTCCGACTGTTCGCAGTCCATTGATTAGCTTAGCTTGCCCACTATTATTACGGAAGCCTCTTAGAGTAAAGTCATCGTAAAAGGAAAATTGGTTCACTCCACTAATATTTTTCACTACGTCAGCGGTGCGATAAGCCTGTTGATCCTGAATAATCTCTTTTGTAACATAGCTTACTGCCTGGGGTACGTCCTGTAGTGGAGTGGCGGTCTTGGTAGCTAAGAACGAGACTTCATTTTGATAAGTGGTCTCCTTACGACCTGTAATCTCTACTTCCTGAAGCTGGGTTAGGCTAGGTTGTAAGGTAAATTCTAGCTGGGTAGTTTGGCCGCTTCTTACCTCGACGAATTGCTGCTGGGTTTGGTAACCCACTCCAGAGACAATCAACTCATACGATCCGGTTGGAATATCTGCGATAGTAAATGTACCATCAACATCTGTAATACTGCCTAAGGTGGTGCCTTCCAGAGCAGCGTTCAATCCGGGTACGGGATTGTTATCGTTATCGGTAACAGTGCCCTGCAGGGTACCGGTATTGGTTTGAGCCATTAGCACCGAAGCACTAAAGAGCAAATAGAAAAAAGAATGTAGAAACTTGTTCATTGTAGTGTGATTTGTTTGATTAATAAAAGATTACTGAGTTTAGTGAGTGAGTTAGATTTTAGGGTATTATTCCAGTAGCCACACCTCTTCTTGGGCAGCTACCCTCTTGCGTAAGGGGCCGATTGCTTCCGTGCGCGACAGATGTTTCACTTCGTAATGTCGGGTATAGTGATGGTTAACTTCTTCTGAACTGATGGAAAAGGGCGGCCCATCCATATGGCTCTGATCGTACTCGTAGGTAATCAGCAGTTGTGGCACCGATTGAGTGATTTCCATTAAATGCGCAGTGTAACGTTTTCGGGTTTCTTCGGGTAAGGCCACCAATGCGGCCCGGTCGTAGATCGCGTCGACCGGGCCGAGGGTTTGGTTAGTTAAGTAAAAAAGATCTCCTACGAAGATATCCAGGTTTTCGGCTCGGTAGTGATATAGTTCCCCTTGCTGAGTTATTTCCGGTTCGGTGTGAAGCTCAGCGAATAACTGCTCTATGGCTAACTGGCTCAGTTCGGCTCCCACCACGGAGTAACCCTCCGCCAGTAGCCAGGCAATATCCCGCGTTTTCCCGCAGAGCGGTAGAAATATCCGACTTCCTTTCTGCAGAGATAGGCTTGGAAAGAATTTTACCAAGAGTGGATTGGCTACCTCTCCGTGAAAGCCAATTTGGTTGTTTTTCCAGCGGTTAAGCCAAAAATTAGTATCAATCATTGCTTTTAGACAGTTGGTTTACAGTAAGTGTCTGGGATGGCTGACAGTAGCGATAATACTGACAGGAAGAATAAAAAGGTATATAAATACTTACTCATGATTTAGATTAAATTTCGGTGAAAAATTGGTTTAATAAGACTTATTAAAAATAATATAGAACAAAAAAAATTTTTGTGAGAAGCGGGGTGCTATTGTAATTGCAGCAGCTTCGGTGTTAGCTTTTATCCCCGCTAGCTATTATCATGGTATAAGTTTGGTTCGGTTAGTTTTTATGAATCAGGCAGATTTAGCCATAATTGAGAATTTAAATTTTGGGCAGGGTAGTTACTAAATCGGCCCAGTCGCCCCGTTGGGGAATACCGGGTTTACGCAGCCCGAAAAACTGGGTGATTAGATTACGCTGGGCATCAAATAGCTCCACGGCCGTAACTATGCCGTCTTCCGTAGGCTTCTTCACCACCCAGGCGGTATCGACCAGATTCATCCGCAGGTGCATATTGAACTTAGGGTCGAGCACGTTGAGCCAGCGCTCCGTGCCGTTGTGCCCCCGTTCCAGCATCCGAATGGTACGCACCGTATCCTGATGAATCTGGAGATTTCCCCGGTTGCCCGCAAAAATCATAATAGGTAATTTAGTTTGAGATGCGTGTTTAAGCATTCCCTCTAGTGCTTCGGGATCAATCTGGTAGGTATACTTTTCCACGGCTAGCTCTAGGGCATGGTAGCGGTGTACCTGATGTTTGCGTAGCATCGGGAAAAAATCATGGGTGTCTTTCAAGTTATCCCAGTCAGCCAGAAAAGAGTCTCGATCCACTTCTTCATCATTGTAGGTCTTGGTCTCCGTTCCCGGCACACTTTGTTCGGCACTCTGATCTTCGTCTTTAAATTCGTTGACAATAGCCTGATAAGCATCCCGGTTACTTTCTTTTTGTAGGAAAATCTTAGTGATGGCGTCCCCAGCTCGGTCAAATATCTGAAAACTAGTCAGTTCGCGACCATTCTTTTCCTGATGTACTGCAAAAGCCACGTGCCAACTGCTGAAGAACACCCGGGTTTCAATCGGGCCAATCACGGTAGCCATCCAGTGATCACCTTTACCAAAAGCACTCACTTGATCGAAATGACCTTTATGCTCCAGAATGCAGCCATCGTTACGGGTGAGCGACATCACGTAGCCCAGCTCGGGTAACCGCTTCAGAAATTCGGGCCAGTGACCAGCTAAGCGCACGCAGTCTTCGCCAACGGTGGTCGCTAGTAGCTGGGCTTCGCTTAGCTCCAGTCGTTTGGCCGCTTCCCGGATACGCAGGTTAGGTTCTTGTTCTAGTAGCTCCTGCCAGGCGGAGCGAATCGTATCGGCAGATTGTTCAAGAGTGTGATTCATGGCGTTGTTTATTTGATGTAACCATAGTTGCAAGTGTACCGATTCGTGGCACGATAATGAGTTGCCCTTCATCGCGGATGAGCCGTACAGTAAGTGGTTGCTCCGGATGAGAGAAGGTCTCCTCAATAACGTCCTGGGTCACAGTCTCGTTCAGCGTTCCGTAGGCAACTGTTTCCCCTTGTTTTAAAAATAATATCTCGTCGGCGTACTGCACGGCTAAGTTGAGATCGTGCAGAATGGCTAATAATCCGAACTGACGCTGACACAGCTCCCGGGCGATACTTAGCAGCCGTTGTTGCTGGGCTAAATCCAGACTAGAGGTAGGCTCGTCCAGCAGAAGGTACTTGGGCTGACTTGGGTCGTCCCACAACTGCGCTATGACCCGGGCCATCTGCACCCGTTGTTGCTCTCCCCCCGAGAGGGTCTGGTACGTCCGGCCTCGAAAGGGGGTAAGTCCGGTAAGCTGCATCACTTTGCCAATGACCTGTTCGTTTTCACGGTCCGAAGATCGGTGAGCGTAGCGACCAATCTCGATTACCTGCTCTACCGTGAAGGGGAAATTGACCGTAGTCTGCTGAGGGAGCACCGCTCGTAGCCTCGATAAATTCCGGCTGGAATACTCATTCAACGGCTTTCCGTTCAGGTGAACCTGTCCCTTGTCTGGCTGATCTTCTCCCGAAATCAGGCGCAGTAGCGTACTCTTCCCGGCCCCGTTTGCCCCCACCACTGCGGTGAATTTTCCGGGAGTGACCGTGACCGAGCAATCCCGAAGGATGGTTTTACGCTGAATGATACGGGACAGGTCGGTGGCTCTCAGCATCAGATCAATCGGCGTTTTTTGGTAGAGCGAAGCAGGTAGATAAAGAACGGTGCCCCAATGGCGGCAGTAATCACCCCAATGGGTAGCTCAGCGGGTGCCACTACGGTGCGGGCGAACATATCGGCCAGCAGCAGCAGACAGGCGCCACCGAGGGCAGAGGCCGGAAGCACCAGTCGTTGGTCGGATGTAAAGGCAATTCGCACAATGTGGGGGACGACCAGTCCTACAAAACCAATGATACCGGAGAAAGCCACCGACACACCCACGGCCAGGGCACTAAGCAGCACAACCGTTAGCTTAACCCGCTCTACGGCTACGCCAGAATGAAAAGCTTCCGCTTCACCTAAAGCAATAGCATTCAGCGGACGGGCTACGGCCAATAATCCAATAATAGCCAGACCCACTGGGAGAGTGAGAATACTCACTTTATCCCAAGTAGCAGCACTCAGATCGCCCAGCGTCCAGAAGGTGTACTCCCGCAGTTGATTATCATCAGCGTAAAAAACGGCCAGTCCGATGGCTGCTCCTGCAAGGGCGGCAACAGCTACCCCGGCCAAAATCAGGTAGGTAATGTGGGTGCGACCTTCGGCTTGACTCAGTTGTAGGGTTAGGTAAGTAGCCGCTAGACCGCCAAAAAAAGCAAAGAGTGGTAGTAGCCAAGATCGAAACCGCTCGGCAAGATCCGGAAATTGGGAACTGACAAACATAATGACAAATATTGCCCCCAAGGCTGCCCCACTAGAAATGCCGATAATACCGGGTTCCACTAGCGGGTTGCGGAATAAGCCTTGTAAAGCCGCCCCACTTAAGCCTAGTGCCGCTCCAATCAGTACGGTAAAGATCAATCGGGGCAACCGAATATTCAGTAGCACAATCTGAGTCGTATCCTCTACATCGGCCACCATTCCCAGTTTTTGCCCCAGTACGCGTAGCACATCAGTCAGCCCGATGGAGACGGCTCCCACTACTAACGAACTTAACAGCAATCCGATAAGCAGTACGGATAAGAGGCTAAGCGTGAGGGCATGGGAGTTACTTTTCCGGACGGTCAGTACGTTGGGCATGGGCTTCGGGATGGGTTAAATAAAAGAGTTCACGTGCGGCCTCAGCCAAGCGGGGGCCCCAGTTGGTCATCTTCACCCCGTCCATCGAGATTATCTGTCGCTCCTTTCCGGCGATGGTCTGGGCTACCCCCGGAACTTCGAGTACTCCGTCGATGCCGCCCAAACTCGCTAGTCCTGAATTGAAGAATAAAATATAATCAGGATTAGCTTTTATGAGCGATTCGGTGTTGAGCGGTTTGAAGCCATCAATCTCCGGGACGGCGTTCTGCGCCCCGCACATTTCGATGATAGAAAAGGCTGAGTTGCTACCGCCCACTTGCATGGTGCCCGCTCCCCGGGCATATACAGCTAGCACTTTCGGGCGGTTATCGCTGGCTTCCACCAGTTGCTTAACTTCCGCTAGTTCGGCTTCCATCTCGGCGATGAGTTCTTGCCCGGCTTCTTCCTTATCTAATGCGGTAGCGATGGTTTTGATGCGCTCCTGGGTACTTTCCCAGGTTCGATCCTGGGCGACCACTACCGTTTTAATGTTGGTAGACTCAAGTTGATCGATAAGGGCATCTTTCACGTACTCTTCTTCCAAAATTACCAACTCAGGCATTTGGGAGATTATACCTTCAGCACTAATGCTATTACGGTAGCCAATAGACGGTAGGTTTTGAAGGCTTTCGGGGTATACACTGGTTCGGTCGGTAGCCACAATATCGTCGCAGTGCCCCAGCTCGCAGACGATCTCCGAAGAAGAACTACCCGCGGTGATAATGCGGGGTTGGGCAGCCAGGGTAAAACTGAATAAGGTCAGTAGTAAGTATACTATGCTCGTTTTCATAAAATTAGTGTTTAGTAAGTCTTGGTCATATCACTCGGGATACAGATTGTAAAGTCAGCATTTGTTTGGTTTTCTTCCAGTAATTCATCCACCGATTTCTGCTCGACTGAGTTAATATTCATGATAACCAAGTTAGGGCGTTTCTGTTGCAAATACCACACAATTCCTTCCTTATCCTGAGAGTGATAGGCTCCATTGACGTGGAATACGGGACGGGGCAACTGCTGAAGGGTAAAGTGCGCCATGGTGGCATCCTTGACCGCTTGGGCATGTACTAGGGTTTCCGCTTCCCCAGTGTCACCTCCGTGACTGCTACCTCCCATCATGGTGAGCATTTCTTGGTAGCTAGCGAGTTGCATATCTACCGTAATGGGTAAGGGCGCGATCCACTGTTTGGCGGCATCGGTCAGTGAGTCTAAAGCAGATAGTCCCTTCCGGTATACTAAATTAGCGTAACGGCGAGGAATGTTAGAGGCTATCACCGGGATACCTTCGGCTTTGGCTAGTTCAATGAGCGGCTGATAATCAGTATCGTAGTTGCTCCATACTTTTGCCTCATTAAGCAAGTGCTTTTCCTGAATGCTCCCTTGTAAGTATTCATCCAGCACCAGTTGATTATCCGCCTCAAACATCTCCATTGCTAGCACAATATCTTCACGTTCATTATGTAGATCTCGTAATAGTTGAAGTTCTAGCCAGTGGCAGATAGGATTATTATGTAGCTCACCGAAGAGCACGACATCGGCCTCCTGTAGGGTGCGGAGCATTTTTTTGTAGGAGATAGACTTGCCTTTTTCGTTGAATAATTGATAGGCAGGAAGTTTCTGCGCCCCAGCACTGATAGCTATCAGCCACAGAGTAGCAATAAGGGTTATTTTGCGATCAATCATTTACTAGGTTTTTGGTGTAGTACCTGCTGCACTTGTAATAATAACTGGGATTCAGCTAGAGCGTGCCTTAGCTGTTCGTACTCATGACGAGTAAAGGTAAACTGAATATCGCAATGACAGGTCTGAAGCACAATATTTTTCTCACCTTCCGGAAATAGCATACCAAACTCATCGAAGTCGGTATTTTGTACGTTACGACAAAAACCCTCAAAGCTTTCGGGAGAAAAGCCCGCCAACAGGTTAGCATAATAAAGACTGATGCGTCGGCAGTGCTTACACTGGGCGATACAGATCCGGTGTTCTTGGTAGAGTATATGGGGTTCACAGGGAGACATAGCGAGGTGGGTTAGATGATGGGCCAAACAGTTTCTTTGAAATTTTCGTATCTTTCTTCTTAAAATAAAGGTTACTGAGCTTTACCCAACACCGTTTGAGGACTTCCGTCTGAAAAGCATATTCATCGATAGATGACCCCCAAGCCAATATTTTTGATTGGCTACTAAATAGATATTATGACATCTTTCTGAAGATTGGTTGTTGGTGCCTCAGCACCGGGGAGATATGCAGATCAACTCCCCGGTAACAGAGGACTTTAAGCTCCAGCTTTTTTGTCAACCAACTCTGAAAAATTTTACTGGAGATAATTTTAAAACTGACGGCTTCCGTTGGGTTGTGCTACATATTGAAAGGTGTAATATCGCGAAGCAGGTCGGGTAGCAAAATCAGCGAACTCCGGTGTGGTCGTATCAGGGTTTCCTTCGTAGTAACTTAGGATTTCCATTTTAGCATAGTTACCTTCCGCAGTGCGGAGCACAATGACTTTTCCGGGCAAGGGAAGTACCGTATTGTTTGGTTCACTGTCAGTACTTGTATAGTTATACCAACCATTTTCATCACCGGCTGGAATAGCAAATCCGCCTTCACTGTCGGTTTGATAACCATCTTCTGGTGCTTCAGTCAAATCATCAAAGGCACCATTTACAATCTGCGCTTCAGCCTGACCTGGGCCGGAAGTACCTCCGTTAATTAAAACCGTAGTACCAGCCAGCGCAATGTCCCATTGGGTTGAGTTAGAATCTGCTGGGCTCACAATACGGCTATCGGTTAGGCTGTAGAAGGTGTAAACTGGAGGCTCACCACGAGGTACGTCTACACTGGCCGGTATATCCTCTGCCATTTGTACTTCTAACGTAGCTGATCCAATCGGGCCAGTGTCATCCTCATCATCGCTACATCCGGTGAAAATGAGTAAACCGCTAAGCAGTCCAAGATAAAACAGGGTGTGCATTCTCTTCATAATTGATAAGATTTATGGATTAGGTTTAACAAAATTAAGTTGCAGTCCGGCAAAGAAAATCCGTCCTGCTAAAGCTGGTTCGTTGGGGGTAGTTTGGTTGGTTAAGTTATTGGCTCCGGCCTCCAGTGTGAGCCATTTTCCAAAGTGTTTACGAGCCGATAGGTTCACTAGTACGTAGCCATCGGCGTATTCCTCATCCCCGTCCAGTATGGTATTTCCGTTAAAATCGCCTACTCCCCAGCGGCCGCGGTAGATTCCCCTCAGCGATACATCAAAGTTATATCGGGTATTAGTGTAAAATAACTTAGCATTGCCCGAATGGCGCGAGCGGTTGAATAACCCACCGTAGTCGGAGGCACTGACAGCTACTGTTCGATTGTTTTCGTCACGGCGGAACACTTCGCCATCTTGTACTCGTTGATAAGCCTCTTTGTCGCGGGAATCCAAGTATTGATAACCAACGCTGAAGGCCAAGCCGGGATAAGGTTCGTAATCTACCTGGGTTTCTACCCCTTGGGTTATTACCTCGGCAAAATTAAAGTAGCTGAAGATGTTTTGCCCGTTGGTTTTTCGGGCAATAGGGGCAGTTTCAATCAGGTCTTGAATATCGTTTCGGAAAAAATTGGTATGCCAGCGAAGCCCATCATTTGGCTTCACCGTAAAGCCTAAATTGTAAGCCAGTGAACTTTCGGCCCGAATTTCTTCAACGGTTGCAGGATCAATGAGTACCTGCTGAATTTCCCCCCTCGCCTCAAATTCGGCAAACTCTTCCTGAACAATACGGGAGCCTAGCACGCTGTAGCCTACCGTCGGGTTAGTGAAGTTCAGCAGCAGTTGCCGGAAGTCGGGCGCCTTGTAACCGCCGCCGAATGAGGCTTGTACACTGAGCCATTCGTTAGCCTCGTATCCCACCGCCAGCTTGGGGCTTAGCCGATTAGCGTAAGCACTGTGGACATCGTAACGTCCTCCCGCTACCACATTCCAACGGTCGGTAGGTTGCCACTGGTACTGGGCAAATACGTAGGTAGAGTTGAAGCGGTTCACATCGTCGTAGCGAGTGGCCTCTACCCGTTCGGAAAGATGCCCGGCACCTCCAGTAATAATATGTTGGTCGCTAGCGTACCAGTCGTACTGGGCTTCACTGCGCTGAAAAAACTGGTCAAACGTACTGCGGTTATAGATCTGCCCATCAGCCTGATAGGTTAAGTTGCTTTCGGTACCGTAGCCAGAAACATAGTGTCGTACCTGCAACTGGTGTTGGTCGCTGGGACGAAACTCCAGGATAGGTAGTACATTCCAATCAGAGCGAACATTCTCGCTGTTCATCCGAGTGGGGGTTTCACCCAGGGTAAGGTCCAGTTGGTCTTCGCTACTTTCTTGGTAGAAGCGGCTGCTCACGCGCAGATTTAATTGGTCATTGATGCGATAGGACACCTTAGGACCGAACGTATACGCCTCGTAAGGGGCTACTGTTTGAGAAAGTACTTCTTCATTCAGGTCATAACCGTCGGAGCGTAGGCGGTTAGCAAACATCCGAACTGATAGACGATCGTTGCGGTAGCCTGCTTCAGCCTGGGTATCCCAGGTGTTAAACGACTGGTACTGGGAGCCTAAGCTGCCGCTCCAGCCGGGCTGGTTGCCCTGCGTAATGATGTTGACTACCCCGGCCATCGCTTCGCTACCGTAGAGCGAAGAAGAAGGACCACGAATAACTTCTATCCGCTCAATATTGTTAACTGTTAGTCGTCGGAGGTCTACGGTTCCTGCTGTACGGCCAATTACGGGCTCGCCGTCGATAAGTATTAAGATATAGTCAGAAGACATTCCTTGCATCTGCAACCCTGCCCCGTGATCCGATATCATCTGCAATCCGGTTTGCTCGGCTAGTACTTCGTTAAGCCGTAGCGAGCCGATACGGTCAATCTGGTCTCCGGTAACAACTTGGGTTGGAACGGGTACTTCATCCAAGGCCCGGGCAGTGCGGGTAGAGGTAACAACTACCCGGTTACCATCTAAGGTACTGAGCGATTCACTGAGCTGCACCGAAACTTCAGTAGCTTCATCGCGGGAGAGAGTAGTTGGCAATTGTCGGGACTGGTAGCCTAGATAGGATATAATTAGCGTATGCCGTCCGGCGGGTAGCTGATCGAAAGAATAGCTTCCGTCCAGGTCAGTAACCGTACCTTGGGTAGAATTCTTCAAGACAATGGTTGCCCCTGCCAGAGGGGTACCACGTTCGTCAGTCACAGTGCCACGCAGCGATTGGGCCTGGGCGGACATTGCGCTCAGCCACAGTAAGATCGCTAGGCTAACTTGATAAGTAAGTAACAATCGTGCCATAAGGTTGAGTAGTTGAAATTTAGTTTATTTAGACTTATTTTAAATAGTGCTCAAAATTAAATGCATAATTTGTCTGTGTCAACTACTAGGTCTAGCCTTTTTTATTACTACATATAGCTAATATATTAGCTACTTTAGGATATTTTAGCATAAAAATTGCCTCTTGACTAAATAACTAGATAACGAGCTAATTGATTCGATAACTTTAAGCTTTTATGGTATACGTTTGCAGTAAGCATTAACTGGGTGAGTACTTATCGGAGAAAGGGTACTTTTGCTTCAACGGTCTTCATGCCATCAAAGCTTATTAAGCCTATCCCAATCAAATGGTATGTCTCGATAACCAGATTTCTCTTTATGACGTTAAAGAATGGGGTATATTCAACTTCACTTTAGTTAAGTTAGAGTGTAATATATACCTATTGAATGAGGCAAATTGCGTATTTTTGCTTTACATAGAGAATTTAGAAGTCTCTCTTCTTGTTTTATAAAAGAAGAGCTTAAGGGGGCTCTCTTCAAATTAAAAGAAAATTTTATGAGCAGATATAGTGACTACCTCAAGGAAATCGAGGAAAGAAAAAGCCAGGGGCTTCATCCTAAACCGATTGATGCTGCTGAGCTCTTGAACGAAATCATTGAACAAATCAAAGATTCGGATAATGAACATCGATCCGATTCTTTGAACTTCTTCATTTACAATGTGTTGCCCGGCACCACCAGTGCAGCTGGCGTAAAAGCAACGTTTTTAAAAGAAGTTATTCTAGGCGAAGTCATTGTAGAGGAAATTTCACCGGCGTTTGCTCTCGAGCAACTATCCCACATGAAAGGTGGACCTTCCATTGAAGTACTCCTCGATCTAGCCTTAGGTGATGACAAAGCAATTGCGAAAGAAGCTGCTAAGGTACTGAAGACCCAAGTTTTCCTCTACGAGGCCGATATGGAACGTCTGGAGAAAGCTTATAACTCGGGTAGTGAAATCGCCAAAGATATTATCGAAAGTTACGCGAAGGCCGAATTTTTTACCAAACTACCCGAGGTAGAAGAAGAAATAGAACTAGTCACCTTTATCGCTGGGGTAGGGGACATTTCCACGGACTTACTTTCGCCGGGAAGTGATGCCCACTCTCGGTCGGACCGGGAGTTACACGGTCAGTGTATGTTTGAACATAATAAAGAGCAACAAAACGAACTCTTGGCTTTACAAGAAAAACACCCGGATAAGCGGGTTATGCTAATCGCCGAGAAGGGGACGATGGGGGTAGGTTCATCCCGAATGTCAGGGGTGAACAATGTGGCACTTTGGATTGGAAAACAGGCAAGCCCTTACGTGCCGTTTATCAATATTGCCCCAGTGGTAGCGGGTACCAATGGTATTTCGCCCATCTTTCTTACGACAGTGGGCGTGACCGGGGGCATTGGCTTAGACCTCAAAAACTGGGTAAAAAAATACGATGCCGAGGGTAATCTCGTCGTTAATGAAGATGGTGAACCCGTCCTGGAGCAAGCCTACTCGGTCGACACTGGCACAGTGCTAACCATCAATACGAAGACCAAGAAGCTGTACAGTGGAGACCAAGAACTAATGGATGTCTCTTCAGCATTCACTCCCCAGAAAATGGAATTTATGAGAGCGGGAGGGTCCTACGCTATTGTATTTGGTAAGAAGTTACAGACTTTCGCCGCCAACACGCTGGGTATTGAAGTTCCGCCCGTGTTTGCCCCATCTAAGGAAGTTTCGCACGAAGGGCAGGGACTTACGGCAGTAGAGAAAATCTTCAATAAAAACGCGGTCGGTACTTCGGGAGCCACTTTACACGCGGGTTCGTACGTACGAGCGGAAGTCAACATCGTAGGTTCGCAGGATACCACCGGACTGATGACTTCCCAGGAATTGGAAATGATGGCGGCCACGGTAATTTCACCCATCGTAGACGGTGGTTATCAGTCGGGATGCCACACGGCTTCCGTATGGGATATTAAGTCTCAGGAAAATATCCCCAAGCTGATGAAGTTTATGCACGATTTTGGGTTGATTACGGCCCGTCACCCCGAGCACAAATATCACCCGCTGACCGATGTAATCCATAAGGTGCTAAATGATATAACGATAGACGATTGGGCGATCGTTATTGGGGGAGACTCTCATACTAGGATGTCCAAAGGGGTAGCTTTCGGGGCAGACTCGGGTACAGTGGCACTTGCCCTGGCGACGGGTGAGGCATCCATGCCCATCCCCGAATCGGTAAAAGTGACGTTTAAGGGAAAGATGAAGGACTACATGGATTTCCGTGATGTCGTTCATGCCACTCAAGCCCAGATGCTGAAGAAGTTCAAAGGGGAGAATGTATTCCAAGGAAGAGTGATTGAGGTGCATATCGGGACATTACCCTCCGATCAGGCGTTTACCTTTACCGATTGGACTGCGGAAATGAAGGCCAAAGCTTCTATCTGTATTTCCCAGGATGATACATTGATTGAGTCGCTGGAAATAGCGAAAGCTAGAATCCAGATTATGATTGACAAAGGGATGGATAATGAGCAGCAAGTGTTGCAAGGACTCATCGATAAAGCCAATAAAAGAATCGATCAGATCAGATCGGGTGAAAAACCCGCATTAGCCCCGGATGAAAACGCCAAATACTATGCGGAATTTGTCGTTGACTTGGACATCATCGATGAGCCGATGATCGCTGACCCAGACGTGCATAACGAAGATGTATCTAAACGATATACCCATGACACTATTCGTGAACTTACTTACTACGATGGTAAAAAGAAGGTAGATTTGGGTTTTGTCGGTTCTTGCATGGTTCACAAAGGCGACATCAAGATTGTTTCCAAGATGCTTAGAAACCTAGAGGAAAAGTATGGCAGCGTTAATTTCGGGGCTCCATTAGTAGTGACGGCTCCCACTTACAATATTATTGACGAACTCAAAGAAGAAGGGGATTGGGAAGTGCTCCAGAAGTATTCTGGTTTTGAGTTTGACGATGCCGCTCCTAAGAGCACGGCTCGTACCGAATATGATAACATCCTGTATCTAGAGCGACCGGGTTGTAACCTTTGTATGGGTAACCAAGAGAAGGCTGAAAAAGGCGATACCGTAATGGCCACCTCTACTCGCCTATTTCAAGGACGGGTTGTCAAAGACTCGGATCGCAAGAAGGGAGAATCCCTATTGGCATCTACTCCCGTGGTTGTACTCTCGGCTATTCTGGGCCGAACCCCCACTATTGAGGAATATAGAACGGCCGTGAAAGGCATTAAGCTGACTCAATTTGCCCCTCCGCTCAAACGATTGACTTCAAGTCCGATGCCGGCCCACCAGATTTCTTACTAGATTATTCAAAGAAGCTGGATTTCGGTCAGTTATGCCGAATCAGGTTAGTGATACTAGCACTATCTGTAGCTACCCTCGTCATGAAGCCTAACTTTACCATCCTGCTGTTTGATATACTCTCTTTCTACTTACTTCTTTATCTCAAGCACCCCACCTTTTGCAAGTTCATGGTGGTCGATAAAGAAAGTATCGATGGCACGCCCGTCTTTTTCAATAGCGCTTATATATTTCTTCTCTCCAGACTTACGAATAATCAGTTGTTCACCCTCGTAGTAAGAACGGTTAAGATCGATAACAACCTCGTCAAAAACTGGCTCTGAAATGACAAAATTCATATCACCCGGACAGACCGGGTAAAGCCCCATCATCGCAAAGACTGCCCAAGCGGAAAGCGTACCGCAGTCGTCGTTACCGGGCAGTCCATCGGGCGCATTTTTATAGTAGGCACCTAGCAAACGATTGATCTCTTTTTGCGCTCGCCATTCTTCGCCCTTCACGTAGTTGAACAGCCACGGATAGTGGATATCGGGTTCGTTCGCCATATCGAAGAGCCCCTCATCAAATATCTTCTGTAGGGTAGCCACGAACTTCTCTTTACCTCCGAACAGGCGTATTAACCCCGGGATATCGTGCGGAACCCCTAGGGTATACTGCCAGGCGGTGCCCTCGTGAAATCCGGGAGAAGGCTCAAAGTTGACCCCTTGCGTAGGATTAAAGGCTTCGTAGAAAGTACCATCGGCCAGTCGGGGGCGAATCATGCCGAATTCTGTTGAATCAAAGTATTCCTTATATCTCTGCGACTGTTGATGAAAACGCTCGTAATCATCATTTTTACCCAGTGCTTTGGCAAACTGCCCGAGGTTCCAGTCGGCAATATAGTACTCTAGGGCGTGGGACACGGAGTTATCATATTCCTCCTCATAAGGCACGTATCCCTGGTCGAGGTAGAAATCAATATCAGGGCGAAGTTTATTGTCTACTCCGCGTGTAGTGGCTGATTTCACCATCGCTTCGTAAGCTGCTTCTGTATCGAAATTTTTTAGTCCTCGCAGGTAGCTATCGACGATCACCGGAATAGCGGGATCGCCCTCCATCACTAGTGTCTCGGTACTATTTAGCTCCCATTTGGGCAGCCACCCGCTCTCCTGATACATTTGTACCATCGAGCGTACCATATCCATCTGCTGCTCAGGGTACACCAAGCTCATGAAAGGGTGGAAATTTCGGTAGGTATCCCACAGGGAAAAGACAGTGTACCGCTCACCGTTCTCTACTTTTCCGATCTTGAATGATTCCATTATCGGATATTCTCCGTTCACATCGCTGATCACGTTGGGATGAATTTGCATGTGGTAGAGGGCGGTATAAAAAATAGTTTTTTGCTCTTCGCTCCCGCCTTTCACGGCTGCTCTCGATAGGGTCTGATCCCATTCAGCCCGTGCTTTAGTCACGGTTTGGTCGAAGTCAAATCCGGGCATTTCCACTTCCAGATTTTTCCGGGCATTCTCAATGCTCACGTAGGAGACCCCCACCTTAACCAGTATCTCGTCATCCTCTTCGGTATTAAAGGTCATGTACGCCCCAATGCTATCACCTGCTACGGTATGTTGATAATCGGGGTAGTATTTGTACGCACCGCTCGTGGCCGACCATACGCTTTCTGCATCCATCGGGGGCATTTTTTTCCAAACCCCCATCGCTTCCGCCGCTCGGCTAAACCGGGCTACAAAGTACACCGGACGCTCAGTACCATCATTGTAGCAAAATGTTCCAGTCATCCGCTGGCCTTCTATCTCAGTGCTATTCACTACCTTTATTGTGGCTCCGCTTTCGTTCGTGAGTCCATTGCCTAGGTCGATGAGAATGTTTGATTTTCCTTTCGGGAACGTGAACTTGCTAACTCCTACTCGTTGAGTGGCGGTAACATCGGTACGGATACCATACTTAGTGAGTAAATTGCTATAATAACCCGGAGATGCTTTTTGCTGGCTCATCCGCGAGCCGTATTCTTTAACATCAGCGGTTATATCGCCAGTAGTAGGCATTACCAGAATGACCCCCAAATCGGGACAACCGACGCCACTCAAGTTTAGGTGAGAGTATCCAGTGAAGTACTCATTTTCCCAAGCGTAGGGCGTAGACCACCAGCGCTGATCTTTATCCCAGGTATTCTCATCCGAACCAGTTACGTTGAAAGGTACTACTGAAACCATTCCTTGGGGGACAAGTGCGCCTGGATTGGTAGTCCCAAAGTTAGAAGTGCCAATAAATGGGTTCACGTAGTCGAGCCTGCTCTGGGTAGTACCGGGCAAGCAATATAGGCCGACCAAAACAATAGTAATTAACCAGCGACATTTCTTCATTGATTTAACCAAAATGGGTTAAGCGTTAACCAAAGTACTGTAAAAATCGGCGTTTTAGCTAAATGTACTATTAAAATAGCGGTCGATTGTAAAAAGCACTATTATCACCGGAACCAAAAACCTGGATAGTGTACTAAGGAGATGCCTAGTAAATTGGTCTTATCACCGGAATTAATTCTTTGTGCCTTTACCTAGCTATAAGATGAATATCTATTGCCATCTATCGGTTTGACTGCTATATTTGACTTATTCATAACTAATATAAATAAAGCTGGTTATTAGCTTTATTGGACTGTACCACGCACTAACTAACCATGCCATCATTTTGGGAGAACAATAAAAGAAACAGGATTGCTACTTCTAATGATAGAACCCCTGAAGGGTTTAAGCAAATCTACCACGTTCAGGTAAATTATTCTATTAACGCTCTTTCTTACCACCGAACCGAACGGGATACGGCATCATTAACTGCCCATCATTTGGGGGTACCCTACCTAGCACCATGAGTATCTTCCCAAAGCGAAAGCTCGATATACAGACCAAAGCCGGGTTTACGATCCTCTATAAAACCTACGTAAAATTCGTCTTCCGTACCTGCTATCGGTACTTGGGTGATGTTGCGGCTAGTGAAAACATTACTTCTGAAATCTTTACCTCGGTATGGGAGCGAAGAAAAACCCTCCATCAGGATGCTTGGCAAGTAGACTCCTGGGAACGCTATTTATCTCAAGCCGCCAAGCACAAAATTTTTAATCACATCCGAATTAAAAAGCAGTCGGATGCTTATGTAACTAAGGTCCTTCAGGACGCCCCGATTTTTAATCATGCCACTGAGGAAGACTATCAGTTCGAGGAACTCGCCAATCAAATTAATACGTTGGTTGATCAATTACCGCCCAAGTGCCAGCACGTCTTCCGACTAAGCCGAGAGAAAGGGTTGTCAAATAAGGAAATAGCCCAGCATCTCTCCATTTCTGATAATGCCGTAAAAAAGCATATCGCTAAAGCTCTCAGTCACTTACGAGAGAACCTCGCCGACTACCAACCCCCTAAGCGAACTACGGATAGAGAAACGGAAACCGGAACCGCGTCGGCGGCCGACCGGAGACGGAAGACTGGAGGATAGATAGCAGCCTGCTCGGATGTCTTTCCGGACTCCGGATTCCGGTCTCCCGTCCTCCCGGTTCTTTTCTAACATCAGTTCTTTCCCAATCTTTTTCCTACTGAACGTTGCATTTTTTTTGAAGACGAGGTACCCATTCTTCCTAGTTATTGGACTATAACTATAGAAGGTTCTTAATAAGCTAAGTAGCTTAGCGGTAAATCAAACATGTAATTGCTATGAAAATAACCAAAGAACTATTGGAGCGGCATGGCATGGGGCTGTGCACGGAGGAAGAGAAAAAAGCCATTGAAGAGTGGTTTGAGACCCTGGACGATCCTTCCACCAATCTCACGGTTACGGGTACCCCGGAAGTAGACGAGGTGGGCATTTGGTCGAAAATGTCCCAAAGCTACCCTGAATTGGAAGACCAGATGAGTGTAAGAAAAGCCAAAAATATCGTCTTGCTTAATTACGTGACAAGATTTGCCGCGGCCGCCTGTGTCATCATTGGATCCTTCTTTATTGGCTACTTCACCGCATTACCCAATGCCCAGGCTAATCCAATAAAGAGGAGTAATCGGCTAACCGACCTGCCCGGTCTGCTGCACATCTACGGGGGCAACGGGGGTTACGGGGTAGTAACCGAGGACCGCTACCGGATAGAGTTCGAGGGTAGGCTGGCCCTGTACAATGAGGCGCAGCACCCCAAGCAGATTGTGTGCGGAGAGCAGGAGTTTACCCTAGAGCCCCGCCGAACGTACTACCTCAGCGGTTCTCACCAACAAGCTAACCTAGTAGTCAGTGAGCATTGGGGGATAGATGCTTACCGCAAAGAGCAACCTAAATTAGTAGGTGGTTTTTCGTTTCTACGACTTGATTAGACAGTAGGGATGATCTCTTTTTCTCCGGTACTAAATTTAGCTTTTCTGAAGTGCAGCAACCGAGCAGGGTCTTTTACATCAAATCCACGACTCAATGTTAACACTAAATTAAATGCCTATGTAGAAGAAACATAAAAAATGCTAAGTCGGAAGACTTAATCTGTCCTGAATCTGACTGCCGACAAAGGCAGGCTTGATTTGGGGACCTGTCCCGAACTGGTTTCGGGGACCTGTCCCAAACTTGATTGGGGAAACCTGCCAGGAAATGTGTCGTACCAGGACACACTTCCAAATTGGCAGGTAATAATTCAAAATAATTATTAAATGCAAAGTACTAAGAAATGAAAATGTTTAATGCTAAAGACACAAAAAAAACGAGTAAAAAAAGGGTATGGCTCACTATGCTACTGATAGGAATACTTACGGTAGGAACTATTTCCTGTAGTGAGGAAGATGATGACAACGGAGGGCCCGTAGATCCAGGCACGGAAGTTGAATCCGCCTGGATGACCTCATATCGGGTGGGAACACCCAATGGTGATATAGTTTATTTAGATGTGTCTGAGGAGATTCCCGAGAGCTTCGATCTTTCTCGTGGTATAGAGCTAGGCCTAGGTAAAAGTGTTTCTTCTTTCGGTGAACATCCATACGTCTATGATGCAAATGCTAAGACGATTACGAAATGGGCGGTAGATCGGAGCGATTTGTCCTTATCGGTTGAGGGTATTCTAAGTTTAGCCGCCATTGGATTCGATCCTGAAGCTTTTGTCTCCCCCGCTTACATATCAGAAACTAGAGCTTATGTAGCAGATGTAGGAGAAGGGTTAGTGGTCGATTGGAACCCAGAGGATATGACGATTACAGAAGTTTATCAAGTAGAAGCAATAGCCTCACTTCAACCAAATCCAACCCTTTTTGGACCAGAATTTAATTACGTAAGCAACGAAAAGATCTTTTATCCAATTAGAGATTGGGGACCTTCAGTATGCTGTGAATTCAATACTAATGGTTTGGGTGCCATTGTCGGGGTTTTTGACACGAGAACAAATACTATGACATATGAAAGAGATTCGAGAATTCTGGCTAGCTGGAACTTTATGCCACAAGATGAAAATGGTGATTTCCTACTTAGCTCTATTGAACCAAGTGCTTTTGTACCGAAATATTTCGACGTTGATCCCAGTACGCTACCTTCATTCACTACCATGCTTAAGTTTAATGCTGATGGTACATTTGATCCCAATTTCGCATTTGACTTAAAAGAGGTCTTAGATATTTATGCCATGGGAAGCCCAATAGCATTTGGCAACAATAAAGCTATTTTCACCTATTACGATATAGCTGATGGTGGATTGCCAGAATCATTTGATGACAGATTTCAACATAGACAAGGTGGCGTAAGAGTTGTATCAGTAGATTTTAATACAAGAGAGGCTTCCGATTTTACTGGTTTAGCAAAATATTCGGTTTTTGTCCAACCAGTTACGAAAATAGAAGGAGCTATTTACCATTTAGCAGGAAGCACTGACAACAACGGTAATTTTGTTTCTCACTATATCCGCCAAGATGCATTTGATCAGTTTACAGAATTGGGTTCTTATGGCACCGACGGCAGCGGTGATGAGTCTTTCGTGCTAGTATCACAGCTAGGGAAATTGTGGTGAGATTGATCTTTAATTGGAATCTTTCTGTAGCCTAATTCATCAGAAGGTACGCACGGTACGTGGGTGCCTTCTGTAACTGTCTGTATCAGGATTTACCGAATTAAAAGATGAACAGGATTAGAAACTCTTTAGCATTGAGACTATGATATTACCTTATATTTTATTGTCAGCACTCAAGTTTCACAATCCTGTTAATCTAATCATCTAGTAAATCCAGATACAGACAGTTAACTAAATTACCAACCTCTTGAAACAACCTACCACAAGATCCCGGCACCAGGCCGGGAAATTACCCACCGAAAACCAGCAAAACCTCGACCGCTACTACTGGGAGCTCAACCGCGGATTGCCGCCCAGCTGCCTGCGGGATGATCCCGACCATAAGCACCGGATTCTATTGAGAGCCATCAAGCAGACAAACGAGCTGCGGAAGAAGATTAGGCGACTTTATCAAGATTCTTAGCACCAGAAGCAGTAAATCAAGGTATAGTTCAGGAGATAGTACTTATCGGCCTAAACCTTCTTCCGCGGTCTAGTCGCTCAAACCAATACTTTTCGTGGAATAAAACCATCTGGTCTCCAATCGGATTAACAATAGCCCTCACTGAACTTATTTCTTGATTAGGACAGTGCCCTTTTTTCAACAACTAAAAGCTTAGCCCCAATGCTTTTACCCGCGTCACGGCGACTTTGAATCTCTCGTCGACCGCTAAATGCTCTAGTAGAATCATCGGTACAGATAAACCAGAAAAAACCCTGCTGTCTGGCCACTGCAATACCAGCGACGAGTAGCTACGATGAATGAGTAGTTGCTAAGAGAACCTATAGGTTTGACCAAAACCTAGATTGCAGAAAAGTAGGGATTAACACCAAACCAAAAAGCGAATTTTACAGACGATGGATGAAAAATCAACTTGGTAAGGAAACTGCTTGCCCCATCAGGGTGTTTGATAATTTTATTTAGATGATATCTAAACTAATTTCTAGATTAAGAGGTGAGCTACAACGAGTTACAAACTCAGAACGACACACCTCTAAACCAGTACAAACTATGAAAAACCTTATTTTAACGATTACTATTTGTTCAGTGGGCGCAACCTCGCTGCTGTCTTCTTGCTCAGGGAGTAACGAGGTGACCGAAAACGATTTTGCGGCGGCCGCCGAAAACTACGCCAATATTGTCGTGGCCAGCTATCAGGATAGCTACGACGAAACCGTTAAGCTGAAAGAACAGATCGATGCCTTTGTGGCCAACCCCACCGAGGCTGGGTTTACTGCTTGTAAGCAACAATGGCTGAAAGCCCGAATTCCTTACGGACAAACCGAAGCCTACCGCTTTTACGGCGGGCCCATCGACGATGAAGATGGGCCCGAGGGACTCATCAACGCCTGGCCGATGGATGAGAACTACATCGATTACGTAGAAGGCGATTCTACGGCCGGATTGATTAACAACCCGGAAGAGTATCCGGAGATCACCAAGGCATTGCTCGAGGAACTCAACGAGTCTTTTTCCGAAGAGAGTATCTTCACTGGCTACCACGCTATTGAGTTCCTGCTGTGGGGACAGGATTTCTACGAAGACCAAGCGGGTCAACGCCCCTACACGGATTACGTAGTGGACGGTACTGCCAGCTATCCTGAACGTCGAGGGCAATATTTAAAGTTAACCGCTGATCTGCTGCTCGATCATCTGGATGCTGTGAAGCAAGAATGGGAAGAAGAGGGCGCCTATCGGGCTTCTTTTCTCGCGCTACCTAAAGACGATGTTATCAACAAAATTTTTACCGCCCTAGGCGAATTCAGCAAAGGAGAGCTCTCGGGCGAGCGCATGTTTGTAGCGGTCGATTCCCGGGATCAGGAAAACGAACATTCCTGCTTTGCCGATAACACCATCTCCGATATCGTCAATAATTTTGTGGGGATTGTCAATGTGTACCAGGGGGAATACGAGAAAGTAGACGGCTCTACCGTGAGCGGCCTAAGCTACGCTACTTTGGTGGAAAGAATCAACCCGGAGAAAGCGCAGACGGTAGATACAGCGATAAGCGAAACCCGAGCCGCCATTGCTGCCATTCCCGATCCCTTTGATCAAGCCATACTGCACAATGAGGAAGAAATTCTCGATGCGGTAAGTGCACTGGAAGATTTGAGCGATGCCTTCGCCGATGCGAGCTTAGAACTTAAAAAGTAGGTTTTCTTTCGTGAAGAGAAGGGGGGTTAACATATTATTATTCGTAAGCATTGTCTTATGGTGCTGGCAATGCACCTACAGTGTTGATCTCCGTTTTGAGGAACTCAGTGGGGGAATTAACTTTACTTCTTACAATTTTAGCAAAGATGCCTTCGGCGGTCAGGCAAAAAATCTAAGCAGAAACGAGTCTCGCTTATTTCAGGCGGGTAATTTCTTGTTTCGGGAGAACTGGGTGGCGGCCCCCGCCTCAGTAGAATCGCTGGATGGCCTAGGTCCGGTTTTTAACGCTAGGTCGTGCGGTAGCTGTCACTTCAAAGACGGTAGGGGCGCCCCCCCGGACGAGCCCAACGGAACCCGCTTCGGGCTCCTCTGGCGCTTGAACATCGTAGCCGAAAATCCACACGAGACACCACAGCCACACCCAGTATACGGAAGTCAGATCCAGGATCACGCGCTGCCTAGAGTGAAGCCGGATGCTCAGGTAGAAATCCAGTACGATACCCTGTATGGACAGTATGCCGATGGTACACCTTACGTGCTCTTTCAACCTAACTACTACCTTACCGAACTGGCGTACGGGGAAATAGATCAAGAGTATGAGCTATCCCCCCGGGTTGCTCCGCAGGTGGCCGGATTGGGTTTGCTGGAGAACATCCCCGAGGCCGATATACTCTCCAACGAGGACGTAGACGACCGAGATGGGGACGGTATTTCGGGCAAAGCGAATTACGTCTGGAATGTGCTCGAAGAAAAAAAGACGCTAGGTCGCTTTGGGTGGAAAGCTAACCAGCCGACGGTACTACAGCAGACTGCTGGAGCATTTAACGGAGATATGGGACTGACCAGCTCATTTTTTCCCGAAGACGAGTTTACCCCTTACCAGGAAGCTCAAAGTGTAGCCCTACCGGAGGGAGGTAGCCCAGAGGTTAGTGACCGACAGTTAGATCGCATCGCGCTATACATCAAGGCCTTAGCGGTGCCCGCCAAACGAAACATGGATCAACCCGAGTATATTGAAGGCCGAACGCTATTTTACGAACTGGGCTGTGAGTCCTGCCATACGGCTTCTTTCACCACCGGTAGCGACGATGAGATAATGGCGCTAAACGATCAAAAGATATACTGCTACACCGATTTGCTACTCCACGACATGGGAGAAGGGCTAGCTGATAATTCCCCGGACTTTGAGGCTACCGGCCGAGAGTGGCGCACCCCTCCGCTGTGGGGCATCGGACTAATCAAAACCGTGAACAAGCACACTCGACTGTTGCACGACGGCCGGGCCCGAAACACCGAGCAAGCTATTCTGTGGCACGGGGGCGAAGCGGAAACTTCCAAAGATAAATTCACTAAATTGACCGCCGAGCAGCGGAAAGCACTAATTTTTTTCGTGGAAAGTCTTTAGAAGATATGAAATGTAAGATATGAGATATGAAAAGGGAAAACGAAAGACAGAAAATGGAGAAAGAAGGAAAGATAAATTCCGTTCTCCGTTTTCCATTTTCCCTCCTCCGAATACTATCAACAAGTAGAAATGAACAACAAAACTATCAACTATAAATTACTGATAATTGGCTTAGTGCTAAGTACGGCTTGTGGATCGGGAGAAGAGGAGCAGGCAGAAACCTTCGATAGACAGGCTTTTCTGGAGAATTATGCTCACAATATTATTCAGCCTGCGGCGGAAGACCTGCTGGAAGAAGCCGAGGAATTGCAGAGTGCCGTGGATACGCTCGTCGGTCAGAAAACTGTAGAGCATTTACAGGAAGCCCAAACCCAATGGGACGAAACCTACCGCGCCTGGATTAAAGTGTGCATGCTCAATTTTGGTCCGGGAGGCACCGAAGGACGGAGACGTACGCTAGTAGAAGAGGTTGCACTCTGGCCTATTGATGTAGAAGGCATTGAAGAAAAAATTAGAGCAACTGACCCAAGTTTCAATGATTCCCAACGTAATACCCGAGGGCTGCTCACCGTCGAGTACTTACTTTTTGCTAAAGATGATGCCGACAGCGTTCTCACTCAGCTCGACGAAAACCGAGCTAGTTATCTTCAGAAGACGGTGGACAGACTAGTCGAGCAGCTAACCAGTTTCAATCAGGCCTGGCAGGGAGACTACGCCACGGAGTTTATCGCTAGCGACGGTACGGATGCTAAAAGCTCGACCACTCAAATGTTTAACGAGACAGTGAGGAACTTTGAGGCCGTTCGAGACGCAAAACTGGGTATACCGATGGGGCTCATCGCCGGACAGTCGGGACCGCAGCCTACCCTGGCCGAAGCCCGCTTTAGTCAAAAGTCCCTGGACTATTTACTACTCAATTACGCCACTATTGTCAATCTCTGGCACGGACGCTACGGTAATGGTGAGGACGGTTTGGGATGGGAAGAATATTTGCTATCTATTGAGGGTGGAGAAGAACTGGTGACAACCATTCAGCAGCAATTTGATGAGATTAACAATATCATTGCGCGCATTCCGAAGGAACAAGGGCTGGGTGAACTGGCTCAAGCAAATAACCCCGAAATGGCCGAGTTACATCAGGCCATGCAGCAATTGACACGCTACCTGAAAGGAGACTCCAGTAGTCTACTGAGTTTAGCCATTACGTTTAGCTCCGGCGATGGGGATTGATAAAGGATTAAATAATCATTTCTTACAGGTCTGTTATACCGATACCACTCTCAAACATTAAATCAATGAAAAAAATACTTTTTATAGCATTTCTCTCCGGGATTTTACTGGCCTGTGGCTCTGCTCCAGATGAGTCTGGTGAGCAGAATGCAAGCAGTGAAGAAGACGTAGTTAATGTCTATACCCACCGACACTACGATGTTGATCAGCAATTATTTGATCGATTTGAGGAGGAATCTGGTATAAAAGTGAATGTGGTCAACGCCAATGCGGATGAGCTTATCCAGAAAATGGAAGCCGAAGGTGAAGCTTCCCCGGCTGATGTGCTAATTACTGTTGACGCCGGACGTTTAGCCCGCGCTAAGAGCCGAGGATTACTGCAAGCAGTAGAGTCTGAGTTTTTGGAAAAAACCATTCCAACTCACCTCATCGATACCGATAGACATTGGTTTGCCCTTACTAAACGAGCCCGGGTGATTGTGTACGCCAAGGATCGGGTGCAACCTGAGCAGTTATCTAGTTACGAAGCACTCACTAACGATGAATGGCAGAACAAAGTACTAATACGGTCATCATCCAACATCTACAATCAATCTCTATTGGCATCAATTATTGCTAATAATGGGGAGGATGCTGCCCGGGATTGGGTAGCTAAAATGGTGGAAAATATGGCGCGTACCCCCAAAGGAAACGACCGGGATCAGGTAAAGGCCGTGGCGGCGGGAGAAGGTGATTTAACCGTGGTAAACACTTACTACGTAGGAAGAATGCTCAATTCGGCTGATCCGGTAGAAGTGGAGGCGGGCCAGGCGGTAGGAATTTTCTTTCCCAATCAAGAGAGTCGAGGCACGCATATCAACATCAGTGGAGCCGGGGTGGCCAAATACGCTCCCCACAAAGAAAACGCGATCAAATTTATTGAGTTTTTGGCTTCAGTACCAGCTCAGGAAGTTTTTGCCAAAGCCAACTACGAATATCCCGTTCACCCGGAAGTGCCCCCCGCGGAATTGCTACAATCCTGGGGCGAATTCAAGGAGGATGGCTTACCTTTGTACAAGCTCGGCGAGTACAACAAGCTATCTAATCTAATCTTTGACGCGGCAGGCTGGCCTTAACCGAAGACGGAGTCCGGAAGCCAGAGACAGGAAACGGGAAAAAAAACAGGAAGGACATCCATGCTTACCCTAGCTGCTTACTGCCTTGAGTTGCTTTTTTAACGAAGCTGCTAAACCCGATCCAGTCTCCAGTTTCCGGTCTTCGGACTCCGAAAAGCCATAAACTTCGGATATATTTAAGTTTCTGTGCCACTTGCAAAATCGATTTAGGCAATATTTTCAAAAAAATCGACGGGATTTCAATCGTTGGTCGGCCTCGGCTTTGATCATCACGCTATTTATCGGTACTCCCCCGATTTTCATTTTTTTTAAGCTCTTCGCTGGTCCCGGCGAGTCGTGGGGGGCTATTGCCCAGTATTTATTACCCAAGTACGTACAAAACTCGCTGTATATCGCTATAGCCTGTAGTATCCTTACCATTCTCTTCGGAGTAAGCAGTGCCTGGTTGAGTACACGTTACGAATTTCCCGGTCGTAAACCGCTGGAATGGCTACTTATTTTGCCCCTGGCTATTCCTTCTTACATCACGGCCTACGCCTACGCGGGTATTTTTGACTACGGTGGCTCGCTAACCTTGCTGCTACGTTGGTTCTCATTGAGTATAGATAAGATCGATGTAATGAACATTCACGGGCTTTCCTTGGTGTTGAGTGTATCGCTTTATCCCTACGTCTACGTAGCCTGTAGGGCATTCTTCCAACACCAGTCCCAAAATCTGATTGAAGCCTCCCAGGTATTGGGTAAGAACGAAACCTACGGTTTTTTTAAGCTCATTCTGCCCATCGCCCGACCGGCCATCGTGGGCGGGGTCATTTTGGTGATTATGGAGGTGCTAAACGATTACGGGGCAGCCAAATACTACGGGGTCAATACGTTTACCACTGGTATTTTCAAATCTTGGTTTGGATATAAAGAACCCGAAACGGCTGTCTATTTGGCTGCCCTGCTACTGATTATCATTTTCTCGCTGATTCTCATTGAGCAAGGGCAGCGGCGAAGAAAACGATTTGTGGTTGATAGTAAAAGTGGCCGGCAACTCGAGCGAGTAAGACCTAGCTTAGGAAAACGTTGGCTCATTTTCGCTGGGGTTGCCCTACCAGTTGCTTTAGGGTTTTTGTTTCCAGTTGCCCAACTAGTCTATTGGGCGGTGCTGAACTACAGTGGTATCGATTGGGTCGATTTGAACCGCGTGGTATTACAGAGCCTCACTATTGCGGCAGTGGCGGCGGGGTGCGGTGTGTTAGCAGCTTTGGCTTTGCTCGTAGCGGGTCACTGGAATCGGCTAGGATGGGTGGGTAAGGTGTCTAAATTCGGTATCTTAGGCTACGCCATTCCGGGAGCCGTTATTGCCGTTGGGGTATATATGCCCGGTCTTTATATTGATAAATGGTTGATCGATGTGAATCGCCAACTGTTCTCGACCGAGATCGGTCTCTTCCTGACCGGAACTGCAATCGCATTAATCTATGCCTACGTAGTGCGTTTTCTGGCCGTAGCTTACAATCCTCTTTCCGCTGGAAAACAGAATGTACAGCAAGCACTGCTCGAGGCTTCCCAGTCATTAGGTAAAGGGGCTTTACATACTCTTTGGAAAATTGAACTTCCGCTCCTACGTCCGGCGCTACTGGGTGCTTTCATTTTAGTCTTTATTGATGTGATGAAAGAGCTGCCCCTGACGCTTATTCTTAAGCCCTACGATGTACAGACTCTGGCTATTGAGGCGTATCAGTACGCCAGCGACGAACGCATCATCGAGGCTGCCTGGCCCTCGTTGATGATTGTGCTCACCGGGGTATTACCCGTCATCTTTCTCAATCGATTAATACGAAGGGATTAGCTAAATTTAATGATTAATGAAGGACGGATAATGATTAATAGCTTGCCCATTATCAGTCATTATTCATTAGTCATTATTCATTAGTCATTATTCGCATGTTATTAACCATAAATAATTTATCCAAGCATTACGATCGGGGTAAAGTAAAAGCACTTGACGATGTTTCTTTGCAACTAGAGGCGGGGAAGGCGTACTCCATCCTCGGGGAAAGTGGGAGCGGAAAAACTACCTTAGCGCGACTAATTGCTGGTTTAGAAAGTCCCGATCGAGGAAAAATTTACCTCAACGACGATTTGATTAGTTCGGAATCTTATCATTTGCCCGCCGAAAAACGGTCGATTGGATTCGTTTTTCAGCACTACGCTTTGTTTCCTCACTTGAACGTTACTAAAAACATTGAATACGGCATCTCCAATCTATCAAATAAGACGGCGGTGGTCAATGAAATGCTTCATTTGGTCGATTTGGAGGGGTACGGAAACCGCTATCCCCACGAACTTTCGGGAGGACAGCAGCAAAGAGTGGCCCTAGCCCGGGCACTGGCACCCAAGCCACGCCTCATTCTGTTAGACGAACCGTTCAGCAACCTGGATAGTAGCTTGCGGATTGACCTCCGCACCGAAATATTTGACATTCTCCAACAAACCGGAGTGTGTTCGGTGTTTATCACCCATAATGCGGAAGATGCAATGGCTATCGCGGATGAGGTAATTATGCTCAAGGATGGACGGTTATTGCAACAGGCTTCGCCCGAGACACTTTACCAAAACCCCGCTACCCCCTACGTAGCTCAACTACTCGATACCCTAGTGGAAATGCCCATGGCATTACTAGAGCAATTTGGCTACGCACCAACATCTACGAATCACTACTTTTTAAGAAGTCATCATTTCACTTATAACCAACCTTCTGACTACAGCGCGACAGCATCAGTGACCAATACCACTTTCATGGGACAGTACTACCACACCGAGGTGACGGTAGGGGATCAGGTAGTGAGCATCCACTGTTCGGAGAAACCCACCGAGAACCACCTGGAGGTAGGATGGCGAGAAAGCGATTTATTAATCTTTTAACTACTATTAAGTTAAAGGATGATGCTATTTTGATAAGCGTGAACCGGGCAGTAATTTCGGCCTTGGCCCCATAAAACCCACGTATGCGCTTTTTTCAGAAGTACCGCTGGCTTTGGCTCGGTTTTTTTATTGTTAGCGGTAGTTTTTTGTCCCCTTTTCTTCCCCAAGCCCTACAGATTAGCAATGCCATTGAGTCCTGGTTTGTGGAAGATGACCCGCTGCTACGTACGTACCAAGACTTCCAACAGTCGTTTGGTAGCGATGAGGTAATTACGGTCATTATCCATGATACAGCGGGCGCAATAAACCGGAATACGCTGCTGGCTATGCGGAAGAGCATCAATGAGATGAGAAAAATAGAAGGGGTAGAAGAGGTGTATTCCCTGGCCAATGCTCGTACTTTTAAGCTTTCTGCCGGTCGTTATTTCACGCCAGCACTACCCGAATACCTACCGGAAGCCCCTCAGTTATATGACTCCCTGGCTAATTTTTACCAATCAGCCCCCTTGGTAACTGGGAACTTTGTCAATGAAGAAGGAAGCAGTCTACGGCTACTTGTTCAGTTGGGACTCCTATCGGATATACAGCACCGTATGAATGAAATTGTCGAGGGGGTGGAGAAAGCCTTGTTCACGTATTTTCCAGAAGAAAACGTATCTATGGGAGGAAGTTCCGTTATTTACTCTGGCCTCAATAAGCTCACCCAGCGGGATTTTGCCCTCTTTTTGGGTAGCGGCGTGGGGCTGATTATGCTATTTTTGTTTCTTCTCTACCGAAGTTTTTATGTGATTATCTACAGCCTGGCAACTTTTTTTCTGGTGCTCTGGCTGGCGTTGGGCATCTACGGTGCCCTGGGCTATTCCCTCAACTTGGTTTCTTCTATCGCCCCCGTTCTGCTGACCGTTGTCAGTCTGCTGGATATTATCCATATACTTAACCACTACAAGGCACAGGGGCGGAAAGATATCATCCCGGCTCTGGAGCGGGTGTGGTGGCCGTGTCTGTTTACCACCCTTACGACGGTAGCGGGTTTTGCTTCCTTCCTGTTTACCCCCCTTTCTATTTTACAGCAGTTGGGTCTTTTGGTGGGAATTGGCCTCTCCCTGGCGCTGTTAGTAAGTTTTGTGCTGGCGTTTTTTTTCCTACCCCTCATCAGCTACGAAAAGTCAAGTCTGGGAATACAGGCCGAAAATCTGCTGTTGTGGTTATTTAGATTTTCGGTAGAAAAGAAATACGCTATTCTAGGTTTTTACCTGATGGCAGCAGTAGGTTTGGGATATGGTGTCAGTCAGATGAATGCTAATACTGATACCCTAGGTTATTTTCCGGAGGAGCACCCGGTAGTAGAAGATCATCGGGCGATTTTACAACGGTGGGGCCGTTATTTTCCGATAGATCTGATGCTCTACCCAAAGGATTCTACTGCGGTAAACAGTCCTGAACTTCTCATTAAAACCGTTGAGTTTGCCCGGCGGGTTACGGATATTGAAGGCATTGCGAGTGCTGGTGGCTTTCATGACCTCTATATCCAAACGCTACCTATAATATATGGTCCTATGTGGCGCAATCGCTTGAAGCCTGAGCTAGTAGATCGTTACACGTCTCAGGCCCTGCAACAGGATAGTAGTCTGGTGAGGCGCTGGTTACCTGCTGATGAAAAAAAGGGGCGGCTTATCCTGAGTGGAGATGTGGTCAGTACAGGCGAACTCAGTGTGATGCTGTCCCAGATTAACGCATTAAGTCAGGAGGTTTACGGTAGTAAGGCGAAATTACAGCCTACTGGCTATATTCCTCTGTACGCGGGTATTGTTGGGTATGTCGTCACTTCACAACAGCGTAGCCTCACCATTGCTTCGGGCTTGGTGCTGGTTTTTCTGCTACTGATGCTCAGAGGCAAAGTATTACTCAGTCTGGCTGCCTTTTTAACCAATCTGCTACCGGTATTGCTGATTCTGGGCGTAATGGGCCTAGCGGGTATCTCGCTAGATATTGCCACCTCCCTGATTGCTGCGGTGGTATTGGGCATTACCATAGACGATACCATTCACTTTGTGTATCACTACTACCTAGATCGGGAGCAGCTCCCGCATCGAGAAAATATGGAGATGACCATCCGGAAGGTGGGTAAAGCGATCTTGGTGACCAGTCTGCTACTAGCTGGTGGCTTTGGGCTGATGATCTTTGCCTCGGCAGTGCCGGTTCGCTACTTCGGAATATTGATTGCCACAGCAGTGAGTGGTGCTCTTCTTTCATTCATTACCTTTTTACCAGTGCTTATGGATGTTATGTTTGGAGGCAAACCTTAGGTTGGCAGCTTCCCCTGGTACCGCTGGCGATATCGGAATAGATTTCTTCTTATCCTAGGTCTTGTCCGTTTATGCTAAGTTTCCCCTATTTTTGTAAACAATTGATTAAGCAGCTCTAGCAGTTCCATTGCTCTTCATAAGCTATTGGGCTTTTATAACCAATAGATGAATGCTTTCTTTGTTGCCGGGTGGCTGGTGCTATCAGTACACTTAGTGAAGAACAAAAAGCCAAAAATAAAGTCAGTTATACCATTTGGGATATTATGGCTTCATTGGTAGTGTTGACCATTGTGATTTATATTATGATCTCATTCAACGGATAAGCTATGATTAATCTTAAAGAACTTGAAGTCTGGTTAGTAACGGGTAGCCAGCACCTGTACGGGGATGAAACCCTGCGTCAGGTAGCTAAGCATTCCCAGCAAATTGCATTAGCCCTAGATGCTTCTGAAGCTATTCCAGTGCAGGTTTTCTTCAAACCTATTGTCACTACCCCCGACGAAATTTATCATCTCTGCCAACAAGCTAATGCAGCTCCTAACTGTATCGGGATCATTGCCTGGATGCATACCTTCTCCCCGGCCAAAATGTGGATTGGAGGATTAAAGATTTTTCAGAAACCCCTACTACATTTGCATACTCAGTTCAACCGGGATATACCCTGGGATAGTATTGATATGGACTTTATGAACCTCAACCAGTCGGCTCACGGCGGTCGGGAGTTTGGGTTTATGGTCAGTAGGCTACGTCTAAACCGAAAAGTGGTGGTGGGCTTCTGGCAGGATGAAGCGGTTCAGCAACGCTTGTCGGTCTGGATGCGAGCAGCGGCAGCCTGGCACGATACCCAGCGGGCTAAGATTGCCCGTATCGGCGATAATATGCGGGAGGTAGCGGTTACGGAAGGCGACAAAGTATCGGCTCAAATCCAGTTCGGCTATTCAGTGAATGGCTACGGAGTAGGGGAAGTGGTGAGCTACGTTAACCAGGTTAGTGATGCTGAAGTAAAAAGTCTAGTAAAAGAATATGCCGAGCAGTATGAGTTAGCCAGTACGCTAACCCAGGATGGTACTCAGCGGTCATCACTTATTGATACCGCGCGGATTGAGCTGGGACTGAAAGCTTTTTTAGAAGAAGGGGGCTTTGTGGGGTACACCGACACATTTGAGAACTTGCACGGCTTGAAGCAACTGCCGGGCATTGCTACCCAGCGATTGATGGCAGCAGGCTATGGTTTTGGAGCGGAAGGCGACTGGAAAACGGCAGCACTCGTCCGAGCTGCTAAGGTGATGGCAAGTGGACTGGAAGGCGGAAATTCCTTTATGGAAGATTATACTTATCATTTTCGTCCGGATAATCAAAGCGTGCTAGGTTCGCATATGCTAGAAATTTGTCCTTCCATTGCAGAAAATGTTCCTTCGTGCGAAGTACATCCATTGGGGATTGGTGGGAAAGAAGACCCGGTACGGTTGGTGTTTAATGTAGCACCCGGTTCTGCCCTCAATGCCTCGATCATTGATATGGGTAATCGTTTTCGGCTGTTGGTCAATGAAGTAGAAGCTATCAGGCCTGAGGCTGATTTGCCAAACCTGCCCGTAGCCCGGGTACTTTGGAAGCCCCTTCCGGATCTGTCCACGGCCGCCGCGGCTTGGATTTATGCTGGGGGTGCCCACCATACGGTTTATAGTCAGAATCTGACTGCCGAGCATTGGGAAGATTATGCAGCAATGGCAAATGTTGAGTATCTACTCATCAATCAGCAGACTCAGTTGTCTGAGTTTAAGAAAGAATTACGCTTCAACGAAGTGTATTATTATCTCGATAAAGGCTAATAATTATCGATTCTCTCCTTTTTAAAAACTTTATACTTCACTGCCTTCCACTTACCTTCCCGTTTAGCCTGACGCCCCCTTTTTCGTGAAATTCCCAATAGAGGTAATCATAGGAAACACATTGATATAGTTATTAATTTTTCAAGTATAGATTCTCGCGGTTAGTTATAAGCTTTACCGATCCTTCTAGCATTTTTATCTTGATGTTCTTGAATTTTCCAATTACTTCACCGTCCAATTGAAGTAATCTTGGTTTATCAAATGTGACTTCTGCATATTTTCCAGCCAAGACCCTGCCTGATTGATTATCAGAAAAATTATCATTGAATCTGGACAATCCAGCCTTGATCAAGGACTTTCCATCAATTTTGGTTATTAACACTATTTCAAACAGGCCATCCATTGGGTTTCCTTGTATATTGAGCGGTACCCCCGTTCCATATTTTCTAGCGTTACATATTCCAACCATCAATACAACTTCAGAAAATGTGTTCCCATCGATATTGATATCTACTTGGAAAGGATTTAGTCTGGATAGTTCTTCTAGAAAATATTTGGAGTAGGTAGCCATTCCTCGCTTAGGGTCCGCTGCATAGGATTCTACGATTTGAGCATTTACTCCTACATCTCCTATATGCATAGAGTGATACTTATCATTTATTACTAACAGGTCTAGCCCCGCAACAATCTCTGACATAATAATTTCTCTAAGGGCCTCAATTGGTTTTGGGTTAACAAAAAGCTCGGTGGCCATGCCATTTGCCGAGCCTAAAGGAATTATTCCCATTGGATAATTGGTGTCGAGTAAAACCAGTGCGGTGAACAAGGTTGTTCCATCTCCTCCTACAGATACTACCTTATTTGGCTTATACGATGACAGTTCTTGTTTTACACGTTGTTCATCATCCGTCCCTGTGGTTTTATAGATGTGAAGGTCTATACCATATTTTTTGCAGAGTTTTTCAGCCTCATCTAAAAACAGTTCTTTGTTTACTCCGCCGGAGATAGGGTTTACAATAAAAAATAATTTCATGCCTCCTTCATTTTTAAATGTTGAATCTCTCGCTGAACTTGATTTTGGTCCGAGAAAAAAAGAACTGGAACACAAGTATTTAAGAGCTGCTGATAATATCTCAGTTTAGCTCCAACAAGCCTCTTTCTTGTTTTATGGATATAAATTTTAAGGACTTTGTTTTGATGTTGTTCCGCAATATGGGCATACACTTTCATATCCTGTTGAGTATCATCTCCTATAAGTACAAATTGTTTAGTTGAAGCTGAATTACAAATAATGGTATTAATTGTGTTAATTTTGAATTCCAATCCCTTTTTCTTGGAGGAAAACAGTTGACCAAAACGCAGGTAAGGTGTGAGAACAAGCTGTCCAACAGGTAAACCGTGATGAAGGATAAATGATGCTATAATGCCAAACAGATTACTTTCACTTTTTGAGACATAAGTAATGCGGGCATCCCTTAACTCATTCAATAGTTCTGTTGTAAAGCGTATTGGTTTTCGTTTTTCAGGGGGTGTAAATGCCAGTGTTTTAACTCGTTTAAAATCATGGGCGGTATTAGATTCCACTAGGGTGTCGTCTAAGTCTGATATAATATCAAAAGGACTATTGCTTGTCTGAAAAACAATGGGGTAATCTTGTGATAATTTCAGCGGATTATCTAGTCCTTGGATAAATACCGATACATTATTAACCTCCGTGCTATCAACGAAAACTGAGAAGTTGCCACTTCCATCCGTTCTTGTACTTATAGTTTTACCATCAGCACCTAAGGTTATATTCTTGTTGGAGTAGGTTGTAGCAAAATAGGAAGACAGTAATCTTATTGAGTTCTTAATTTTTCCAACCTTTTTACTCTGAACGTAAGGTTCATTGCCCAGAATTACTCCAGTGATCCATGCTCTCTCTGCAAATTGAACCACCGATAATTGCCATACGACAGGCTTTCTCATTTCTTTTATTTTGACATATCTCAAAATTTGAGCAATTTCTATTTCAGACAGCTTCTACGATTTGCTTCCTTGTTACCAAATTTTAATCTGTTCATTCTTGTTTAGGATACACTACCGCCGGAAGGTACCAAAAACTATTTACAGTTTGCAAACTCAATGATAGCATGGCGAGCAAGAATTAAGATAACATATCGCGAATACTATTCACCCGCTGCAGTTGTGCCTTCTACTCTCCTCGGATATTTTTCAAACCAGGCTAAAACGTGGAGTACTTTACTGATCAGATGGCTGGGGCGATTAGCAATACCGTGGGAGGCGCCCGGAATACGCACCATAGCCGTTTCTACTTCTTGTAATTTAAGGGCCTGATAGTACTGCTCAGTTTCAGAGATAGGAGTACGGTAATCCGATTCCCCCGTAAGTAGCATGGTGGGAGTGGTTACCTTTCCCACCAAAGAAATGGGGGATCGTTTCATGTAATGCTCGGTATTGTCCCAGGGCTTTCCCGGAAACCAGTACTTGCTAAAAAATGGATAAGCGTCTGAGGTTAGCACAAAGCTGTACCAGTTGATGACGGGCTTGGCTACCACGGCGGCAGCAAAGCGGTCGGTTTTCCCCACAATCCAACTGCTAAGTACTCCCCCTCCACTACCACCAGTGACAAAAAGTCGGTCTTCATCAATAAATCCTCGTTCAATCACCGCATCTACCCCCGAAATAAGGTCGTCATAGTCCTCGCCTGGGTAGTTATGATGGATGAGATTACCGAACTCTTCGCCGTAACTGGTACTACCTCTAGGGTTGGTATACAATACTACGTAGCCTTGGGCAGCGTATAACTGCATCTCGGCACTGAAGCGGAGTCCGTAATTGGCAAAAGGCCCCCCGTGTATTTCCAGTAATAGAGGGTACTGTTTAGACTCATCAAAATCAGGAGGATATACTAACCAGCCCTGCACCTCCCGGCCATCAGCAGATGAAGCGTAGCGAATCTCCTCTACTTTTCCTAGCTGTTTATACGCTAGCAGATCTTCGTTCAGTCCGGTTAGCTGGGATGACTGCCCCGAGTTGGAAACTAGCGAAACATCGGCCGGACGTTGAGGAGCGGTGGAAGTGTAGGCTATCTGGCTATCGTTAGATACCGAAAAAGAGCCACTGGCGTAGGGTCTGCCCACTGAGGTTCCTCCTATATCGGTGGCAATCTCTTTTGTACTACCTTTCAAATCTACCTCGCCAATCTTGGTAATCCCCTCATCGTCATAACTGAAGTAAATGGATTTGCTATTGGCACTCCATTGGGGTGATGAAATATCCCGGTCAAGCGAAGTTTTTAGCTCCCGGGGATCGCTACCGTCACGGTTCATGAGGTAGAGCTTAGTTACCTGATAACCCTGGTAGCGATCATCAAAGCCCAAGTAAGCGATCTGCTGTCCATCCGGAGAAACCTGCGGCGACTGATCCGGCCCGTTACGATCAGTTAGTGCTCGAATGCTGCCATCCGATATAGCTAGTTCGTAGATTTCGGAATTTAGAGGTTGCTCGAGGTCACCGTTATCGTGCAAGTTCGCCGACAGAATCAGGGAACGGCTATCGGGAGTCCAGGAAAGGCTCCCGCCAAAATCATTTTCTCCGTAGGTAAGCTGACGAGGAGTACCACCCTCAGCGGAGAGAACAAACACGTGAGCGTAGCCATTTTCCAGATAACCAGCCCCGTCGAAGCGGTACTGAAGGGCATCAATGTATTTGGCGGGTTTTGCCCATTCAGCCCCTTTGGGTTTTTTTGGCATTTGGGCCAGCGTGGGTGGGTCGCTGACTACTTCCATCGTGAAAGCAACCCATTGACCATCGGGCGACCAGCTTAGGTTTCCCGGAGATTGGGTTAGGTTGGTAAGTTTAGCAGTCTGTCCGGTATCCATCCACCGGATGAAGAGCTGGATTCCTTCCTCCCGGTTCGAAGCATACAAAAGCCGGGTTCCATCTGGCGACCAACGGGGGGAAAAGTCACGGTGGTTGCCCGTTGTAAGAGGGCGGTGCTGGCTTCCGTCGGAGTTAACCAACCACAAATTGGTTTGCCGCTGATCCTGCATAATATCCATGAAATTGCGTACGTAGACTATTTGCTCACTATTTGGGGTGATCTGGGGGTCACTGGCGTATTCCAGATCGAATACGTTCATGGGTTGAAGATACTTCTTAGCATTCTCGTCAGAGGATTGGGCAAGAATAGTGATGGGGATAAAGAGCCACGATAGCAGAATAGATAGATATTTCATAGGTCAGGAAATTAGCCTAAAAGATAACAAAGTTTATGAACAAGTCTGGTAACATTCAACGGATAAAAAAAGCTGAATGAAAGGGTTATGGTATCAGTTCCAAAAAAGGAAAGGTTTACAGAACCGAATAAAAAGCCGCAGATCATTGGACAGTAGTGTAAGTGTTCATTAGCCGGCATCCCGGTGGGTAGTACAACACGCAAAGCAGTGCTGGCAAGCGGTTAGTGACCGACTTCCTACTGGTCAGTTGGATCACCCTGAGATAGCCCTCCATTGTTTATAAGCTGTGGTTCCCTGCCGGGACGAAATGTGGCCGCCGCCGTGCGGACGTTAGCAATCAAATACTTCTCAGTGTATTACAATCTTGGCAGATTGGCAAAAAACCCATCCTTAATGCCAAAAGCTTCCGTGGTTTTTTATACACCTCTTTGTAAATATCTGTAAATCGTATTATTCTTACCTATTGGCGATTGCCTCATGTGGTCACTTTAATTTATAACCGATTTTGATCTACTACATATCCGGAGGGGAAAGGTCCGGTAAAAGTCGTTACGCCATGAACCTGGCACTGGGATTGTCTGACCAGCCCGTCTACTTAGCTACCTCCCGGAAGTGGGACACTGACTTCGAGAAAAGAGTACAGCGTCACCAGGACGAGCGAGACCAGCGTTGGGAAACCTGGGAAGAAGAAAAATTCATTGGCAAGTTGGATATATCGGGACGGGTGGTTGTCTTAGATTGCATCACTTTATGGCTGACTAATTGGTTTGTAGACCTGGAACAAGATATCGATGTTTGTTTGCATCACGGCAATCAGGAATTAGAGCAATTATTCCAGCAAGAAGCTACTCTGATCATTATTTCTAATGAAATCGGCATGGGAGTGCATGCCGAAAGCCCTATGGGTCGTAAATTTGTGGAATTGCAAGGCTGGATGAACCAGTTCATTGCTGACAGGGCGGATAAGGCGGTATTCATGGTATCCGGTCTACCCCTTCAACTGAAATAATAGAAACTTCTATCATGACTAACCAACTTCATTGGCTCATAGAATCGGTGAGCACTACGCTTGATACTCAGATTTGGGATAAGCTGAACCGTAAAACCAAGCCTCCCGGCTCTTTGGGTAAGCTAGAACACTTGGCTTTTCAACTCGCTCGTATCCAAGGAACACTTACCCCTACCTTGCAAGATCCGGTAGTGTTGGTCTTTGCGGGAGATCATGGCATTGCCCAATCAGGGCTGGTCAATCCTTACCCGCCGGAAGTTACTTATCAAATGGTCATGAATTTCTTACAGGGGGGAGCGGCCATCAATGCCCTAGCCAATGTCGCCAACATGCAAGTGATGGTGGTTGATTCAGGGGTTAATCACCCGTTTGAATCGTCGCTCCCGATGATCCACGCAAAAATGGGTTTAGGTACAGCAGATTACCGAGCGGAGCGAGCCATGAGTCTGGAAACTTGTCACCTGGCCATTCAGAAAGGGGCGGAGGTCGTCTCGAGTATTGCTGAAAAGGGTACCAATGTGATTGGTTTTGGAGAAATGGGCATTGGCAACACTTCCTCGGCTTCACTGATCGTCAGTACGGTCTGTGATATTCCGTTGGCAGAATGTGTAGGCCAGGGAACCGGGGTAGTGGGTGATTTTCTGGATCAAAAACGTAAGACCTTACAAAGTGCTCAAGAATTTCATGGACTGGACTCTCGGAAAAATGCTGATACCATACTGGCCACCTTTGGTGGGTTTGAGATTGCCCAAATGGTGGGGGGAATGTTGGAAGCGGCAGCGAGGCACTGTTTAATTATGGTCGATGGTTTTATTTCTACGGCAGCCTTTTTGATCGCCCATAAGATGCAACCCCAAATTAAGGAATATGCCATTTTCACCCATCGCTCGGCGGAGCGCGGCCACACTAAAGTACTATCTTACCTGGACGTCGATCCATTGCTTGAACTGGAGATGAGACTGGGAGAAGGGACGGGTTGTGCCGCGAGCTATCCCTTGCTGCAAATGTCGGCAGCGATGATGAACGACATGGCCAGCTTCGAATCGGCAGGTGTGAGTGGAAAAACCGACCCGTGAGAGAAGAGCTGAAGATATTTTTTGCGGCGGTGATGTTCTATACCAGGATACCCTGTCCATCTTGGGTAGATCACCGCCCCGAGTATATCAATAAATCGATTCGATATTTTCCGCTTATCGGATGGATTATTGGTATCCTTTCGGGAGTGGGTCTGGTGGTGGGTAACTGGTTGATTAGTCCATTTTTTGCCGCCATTTTTTGCATCGTCATTTCGGTATGGCTCACCGGCGCCTTTCATGAAGATGGATTTGCGGATGTATGCGATGGTTTTGGCGGAGGATGGACTAAAGAGCAGATCCTTCGCATCATGAAAGACAGCCGGGTAGGAACCTACGCGGTCGTTGGCCTAATCCTGCTGCTTACGCTCAAAGTCGCCCTCTTAACCGAGATTATTAGACAACAGGAGTGGATTTACATCATCCTCGTAGTGGTTAATGGACATACGCTTAGTAGACTGATGGCAGCTACTGTGATCTTCACCCACCAGTACGTTCGTGAGGATGAACAGAGCAAGGCGAGGCCATTCGCTAAAGCGTATTCTAAAATCAATATTATACTGGCCTTGCTATTTGGATTGATCCCTACCGCAGTTATCGTGACGCTGACTAATCAACTGGGGTGGTGTCTTGTTCCGATGCTACTGTACCTTGTTAAGGTTTACTTAAGCAATTTATTTCAGCGAAAAATCGGCGGCTATACGGGAGATTGCCTGGGGGCTACCCAGCAAATTGTGGAAGTGGCTTATTACATCATGGTAGTACTTCTATGGAAATTTATTTAGTTCGTCATACCACGCCTGCTATTTCTAAAGGGATATGCTATGGTCAATCCGACATTCCTCTGGCGGCAACGTTCACGGAAGAATCCCGGAGAGTTCTCGCGAAACTACCTACCTCAGTGGATATAGTTTACACTAGTCCACTAAGCAGGTGTCTTCAGCTTGCCCAACGTATTCCCCACCAAACGCTAGAACAAGTTTCTCAGCTAAAGGAGATGGATTTTGGCGATTGGGAGCTACGGCCTTGGTCAGAAATTCCTAAGCAGGAATTAGATCCCTGGATGAATGATTTTGTCTATTGCCAAGTGCCAAATGGAGAGTCTATGAAGATGCTGGCCGACCGCGTGACTCGTTGGTACGAAAGTCTGATGGCTACCACGTTCGATAAGGTAGTTGTGGTGACCCATGCCGGCCCCATTAGAATTATACTATCCAAAGTACACGGCACTCCCCTACAGGAGGCCTTCAATCTATATCCCGTGGACTACGGAGAGGTGATTATGGTCAGTTGACTGAAAAGTACTTTGTCCTGCAACTTTTCCAGTTCCTTAGCGAACACGATGATCGGATTATGCACGATTTACTGCTTTTGACAAAACTATGAAATCAACCCTAACATCTACATTCTGATCCGTATAAATCACTCTCAACGTCCAAATAAGATCAGTGAGTATATCCTTCCAAATTGATGCTAAAGTTGCCGATTCGCACGGAAAATTGCTTATAGCTCGGTTTATTCATTGAGCTTGTCATTTGTTAGCTACTTTTGATTCAGGAAGCCCGATCCGCTTTAGCATTTCATTAGCCTTTGTCAACTTTTCAGGAAAAAGTGGCTTATCGTTGAAGAAATCGAGCGATTTGTTAATCTTAACTATCGGCTTCTTGCGTAAATTCATGTCTGTTGGCTTCATTATTCTTTTCTTCTGACTAAAAACCCTTTGTATTCTCTATCCATTTCAAACGGTTCCCACGTATCTTCAAGTTCACCAAAAATCTCAAAATCCTCTAACGCTTCATTAAGATATTTTGAAATTCCTATTCTGTACAATCTCGTCCTAGCGTCCGTACTGCCAGTAGCATATACCTGAGCGTTCCGATGTTTATCGGTGAATGCATAAAGGGTTGCAATGACAGTTGCTAATACTTTCTCGCTATCTTCGTTATTTGAGACTACTATATCATCAATTTCACCAGTCACTAAATTTTTATCTCCAAACCCTAGATAATACAGATCTTTGTAGTTGGTCGGAAAGTATTGAACAATTTTAGGAATCCGACCTTTCGGCCCCTCACTTACAAACTCGAAAGTTTCTAGTTCTTTACCGGATTGAAGTTCATATCTATCCAACCAAATTCATCATATGAAGTTGCTAAATTTTTTCCATTCGTAACAGTGTTTCTATGAAATACTATGTGGCAGCCAGCGGCCAGATATGACACGTGCCTCTGGACTTTCTAAATATCTACTAAAATATCGGTTTTCCACTGCACTACCAACTAACTTAGTAGAGGCATGTGCTATATCACTTGTTAGCGGCTTTCACCTTTTAGTAGTTCTGCAATCAGTTCCCTGAGTCCTTCTTCGTTGAGAATTGATGCATGAGTCGCACCTTGGATCTCAAGGTATTTGTCAGTGTTTTTTAAAGAGCTGCGGAGTTCATTGGCTTCTTTGTAGAGTACGCTTTTTGTTCCGGTTATGATGGTTACAGGAGTTTTGTCGTTTCTTATGTCTTGTTCGGTGCTGAATGGGAAGATGTTGATAGTTGGGAAGAGAGGAAACACTTTGTCGAAAACGTCTACTGAAAACCTCTTTTTAGAGTCGATTAGAATTGTTTGGTTTGGATTGTTAAATGTCGATAGGTGGGATGCCAAAGTGGTTCCAAGAGAGTATCCAATAATCGTAATTTTATCTTCTGAGTATCTGGTCTTAAGAAAATCATAAACCGCCTGGCAATCGGAATAAAAGTTGTTCATTGTAATTTCCCCTTCACTCTTTCCATGTTGCCTGTAATCGGTGATGATCACGTCTTGGTTCAGTTCTACGAACATTTGGGCTAAGTTCCCCCAATTATCAAGCGTTCCGCCGTTGCCTTTCCAAAAGCAAACAATTCCTACAGAGCTATCTGCCTTAAACAAGAGTGAATTGATAAGTCCATTTTCTTCGGTTTGCAGGTTGATTTCTTCAAATTCATCATCAAAATCAAAATGAAAGTTATGATTCTTTGCTAATGGTATTGATTTGAACTTATCGTCCTGCGTTGAATAGAGATACACATACAGACCTAGATAGCCTAAAATTGCCAAACCAATGAATCCGATTAGTACCTTCTTCATGTGAGAGATTGCTGGTAATGATTTTTAGCCATTGTTACTCCTCGTTTTTTATTCTTTCTATTTCCTCGCTGTTCAGTCCTGTGATACTTGCTATTATGTCAATCGAGAGTCCAGCTTTAAGTGAATTTTGAACTATTTCTACATTTCTTTTGTCAATTGCTTCTTCACGTGCCGTGTCCAACGTGTTTTTCAAGTCCCTGTACGACTTTAAGCTTTCCTCATATGCATCTGCCTCTGCTTTGCTGAATTTGGCTATCTCTGCAACCTCGAAAAGCTTCTTAAAAACCCCTTCCCGTAGTTCATCAGGAACTCTGTCCAGTTTGTTTAGGTTGCGGATCACAAATATCCATTTCTCGAACTTCGTTGTTAGCTCTTTGACATCTTTTTGAAACTTAGGCATCTCTAGGTACACGAAGGTCAACTTATCATAGAATACTTGACAAGTTTCTATGTCGGTTAGTTTTACATCATATCTGAACTTATTAGGTTCGTTCTGACCTTCGTCGAAAACGAAGTCTAAGATAGCAACAGTATATACCGCTTTCAATTCAAACGTCCAGTCTGAGCCTCGTTGGGCTTGCTCTCTGATAGGAAATGTTGAATAATATACGGTTCTATCCTTGAAAAACTTTTGTTTGGTCTTCTGTAATTCTACGATAAACTTCTCTCCACGCTCATTCTGGCAGTATAGATCAAAGACCGCCTTCCGATCTTCTTCGCTGCTTCCTAGCTTATCAGATTTTAGGTAGGTTAATTCGGTAATCCTACCTTGCTCGTGCTGGAGCAGTTCGTTGAGGAAGTCCAGTAGCAAATCTTTGTTGGGCTCTTCACCGAAAAGGCGCTTGAATCCGTAGTCGGTAAATGGATTAATATATTTTTCTCTATGCTCTTCCATCAGTTTATTTTTGGCAAAGATACGAGTTTACTAATTCAGCGAAGCTATGCGTATAGAGAGTTTTAATGAGGGGCAACAACTGGATAAAGTGCATATGCGCTTTATATCTATTACATCTTTCTCACTAATCTACGGAAAACCTCAGCCTTTCTTCAACCGTTTTCGTGAAAAGTAAAAAATGGAATACCCTACCACGAGGGATAATACAACCCACTTCCAGATACCAGTGTCAACTGCTGCCGGTGATCTTTTTTCGCCATTGACTTCTTCTACCTGATAGCCTTGCACCTCTTTTCTGGGTAAGTAATCATTGTTATTGTTTGACATACTTGCCAGTTGAGTGTTCATGGGCAATCCGTCGGCTTCCAGTCGTTGGCGAATTTTTTCCAGTTCATTCCGGTAGTTTTCTATTTTCTGCTGCGACAGCCCGTCTATTTGTTCGAACTCCTTATTCAGATAGTTAGCCAGCCGATCATTATTGCAAACGTTCAGGTTGCAGGATAGGCCTACCTTCTCTACCGTTTCCAGGAATTCCGACAGCATCTTTTGCTTCACCTCCTCTTCGGGGGTCCAGTACGATTTCCGGATCGCTTCGTACATACGAGAAATCATGACCTGGTAGGCGTACAGGTTTTTAGCATCTTCAAAACGCTGAGCAATGTTCAGTTCATATTTATCCGCTACGTACACGTCATAAAAATTATCCCACTTACTCTCATCTATGGCCTCGGGAACCGTTACCTGCCATCCCCATAAATTGGAACTCACCTGCCGGACAAATCGTCCTCCGGAATAACCTTCATCCAGCATGGAGCTGATCCACTCGGGATTGAGGTATCTCGACTGCATCTCTTTGCTGAGGAAAAAACTTAATTTTTCATTCTTCATCTTTCCCTGATTGGTCAAGTTGGATACAATGACATCCGGAGAAGCGCCATCAATAGCCCGAATGGCCAGAGCGGTACCTCCCAGGTACTGAAAAAAATCATCGTTATCCAGTCCGGCGTACAGATGCGAGGTTCGGCTGTGCAATACGGCTTTGGTGCCCGACAGGCTTTGCTGAAACAGGGCCACTAGCAGTGAATCCTCCGCAGGCTTATTGCCCCAGAAATTATCGCTGTAGGGAAAGTGCATCCGGTTCATGAATACGTCAGCCACTTCTTTTTCATCCTCCCAGGTACCGGAAGCATCTACTACCGTATTGGTACCGGTTCCATACGCCCCATCGGGCTGAGAGAAAATTCTGACTTCAGAAAGGTCCCGCGCCATGTTGGTAGATGCCCCTTTCTCAATCAACATTTTATAATGAAGTGCGGTATTCTGTCGTACATAATTATCTACTTCATCCTGTTTGGCGGCCAGCTTGGTGGCTTTGTCAAGCAATAGTAATAGTTGCGGGAAGATATCGCGGTACAGACCCGATGGGATAATCACCACGTCAACTCGGGGCCGGTTCAGCGTCCGCCGGGGAATTACTTGTACATCCGTTACTTTTCCGTAGCCATCGTACACCGGTTTTACACCCAATAGGCTTAAGATTTTGGCTTCCATGATGCCTTCGTTCCGGATACATTCGGTAGACCATAAGTTAAAGGCGACTTTATCGGGAAACTCCCCCTGGTGTTCTTCCCGGTGGGTCTGAATCAACTTGTTGGCTAAATCTTCGCCGGCTTTATACACTTCTTCCGAAGGAATGTAATCCGCATCAAAGGCGTAGAAGTTTTTGCCGGTTGGCAGGGAGTTAGGATTTCTGAGCGGATCATTTCCGGTACTGGCCGGAATATATTTTCCATCTAAGGCATCGACTAAAGCACTCAGTTCAGCATCGGCACTGGCAATAATGCGTTGTCGGATGTCTTCTTCGTAGGCTTTTTTCTGATTACGGCTTAACCCGGTTTTCTGGGAAACGATCGCCGCTACGTTTTTCTCAACCTTCTCAGGCTCGGGTAGTCGGCCGAAAGTGTGCAAACCGAGGGGCGAATGCTGTTCCTGCACTTCCTCAATGTAGTGCTCCAGGTAATGCAATTCCTCGTCATCTACAATGGTATCCATCTCCAAATCCGCTAAAACGCCCGACTGCTGGGCGTACTTGTATATTTCGTTGAATTTAGCCGTGGCCAAGGCAATACTTTTTGATTCGGCAATTTCATGCTCTGAAATTAACTGTTCTAATTTCCCGAGGACCGGATTAACCTCAATCTTATCGAACGGCGGGGTCATATGATCAATAATAATTGCCCCTGATCTCCGCTTGGCCTGAAGGCCTTCGCCCACGTCGTCAACAATGTAGGGATAAACGTTTACCAAGTCGCCAATTAGTGCTTCCGAGGCATCGTGCTGATTCAGGCCAGTTTCTTTGCCAGGCAGCCATTCCAGCGTGCTGTGGGTACCCAGGTGTACTACGGCATCGGCATTGTAGCCTTTTTGTAGGTAAAGGTAAAAGGCCACGTACTGGTGGTGAGGAGGAACCGAAACATCATGGTGCATGACATCAATGTCTTGCGACCATCCGCGAACCGGCTGCGGAGTAAGCAGTATATTCCCGTACCGCACGGAAGGAATAACAAAGTATTTCTCACCCTCACTATCCGTCCAAATCATAATGGAACTCTCTTCCGGTTTTCCCCATTCCGCTTCAATCTCGGCTTGCAGTGGGCTGGATAGGGTGGCATACCACTCCAGGTATAAACTCATAGGAACCAGGGTCGCCTGTCCTTTTTCTACCAGTTTATCAATTTCTCGTGGTGCCCACTGCCCGATATTCAGGCCGTAGGTAGAGACTCTATTGAATATATCATCTTCAGTAAGGGGATCATTACCGGTGTTGTAGCCTTCTACTTTAAGCCGATTCAGGATGGAATGCAGGCTATTGGGCACCACGTTTAAGTAACTGGCACCCAGCAGCTCTTTTCCTGGCGGGTGGCTGTAATAAATTACGGCGATTTGCTTTTCGCCATTAGGCTTGTTTTGTAGTACGTGCATTCTCTGCACCTTCTTCACCAGTTGTTGTACCTGAGAAAGAATAGAACGCTTGGTAACGCGCTCGTTATTCACCTCTTTGCTGCTGGTTACCGTAGGCTGTATCATGCCCATTTGCTCGGGAATATTCAATGAGCTGGTGCGTTTGTAGATTTCAACGCCTTGGTCGCTGTCCATCCATTCGGCTGCCTCTTGGTTCACCTGAATCATATTAATAACCGGAATACCCAGCTTTTCAAATAATTCCCGGTTGGTCCGAGGGTTTGCCCCGAGCCAGGCAGCATGCGCCAGGATCAGTTCAGGAACCAGTTGGTTCTCTTTGTCGTAAAAAAGCCGATTGGCCGACTCCTTATCCGGGTAACCATAATAGAAGAGCACATTAAAGCCATTATCTTCGAACTGGGAAGCATACTCCTTAAAATGTAGCAGTTGTTCGGATAAAAAATCACTTCGCCACATATTGATCCCTATCCACGGATTGCCGGGCATGTAAGCGTTATACTGCTGTTTATACGCCTCAAAGTCGCTGTAAACTTTTTGGTTAACAATATTGCACAAGGCAAACTCGGGCATCTGTATAGGCGTCTGCGGCGGAATATCAAGGTCTAAAGAGCGCTGGCATTGATCGAGGATCATACTCACCAGATTATCGCGGCCCGACTCCTCGTAAAACTCTATAGTTTTTGGATCCATCTGAATGGCCGTATTTCCGCCCAGCACCGAAGCTTTGTTTGAACCTACGGCAAATACATGCGCATCGGTCATTGCCAGTTGATTAAGCAAAGGAAGTACATTGGCTACCTCAGCGGCGTTAATCACGTCGATAAAAATCAATTGATGATTGCGGATATCTTCGTAAGTAAGTTGATCGAGGTCGGCGTGATAAAAGCGGTTAATAGTAGCTTGCACCCCAAGTTTTTCCAGGGCAGTCTTTGCATACTGCGCCGTACTTTCACCCAATGCGTAATACGAATCGGTAAGAATTAAGGTAATGTTGATAGGTTGCTCATCACTTGATTCCTGGGCAAAAATCGGCACCAGGATAAACATGAATAAAAATAACTGAATGATATATTTTTTCATGGTTACTACTATTCAGGTATGTAAATTACTCGACCGTCTTCCAGCTCGTAGGCGGTTCCCAGCTTCACCCCTCGGCCTGATTCGCTGGTTTCGGTCACTTTCTCAATTTTTACCTCTTTTCCCTTTTTGGTAATGATTTGAATTTCGCCGTTAGGCATTGTTTTGGTAATCACCAATTCCGAATCGGGGTTAAACAGATCAAGGGTGTTGTAGGCCATGAACAGGGCAAAAAATATCGCCACAATAAACACCACACTCACATCAAACAGATTGGCCATGCTGCTGATGGGGTCGGTATCCGAAGTGGATTCCTCATCAATCAACGAATGTCTTTTTAGTATACTCATCATCATGCTGATTTTAATCGGATCGCCGAAGCGATTGAAAATGTCAAATTGCAACTTGGTTAAGTATCTGACATTCAATACTTTATCAATTTGTAATATGCAATTTGTAATATGCAATAGTTTTAGCTGTTGATTAATTTACTGGTATGCTCCTCGGCATTCTCCCATTCCATCAGATTCCTTTCGCATAAAGACTCGCATTCAAGCAGGTCTATTTTCATCCATTCCACTTGCTTGTAATACATCAGAAAGGCGGTAAGCCCGCAAGCCATACCCACCACCGTGGTAGTAAATGCCGTCACCATGTTGGCCGACATAATCATGAGGTCGCCTTGCGACAGCGATGAGAGCGCGGTGCCCATCGGGATCAGGGTTCCCATCAGACCCAACGAGGGTCCGGCTTTAATCACCAGACGATTGGCGCTGAGTGACTTGCCGTAGGCCTGATGCCACTTACGAAGTCGGTAGATAAGGTCAAGTTCTATGGCTTTGTGGGTTGATGCGGGAGCGCCGAAATACTCTTTGCATTGCGCGGCAAACACCTGCGTTCGTTTAAAGTGGTTACTGCGCCGTTGCTTCAGTTCACTCATAAACTTACCCACGGCTACCGCCTGATGAGCCAGTACGAATAGCACCCCCAAGATTACCGGATAGTAAAGTAAGTTTGAAATCGCTAGTAGGGTTGATTCTAATATATTCATCGGTTTACGATTTTGATTTTTCTTTCCAAAAAAAGCCTCCCAGCACCAGTATCAGTAGCCCTCCGAGGAGCAAGAAGTTTTGCGGATTAATAATCGAGGTGATAGGAATAGTAGCGATGGGTTTTAGGTTTTGCTGTACACTGACGAATACTGGCTCCATGACAAAAAGCACCGTCAGCAGGGCACCCGCCGTTAGGAAATACTCCTGCCTGTTCACAAACCAGTTAGGCCATTTATTCATCACCAGAAACAAGGGCACAAACACCAAAAGAACGGCTCCCCATACCACCGGACTTTCCCACCAGGAGGATACGAGTGCAAAGGACATGAAAACGATGGTAGCGAAGACCAGGGTGCTTGCCCATTGGGTAGAAGAGAAACCTGATACAGAAAGCAGGTAGTCCAGCACCAAGAGCAGAAACAACAGCAGTTGTACGTTGCTTTTGAACAAGTCTCCCAAGAAAATACTGGAAATGACAACGACCAAAAAAGTCGCTAGAATAATGATCCAGTGCTTCTTGTCAGCCGTTACGGATCGAATAATACCATTCATTCCGTACAGACTGAGGAATAGGGTTTGCAGACTTACCAGTACTACATCGATCGTCATTGGCTAGGCTGTTTTCATAAATACCTAATCGACTCACCGATCTAGACTTAGGGCACTGAGCATGACAAGCCACCTCCATCAAAATATGAAGTAAGCGATTGATGCACCCTGTATCATGCAGCCTTTAGTCCCGAAAGCTGTGATGTCGATACGTATTGGCAGGTCTCCTGGCTTGTCCGTATCCTGAAGCCTTCCCAACCGCCCGGAGGTGGTCAGTGGCGAGTGAATTTTCAGTATACCGTAAGGACTTACAGTTGCGGGTACAGCTCCGGATTGGTCGCCAGCAGGCGGTTCACCGGATTCCCATTTTAAAGCTTTCTCCGAACCGGAAAAAGTCCACCAAACACGCAGGGCGAAGGTAGCATTTATTCATGACTTTGTGTAGTACTCCTTGATGTCAAAAATTTGCTAATCCAGTGTAGGTTAACAATTAATCTGCTTCAAGGTGGTTTGAACAGTATTATGGATGTATTTTTCCGTCAATAATCTCGACCTATATCCTGATATTATTTTTTATTTGTAGTAATAAACTACTCATTCATGGGAACGCTAAGACCCATCATGATCGTAGGAACCGGATCGGATGTCGGCAAAAGCTGGATAACGACTGGTATCTGCCGATGGCTCAAAAATCATGGTTTTGATCCGGCCCCGTTCAAGGCCCAAAATATGTCACTCAATAGCTTTTCTACTCCCGACGGATTAGAAATTGGTCGGGCGCAAGCGGTACAGGCCGAGGCTAGTAAGCTGGCACCGCTGGTAGAAATGAACCCTATTTTATTGAAGCCGTCTTCCGTTAATAGGTCGCAAGTGGTACTGTACGGGAAGCCAATCGGCGATCAGACCGCCCGTGACTATTTCTCCAACCACAAGACACCGCTCTTCGAGGCGGCTCAACAGGCATTTCGCACCCTCAATGAGTCCTTCAGTCCAATGGTGATGGAAGGGGCGGGCAGCATTAGCGAACTGAATTTGAAGCAGCGGGACATTGTAAACATGCGAATGGCACAGGCGGCCAACGCTTGTGTCTACCTAGTCGCCGATATTGATAAAGGCGGGGTATTCGGCAGTGTCTATGGAACCATCGCGCTCTTGGAATCCTGGGAAAGAGACCTGATCAAAGGCATCATCATCAATAAATTTAGAGGGGATGCTTCGCTTTTTGAAGCAGGAAAAAAGATGCTGGAAGACTTGACCGAAACCCCCGTGCTGGGCGTGTTACCCTACGTGACCGATATCGTTTTAGAAGAAGAAGACTCGGTGGCCCTGCAACACCGGAACACTTCGGCGCAACCGGATAGGCTTAATGTGGCCGTGGTTCATCTGCATTATATGTCCAACTACACCGACTTTCAGGCAATGGAGCAAGAGCCATTGATTAACCTGTACTTCACCAGAAGTACCGAAGAGCTGGAAAAAGCCGATGTCCTTATCATCCCGGGTACTAAAAATACTCTCGAGGACCTAGTGGCACTAAAAGAGGATGGCATCGCCGAGACGATCCATCGCTTGTACGGGAGCATCCCCATGATTGGGATTTGTGGCGGATACCAAATGATGGGGCAGTGGATTGAGGACCCGTTGGGAGTGGAAAGCAACCGGGGAAAAGAGACGGGACTGGGCTTATTCGATGTGACCACCACCCTGACCCTAGAAAAGACCACCGTGCAGCAACGCTTTACGTTCAAAAACTACGATGAAATCTGCATCGGGTACGAAATCCACATGGGAGAGACCAAATCCCCCGAGGGCCGACACCTCAACGTAGTGGATGGATCACCGGAAGGCTACTTTGATGGGGACAAAAGCTGGGGGACTTATCTTCATGGCATATTGGACAACCAGGTTGTGGTGAATGAGCTGCTTCATTTAAAATACCAGCAAGCACAGGCGAAGGATTACGTATCCTTCAAAGAAGAGCAATACGATAAGCTGGCCGATTGGATTGATCAGCATCTGGACATGGATACCATGATCAACAACAGTAAAGAAGGATGATCGACGGACACGGAGACGACCGACATCGGTATAACGGAAAAATAAAGCACAACTTTAGTTCGAATGTATACTACAGGGGATGCCCCCCTGAACTGCTAACCGCCATTGCGTCGGCTGTCCCAGACATTCAGCACTACCCTTCGCCCGCGGCGGAAGAGCTTAATGAAGCAGCGGCAAAGAAATTTCAACTGAGTACGAACCAGTTTTTGTTTACCAATGGAGCTACCGAGGTATTTTACCTCATCGCCCATGTGTTTACAGGTGCTACCGCTGCCATTGTAGCGCCTACCTTCTCCGAGTACGAGGATGCTTGCAAAATTCATAGGGTAGACTACCGTCTGGTAGACAAGACAACGTTGACTCCTAGCGATTATCAGCTTGTTTTCATTTGCAACCCGAATAATCCAGACGGAAGCATTATCCCCACACCTGCGTTGACTCAACTTATTGAAGGAGCACCATCCACCGTATTTGTCATCGATGAGGCCTACATTGAGTTCACTGATCAGCTGACATCCGTCGCCCCCTTGGTCAAGCGGTTGAATAATCTGATCGTCGTTCGCTCGTTGACCAAGACCTTCGCCATACCCGGAATTCGGCTGGGCTATATCATAGCTTCATCCGGTATTATTGAGCAGCTTTTTGGCAAAAAGATGCCGTGGAGCGTGAACGCACTGGCTATTCATGCCGGGTTGCAGTTGTTTAAGCATTATGAGCAGTGGCGATTTAATGTAGATGAACTGCTAAGCCAAACTCATGAATTTACCCAAAAAATCTCAGCCATCGATAGGTTTGAGGTGAGACCTACCTACACCAGCTATTTCCTGGTGAAATTGCGTCAGAAATCTGCGGCTGAACTAAAAAGCTACCTGGTGGAAGAGTATGGAATTCTGATTCGGGATGCAACAAATTTCAATCAGCTTACAGGAGAATACATTCGCTTGTCTACCCAAAGTCCTGCGGCAAATGTTAGCCTTGTAAAAGCTCTTAAAAATTGGAAATAGCCCCAATTTACATCTTGCTGATTGCCTTTGTGCTAGACTCAGTACTAGGTGACCCTCGGTGGATGCCCCACTTGATTGTGCTGTTTGGAAATGCTATTTCCGTAGGAGAGAAAGCACTCAATAAGGGTAAGAATAAATTTGTAAAAGGGCTGGCTTTGGTGGTGTTGCTGGTAGTCACTGCCTACGTCGCAACGTATTTCTTACTGGTAGGATTGCAAGCAGTACATCCCATCCTGGCCGACATCGTGGCTATAGTGATTTTGTTTTACTGTTTGGCTAACCGAACACTCATCCAAGAAGGGCAAGCCGTATTTCGTACCTTAAAAGAGCAAGGACTGGAGGCCGGAAGAAAACGGCTTGCGTGGATTGTTGGTCGGGATACCGCCCACCTCAACGAACAGCAGATACGCACGGCCACCCTGGAGACGCTCTCGGAGAATTTGAGTGATGGGGTGATCGCTCCGCTCTTTTACTATTTTGTGTTCGGGGTGCTGGGTGCAGTCACCTACAAGATGATCAATACCTTAGACTCTATGATCGGTTATAAATCGGATCGATACCGGGCGTTTGGAAAGGTTGCCGCTCGACTCGATGATGTTGCCAACTTCATCCCGGCCCGGATCACCGCTTTCCTGATGTTGGTGGTTAGCGGTAAGCTCTCCGGGTTGAACTTCGTTTTGCGAGAGGGCCAACAGCACGCTAGCCCCAATGCTGGTTATCCCGAGGCAGCTCTGGCCTATATCCTCGACTGTCAATTTGGTGGTCCTAATACGTACCAAGGAATACTGGTAGAGAAACCGTACATTGGCAGGAACCCAAGAATCATTACTGATCAGGATTTGAAGACGGCCACCTACGTAAATTGGGCTAGTAGCATCCTGTTCATTTTGCTGTACGGTATCATTTTTTCACTACTGTTGGCGCACGCGTGTCGCGTGTGTCCTATCACCTTTTATTCTAATATCTTATGAGCAGAAAATATAAGTTCTATAATGAAGAAGGTCTTTACTTCGTAAGTTTTGCTACTGTTTACTGGATTGACGTTTTTATCAGGGATGAATATTTCCAGACCATAGTAAGTAGTTTGGATTATTGTAGGAAACATAAGGGTTTGGAAATATACTGCTGGTGCATTATGCCAAGCCACATTCATTTGGTTTTCAGGGCAAGCGAGGGCAATCCATCAACGTTACTGGGCAAGTTTAAAGAATTTACTTCTAAGCAAATTATGAATCAGATCAAGAAGAATGCTAAAGAAAGCCGAAAAGATTGGTTGTTATGGATGTTTGAACGAGCAGGAGCCAAAAGCAGTAACGTCAAACACCATCAGTTTTGGAGACACGATAATAAGCCAATCGAGTTGTGGAGTGCTAAAGTTATTGATCAGAAAGTAAATTATATCCATATGAACCCGGTTGCTGCCGGTTTTGTAAGTGAGCCAGCGCATTGGAAATATAGCAGTGCTTTAGACTACAGCGGAGGGAATGGTTTGTTAGCAATTGATTACATTGGATAAGGCGACACACGCGGCACGCGTGCGCCAGCGTAAGGTTGATTTTATCTGTACCTTTGTCAAGACATAAGTACTTCAATCGATTATAAACACCAACGAAAAGCACTATGAAAATATATACTAGAAAAGGAGACAAGGGAACCACTGGCGTATTTGGTGGAAAGCGAGAACCCAAAAATGGGGCACGCATGGAATGTCTGGGCACCCTGGATGAAGCAAACAGCACCCTAGGCTTACTTCGTACCAAGTTGGGACCGGATCACGCCTGGCAAGAGAACCTGCACCGAATTCAAAAAGACCTGATGGATATGATGTCTCATCTAGCGCGTCCATCAAATTCCAACAAAGAAAATCCCAACCCTCGACCTACTGATGGGGCGGAATTCTGTGAACAATGGATTGATGCGTTAGAGGCGGCATTGAGTAGTCCTTCCGATTATTTTCTACTACCGGGAGGAAACGAAATTTCGGCCTTGTGTCATGTATGCCGCACCCAAACCCGACGGGGAGAACGCGCCTTATTCAGCCTCGCCGATGAAGATCCTGACTGTGTAGAAGATTACGTTACGGCCTACATCAATCGGTTATCCGACCTTTTCTTTACCCTCGCCCGAGCCGAAATGGACAAGCATGGTGTGGCCGAGGAAAAATGGAATTTGTTTTTGTATAAGCGGAAGAAAAAAGGTTAGCGTTACAGCCTAAACTTTTCATTATAGTCCTCTGAACAACTAACCCTTAATCTTAAAGAATTTTGTTAAATCAGTAAGGAAATAGGTTTACAAATATCTTGTTCCTATAATTTCGAAATTCCTCACGGAGAAATAATCATCAATACCAAAATCTGTGTTAATTACGATGCCGCCCAGTAGACCTATTTTATCTACTTTAAACTCGCTTTTTACTACTCTGAGGTGTTCATGTAACATTTCATCGATGAGTTCAAAGGTGCATTCTGTAATTTTCCTCTGTGGCGACTTGTCATTTACAATTTCCTCCCTTCTTGGGTATAATAAACTTTCCAAATATGATTGCTGGTAATCAATTGTTTTTATTTCAGGTGAATAAGTATCATCCTTTAATCTTTCTAAAGCCAGCATCAGTGCCCCACAACAGGCTCCTGCATTTTCTTGCCGAGGGCGATACATTTTTCCTACTTCATTTTCTAATGTGACTCCGATATGAGGGCCATAAAAGATGAAAGCAGTTCCACTATCCGGGATATGGTGTGCGAACGCAGTTAAACCGGTTATTCCAGCATAGGGTAATCCACCTAGTCCGCCTAGGAAGAAGGGACCCAAAACTACATTGAAGAATGAAGTTGAAGGAATGTTAATATCGTCTGAACATAGACTGGTTGCCATGAGCATTTTAGCGATATCAATATCATGATTGTTCTGCAAGAGACCGAGATACTTTATAGAAGTATCGCGGGCATCAAGTGCATCTGGGTAGTTGTTAAGCACGACTTTTTCAAATCTTTTCTGAAGCATTTGTTTTTAATTTTATTGTTTTACGAACTGAAAATAGAGTAGCTCCTATTCTAATTTAGTACTCATCTCTTACATTTTCAATAAAAATGCTATGGCTATTTTACCACGTCTGATTAACGTAAGAATACTAAAGGCTTTTACCCTTATCGCGTTGATATTGTCTGTGGTACCAACCACGGCTCAAGTGCAAATACATGATTTTGCACCATTTAAATTTCAATTGGAAGAAACTTTTTCGCCCGCTGATGCCACTGAACTTGAGCAAGAAATTGCCAAGGTGATTGCGCTGCAAGAAGAAACCAATGAAGAAGATATCAGGGCTATGAATTACTGGAACGCTTCTTATCCATCCTACCGATGGCACCAGATTATGATGGAGGTCAGCAGAGCTCAAAAAGGTCATAAGAATGGAGGCCGAGTGGTCATTTTACACCTGTCCATTTATGATGCGCTCGTAGAAGTATGGAAACATAAAAAACAGTATCAAGTAACCGCTCCATTCCAACAAAATCCTAATGTACAGAAATTGGGTCGCGAAAGAGCCTATTCCGCCTTTATTTGTGAATGGAGTGCGGCAGCCGGTGCTGCCCAGGAAGTAATCGGCTATTATTTTCCCGACAGAAAGCCGTATCTGGATAGCCTCTTAGCTCAATTTAAGGAAGCACGCCTTAGGACGGGGCTTCAGTTACCCTCCGATATAAAAAAAGGAATGACCATTGGTAAACAAATTGCCAATCAGTATATAGCGTATGCTAAAACGGATCGAACAGATCGTATGTGGGAAGGGCAAGTACCCAGCGCAGATAGCCTTTGGTCGGGTAACCCCGGGAAGTGGGACCCGATGAAACGCCAGTGGCGACCCCTTACATTGTTAAGCCCCGACCAATTCAGACCAGCCCCACCACCTACGGACTGGACAGAAGATATGGAAGAACTACGTAGATTCAACGCCACGCATCAGACCAGTGAAATTGCCTGGAAGTGGAAAAGTGCTCCCGTTTGGGATAATCTTCTGGAACGCAAAATATTAGAGTATGACCTAGAGCCATTAGAAGCTGCTTTTGCGGGGGCGGTTTTCCATACGGCTCGATTCGATGGGATTATTGCGGCGTGGGATGGTAAATACCATTATTGGGGTATCCGTCCCGTTCAATATGATCCAGAATTTAAACCCATCCTCGTAGACACTCCCAATTTTCCGGGGTACCCCGCGGGACATACGACCGTAGCCGGCTCTATTGCCAGGGCGCTGTCTTTCCTTTTTCCCCAGGATGAACAACTGTTCCATGAAATGGCCAAAGAATGTTCCGAATCTCGCTTTGAAGGAGGAGTACACTTCCGCACCGATAATGAAGTGGGATTAACCGTTGGCAATCAAGTAGGAGGTCAGGTCATCAAAACATTTTTGGAAAAAATGGGTCAAAGATAAAACGTACAGCTTAAAGCTTTTATGATTGGTACACAGTATTTCTTATAAAGAATCTTAACGTTGTATACTAATGTAGATATATAATTCATCAACTGTCAAAAAGAACTATAACTTAACTAATAATTAAGAGATGAAGCGAGCTACTTTTTTGAAGAAATTGGGTAGTGCGGGAATTATCACTTTAGGTGGAGTGCATACCGCTAAAGCTGCCGTTAATCCTGCATTTGATCAACAGCGAGCGGCACTGATAGCCGCTTGGCAGCGTTCTGAAGAGATGACACTCACCAACGTCGAACAAATGCCACCAGAATCTTTTACCTTCCGCTACACGAAGGATGCAATGACCTTTTCTGAGCAGTGGCGGCACTGTATCGTATATACTTGTGGTCAACTCGCTAGCCGGGCTGGTCTCAAAAACCCTTATCAGGATGTGAAGCTCCCGGTGCAGATGCCCAAGGAAGATATTATCAAGGAATTAAAAAACATGTATGCTTTTGTGCAGCAATCAATTCAGGATTTATCAGTTGAACAGCTCTGTGCTGAATGTAACTTCGCTGGTGATACTATTCCGGTTTGGCAACTTTTTTACGCTATGGAAAACCACATTATTCACCACCGGGGGCAATGTGTGGTATATCTGCGTCTTAATGATGTAATACCAAAGGGATACTACGGGTGGTAGGCTGAATAAATAAACAGTATAAATAACTGATTAGCTATCTACACCGATGTTTCCAATACTTGAATAAGCCGAGCAATATTTTCACAAGTGTGCATTTCCCCGCACACTTCAAGTTTCCAATGCTTATCGGTGTACTGCACTTGAAGAGTATAATTGGGATCATTAATTACTTGGTAACCCACCCGCTCCAGTGCCCGTCGGGTCCAAACACTGTGCACATCATTTCCGGATAGGGCTACTTTTCCTTTGGTGGGATGCACCACTTTAAATGAGCCAGAGAGCTTATCAAACTGAAAAGCATTACTTTTAAACACCCGCTCAAACATACCGGATAACACCATGTCTTCGGGGGTGCCACTTTTCAGGTTTTCCTCTCGGTGCATCAACCAGATCGTATCGGCCGTCTGAAGGGCCAAGTCTAGCTCGTGGGTCGATAGAAATATGGCCTTGTTAGTTTCTTTCGCCAAGCGTTTGAGGAGGTTCATGATTTCTACCCGTGTGGGTAAATCGAGGTGCGCAGTGGGTTCGTCCAGCATAATTAATGGGGTGTTTTGAGCCAGTGCCTTGGCGATGAGCACTCGCTGCTTTTCCCCATCGCTTAACTCATTAAAAAACCGATGTTTGTAATTGTGTAAATGAACGCTACCCAGCGAGCGCTCGATCATTTTACGATCCTCGTCCTTTAGCTTTGCAAAATGGTTGGTATAGGGGTAGCGACCGATAGAGACAATATCCATCACCGTCATGGCTCCCACACTTACTTTATCCGTTAACACCAAGCTCAACAGCTTAGCGTATTGATGAGGCTTGATCCTTTTTACGTCTACTTCAGCAATGAAAGTTTCACCATTCAGGGGTTTATGCAGCCCGGCTATGGTGCGCATCAGCGTAGACTTACCACAACCATTGGGGCCGATCAGACACACCATCTCTCCGTTATGAATGGTGATGTTCAGGTTCTTTTCCAGCTCGAGTACACTACCCCTCGTTTGGTAACCAATCGTCAAGCCGCAGGTATAGAGAATCGGTACGGTGAAATGAGCCGCATGTTCGTTTATCATCGCGCTATCTTTTATTAGAATGCCCCTCTCATTTTCTTGTGTTTAATAATAATTGCCAGAATAACCGGGGCACCGAAGAGTGCCGTGACCGAGTTAAGCGGAAGGGTAATTTGCGCACCGGGCAACTGAGACACAATATCACAAATGAGCATAACGATGATCCCGCACATCATGGTTGCTGGAATAAGCACCTTGTGGTTGGAGGTGCGGAACAACAAGCGAGACAAGTGAGGTACGGCCACGCCGATAAAAGCAATAGGACCGGTGAAGGCCGTAATGGTTCCAGCCATAACACTCGTGGTGAGAATCAGTTTTATCCTAGTTCGAGACACGTTGATACCCACGCCGGTGGCATAATTTTCACCCAGCAGCAGCGCATTCATTGGTTTGGAATAGAGAAGCGATAGTAAAAGCATGAGCGTTATAATAGGCCCCATGACCTGTAACTGAGACCAGGCTACCCCCGACAGGCTACCGAACGTCCAGACTAAAAAGTTCTGGATCAACTCAGGATTACTGAAGTACTGCAAAATATTGACGGCCGCCCCGGTAATGAAACCAAACATTAACCCGACAATGAGAACAGTTACCGGGTCGGAAAGGCGGGCCGAAGCAAATAACACGCATAAAAGTACCAAGGCAGAGCCACTGACCGCGAACAGAACCAGCCCCCAGCTACCCATCGTTTCCTGCAAGTTGGTGGTGGCTCCGATGGCGGTTGAGGAAAGTACAAAAACAGCCACGCCCAGGCTCGCTCCCTGACTAATACCTAGTACCGAGGGCCCGGCCAACGGGTTTCTGAAAAGGGTCTGCATTTGTAAGCCTGCTACCGAGATTGCTGCGCCCGTTAAAATCGCCGTAATCGCTTTGGGTAATCTGAAATTAAAAAAGATATATTCCCACGATTTTTTGGAAGCATTTCCGGCAATAATGTTGAGTAATTCTTCTACCGATATTTCCACACTTCCTAAGCTCAAATCCAGTAAGAATAAGCTTAGAATCGTCCCAAGGCCAGTAAGTATGACCAGCCAAGGTTTCAGTATGGGATGATTAGCTGAAGTCAACTTCTAAAAACAATTATTGTAGCTTTTGGTAGTAGTACAGCTGATGATTCGGAAGTAGCTCCGGATGGAATATTTTGATAACATCTTTAAGAATAAGGTCAGGACGACTCATGCCGCTTTCCCAGTAGTCATTACCACCATTTTCGCTCATCCTTTTATTGAAGGTATATACATTTCCCTCTTTAAAGGCTTTGAAGAGCGTATATCGTTCGTCCATCATCTCCAGTTCTTTCAACGATTCTGCCCGGGGGCCAAGCCAGTAATCGGCATCCACTAAATCATCCAGGGCCACCTCGAAGCTAAGGGGCAGACTACCGGTTGCCTTTTCATCTTTGTAATGATAATCACCGCCCGCATCCAGAATCAGTTGGGTCATATAGTTGCCTGAACTCGGCATATACCATGTTCCTTTAAAGTTATTTCCGGTCATCACCGAAGGTCGGTCTTCTATGTTGACGGTGAGTGATCGGGCATTCAGGTATTCCTGTTCCACCTGCCGGAAAATGGAGTCGGCCATTTCGTCTTTATTGAAAAAAGCTCCCACATACTTAATCCATTCCGCCCGAGCCAACATGGTGGTTTCCATCCACTCAACGTTATAAGAAACGGGAACGCCAGACTCAATTAAGCGGTCGTCTTCGTTTCTCACATTGTCGTAGCCTGTTCTCATCACCAGATCGGGCGCTAGGTCTAATAGGATCTCCAGGTTACTGCTTTTCAGGGAACCTACCTGAGCAACATCGCCCTGGTTTACTTTATCGTAGATGTAAGCATTATACAAATAGTTATCTTCTGCGACCCCGGTAATTTTATCTAATTCATCAATAAGCTTAAGATAGCCAATGTGCGGGCTGGAGGTAGCCACTATTTCGTCAATAGGTACTGGAATTATGAAGTCGGTTCGTTCAACCATCGGAGCCTCCGTGCCTCTGGGATATAAAACCAGGGACAACAGGGTGTCGTTTTCTTGCCAGGGATTACGAACCGTCACTAACTTATAATGCTCGTTGACCTCCATCGTAAAATTTTTGGCGTATGTAATCTCTGGATCGAAGGAAAATGAGGTATCAACAGGTGAATCCGCTACCAATTCTTTTTCTTCTGATTGATGTTGGGGAGAGTAACAAGCCGTGACGGTAAATCCTAGTATTACCGCGCTAATCCAGTTTGCTTTCATGAATTCATTGTTCATCCAATCCGTGTAACTAAAAGCGTCATTCAAAACGGCAAGATAGGACATCACCGACGGAAACGCACGTATTCCTGGTAATGTTGCTTGCTCAAGGGCATTTCAAAATTATATAAGCCCTTTTCCTTTCTCGATTCATAAATAGCTATACCTTTGTGCGTAGTTCGGTTTTCATGTGTCAATCAGGATACATGAAATTAAAAGGGAATCCTGTGAAAATCAGGAACTGTCCCCGCAACTGTAAGTTCAGTAAGCACTGGCCCAATCAAACTCCACTGTTCGCCTCCGGCGGATGGGAAGGAGGCCAGCGTTGAATGAGTCAGGAGACCTGCCGATCACAATTATTGCGTGGAAACTTCGGGTGAAAGTAGCCATGAAACCATCGGTATCCTCCCTGTCGGCCCTAGTATCCGTATGATGAGGATTTGCTTTTAATGTCTACTGACCATGAAAACGTATTTTTTATGGGTGGCAGCTCTTTGCCTGGCTACTGCTGCCCAAGCCCAGGATTCCCTACAAGTAATCCAACTGGATGATGTATTCATCACAGGTAACAAAATTGAAACCCCCGTAGAAAAATCAGGAAAGACGATTTACAAACTAAACCAAGAGGACATTGAGGCGAACGGCGGGAAAGATATTCCCGATCTGCTCAATGAAATTCCGGGCGTTCAAATAGATGGAAATTTCGCTACCCTTGGAACCAACATTAACTACCGCATACGAGGCGCTCAAAGCGAACAAACCCTGATCCTTATCGACGGGATTCCATTTAACGATCCATCCGGAACCGCGCAAACCTTCGACCTTCGAATGTTAGACCTAGAGCAGGTAGAGTCTATTGAAGTGCTGAAAGGGGGTTTAAGCTCGCTCTATGGTACAGGAGCAGCAGCAGGGGTCATCAATATCACCCTTAAAAAACCAGCCCAAGCAGCTACCTCTGGATCAATGAATGTCGAATACGGTAGTTTTAATACTTTCTCCTCTAACGCTAATGTTAACGGTACTTCTGGGAAGCTCCGGTACATGCTAAGCGGCACGTACCGATCTTCTGATGGTTTTTCGGCAGCAAGAGACACAGTAGGCACTGAAAATTTCGATAACGATAGCTTCGAGAGCCTGAACTTTCTCGGAAGACTCGGCTATCAGTTTACTGACCGATTTTCAGTGGACTTATTGGCAGGATACGACGATATCGCCAGCGATTTTGATGCTGGAGCTTTCAGTGACGACGACTCTGAACTAGATCAAACCCTGCTGAAACTTGCCTTATATTCTAATTACCAATGGACAGGGGGTAATGTAAAAGGAAACTTTTCGTACCATGTCAATGAACGGATCTTTAATTCTCCGGGCAGAGATCCGAACGAGCGTAGTATTAGTCAGTTCAACGGTAATACCTTCCAAGCAGATTTAATAATAGAGCAGGACCTGACGAATGAAATTAAGCTACTGGGAGGGGTAAACGTTCAACGCCCGGTTTGGGAGCCAGAGGATGCCGAAAACGAAAGCTTCACGATGGTTGATCCTTATGCCTCATTCATTTATAATATTGCCCAGGTAAATGTGCAAGTTGGCGGACGCCTGAATATCCACAGCCTGTACGGAACCAATTTTGTTTGGAACGTAAATCCCAGCTACTTATTCAGTGTGGGTAAAAGCAAGTTGAAAATTTTGGCCTCTTATGCCACTTCTTTTCTGAGCCCGTCGTTGAACCAGCTTTATGCCGGAGATTTTGGGTTTCTAGCTCAGGATGCCGGAAACCCGGACTTGGAACCTCAGGAGTCGGAAACTATAGAAGGGGGATTTGAATGGCTATCGGACGAGAAGTTTCAACTGGGGGTGGTATACTTTTACAGAAGAGACCAAAACTTTATCGATTTTATCTTCAACGATGATTTCACGGCTGGTACATACGTAAATCTTGATGAACAGCGAGAAGTGGATGGCATAGAGATTAATGGTCGCTACGCTTTCATCCCGCAACTTACCCTCTCAGGACATTATACCCTGACCCGGTCACTTAATGATGAGGTGATTTTAAGAAGGGTACCTGAGCATAAATTTGGCTTTGCTCTTTCGGCGACCCCCACGCCGAACCTACTCGTGAAAGTAACCCACTTACACGTGGGAGAGACTCCCGAAAGCACTGAAGTTACTCTGGATGCTTACGACCTTTTTGACGGTTTCGTGTCCTACACATTTGATCAGCTAACCATCTCCGGGGGCATTAATAACATTTTTGATACTGACTACGTAGATCGGTTTGGATGGGCAACGGCGGAGAGGAACTATACCATTGGATTGAGGTATAGCTTTTAGCGTATAAGCTATTTTTGTTTTTATTGTCTATTTCAATCGCCTGATGGACGATTGTTCAAGGGTGCATTTCAAAACTTCGCAAGAGATAGCAAAAGTTAGTATTTTGTCCGAAAAAGAACAGCTATGACAAAGGAAGAATACATTGCCCAATGCGAAGCTCGTTGGAAAGAAATTGACGAGCTTTCCGCCCGAACGAACTTGTATGATCTAGAGAAAGATTTTGCAGATATATGGCAGGGGCTAGGACGGTCCGTATTTGAACAGCGGGTTGGATCATTCCCTGCGAACCATCGGAAAAAAAAGGCTACAAAGTAGCTTTGGAACCATTGAGATAAGTAACTCAAACCCTTTGCTGCATCTGCACCATGGCTTTCGCATCAGTCCGCTTCTCAGCGAAAAGATAGGCTATATCGGCCAACTCGACACGTATGAGAAGGGCAGCGAGATTGCTCGGTACCTTTTGAACCTGTCGGTGAGTGATAGTACAATTTATCGTTTGACAGACCATTTGGGTGAGCAGGCAGAGCCGTGGCTTGAAGAGGATGATTCACGGGACGAAATTGAGGAAGAACAAGTAGTATATGCCCAGATAGACGGCAGCATGATTCTGACGCGGGAAGCCGGTTGGAAAGAAGTCAAACTGGGACGAGTATTTGGTGCTTCCGCCTTATGTGCAGAGACAGATTTCCGTAACTGGTTGAAAAACAGTGAGTACGTAGCCCATTTAGGCGGGCACAAGCCCTTTGAGGAGCGCATGTCGGATATGCTGGACAAGTATGAAGCGCGAGCCAGTGACCTGGTGTTCATTAGCGACGGGGCCACCGTGGCGCGGCCCGGTGGCAATGGAACTGGATCAGTACCTGTTATCCAGAGGCTACCCAGATTCTGGATCGCCCGGCGACCCGGTTCTATCATGCTATGCAACACATTGGCTCTTACATTTCACTGGTTGTCAAGGAAGCAGAAAAACCCGAACTGATCAAACGACTAGGGCATATCCTGAAGCACCAGGGTTTGCGCTCATGTCGGAAGGGCATTGACCAGATAGATTACCGAATAAAAACGCAGCAATCCGAAAAAGCAAAGCTGGATTACTACCTTGATAATAACGCTGAGCGTATGAAGTACCCCGAATATCTCGGTAGGGGCTTACTGATAGGGTCTGGAGCTATTGAGTCGGCTCACCGTACTGTCATTCAGCATAGAATGAAGTTGTCCGGGCAACGATGGTCAAAGAAAGGAGCCAGGCGTATGCTTAACTTACGTACACTCAATATGAGTGGCCATTGGCACAGAGTCACAGATTTCTACCGACATGCTGCTTAGTGCGAAAAAATGAAATGCACCCAGCGCATTGGCATTAGGATTAGGGCGGATTAATGTATACCTGCATTCATAGTTTTATCTCTACGGCAGGCAAACAGTAAACCCTGCTTACATGATCTTCCGATCGTCTGAACGGTTACAGTAAAATTTCATAGTGTTAACGGCTCCGTTGTTTCAAACAATTTTTGCACCTTCAATTTTTCAATTTCTGGAACTTTCTCCAACCACCTTTGATATAAATCAACAAATCTGGACGGCTTAGACACGTTTTCATCCATCCATCTTATGAATGATGAGAGGAAAACTTCGTATCCAATGGCTTCCATCAATCTGTAAAGGGCAACGGTTCCTTTACCGGATTCTATGTATTCAAGACCGTCAGCATAAATCAATGCGGGTTCTTTATTTGGTTCATTATTTTTTTCCTTGGCATAAAACCCCTCTTTCTTTTGAATGATTAATTGGACGGCTTCTCGGTCGAATTTACTTTCTAAGGCTTGCAGAGCCAGGGTTTCGGGTAATGCGACGCTCAACATTTCAGCTCCCTGGACGTTGGCGATGTTTGTATTGCGATGCACCCAATGCTTGACAATTTGTGCCACTGTAGAATGATAGATGTATGCTTTCTCCTGCATTCCCTTAGTATCTGCGTACCAACCTTCTTTTTCAGAGATAGCCACAGTGTTAGGAAAGGCATAGAAAGCATCCTGATAGTGCGGGATTTCTAAAAGCCTTACTTCGTCGAATGGATAGTCACCCAGTTCATTCTGAACGAATTGAATCCCATCATGCAGGGCTTCCTCGTACAGTTCCAAATTAAACGGATGTTTTGCCGAATATAAGATACTGGTTTTGACCTCTCCTACCTTTCCTTCTCTGGTAGCATAATCAGAGGATGTCAAGTACCAATTAAAGCTGTTAGGTTCTTCAATTTGATACTTTCGATAATTTCTTCCGTCTTGCTCCCACTCCCGGATTAGTTTTCCGGGTGCGATGGGAATTTGACCAGCTCTGGTTCCTACGGTAATCGTACCTTTCAGTTTGAGTGCATCAGGGGCTAAAGCATCTTCTTGCAGGGCTTTCTCATCGCCTATTTCGGCCATCCTGGAGGTTAGCCTCGGCAGACCTTGGGATACCCTCTCCCGATTTTCATCCAATTCATTTTCGTACTTGTAGCCTAAGGAAGGCAAAAACTCGAGAATATGGCCAAAAGAACCATTGAACATCAAATCAGGTTGCGGGGTAGCACCGCTTTGAACAAATCCCTGATAATCCTTGACGGCCTTCAGGAATAATGACAGTGTATCGCCCGGAAGCAAAGAAGACCTCAACGCATAAGCTTTTTGATGATGTTCCTCGGCTTCCCAACTCAAGGGGAGCGGTTTGCTACTTACCGAAACATCACGGATATCAACCTGGTCATTTGTAACGAAATACAGCGTATCTACGGGGCTAGACGATGTGTTGACCAAATCAATGGTTGCAGTGTATGACGCTTTGCGATCCGAAGGATAGAAATCAAAAGTTAAGTCTACAGCAGCGTACTTAGGGTGTGGTAGATCCTTCAAATAGCCGAAGTCGGTTTCATAAGCCGCTGCAGTGCGTTCTTCCTCAGTACTTAGGGTGAAATTTCCCTTTTCTGTCGTATTGAGGACAACGAAAGATTGCATTGCAAAAAACAATAACAATGCACACAAAGCAGCGACCTTCCCTCCCCAGGACAATTGGTTGCTCGTGAATTTCAACTTGTTGAACCAGTTTTGCGTAGTACCCCTTTTCCAGAAATAGATCCCCAGCAGTACAAAAGCAGTAGCTAACATCGCCCACATGAAAAAAAACCAAGCAGCAGAAATCGTCCAAATCCCGTATCCGCTGATTTCCGAATATTCTTCTAATCCCGGAACAGCAGCGTAATAAAAGCGCAACTGTTCCGCCAGTCCTAATTCAAAGGCAAACAAGAAGCCAAAGAGTGTGCCTACACTAAGCACATGGGTGAGGTACCGATTGGCGGTCACACCCGCAATGAAGAAGACTAATGCGATCTCCAAAACGAAGGTTAACCATCCCCAATTGTATGATAAAAGATCGTAAGCATAAAGATCCATTTCTACTAAGCTTATATCTCCTTTTAGCAATTGGGATATAATTCCAAGAACAATGAAACCAATTGATAATACTAAGGCTACCCCTGACATGGCAATGAACCGGGATAGCTGAGTAACCCACACGGGTACAGGAAGGGCATCGGTGATCTGATCTATATTTACGGTTTTGTCTTTGAAGAAGAGTTCTCCCGACCAGATCATAATCAAGATAATGGTGAATACTCCGAAGGTTAATCGAAAGCTAGTCATCGTGTAGGTCAACGGAAAAGTTGGGCCAATGTAATAGGAAGCATTCCATAGTAGATTTTGAACTACTACAATAAATAAAATCAACCCTGAGATAATTTTGAACGAAACCGGACGAACCACATTTTTGAATTCCAATAGGGAAATTGACCACAGTTTTTTTAAAAAATCGTTTGTCTTGAACGAGAGATTGGGTTTTACAGCATTGAGATTTATTTCAATTTTAGTCGTAATCTGCGCAGCGATATTAGATTTTCCTTTCTTTTTGGTGCCACCAAATAACCCTTTGTAGCTGAACTTAGACCAGGAAACTATTAGTAGGGTTACCGAAATACCCAACCACAGCAACCGGTTAGCCATGAAGTTTCCAGTGTGGGGCAAATAAACAGTGTTCTTTTCCAATCCAGACAAGCCATCGTTTATCTCTTCCACGGCCACAAAACCGAAGGGGTCCATCATAATGAGTGGAAGGCTAATCCCTGATTCACTGGAGGTGATTTGCATGATTAAAAAGAGGACTAAAAGCAATAAAGCTGCCAGATAACCAGCGGCCATTTTCCGGGTAAATACTACTGCGGTAATAATCATTGAGGTCAATAGAAAAACATTGGGCATAATCAGGAGGGCGAAGCCATGCAGTAATTGTCCTACGGGAGCGGGGCCAAAACGATAAGCTTCGGCAATACCTACGTAAGGGACTAATAGCATACCGATAACCAGTCCAAAGGTAATCAGTAGGTTATAGAAATAAGTGGATAAGAAACGTCCCCAAAAAAACTGCTTTTCATTAATAGGCTGCGTATAGACCCACTCAATGGTTTTATACTGGATATCTTTGTAAAAAGCAGTTCCAGTGGAAATAGCAATAATGATTATCATAAATATCCCACCACCAGCAAGATTGATATAGTTCACAATGGGAGCATTCATCAGCAAGTCCTCACCTGAATAGAAATTAAAGAACCCTTGGGTATACCACAGGCTTTGAAAAATCAGCAGTGCGTAAAAGAGGAGGGTACTCCAGTGCAGTACCCTCTGTTTTAATTCATAGCGGAAAACCCTGAATATCATAGCAGAACGGTTTTTTGTTGATTGTGAATTAAATTAAAGTAGGCATCCTCGAGGGTAGGGGTCTTTTTTATGAATGCCCCATTGGGCATTTCCTCAGCTACTATTGTCACCATCATTTTTCCCATATGGAAGTGATTGGAGATTACGTCGTATTTTTCGTAATGCTCATTTAACTCCGACTTTTCTATCTGTTTTTCCCAAACCTTGCCCATCAGGGATGCTTGCACTTCATCAGGACTACCCGTAAGGAGGACTTTCCCCTGTCCAATGATTGCCATATCGTTACAAAGGGTACTAACATCTTCTACAATGTGGGTAGAAAGAATCACTACGATGTTTTCCCCTAATTCAGATAGTAGATTATAGAAGCGGTTGCGTTCCATAGGATCTAATCCGGCGGTAGGTTCGTCGACGATGATCAATTGCGGATCGCCTAAAAGTGCCTGGGCAATGCCGAATCGTTGCTTCATCCCCCCTGAGTAGCTATCCAACCTTTTTTTACGAACATCATACAGGTTGACTTTATTTAAAATGAATTTGACCTGATCCTGGCATTCATTCTGTTGAGTGATTCCTTTCATTTCTCCGATATGAAGCAACAACTCTTCGGCCGACACATTAGGATATACTCCAAAATCTTGAGGCAGATATCCTAACACTTTTCGGAGCTCCTCGGGCTGCTTTAATACATCAATCCCATTAAAAGATATGGTTCCCTGATCAGCATCTTGAAGGGTAGCGATGGTTCGCATCAGGGTAGACTTTCCGGCTCCATTTTGGCCTAACAACCCATACATACCTTTACCAATCGTTAGACTCACTTCTTTGAGTGCTTGCACTCCGTTCGGATAAGTCTTAGAAAGATTATTTATTGATAATTTCATACGGTTAGATTATCGGTAGTGTAAGTTCTTTGGTGTTAAAATTTACCAGTTATTGTAGCGCCGTAAGTCCGTGGCAGACCGAATGCCCCGGCATTAAAACCAGATTGCCCAAAGGCAAAGCTGAAATACGTTTCATCGGTCAGATTCTTAGCCCATACAAATAAATCCAAATGCTTAGAAGTAATCCCCAGCCTACTGTTAAGTAGTCCGTAGGCATCTTGCGTGAAAAAGTTGGATACGTCTAAATACATTTCACTCTGGTAAACGTAGTCAGCAGAAGCCTCCAAATTGATAGTAGATGTGAGGGGAAGGATATAGTTGAGATTAGTATTTCCGGTAAACTCAGGAGCCAACGGCAGACTTTTCCCAGATTCATCTATCTGTACTTCTTCACGAGTGGAAAAATCTACTCCACTAAATTGATATTCTTGAATTTCGGTATTCGTGTAACCTGCGTTCACGTTGAGCGAAAGGCCTTTCGTAATTACCCATTGGCTTTCTAATTCTACCCCGAATATTCTGGTTCTACCAATATTATCGGTTCCAAAACTAATCGTGTTTATGTCCAATAAAGTGAATACCTGCTGGTCAATGTAATCGGTGTAAAACCCGGTAAAATTGAGCTTTAGCCGATTATTAAGCAGATTGTTTTTTATGCCTAACTCGTAGTTTAGGGTTGTCTCAGGATTGAAAGCTGCATCCTGGAGATCAGCTACAAAACCATTGATGCCTCCGGGACGATATCCTCTTGCCACGTTAGCAAAGACGAAAGAACTAGTATTGGCCTGATAGCTAAGGGCAATCTTAGGGGACAAAGCGGTAAAGTCCGCTTCTTCGTCAAAACTTCTGCCTGGCATTGCTTCGGACGAAAAAACACGATCAATATTGGCGAATACCCTTTCGTAATCATAGCGTAATCCCCCCTCAATTTTCCATCGTTGATCAAACTTGTACGAAGCGTGTCCGAAAACAGCCACACCATCTCTTATCTGATCGATCCTGTCGGTTTGAATCAATGTACCGTTTGGATTATCTACCCCATTTCGCAGACTATTTCTATCTCGGTTGTCCGTTCGGTATAAAAAGAGCCCCGAGGTCCACTGCCACGGCCCCGAACCACTAGAGTTAAGCCTGACTTCCTGGGAGAAGTTGTTGTAATCCGAAGGCGTTTCAACCGACTGAATATCAAGCGGGGTATAATCGAGCTCATCAAATCGGAATCGATCGGTTGCCTGAAAAGCCGTAGTAGAATGAAGGGTTAATTTTTTGTAATAGTGAGTAATATTTAAGGCAACATTATGGGTGGTCGCTTCACGAGAAGGTTTGATATCGTAAGCTACCTGATAAGGTGTATTTCTTATAATATCTTGAAAGTCGCTATCGGGGGTAGCAAAAGCGTAGGCGAAAGCGTCAGAATTTCGATCTTGTAGCGCGTATAGCAAGTTAATGGAAGTCCTATCGCTGGCGTTGTACCTGAGCCGAATGGTCGCATCTAACGTTTGTCTATTTTGTAATTTTTCTCCCGTTACCGTATTCTCAACGAAACCATCGCGATTAGTGTAATTGATATTCCCTCGGAAAAACAATTTATCTTTCACCAATGGCAAATTGATTCCCGCACTAAATACCCGCCTATTTAAATTGCCTAAGCCAGTAGAAGCGTAACCACTGAGCTTATTGGTAGGGGCTTTAGTAGTGATTTTTATCACACCGGCCATAGCATTTCTACCGTACAAAGTCCCCTGTGGGCCCCTAAGTATTTCAATCTGTGCCAAATCACTTAATGATAATGGGAACGCAAAAGTGGTGAAATAGGGCACATCGTCTACATAAAGCCCTATTGAGGGGACTATATCAAAAGTTGCAATTCCTCTACTTGAAATAACGGTGGCGTCACCCGTACCTCCATCATCGAGCGATCTGAAGTTGGGTGCAATGCTATTTAGCTCCGAAATTTGCTCAATCTGAAGCTGCTCAATCTGCTTTGATTCTATTGCCGATACGGCAGAAGCAGTTTTCTGAATATCCTCCAGTCTACGGTTAGCGGTGACTACAATTTCGTTTAATTGTGCTGGAATCTGTGCGAGCGTAAAGTTTAGGTTTATGTCCTCAGACGCTGCATTTATTTGCTGCTGTTTGTTTTCGTAACCCAGGTAAGCAACACTAACGAAATATACTCTAGGTTCAATCGATAATAAGGTATACTGCCCGTTAGCGTCGGAGATAGTCGCTATTGGCGTATTTAGCAATTGAATCGTTGCCCCAACTAAAGGTTCTCCATCTTGTGTTTTTATTTCTCCAGTGATGGTTACTGTACTTTGGGCTATAGCATTTAATCCAGCAATTATCAAAATCCCGGTAGTTAGAATTTTTAGGCTCATCGTTTATTGGTAAAAAAGGATTTGGTTAGCTATTTATATTCATTCTTAATAGCTTATCTTAGGGGCAAACCTACATTAGCATAGAAAGAGTCATGCTACGAAAAACGGAATAAAAAATACGTAAAACGGAACCATGAAAACCACACTTTACGCCAAGGAATTGGTAGACACATTACTGGAAGGCAATTATCCTGGCTCCTTTCATAATCCTGATGATAAAATAAACGAGCACTCATATAATGTAGAATTACTCATTGGTAATGGCGACTTCAGAGAGATTTTCTTTGACGGGGTATGTATCAGTTACGGAAATACAGCTCTGAAAAATGACACTGTTTTGCACTTTGAGAACAGCGATGAAATGGTACAAATGCACTTTACCCTTTGCGGGAATGTAGTAACGCACGCAGGCCCTCTTAAAAATTTCAGGTTGGGCTATAATCAGCATAATATCATCTATGACAACCGATTGAAAGGAAGATCAGAATTGGCAGCAAAACAGAACATATCGATATTTGCGGTAAGCCTTTTACCCTCGTTCTTTAGTAAGTACTTGCCGGAAGAACCTAAAGTATTTCAATCTTTTGCGAGAAAACTGAACAAGAAGCAGTCTGGGGTTTTAACAGGAAACAACCTTCGAGTTACATCGCAAATGCATCTTATCATCGGTGAAATTCTTTCTTGCAAGCGAGTGGGTATCTACAAACGCATGTTTATCGAGGCAAAGGTTACTGAATTATTAATGCTTCAACTGGAGCAAATGAGTGCCTACGAAGGTGAGGTTTTTTGCTCTTTAAAAAAATCGGATATTGAAAAAATACATGCAGCCAGAGACATTATATTAAAAAATGCCATGAATCCCGTATCACTTAGTGATTTGACCAAAATGGTTTGTACCAATGAGTTTACACTGAAGAAAGGATTCAAAGAGTTATTTGGTACTACAGTATTTGGTCTAGTAGAGATCGTCAGAATGGAGCATGCGAAAAAAATGTTGGTAGATCAGCGATTTACCGTCCGTGAAGTATCCGAACTTGTTGGGTACAAATACCCCCAACATTTTAGCTATGCGTTCAAGAAGTATTTTGGAAATAATCCGAGCAGGTTCAAAAGTCAGATCGATAAGTAGCATACTCTAGGTAAGTATGAAAGAAGTAAAAAGTTAGAAGCTGTTTGAGTTATTTTTTTAAAAATGTAAGCACTTGGCGTTGTGACTCTACGCCTAAATACCTTCGCACCTCTTCAAAAGTCACCGCAGCGGCGGCCGCCTCTACTGTCCAGCGACGGATGAAGTAGTTAATGATAGCCTGGGCATCCAAATACTGATCAGTGCAGCGCAAAGCCTTTGGTGCAACTCTCCTGTAGGGTCTTGAATAAGTACCCACCGTAGCGGTACTAACGGGTCATTGCTGCTTCGGCAGTCCGATTTTGTACCAAAGAGCCGTGCCAGTAGCTACATTTTACAAAGTGACTATGACCAGAACGAACCGCGTCACGCCGGGTGGCCCGTGCCATAAATACCACGGGCCTTGATCTTCCGGCTCCATCGTCGCTCTAGGGTTTTGTCAAGGCCAAAGACTAACGGCTCATCGTGGGGTAGCAACTGATCCACCAGCAGCTCCAATAGGATGCGAGCCCCTTGATAGGCTGACCACTTAGCCCTGCTAAGCATTCAATGGTACTTATGAAACTGAGGCTCTTATTGTCGGCCCATGGCTCGTAAAGCACTACATACCGTACGGCGGCCTGTCATTAACAAAGAACCCATCAGTAGAACTTTGGCATGGTGGCCGCCGCCCGGTTAAAAACTTTCTTGGCAAATAAAGGCGCGAATGATGATATTTGGGCAGAGAACACTTCGGGAATGATAAGCATAGACTTGAATCGTAAGACAATCCAAATTTAGCTACTTCCTTAGAGTTCTTTTTTTCTCTCACAAAAGGCTAAAGTCAAGCTTAGTAAGAGCCGTTATTATTGAGTTCTTCGGCTGGGATTTGGTAGTGAAAGTTGCTGTAGGGCGTATTCACCACTGGGGCGTTGGTCCGGTCACCCGGTCCGATCGGTAGGCCTAATGTCATCAGATATTCCAGTCGGTCGTTTTCGCCCATCATCTCACGGGCCCGCTCCCGGTGAATTTCTTCCTCTAGGGCTTCGCCAGAAGCAGTAACCGATTCCAGTCCGCGGGTTGTCCGTACTAGGTTTAAATCTGCTAGGGCTTGGCCTTCGTCTTCTCCCGCCCCGTTGCCCCCTCGAGCCAGAATGATCGCGCGGGTCAGGACCATCTCCGGTAAACGCAGTACCGGAATGTTAGCTACCCGGCCTCGGGCATCGCTGCCAGCGTAGCGATAGTATTTATGTAAGTAAATATACGGACGATCTATGACGGAAGTCTTATCCAGGATATTAGAACCAGCAATGTTATCGCCCGTGCTAGGCAGATACACTCCTAGGCTATCCACAAAATCAGTCGGGACGGATCCGGAAGCGACCGCTTGGGTGATTGAAGCTTCGTAGCGGTGCATCACTTGGTTATAGCGCTTGTCTTGTTCGGCTAGTGGTGTAGCAGTGTAATTTCCGCTGACGGGGTCTTCCATCCAGCCCACGTACTCACTGATGTGATCACTTAAGGAATAGCTGATGAATGGACTGATATAGTGTGAACCAAACTCGGAAGAAGGGGCAAATCCTCGCTTACCGCCAAAACCTGGCTGCTTGAAGTTACCGTGCAGCTTGGTGATCGTAGAAATTTGAGCTACGGCATAAAAGCCTTCAAAGTAATTAGAAAGATACCAGATCACCTCTGGACTGCGGGGCACCGGGCCTCGCTTGTTCCATGCTTCCAGCGGGTCGTCCTCAATGGCGTAGTGAGGGTCATCAATTACTTCGTTAAGGTTGGTCAGGGCTTGATCCCACTCGCCCCGGTTGAAGTAGACCCGAGCGAGTAGGGCCCGAGCGGCTCCCCCATCAGCTCGTCCGTCGGCGTACAGTTCGGGGTGAACTGCCGGATCGTAGTGAGGAGGTAGTAGCGTTTTGGCCCGCTCTAGGTCGGCTACCACAAAATCCCAAACTTCCTGCGTATTCACCAAATCGGAAGCCCGTCCTTCGGTAATACTTTCCAGCGGACGATCGTAGAACGGAAGTTGCCCACTGGTATTGTTTCCGGCCGGGTCGTACCAGGGCAGATATACCCGGGCCAGCCAGTAGTAGAAGTACGCCCGCAAAAAATACAGCTCGCCCGCCACCCGGTCGACTCCAGCCTGTTCTTCGGCAATAAGTTCACCGAAGGGCTCGCCGTTGGCCTCTTCGTAAAACTGGATACCGAAGTTGGCGTTGAGAATGCCATCGTAGGCCCGACCGAAATTGGTTGAACCGACGTAGAGGTTTTCGTTCTCAAAATCCCTGAAATACGCTTGGGGTACCGTGCCCGACTCAGCGATACCTTCCAACCGTAATATTTCGTCGGAAGCCATCAGTTTGGCCATCATAAAGTTAGTAAATATTGTATTGCCTCGGCTGGGATGGGTATTTACTTTGGCGTAAGCACCCTGGGCGGCAAATTCGTACTCGGCAGGAGTGCCGTAGGCGAAAGAGAACCGTTCGTTGGTCAGAAATTCGTCGTTGTCGCAGGCTGATAGGCAGCCCAGACCGACGGTCATCAGAATGATTGTTAGCTTATTTATCATGGTTATTTTAACTAGAAGGTTACGTTAATACCCACACTGTAGGTGCGTAGGTTAGGTACCGGCAAGCTGTTAGTCACAATGCCTTGTCCCAGATTGACTCGCTGGCTAGAATTAAAGTCCGGGGAAGTGCCCTGAATGCTGGCAATCTCCGGGTCAAAGCCCGGATAATCCGTAAAGGTCAGCAAATTGGTTCCGGTGAAGTACACCCGCAGGGCCTGTAGTTTAATTGCACTGGCTATTTCGGTTGGCAAGTTGTACCCCAGTGACAACGAGCGTAAGCGCAGAAAGTCGCCCCGGTAGAGCCATTGGTCGTTGGTGGGCTCGACGTTATACGGATTGCCATCGGCATCGGTATACAGCCGCCCGTTGCTTAGTTGGGGTAGGGTTGCATCGGTGCGACCAGGTTCCCACGAGTCGGTTAGCAGATCGCGGTGTACGCGCACAATCCCCCGGTCGGGAAAGTAACGGGTTTGCAGGTAGGAGTCGTAAATATAATTACCCCCTGAGAAGTTAAGTGTAAAGCTCAGGTCAAAGTTGCGGTACTGAAAACTGTTGGTTATACTACCAAAGTAGGTAGGTAGATTAGTTTTTCCTTCCTGAATATAGCGGTTGTTATCCACTACGTTATCCGCGGTAGGTTCTACGGTTTCGCCCGTAAACTGCGTTACTCCCGTGCTGTCGAACAGGGGCTGGTCTACCTCCTGGATGAGGATAACCCCCCGGTCGGGATCAATCCCGGCGAAGCGAGGGATAAAGAAAGTGCCAATCGGCTCTCCGGTCTTGGTCAACGTAGAACCGGCGCGGATTCCCTGCCCAGTTACATCTACCGAAGGGTCTAGGGCGAGTACTTCATTTCTATTGGTAGTTAAGTTAATCTGGGATTTCCACGAAAAGTTAGGCCGGATAATGTTGGTAGTACTAACCGTAAACTCAAATCCTTGGTTTTCCATTGTACCTACGTTGGCCCAGATACTGCCTACTCCGCCCGAAGGAGGAATACCTACCTGAAGCAACAGGTCGTCTACGTATTGGTAGTAGTAGCCTACCGAGCCGTTGATTCGGTCTTGCAGTAATCCGAAGTCTAATCCCACGTCGAAGGCGTCGGTGGTCTCCCAGGTTAGATCACGCGTTCCGATTCCCTGCACGTTAACTCCCTTGTCAAATCCTTCCACGAAGCCTCCGTAGCTGATATTGTTAAACTGGTTCTCGAAGGCCCCGGGGTTTACATTACGGTTTCCGGTTTGCCCGAAGCTGGCGCGGACTTTCAGGAAGTTTACAACCTCTTCTATTGGCTCAAAGAAACCTTCCCGACTGATGATCCATCCGGCCGACCCAGCGGCGAAGCTAGCCCAGCGATTATCACCCAAGAAGCGGGAGGAACCATCTACCCGGAAACTACCGCCCAACAGAAATCGGTCTAGAAAAGTATAATTAACTCGTGAGAAGTACGAGCGAAGGTAATCCTCGAATACTAGTCCTGAAGATAATCCGGTTCGCTCCACTGGGTTACCTAGCTCTTGGAAGGGGCCTGTAAGCTGCCGACCTCCCAGACTGCGCTGCTCGCGTTGCGTCGTTTGCGATTCGGTACCCGCCACTAAGGTAAGCTGGTGGTTATCGTTGAACTGGCGGTCGTAGGTGGCGTATACGTTGTAGTTAAGGATCGTGCCCAAGAGATTCTGTTCATTGGCATTGCTAATGTTGTCAGTGGTCACCAAATTATTATCCCACCGCAGGGTATTGGTAAGAATAATATCCGTTCCCAGTTCCGAGCGGATTGATAACCCCTCTACTCCGGGAATCCGCAGCTCGGCACTCACATTTCCTAATACCCGGTACTGATCAAGCTCGTTCAGCCGAAATTGGGTATCATTGTGAGCCAGAATGTTCATGTTGGCTCGTCCGTTCCAGTAGCCCGTAGGATTGACTTCGGAACGAACTGGTAGCCAGGGCTGGGCGAAGTCAGCTATTCCGGCAAAGCCCGTTTGGTTACCGAAGGCCGGAAAGCTTGATGCCGATTGGACACGGTTGCTGTTCAGATAAGAAACGCTGAGGTTTGTCCCTAGCGTAATGATTGGGTAGGGATTGAAGTCAAAGTTAATACGCCCCGAGTAGCGTCTTAGATCGTGGAAACGCATGACGCCTTCGTCTTCCCGAAAGTTGAACGAGGCGTAGAGCGAGCCTTTCTCAAAGCCGGTAGATAGCGAAGCGTTTACGTCGTGGAAACTGCCAGTTTGCATGGCTGCGTCCTGCCAGTCGGTGTTGGTATTCAACGCCTCTTCCCGTGTGAGGGTCTGGGTTTCGCCAAAGGCATTGGTAGGAAAGAGGTTAATCACGATACCGGGATCCCACATGCCTCCGTTCTCCCCAGTGAAAGCATAAGCCCGGTCGAAAATCTCGATAGACTCTCGCGTGTTAGCCAAGCCGATATCGTCAAAATCGCGGGCCAGATTACTCACTCCAGTCTGGTAGCTGACGTTGATAGCACTCTGCCCCTGAGTACCCGACTTGGTCGTAATCAGGACTACTCCGTTTGACCCTCGCGAACCATACAGCGAAGTGGCGGCCGCGTCTTTGAGTACTTCTACCGAGGCGATGTCGTTGGGATTGATCATCGCCAGTGGACTTACTCCCGTGTTGTTACCATTCCCGCCGTAACCGCTCGGATTGTTCTGGATAGGGACCCCATCAATGATGAAGAGGGGTTCCACCCCCGAAGAAATAGAGTTAACCCCTCGGATGGTAATGCGCGAAGCTGCTCCCGGATTACCCGCCGACGAAGAAACATTCAGGCCAGGAGCCGCCCCTTGCAAAGCCTGCTCAAACGAAGGGGCAGAGACCCTTTGAAGGGCTTCAGATTCTATAGTAGAAACCGAACCAGTCATGTTCTCTTTTCGTAGGGTGCCGTAGCCTACTACTACCACTTCCGAGAGCGACTTAATGTCCGGGGCTAGTGACATATTGATGGTGGTCTGTCCGTTGATTGTTATCTCTTCGCTGTTGTAGCCTACGGAAGAAAAAACCAGGATATCAGCATCTTCCGGGGCAGTCAGTCGATAATTTCCATCAACGTCAGTAACAGTACCAATCGTAGTGCCTTTCACTAAAATGTTGACTCCCGGTAGAGTTTCTTCAGTAGACAAGTCAGTTACGGTTCCCTGGATAGTCTGCTGCTGGGCGAAGGCCCCGTGTTGACTAAGGATGAGCGCAAAACCCATAAGTAATGTACAAATTTTCATATATAGATGCATTTAGGTTGCTCAGATTTAGGTAACGAGATGAATAAGCCACATCAGTACTAAGATTAAGACAAGGCCTAACACTATTTCGGTGAATGTAAAGGAGAGAATTTGCTTGGAATACTTCTTTTTCAAGACGTTAAATTTTCAGCTCCGCAATTGGGAGAGTACTACAAATCTATAGAACCATCCGTTTTTTAGGTAGCAATTTTGTCGCAATGATTATCGACAGAAGGTCAGAAGTATCACTGTGGTTGCAAATACTATAAATTAATGAAAATCCGAAGGTTGGTAATACTTGCTAGCGTACTCAGCAGGGGTGAAGCCGAAGTGATCTTTGAAGCATTTGGTAAAATAGGCATGAGAACTAAAGCCCACGTGATCGCTGACTTCGGCAATAGGAAGGCGACGAGTCCGTAGCATCTCGCTCGCAGTCTTCAACCGAATACTCTTGATTAATTCACTGACGGTGTTCCCCGTGAGTTCCTTAAGCTTTCGGTGGAGCTGGCTACGGCTAAAGCCTACTTCGTGGGCAATGGCTTCTACGCTCAATTTGGGGTCGCCCAGACGGTCAGTAATGACCGATACCAGCCGATCCAAAAATTCAGTATCGGCCGAAGTCACATTAATGCCCATCTGCGAGAGATCAAACGCTCTACCGTACATAGTCTGTAGTGCTTGTCGGGAGCGGATTAGGTTGTTTACTTTGATCTCTAGTATCTCGGCTGAGAAGGGCTTGGTAATGTAGTCGTCTGCCCCGGAACCGAGACCCTCCTTTTGGTGAATAGTGGAGGTGCGAGCGGTGAGCAGGATCACCGGAATGTGTGAAGTGAGCTTGTTCTGTTTGATACGCTGGCAAAGACTGATACCATCCAGTACTGGCATCATAATGTCGCTGATGACCAGGTCGGGCATCTTATTTTCTACCTGTTGCCAGCCGTGTTCCCCGTCGTTGGCCTCCAATACTTGGTATCGCGGGCTTAAGTGGGATACGACGTAAGCCCGGACGTCGGGATTATCCTCTACCACGAGCACTGTGGCGGTAGGAGAGCTAGACACTGATGCCGAGGAAGACAATGTGTTAGCTTGCTTACCTTGAATTTCCTTCATTGGATAATACTCGCGATCTTCACTATCGCGGAAATCGGTTATGATCTCTTCGGGGGAAAAAACATCGCTCCGGGCGGGTAGATATACGTGAAATATCGTCCCCTCTCCTTCTTGGCTTCGTACGTCTAACGTACCGTGGTGAAGATTAATAACGGACTTTGCTAAGGATAGCCCAATGCCGGTTCCCTGGTTGGCCGAGACATTAGTGCCCTGGTGAAACCTTCCGAATATTTTCTCTAATTGATTCGGGGGAATACCCACCCCAGTATCCTGAATAGATACCCGCACGAACGGTCGACCCTCGCGCTGAGATGGAGCCAAGCTCACCTTGATGGTACCACCTTTTGCAGTGTACTTAAAGGCATTGATCAGCAAGTTGAGAAAAACCTTCTCCAATTGATCGCGGTCGTACCAGGCAGCTAACGTATCCTGCTCGCTGTAAAAATGGTAGGCGATAGATTTTTCCTCAGCCATTGACGAAAAGGAGAGGAATATTTCCCGAACAAACTTCACCAAGTTGCCTTCGGCCACTTTCAGCTCCAAATTACCTGTTTCATACTTTTGTAAATCAAGCAGTTGGTTGACCAAACGAAGTAAGCGGTGGGCATTGCGTTCGATCAGACGAAGCTGGTCGTTGTTGCTTGCGGAAATACCCGGGCGTTTTTCTGCTTGCAGCAGGGATTGGAGAGGGCCTAGAATTAGGGTAAGCGGAGTGCGGAACTCGTGGGAGACATTCGTAAAGAATTCCATTTTCGCCCGATGGATTTCTCCAGATTTCTGATGGTCTAGTTGCTCCAATGCGAGATTTTTTTCTAGCGTAGCTTTTAGCTGCCAATAGCGGCGTAAGGCCAAGAGTAGGGCGACAATAGCGACTGCGTACAAGGAGTAGGCCCACCAGGTTTTCCAGGGCGGGGGAAGTATAGTGATGCGTAACTCGGTGGGTTCTTGGCTCCAAACCCCATCGTTGTTAGCAGTCTTTACCAAAAAAGTGTAGTCGCCCGCGGCTAGATTAGTGTAAGTAGCGGTTCGCCGATGACCCACGTAGTTCCAGTCATCTTCCAATCCCACCAGCCGAAATGCATACTGGTTTTCTTCCGAAGAAATAAAGTTGGTACTAAAGAATGCTAGGGTAAAAACATTTTGCTGGTGATTCAGCGTGATTGCTCGGCTCTGGCTAATTGGCTCCTGCAAAATTTGCCGATTGTCTTCTACTGAAACCGAGCGGTTAAAAATTTGTAGGTCGCTCAGTACTACTTGGGGTACATACTCATTGCCAGTAAGCCCCGACGGATCAAAAAAGGCAAAGCCGTTATTGCCTCCAAAGTAAAGCATGCCATCGGCAGTCCGCAGCGATGCCCGATAATTCAGTTCATTGATCGGAAAACCATCGGCATGGTTATAAGTGAGTATTCCGTTTTGTCGTGGATCCAGGCGAGAGATACCCGATAGGGTACCAATCCACAAGTAACCGTACCGATCTTCTTCCAGGCTACAAATATTGTTGTCAGCCATACCGTTCTGTACTCCGTACTGGGCAAAGCGGCCGCGTTCCCGATCCCACCGGGCCACGCCCTGGTTGGTTCCGATCCACAGATCGCCCTGGCTATCCTGAAAAAGTACCCGAATCCAATCGCTCGGTAGCTGGTTCTGGGTTGACTGCTTGGTGTGGTGAGTTAATTGCTGTCGTTCGTAGTCGTAAACATATAAGCCGTGCCGACTAGTACCCAGAAACAGCGTACTCTGCTCTTCCCGGATAGCCTTTACATGGCTGATCTGAAACCGTTGCTTGCTGAGGCGGTCGTAGAACGTTCGCTGGAATCGTTCGGTAGCAGGATCAAATCGATAAAGTGTTTCGTGGGTACCGACCCAAATATATCCTTGAGCATCTTGGTGAAGCACCTCAATAATATCTGAATCTAGCGAAGTAGTATCCTGTGGATCAGATTGATAGCTGCGGATAAATTGCCGGGTAGATAGGTCAAAAATGTGCAACCCCTCGTCGTGGGTGCCCACCCACAGTAGGTCGTTTGTATCTTTAACTAACGACTTAACGATATTATTTTTGGAAGAAGGTGGCTCGTCGCTGGGCAGGATATAGTGTCGGTAGACCTGGGATCTGGGTTGATAAGCCAGCAAACCACTACCCTCAGTGGCAATCCACAGTTCTGATTGATGCTCCACCATTGGGCCGATCTTACCAAACACTTTTCCATCAGCTAACTCAAGACCGGGTTGACTATGGCGAAACCGCTGACCAAGAGGATTATACGTATTTACTCCACCTGCATAGGTTCCAATCCATAAAATTCCCTGAGGATCGTTGTAAAGCGACCAGATATGAAAGTGGGCTAACCCATCGGGGCGGCTCAGATCCTGCCTAAACACCTCGAATGTACGCGTATCATAGCGATAACGATTGAGCCCTTCAAAGGTGGCAACCCAGAGATTTCCCAGGGCATCAACGGCCATATCCCTAACTCGATCATTACTGATGCTACCCGGAGTTGAGTTGTGGCGAAAATGATGAAAAGTATCTGTGTCTGAGTCGAGTAGGTTTAGCCCCCCGGTGCGGGTGCCTACCCAAATATTCCCTCGCTGATCCTCAAATACTTTGAATACAAAGTTATCGCTCAACGAACCGGGTACGTTGGGATTATGGTAGTAACTAGCCCGCAGTCGATAGCAATTGTCGTATCGAAACAGCCCTCCTGAAGTGCCGATCCACAGGTTCCCACGACTATCTTCTAAAAAGGAGTAGATGGCTAGGTCATCCTTAGGAAGCGCAAATCGGCTAAATTGCTGCTGTAGCGGATCGTAAACACTTAGTCCGTTGAGCGTTCCCACCCAAACCCGCTGCTGAGGGTCGATATAAATCCGGGTTACCCAGTTATCTACGAGCGAATTGCTATCGGCCGGATCGTGGAAAAACGCGGTAAAGGCATTTTGGCTAATATCGTAGTAATTTAATCCATTGGCCGTTCCTATCCATAAATTACCGTACTGGTCTTCGGCTATAGAAAGGATAGTATTATGACTGATAGATTGATGAGTTCCAGTAGGCCGATAAATAGAGAATTGATACCCATCGTAGCGGTTAAGCCCATCAGCGGTACCTATCCACATATAGCCGCGCTGATCTCTCACCATACAATTCACAGTGCTTTGCGAGAGCCCTTCGCGGGTAGAGAGATGACCGAAACGAATAACGGGCTGCCCCAGCGAACTAGCTGCATACAGTAATAAAAAAAAGCCTAACCAGTAAAAATTTGCTCCTAAAGACGTAAATTTTGCCATCACCATTGCCATTATTGCAAAAAAACAAATATCTTCAATACAAGCCAAAGTTTCTCTACTAAGATAGGCAATTTGCTTTAGACGGCTTAGTTTCAGATCGTTGCCAAGGGTCATTCTCTAAAGTCAGTCTACAAGTGGGAACCGTAAAAAAGTGTGTTCGCCAAATAAACCAACCGAGCAAGCGAAAAGCTGTATACTGGTACAAGTATTACTCTCGGGGAATGAGCGAGGCATGCTCCTAAAAATTGGGGTTATCGTGAAACGAAGGATTGTGTTTGGCTTAGGTAAAGAGTTTTTTATCGGCCCAATGGCGTTTTAAATAAAATCAACATAAATTTTCAACGATTAACAGTGGCGAAACAACGACCAGAACCAGACAATAGTTAGGCCGAATCAGTCCTGAGGCTACGGAAAATACCTGACAGTAGGTTTGAAATTCATGTGTGGAGCGGATCGCTTGGCCTTGGTCCCACCAATAGTCATCACCAATTATGCAAAAATAGACTTGTAAATTAGGTAAAAATTGCCAAGATTGGATAAAATCGGCAATGAGACAAACAGATATAAAGAGATTGAAGAAAGGGAGTGAAGCTGCTTTTCGCAAACTGTACGACAGTTACTATGCCAAGGTATACCATTACTGTCTTCGTTTTACTCGATGCCAAGAGGATGCTGAAGAGCTTACGCAAGAAATATTTATCCAACTGTGGAATCAGCGAAGATCTATTGATCCGGCGCAATCCCTCGACGGTTATCTTTTCACGATTGCCCACCATCAAGCGTGTAATTTTCTCCGGCAGAAATCTCGCCGATTAAAATTGGAATTTTCAGAAGCACCGACTACTGGCACTAGTACAGAAATGGTTGTACTGTATAACGAACTGACTAGGAACTTGGAGTTGGCTGTAGCTCGCTTACCTGAGAAGCGCCAGATTATTTTTCGAATGCACCAAGAAGAATGTTTGAGCGAAGAAGAAATTGCTCAAACCCTACAGCTTTCGGTACATACGGTCAAGTCACAGCTAGCTAAAGCTGCTCACGCCATCCGGCAGGCCCTTCCGAAAGCTATTATCATCAACTTGATCCTACTTTTCCATCCGTAGGGCCTTAGTTAGGTATTATTAAATTGGCAATTATTCAGCATATTTAATGTAGAAATTAGCTCAATAAATCTGAAAAAATATAAAAATTATAAATATTTGAATTAATTTTTTCTAGAGTAATTAAATCCACTTCGGGAATTGAATACTATATACAATTCCCTAACAATGGATAAGCACCAACTTCTCAACAAATATTTGAACGGAACAAGCACGGCTGAAGAAGAGCGGCGTTTGTTCCAAATTCTACAAGAAGACGACCAGGATGATTTCCGAGAGCTATCTCAAACGCTCTGGAAAAAAATACAAGCGGACGAGTCTGACCTATCTGATTCTAAGGAAAGGTCTTATCAGCGTATTCTAGCACGCACCGATATTAGGTTCCGTCGCAATCAACCATCTTTTGTCTGGAAAGCTGCTGCTGCGATCACCGCTATTGCCATTGCTACTGCAGTACTATGGTGGCAAGTAGTTTATTCCGAGGTGAAAATTGCCAATGGCTTTGGAGAAACCCAAACAGTGAACTTACCCGATGGGTCAACCGTGCGATTAAACGCCAATTCTACACTTAGGTACACAACCGACTGGGAAGTAGACGAAGTGCGGGAGGTTTGGCTAACTGGCGAAGGGTACTTTACGGTTAACAAGGTAAAAAATACGGTCGATCAGTCGGTAAAGTTTATCGTTCACGCTCAAGATTTAAGTATTCAGGTGCTAGGGACTGAGTTCAATGTGAACAGTCGGGAAGAGCAAGTAGAGGTGGTACTTACTGAGGGCCTTATTGAGCTACAACTACCAAAGCACGATAGCCCTATCACTATGCAACCCGGTGAGTGGGTGAAATACGAGACAACTGGATCTACCATTGCAAAAAAGAGAGTAAACACCGAGGTGTACACGGCTTGGAAAGAAAACCAATACCTATTTGACAATCGTAGTTTGGCTGAGATAGCAAACTTGATAGAATATAACTACGGACTCACGGTTCGCTTCAAGACTGACTCGTTAGCAAATTTACGGATGAGTGCCACGATCCCTAGTACCGATTTGGATGTGTTATTAGAAATTATTGAACAGACCCTACAGGTTACTGTAACCCGTTCGGCTTCTCAGATCATCATCGAATCCAATACTATGAATACCCAAAACCCTTAGATTTATGAAATATTTATTTACCTACTTACGATGCGGAATACCACTATGGGTGAGCTGCTTTGTACTTGTGACAACTCAGGCTCAGCCAACATCCTGGAAGAAGGGAGAAGATATGCTCTCGCTGGCTGATCCAGTACAGTCCCTGGAGCGATCGTCTCAAGAGGTAGTATCACTTAAACAGTTTTTAGGCCAGTTAGAGTATAAATACAATATCCATTTGTCGTATGCCGAGGAGCTGGTAGCCAATAAATTTGTCCGACAACCTAATGATAAAGGGCAGGATAATGTCGAGTTGATCTTGCGCGAGACGTTGAAGCCGCTTTCTATTACTTTCGTACAGGTGAAAGATGTCTATATTTTGCAGAGTGCTATACCTCAACTTACTCCAGTTCCTGGCGAACCGCTTAGGGAGGCGAACCCGGAAAAGTTTTTTCAATCGGAGAGAACAGTGAACCGATTAATGAGTGATCTCAGGTACCGAGCAGATAGAAATATTGAGCAAACAATTAGCGGTAAAGTGCTTGATCTATCTACCGATGAACCGATACCCGGTGTAAATATCTTAGTGAAAGGTACCACTGTGGGAACGCTAACCGATGCTGAAGGAAACTACCGCCTCACCGCCCCTGATGATGCTTCTACGCTGGTCTTTTCTTCGGTAGGCTACACCAGCGAAGAGGTGGAGATCAACGGGCGTACCATTATTAATATAGCACTGGCTCCCGATATACAATCACTTTCCGAAGTGGTGGTTATTGGGTACGGAACCCAACGAAGAAAAGATCTGACCGGTTCGGTGGCATCAATTAGTGAAGAAGAGATAAAGTTGCAACCCATCGCTTCATTTGAGCAATCCCTCCAGGGGCAGGTGCCCGGTGTACAGGTAACGCAGACATCCAACGCACCCGGTGGAGGAATAAGCTTACGTATTAGGGGAGGTAATTCAATTAATGCGGGAAATGAGCCCCTCTACGTTATCGATGGCATTCCCATTTACAATGACAACGACGCTTTTGCACCCTCCCGGGGGAATACCCCATCCCAGGAACCCTCTTCTAATGCCTTGGCCAATCTAAATCCTAATGATATTGCATCCATTGAAATACTAAAGGATGCATCGGCTACCGCCATTTACGGATCACGCGGTTCCAACGGGGTAGTATTAATCACTACTAAACGAGGGAAATCCGGAAAACCACAAACTACCTACGAAGGGTACTACGGTATTCAGGAGGCGGCTACTCGGGTAGATGTGGCAAATGCAAATGAGTACACTCAGTTTTATAACGATATTATCAGTGGACGACAAAGAAATGGACGGGGTCAGAATGATCTCCTACTGACGGAGGATATCATTGCTAATTTTGCCGATATAGATTGGCAGGAGGAGCTTTTTAGGCAATCTTCCATACAAAATCACCAGCTGACTTTTAGCGGAGGCTCCAGCGATATCTTGTACAGTGCATCCATTAATTACTTTGACCAAGAAGGAGTGGTACCCGCCACGGATTTTAGTCGGTACAGTGCCAGATTAAACCTGGATGTTAATGCCACTGATTGGCTCAAGTTGGGAAATAGCTTCTCCTTTACCCACAGTATTCGGAATGCATCTATTTTAAATGCCAACGGAAACGGTAATCAAGGATTAGTGTACAATGCGTTAGCGATGCCCCCTATCGTTCCAGTCACCGATCCCGAAGGAAACCTATACGATAAACCCGAAGATTGGCTTAATGATTTGGGAGTCTCGCTTAACCCCGGCCTGCCTAATATGAACAGTCCATTAGTTATTGCCAGGGATGTAGTGAATAGAACGGTTACTAACCGGATGATTGCTAACTTTTTTGCTGAGATAACCCCAACGGAACACCTAACCATTAAGTCTAGCTTCGGCGGAGATCTTAGTGATGCTAATTTGGATTTTTTCGTACCTTCCAACATCCGGGGGGGAGATCGAACCAATGGTTTGGGCGTAGTGGCCCAGACCAGAAATATCAATTGGATCAATACCAATACGGCTACCTATGCCAGAATATTTGATGGTATACACGACTTTAATGTTTTGATTGGTTCTGAGTTTCAGGCGAACCGAAACGAAAGAATGAGAAGTGAAGGGCGGAATTTTTTCACGGATAATCTCGGGGCGGACAATTTGGGGTTGGGAGCGGAATTTGACCCTCCCAATACATCAGAAACCGATTGGTCCTTAGCTTCCTTTTTCGGCAGAATCAACTATCAGCTAATGAATAAGTATCTGTTTACAGTTACCCTGCGGGCCGATGGCTCATCGAGGTTTGGAGCGGGAAATAAGTGGGGAACCTTTCCTTCCGCTGCAGTAGGGTGGCGAATTTCGGAAGAAAACTTCCTCAAAAATAATTCTGCCATCAGTAATATGAAATTGCGGGCTAGCTACGGACTTACCGGTAATACGGAGATAGGTACCTACCAATCGCTGTCAACGTTAAATACTACCAGAAATATTATCGGTGGAACAGAAGTAATTGGCTTAGCACCGCAGAGAATACCTAATCCAGACTTGCGTTGGGAGCAAACCGAGCAGTATGACATTGGACTGGATATTGGTCTTTGGCAAGAGCGAATTACCTTCACTGCTGACTACTACCAAAAAACCACCAAGGACTTGCTGTTTAATGTAGCTATTCCGCTCTCTTCAGGATTCGGTACCTCTCTACAAAATATTGGCAGCGTAGAAAACCGGGGAGTTGAATTTACCCTATCGAGCATGCTCGTTCAGAAGACGGATTTTTCCTGGTCCATCAATGGTAATCTTTCCATCAACCGCAATAAAGTGCTTGACCTCGGCGATAACAACGATATTGTGGTAGGCCGAAGGGGAGGACAGGTAAGTGGGGCGTCGGGCTCGAGTCTGCTTCGCGTAGGGGAACCAGTCGGCGTCTTTTTTGGCAACCGCTTTGAGAGTATCTGGCAGAGTGAAGAAGAGATAGACGAAGTCGGACTCGACCCTACCGCAGACCCAGGTGAACCACGCTATGAAGATATAGATGGGGATGGTACCTTTAACCAGTCTAACGACCGAGCCATCATCGGCGATCCGAACCCTGACTTTATTTACGGCTTGACTAGTTCATGGACGTTCAAGAATTTTGATCTATCGGTATTTTTACAAGGCTCACAAGGAAATGATATACTAAATTTCACCAGAGCCCGCTTCTTGTATGCCTTCTTAGGCGGTCGGGAAAATCGGTTCCCCGGGGTTGTCAACTCATGGCAACCGGGTCGGATAACAAACCCTACCACTGAAGTTCCCGAAGTGGGAGGCGCCTCGCGAACGGGAGTAGATACCCGCTTGGTCGAGGACGGTTCTTATCTCAGAATACAGAATATTCGCTTAGGGTATCGATTTGATAAGATGCGTTTTATAAGTGCGGCACGGGTCTACTTCAGTGTGCAAAATGCGTTTACGTTCACTGACTACTCAGGATTTGACCCAGATGTCAATTTTGCTGGTCAAAGCAACTTATCTCAAGGAATCGATCTCAACGGATATCCGATTGTAAGAACCTACACCTTTGGCGTAAATATCACACTGTAGAAAAAGTTAATAAGTAAAAAAATGAAAAGAGTATATAGTATTATCATCGTAGTAGCAGTATTTTCTTCGTGCAGTGATTTTCTAGAAGAAGACCCTCCCAGCCAGCTAGTAACGGAGCAATTCTACCGAACGGAAGCAGACGCTATTGCCGCTATTAACACTGTGTATGAAGTTCTAAATTCAGGTAACTTATTTGATGGAACGGTAAACTTGATGAACAGCGTAGAGACGGATGAAGCCACCCGGGGCCAGTTCGGAAGTCCCACTGTTGACTTTTTTGACCAGCACGAAATAGCAGTTGACGAGCCCGCCATTCAAGGCTGGTGGGCCGAAAACTACGAAGGTATTAACCGGGCAAATCTGGCGATTGCCAATGTTCCTTCCATTACCATTATAGATGAAGAATTACAATCGAGAATCATTGGAGAAGCTAAATTTTTGCGGGCACTGTATTACCTAAATCTGGTTATGGCATTCGGAGATGTTCCGCTGTTGACGGAACCTACCTCAGGGTTGGGAGGACTTAATGTAACACGCGATCCGGCCTCAACCGTTTTTAACCAGATTATAACCGATTTTACCGAGGCTGAAGCCGTGCTGCCGGAAACATACTCCTCCGCGAATACCGGAAGGCCTACCCTCGGTGCGGCGAAAAGTATGCTAGCTAGAACGTATCTGTATCGAGGGGATTTCCAAAATTCTCGGGACAAAGCCTTGGAGGTCATGATGCTCAATCGCTACGAGCTATTGGCTGATTATGCCGATATACTCTTGCCATCGGCCAAAAATGGACCTGAACATATTTTTTCGGTTCAATTCTTAGATGGGTTTGAAGAAAGTGACATGCAACGACTTTACGGAGTGAATCAGGTCGGTGTCAATCCAGCTATCGAGATTCCTGATGGGGCTCGTGGACAGTCTGCGTGGAGTATAGAGCAAGATTTTTTTGATGATTTTCCGGATACCTATCGGAAGAGAGCCTCTTTCTTACCTACGCTAATTCCTCAGGCAGATCCCGATATCACGGATCAGGTAGTTATCGTAGATACATTTTTTATTGACCCGCACACCATTAAATATTTCGATCCAGATAAAGATGGCGATAACTCCTCTAACAATTTCAACGTGATCAGGTACGCCGATGTATTGCTCATGTTTGCCGAGGCTGATAACGAAGTAAATGGACCAACCCCGGAAGGTATTGAAGCCCTGAATACGGTAAGAAGAAGAGCGCGTGGGATAGGGGTACTCGATGCCAGTGGTAATTCGGTAGAGGATGAACCATCGGTATATCCCGATATAAATATATCTCAAGTTACTCGAGAGGCTCTGAGAGAGGTTATTCTGGAAGAACGGAAATGGGAGCTGGCCCTGGAAGGCCTTCGCCGTTGGGATCTACTCAGAACCGGTCGTTATTTAGATGAACTGGAAGGCACAACCGAAAGAAACTTGCTTTTTCCGATTCCGCAAAGAGAAAGAGAAATTAATCCTAACTTGACGCAAAATAACGGTTACTGATTATCCAAGAGTGGATATGAGATACATCTTTTTGCTGTCATTGTTTATAGCTGGTATAGCTCACGGACAAGACCAACCTACGGTACTACGTTCTCCGGATGATAAACTAGCGGTACAGTTTACTAGGCAAAAATGTATCCCCCAAAGAGGAGATGCGGGGCAGGACCCTAACTGCTTGTTCTACTCTGTTAAGTATCAGGACACGCCTATTATGCTGGAATCTCAGTTAGGATTAGTACTAGGCGGACAGCCCACCTTATTATCCAACTTTGAGATCGTTAACGTTTCAAGAAGCGTATCGCAGCAATCTTGGCACCCTATTTACGGCGAACGCTCTTCTATTCCGGATCATTATCGGACAATGGTCATTCATCTGCGAGAAACGATACCCCCTTTCCGGTACTTGAATCTCCACTTTAGAGCGTATAATGGTGGTGTAGCTTTCCGTTACGAAATTCCTACTCAGGTCGGCTTACAAACAGTTACTATTGAGAATGAGTATACTCAATTCCACTTGCCAGAGAATACTCACGTCTGGGCGAACTACGACCGGATGCAGACCGTTTACTCCCGGCAAAAAGTTAGCGAAATAGGCAGAAACGCATCCCGGCCAATGGTTTTTGAACTACCCGGCGGAATGTTCGCCGCTTTACTCGAGGCCCACGTAGATAATTACAGCCGGATGATGCTCGATCCTTTTCCAAGACAAAAAAATACGCTGATTAGCCATCTCTCGGGGTCCGTTCGTAGTAAAGCCCCCTTTTATACTTCCTGGAAACTGCTATTGGTTGCTGAAAAAACAGGGGATTTGATTGAGCACAATTATTTGATCTACAACTTGAACCCACCTAGTCAGCTTAAAGATAGCACGTGGATCAAACCCGGCAAGATGATTCGGGAAATGACCCTCTCTACAATCGGGGGAAAAGAGTACGTCGATTTTGCGGCTACTCATAATTTGCAATATGTACTATACGACGGTGGATGGTATGGTGATCCCATTGTGGATTATTCTGATGCTAAAGAGCCTGATCCTTGGGTCAATAAGATTAAGGATATTCCCGATCATAAGGGGTTGGACATCAAAGAAGTGATCGAGTACGGAAAGCAAAAGGGAGTAGGTATATTTCTGTATTTAGACCGCCGGGTTCTGGAAAGGAGACTGGATGATCTTTTACCCTTGTTTCAGCAGTGGGGGGTCAAAGGCCTAAAATTTGGTTTTGTGAATGTGGGAACCCAATCGTGGACCCAGTGGCTACATACTATGGTGGCTAAATGTGCCGAGTACCACCTCATGGTAGACGTGCACGATGAGTACTATCCTACTGGATTCAGCCGTACCTATCCGAATTTAGTAACCCAAGAGGGCATTTTAGGGAACGAAGCGATGCCTGCAGCAGATCATAACGTTAATTTGGCCTTCACCCGGATGCTGGCTGGGGCGGCTGATTACACCCCAGCGTACTACCAACGCCAAGAGTTCGGAAACAAGGGCAAATACATCCGGGCAACGGCTGCCCATCAGTTGGCTTTGCCAGTAGTATTATATAGCCCTTTGCAGAGTTTGTTTTGGTACGATCATCCCAGTGATTATCAAGGAGAACCGGAAATTGAATTTTGGGAGCAAGTACCCACTACCTGGGATGAAACTAAGGTTTTGCAAGCTAGCATTGGGGAATTTATCATTACGGCCAGAAGAAGCGGGAAAGAATGGTTTATCGGAGGAATTACCGGTACTAATTCCCGAGAGGTTACGCTGGATTTTAGTTTTTTAGAAAATGAACGCTCGTACCGAGCAAAATTATACTACGATGATCCGAAATCATCATCCAGAACGAAGGTGGGAATAAAAGAACTGAACCTAGATTCAAGTACGCAATTAGAAATAGAGCTGACAGACTCAGGAGGGCTGGCTATGTGGATTGTTCCTCAATAGTTGTCCTCGGAAAAGAGAGTATAAAAAACTGTGGGCCTCATGTAGTTCCACTAGGGGAATGGTCGCCGCGTCCGACGCCCGGTTACGCGGTCGCCGTGATACGATTACTATGGAATAGTCGCTATGAAATGTAGAAATTAGGCTGCTTGCTTAACATTCTCAGCTTTTACTTTTAAGTTAGGATACCACTGTAAAAAGCATTAGGTAGTAATCCCTTGGCTGCCCTGCGCACAGATCGCTACAAATATATTGAAACCTACAGTGAGACAAACACCACGGAAATAGTATTCCGAGAGCTTTATGATTTGGAAATAGACCCTTATGAACTTAGCAACTTAATCAATGACTCAGCTTACGACCAACTAGCTCAACAATTGCAAAATACTTTACAGCAGGAAAAACAAAATTACTAAACAAGTCAGACTATGAATAACACTAGGCTCTATGTTAGAATAAAATTGCTACTGACTGCGCTATCACTAATTTTCTCGGCATCTGTATCAGCCCAAAAGCTAAAGATCAGTGGAATCTATCCAAATTTGGTGATGTACAATTACGAAGGCATGGAGAACAACTTCGGTGAAGCTGGTATCGGAGCCCTTGTCCCGTGGGGTGATCAGCTTTGGGGCATTACCTATACCTGTCACGCCCTACGAGGAAGCTCCGACAAACTATACCAAATTGATGAAAACCTACATAAGACCATCCGCCCGGAAAGTGTAGGGGGTACGCACGCCAACCGAATGATTCACCAGGAAAGTAAGCAATTGATTATTGGCCCATATTTTATCCGGGAAGATGGCACCGTCCGCGTCGCAAAGTTTCCGGACCGTAAATATGGGCGCCTAACGGCGACAACCCGACACCTCACTTCACCGGATAGTATGGTATATTTTTACGATATGGAAGGCATTTGGTACGAAGTGGATGTGTATTCGTTGGCCGTCACCAAACTACACAATAAGCCGGTTCCGGGATGGCACGGAAAGGGGGCTTACGTAGGTCAGGGGAAATTTGTGGTGGCCAACAACGGATTACACGGTGCCCCATCGCCCTATTGGAAGTCGCCTAGGAAAGACCCGGAAGTAGCTAATATGTTGGAAGAAGGGTACGAAACTCGGTATGAAGATCAGGATGATCCAGAGAATACTGGGATTTTAGCTGAATACGACGGTGAAAGCTGGAAAGTTATTGAAGCCCGTCAGTATACGGACGTAAGCGGCCCAGGTGGATTAAGTGGAAATCAAACCGAAAGCGACCCGGTTTGGGCCATTGGATGGGATAAGCGGTCGTTACGGCTAAAAGTCTTGGATAACGGCAATTGGCACACCTACCTACTTCCCAAAGCAAGTCATACTTTTGAACATGAATCGGGTGTGTTTACGGAGTGGCCGCGTTTCAGGGAAGTTGGGCAAGATAGATGGTTATTAGATATGTTTGGTATGTTCTTTCATTGGCCCCAGGGATTTAATACAGATAATTCGTCTGGAATTTATCCGGTATCTAGCCACCTACGCTATATTCCTGATTTTGGGCACTGGAACGGAGAAGTTTTTCTGGCGGCCGATGATGCTGCTAAAGTTACCAACCCGATCCCACCGGGATTAAACCAGTCAAATATTTGGTTTGGCCAATATGAAGAATTACAAGATTTTGGTCCTTCTTATGCCTGGGGTGGCCCCTGGTTAGAGGATGCGATAAAGGCGAACGAAAAAAGCTTACCCTTCTTAATCAATGGTTTTCACCACAAGATGATCCACCTTCAGCACAATTTAGATGAGCCGGTTGATTTTGTGCTAGAAGTTGACCGAGTGGGCGATAATCAATGGGAAGAGCTAGCAACGGTAACCGTCTCAGAGAGTGGTTACAGCTACTTTCTTTTTCCCGATAATGTCCAATCAAACTGGATAAGACTCAGTGCTTCTAAAGATTGTCAGGCTACTGCGTATCTATTTCTTCATAATCCTTATGAGCTAAGAAAGGAGCTGACGCAGAAGTTTGAGTCACTCGCTGAAATTGATAATCCTGCCACTTTCAACACTGGGTTAGTCTGGCCTGATACTATGTTAAGTTTGCAGTTTCATCAGCAACATACTACTGCCAGTGCCACTGAATCATCAGTGAAACAAGTAGACTACCATCAAGAAAAAGATGATATTGTTTTTTCCGAATCAAGCCCCTCTAATAGTCAGGATGTTCAAGCGGTTCTTCCGGTAAAGGAACGAGGCTTCGATATAGATGAAGCATCGGTGATTTACACCTATAATGGAAAAAGGTACCGCCTGCCCAAAGGACACGAAAACTACGACCAGGAATTGGCCGAAGGTTACTTGCGTAGTCATCGGGAAGTACAATCAGAACGCGCTCTACTGAACATCCATGGTACCTTCTACGAAGTTCCTCGTGAGCGGGTAGGAATCCCCGCCATCAAACCAATCAGCAGCCACAATAAACGGGTGAAAGATTATTGCTCGTGGCGGGGGTTATTGGTGATGAGTGGAACCAAAGCTGCTGCCACGCCAGATGGTAACTACTTCGGATCTAGCGAATCAGGATTATGGCTTGGCAAGGTGGATGACCTCTGGCATTTAGGAAAACCCGTAGGAACAGGAGGGCCACTTTACCAAACCCAAATTGAAGCAGATACGCCTTCTGATCCTTATTTAATGACCCTCTACGATAAGAAATCGGTCAATCTGTCTCACGATCAGCCTAATGAAGTGACGTTTACCATAGAGATAAATTTCACTCACCGTGGCAATTGGGCTGAGCTTGAGAGTATTGTCGTTCCGGCGAGAGAGGAAGTATCCTACTCATTTCCCGAAGGATATCAGGCTCACTGGGTACGGGTAAAAACCAGTGAAGACTGCAAAGCTACTGCCCAGTTCATCTATGAATAAGCAATACCCAGCCCGTATAGTGAAATCAAATCGCTATAAAAATGCAGCTTATTTTTTTGGCTCTGTTGCAAAGTTTAGAAATGTCTATTGTGTTAATCTACTTATAAGAAAACGAACGCCACAGTGGCCCAGTTTTATTTTACAAACACTCATTCCGAACGGCTGCTCAATCCTTTACATTCAGTGGATACAGATTATCGGGTATGTTTTCATACGTCAACGCATCCAGATGAATAGTGCCAAAAAAGGGTTCAGGCGGGTCTATCCAAACAATAGCTCTTGAGTAATCACCCAGATCAAACCCTCGTCTAAAGTGGTTTCTAGACTTTAAAACAATCACGTCAAGTTCCTGATCATCTATGCCTAATTCCTCAAAGATAGAAGGGTTGGTTACCTGATATAGATCAGGGCTTACGATAATCCGATTGTTGTTACCTAAATTTATTACCGCAAATTGATCATAGTTTCTTCCATCATTGTGATACTCACCAAAATACTCCAAAGTCCCAGTTACAGTCGCCGGTGCCCCACTGGACTTAGCCATATAGCCTCCGATGTTCATGGATAGTTCCTCGCCAACTTGAATTTCCCGAGTGGCAATTTCTGCGAGGGCCCGTGGATCGTTAAGCGTCGTAACGCAGAAATTAGCTACCCCCTGCTTGATTAATTCATCGGTAATAAAAGTGGCGTCCCCCAGTCGGTCGCTATAATCTGCCACTATCACTGGGGTTTCCCCCGCTTGAATATGATCTTTTACTTGTTGCACCCCAACATCCACGTTAGGATAGGTGAGTCCGGCAAAAGGCTTTCGTAACCGCCAGATGTAGTCGCTCATGTCTTGGGCAATCTCTTCGGCCAGTTCCGGATCGTTGTTGGTAATTACGAATACGGTAGCGCCTACGTCGGGAACGTCGGACCAAGGGAATCCAAAGAGTACCGAAACAAATGCATCCGGTCTGCGTGCTTCCCACCGTCGGGCTCGTTCCATAATATCCATGGGCGGTGATACACTGGTGCCTTGCATGACGGTAGGGGTAATTATACCTGGTTTACGAGTAGCCATGGTAGGTTGATAGTCACCCCTGAGTATTCTGGCCATCATTCGTGCGGCCCTCATTCCTTGTAAATGTGAATCGTAATGTGGAAACCGTTTTACCGAAAAAACTGCGTCAGCAACAGCCGGAAGGGCCTCATCTTCATTGCCATGAAAGTCCAGGGTCACCACGATGGGCACATCATCGCCCACTGCTTTTCGGATTCTTCGAGCTACTTCAGCCTCGGGTCTAGGTACGTCAGTTACCGCCATAGCCCCATGCAAAGCCAAGTAAATCCCATCAAAAGGCCCTAGTTCCTGAATATCGTTGACGAACCCAGTCGTATATTTATCAAATGCTTCTTTGGTAACCCAGCTACCCGAACTGCCCCCTTTGGCATTGGTGGGAGAAGTAAGACCTACTAGCTCGAGATCAGGATAATCTTTACTACCGGCTACAAAACCTTGTACGTAAGGGTTAGTGGCATTAATTACAGCATCCCCCGATAGGGGAGGTGAGTAGTATTCCCATTCCTCGATCCCGGTTGGATTAGGGCAAAAAGTACAGGTTTCGTGCATAAAGAAGGCTACACCTATCTTGAAGTTGGCTGCATTTTCTTCCACAGCGGATGGTTGGCAAGCTGGATATAGGATAATCAGTATAAAAGGATACAAGTATCTCATAACTAATAAACGTTGGTCGTAAACATAAGGAAATTATAGGCTTCTTTTACAAAAAGCGTGGCCGAAACGCACAGAATCTACCACATCACAGCGATCGTCGTGGAGAAGGGTCAGACGGACAGAATTCACAACAGGAATGACCTATTTGCCTACGCAGCCCGGTACGCTTCATGGATTATCTAAATGAAAGGTGGGACAGGGATTAAACTATCCCGTGACAATCACCGTGACGGCCTATTCCAAGACAGTCCAATAAGTTACGTAATAAAATTTATGTTAAATAACATGACAATACTACATAAACAGACCTCGTAAGCCGCCATCTTTATTGACATAAAAACACACGAATGTATTCAATCGGGTAGGTTCAGCGAGTGCCTAGACTCCTTTTCTGCTGGGGTCTCGTCATACCGATATCGGCTATACTGCCTGGCTGATCCTATAGTAGGGAACCAAGGGCTGAAGTATAAGGGCGTAGTGCCGCATCTAGTGCCCAGTAGGTAGCATAGAACACCTACCCTGGCAAACGTTTGGGCCACGACATACCCCATGGATTCACCAGTAAAAAAAGCATCGATAGAAAGTAGGACTGCTAGAAGTAGGAGTAGACCACCAATTTTTCTACCATAGCTAATTCCAATCATTAGTGTTAGGCCAGCCAGGGTTTGTTCACCAAAAGTAAAGCTTTTTGGTAGATGCATGATAGATTGACTTTCTAGCAGGGTGTAAAAAAGAATGACCGTACCAACCGTAATTTTCGAGGTGAGTATCTATCTAAGGAGCGACTGAAACAATATGAAATGAGCGGAGAACACGCTCTTAGGTAGAAGAAAAATTAAAACGGTCGTTTAAATACACTGCTCATTCTTTCACAAATACTCGATATTCGCTGCCACCGTGGCCCGGTTTACCTTGTTATGTATTTTATTGCCAATTATTGAGCTTCGTGAGTAACCAGGAATAGTCGTCCGCCAGTGGGAACCATCAAAAACCGTAGGACATTAGAGTAATACTTTCTGATGAGTAAAACAAAGATGTTCTATTGAACAATTGAGTCTGAAGAAACATCGCTGCAAAAAATACTCGCAAGTTTTTTGTGATCCTGCCAGAGTGGCTATCTCACCGGGCGTCGAGCGCGACGATCTACGTTTTTTTACCTCTCTACCACCACCGAGAACAGCGCGCTCTAGGTGTATCCCAAGTTGCATTTTAGTATCCTAGATGCAGAAAGGATCACGCAAATCTGGTAGACCGAAGCCCCGGTATGCTAAGAAATAACTGCCGGAGGTATCCATTAATGAATCCCCAGACTCTGCACACCTCTGTAAAAACCTCCAATATGCAGAACCGCAGAGTGATCCACGTGGATTTTGCAAGCACCTCGCTTACCGATAGTACTGTGTTACAAAATTTATATCCGTACCACATTTTACCCTCAGAGAATGAAGCTATAATAAAATATCATCTAATTTTTTTCAATATTGTAATTATTGAGTATAATGGCTTTACGATAGATAACGCAATGAAGCAACGACCTACCAAGGTGGCTAAGTACCCGGAAGATTTTACGCTGTGGCAAGCGTTCAAACGGGGCGATCAACAAGCCTACGCCACGATCTACCATCAGTATGTTCGGCTTCTATTTCAATATGGTTGCCGCTTATGTTCGGACCGCGAATTAGTTAAAGACGCTATTCAAGATCTCTTCTTCTATCTTTGGGAACATCGCTCAAGCCTGGGAGATGTTCAGCGCATACAATACTATCTTATTACTGCTCTAAGAAGGAAAATTGTAACACTTCAAAAGACAGATTCTTCTGATCTGATTAATGATTGTATGATTACTATCCCTTCTGCAGAAAGTAACCGTATTGAAAAAGAAACGAAACAGGATAACCAACGCTACATCCATCAGGGATTGAACAGTTTGACTGAGCGCCAGCGTGAGGCGATTTTTTTACGATATTATCAAAACATGCCAGTTCAAGAAATTGCTCAGGTAATGGACGTACAACGGAGAGCAGTATATCAACTCCTAAAGAGTGCTATACGTTCGTTGGCAAATACATGGCCTGAGATGACTAAGAAGGTGATTAGGCTAATAATATGGGGGATCATCATATTAAACATTTCCTAATTTTCATACCCCTACTTTATCTGATATATTTTATTTTGCTTACTTCTTTGAAAATATCATAAATCTTAAAATTAATTCTCTTTGTATGTGCACAAAATCTCTTTTGCCTTCTCTTACAAATAAAGGACTTGAAGGACAAGTACCTTTAAGTATAAATTTTAAAATGTGAATGCGACTTTTTGTCAAGTTGTAAAGAGGGTATTCTATGGATAAAAGCGATCAGGTGTTAGAAGAATTATTACTCAATGATGAGTTTATTGGGTGGGTTCTTGATCCTAATCCGACGCTTAACCAATACTGGCAACAATGGCAGTCTGATCATCCCGACCGTAAGATGATAGTTTTGGAAGCGCGTCGGCTAGTTTACCAAATGAATGCAAACGGTCAAAATAAACCCTTACATGAGCAAGAAGTGCAGCAAATGTGGCAGGCACTCCAAAATAGGCATACAGAAAACTATACTAAGAATGATAAGCGGTTGCAGACCAGATGGTATTGGATAGCGGCAAGCATTAGTATACTACTTGTGTTGGGGGTTTTATTGGTTACTAGAATAAATGAGCCTGTTATCATTACGCATCAAACTACTTACGGAGAGACACGCTATGTTGTGCTACCCGATAGTTCTTCGGTACTGCTAAACGCAAACTCCTCTATCGCTTATCAAGAAGATTGGTTACAAGCTACCGAAAGAAAAGTGACCCTGACAGGAGAAGCTTTCTTTGATGTACATCATACAAAAGACCATCGACGATTTTTTGTTCACGCCAATGCGGTAACTGTTGAAGTTTTAGGTACTTCTTTTAATGTTTTGAATCGCAGAGATCGCACGCAGGTAGTTCTAAAGGAAGGAGAGGTCAAGCTGAGGGCCGTGCGATCAGAGATACTGCAAAGCGATATTACGATGCACCCTGGCGAACTAGTAGCGATAGAAGGAAGTAATTGTATTCAGCACCCAGTTAGTGTTGAATACTATACGGCATGGATGCAAGATGAACACATCTTTGATGGAACAACCATTGCCGAGATAGCCCAATTAATAGAAGATATCTACGGAATAGAGGTCAGGGTCGCGAATAAATCTCTATTACATAAGAAATTTACAGGCCGGGTAGACCGAGGTGATTTGAACGGTCTGTTTGGTCAGTTAGAGAAAGTTTTTCAACTATCTATAGAGCAAAAAGAACAACTGGTTATTATTCAATAAGATATATATTCTAGTCTATTTTCTTTTAATTAAACACAACAACTATGTGCAGGACATTACTATGGCTTTGGCTATCGCTATTAGCCCTTCCTAGCTGGGGACAAGTACAATTGGCCGAGCTTTATCAGAACGCTGCTACTACGAAGCAGGACTCTAAAACCTATTTAATTCAGGTACTAAACGAGTTGGAAAAGCAGTATCAAACCCGGTTTAGTTATGACCAAGAGCTTTTACAAGATAAATTGGTAGATGCAGACTTGCCAAAACGACTCGGGAAAGAAAATGTAAAAGTTGAAGATGCATTGGAAAACCTGCTCACGCCTTATCAATTAACGTTTGAGCAGTTTGACGATAAAACCTACGTCATCTATTCAACGTCTAAAGAACCTTCCACAAAAAGAATAGACAGAAAGCCCCTAAAAGAGACTGGTGCAATGCCAGCTATCCCTCTTAATAGGGTAGAGCGAAGTGAAGCCAATACTGAGCTTTCATTAGAGCAAACAGTATCAGGCAAGGTAACGGATGGCGAAAATGGTGATCCGCTACCGGGAGTTAACGTGTTAGCCAAAGGAACTACGACTGGTACAGTTACTGATGTTAACGGCAGTTACCGCCTAACAGTAGCTGATGAAATAGAAATACTTGTTTTCTCTTCTATCGGTTATACCACTCAGGAAGTAGCTATCAACGGACGCAGTACTATTAACTTAGAACTATTGCCCGATGTGCAGTCTCTTTCCGAGGTAGTAGTAATTGGCTATGGTTCACAGAAGAAAAGCGATATTACAGGCGCGGTAAGCTCAGTTGAGCCTAAAGATTTTGAAAATGAGCCTATTGCGAATGTCACTCAGGGACTGCAAGGCAAGGTAGCTGGTGTAAATGTTACTTCAGGAAGTGGGGCTCCTGGCGGAAATATGATCGTTCGTATTCGCGGAAACAATTCGATTATTGGTAGCAATGATCCACTTTACGTCATTGATGGAGTACCCGTTCAAGGAGGAAATAATGGTAGTACCAATCTACTTTCTACTATAAATCCTAATGACATTGAATCTATTGAAGTATTAAAAGACGCATCAGCTACCGCTATTTATGGTTCTCGGGGCAGCAATGGGGTCATTTTGATTACTACCAAAAGTGGAAAAGAAGGGCGAAACCAGGTAGAATTTGAAACCTACGCTGGATTCAGAGAAGTTGAACGGCAATTAGATATGCTGGGAAGCCGGGAGTTTGCGGAGATTGCCAATGAGCGAAACTTAAACGATAATTTGCCCATCATCTTCGATCAGATTGATACCTTGACGGATGTTAACACTGACTGGCAAAATGAAATATTCCGAAGAGGTTTCATCCAAAATTATTCCTTATCATTCTCGGGGGGCAACGAGAAAACGACTTACCTAATTTCAGGTAATTACTTTGATGAAGAGGGTACTATTATTGGCTCGGACTTTTCACGAGGCTCGGTTCGTCTTAATCTAGACCAGCAAGTTACTGACAAACTAAAAGTAGCTGGCCGCTTTTTCCTTTCCCGATCCGTGAATAACGAGATTGATGACAATGGCGTACTGCAAAGCGCTCTGAACTCACCACCCTTCCTACCCGTGTATAACCCTGACGGGAGATACGTAGATGCCGCCACGCTAAAACAATATTCATTTAGCCCTAGCTCCGGTGATAACGCAGTAGCTCTGGCGACCGAACGGCTAGACCAACGAACCATTGATCGTTTACTAGGAAATGTTACCGCCAGCTATTCCTTAACCGATAACCTTTCTTTAAACGTACTTCTAGGAGTAGATCAAGTTAGTTCCGAACGGGATTTTTATAATCCTCGGATTTTGGAAAGTGGTTTACCAGCTGGGGTAGGTTCTAAAAACTTCAGAAAAATCACCTCTTTTCTTAATGAGAATACTATAAGCTATAATAAGACTTTTGGAGATATCCATGATCTAAGTGTAGTAGCGGGTTTCACCTGGCAAACCGAACAGAACGAGTTTCTTACCGGGTCTTCTAATGGTTTTGTGACCGACGAGCTACAGAACAATATTCTCAGTGCTGGGGAAAATTTTTCTGCTCCCAATAATGGATTTGAAGAGTGGACACTGCTCTCCTGGTTGGGTAGAATAAATTATACCTTAAAGGATAAGTACCTGTTCACTTTATCCGGTAGAGCTGATGGCTCATCCCGCTTTGGTGCCGGTAATAAGTGGGGGTTCTTCCCCTCGGGAGCAGTCGCGTGGCGGGTATCGGACGAAGCGTTTATACAAGACAACATTAGTCAGCTGTCCAATCTGAAACTGCGTATAAGCTACGGCATTTCGGGAAACCAAGCGATTGACCCTTATGAATCACTACAGCGGTTTACCGACGTTGGGTTAGCCTTTGGCGGGACTCCTACCAGTGGGTTTGCGGCGGATAATCTGGGAAATCCAGACTTACGATGGGAAACCACCAATGAGTTTAATGCTGGGTTAGAATTTGGCTTTTGGGAGCAGAGAATCCGGGCGAGTGTTGATTACTATGTCAAGAATACCAACGATCTACTAGCAGAGGTTAACTTGCCGCCCACTTCTGGCTTTACTACCAATATTCAAAATATCGGTTCCACCCGTAATAGCGGGTTTGAAATACAGCTTGGAACCGATCTCGTCCGAACCAGCAAGGTGATTTGGGACGTGAATTTCAATGCGTTCCGCAATGTAAATGAAGTTACTGAAACGGCTAGCGGGCAAGATATTATTGCACCCAATCTGGATATACTAGGGGCTGCTAACATTGTACGGGAAGGTGAACCGTTATCCGCTTTCTACGGGTTAAAGACTGACGGCTTAACCGAGGAAGGTCTGATCAACTACGTAGATGTTAACAATGATGGAGAAATAAACGACGATGACCGGGTTATTATAGGTAACCCCTATCCCGACTTATTCTATGGTCTATCCTCTAACCTTACCTACGGAAACTTTTCGCTTCGAGTATCCCTAGTAGGCGAAGCCGGTAAAACGATTTGGAATAACAACATCTACCGACATATGAACTCCTTTCACCGAGGCTCAAACCAACTAACGGTAGTAGCTGATCGCTGGACTCCGGAGAACCCAAATCCCAATGCAGCCTACCCAAAAGCTACCAGCGGATTAAACCAGCGGCCATCTGATTATTATCTGGAAGATGCCTCTTATCTGCGGATTCAAAACGTACGGCTTAATTACAATATCCCGGTTTCAGCGTTTAACACGGAAGTTATCCAATCGGCTAACATTTATGTGAGTGCCCAGAATTTATTCACATTTACTGATTATAGCTGGTACACTCCGGATATTAATGCCTTTTCCAGTGGTGATCTAAGAATAGGTATTGACCAACGTACGTATCCTTCAGCCCGGACTTTCACAGCCGGGCTACGAGTAGTTTTCTAAAAAATTGTGCTATCAATAAAGATATACAACCATGAAAAATATAAACAAAAGAATCTTGCAAGCAGGCTTAGTAATTATTACGCTGAGTGTACTCTCTGGATGCGGCGAGGAGGTATTAGAGGAAAAACCCAGAAATTTCCTCTCTCAAGATGCCGTGTTTTCTACTCCCGAGGGAGTCATGGCTGCTACCAATGGGATTTATCGTCCATTCCATGATAACAATTTGTACGGTTGGTGGCTATTAGGGAATGTAGAGTTTTTCTCCGATTACATCTACGGTCGGGGTAGCCAATCACCCGCCAGTCGCTACGAGTTAGGGTCTACTGGAATCAACCGTATCGGTAATATTTGGCGAGGAGGATATGAAGTGATTAACCGAGCTAATTTGGTCATTAGCCAGTTAGAGAGTCAGGACATTCCCGGAGTAGATGTTTCGTTAAAGAACCGCCTACAAGGGGAAGCACGTTTTCTAAGAGCATTGTCTTATTTTCATTTAGTACGTTTATTTGGTGACCTTCCCCTTCGATTGGAGCCTGAAACGCAAGACTTTGCTATTGAAAGATCTCCAGTATCAGCCGTATACGACCAGATTATTGCTGACCTGGAGTTTGGTGAACAAAACTTACCCAGTTCCTATCCAGCGGCTGAACTCGGTCGCGCTACCCGATGGGCTGCTACTAGCTTACTATCAAAGGTACTGTTAACCTTGGAACGATGGCCGGAAGCGGCTGCTACCGCTAAAGAAGTTATAGAGTCAGGTGAATTTAGCTTAATGGAAGTAACCGTACCGGAAGACTTTCAACAGATATTCGGACCGGATGTAACTACGCATTCTGAGGAAATATTCTCTCTAAAACATGCCCGTATTCCAGGGTTAGGGTTTGGGCCAATCTGGTTAATGCACCGGGCCGGATCGGGTTATTCTATTGGAGGTAACGCCCATGCCTGGTTTGGCAACATGGAATCATGGTTAGGTGACTGGGTACAACAGCTAGACGGCCCCGACTTACGCCCTAATGATTGGTTGTATAATGGAGAGTTTGATGAGCAATTCCTGAGTGAAGAAATTCCTATGCTCTTTAAAAAGTTTAGAGATATTGAATCTGATCCGGCGGGAAATGATTACCCTATCATCCGTTATACTGAAGTGGTGTTGATCTTTGCTGAAGCTGATGCAATGGCTAACGGTGGGCCTACCGCCGAAGCCTACGAGCATTTGAATATGGTTCGAAGAAGAGCCTACGGTCAGGATATTAGCTCTCCTAGTCCCCTCGCTGATTTTCCGGCAGGGCTAAGTGTTCAGCAGTTTCAGGATTCATTACTACTAGAGCGGGCCAAAGAATTTGTAATGGAAGGTAAGCGCTGGTACGATCTATTGCGTACCAACCAAACACTAGAAGTTATTCGGGCTTCGGGAGACGGTAAATCCCGCATAGAAGAACGGCATCTGCAATGGCCCATTCCGGCAGAGGAAATAGATAATAATGAAGCCCTGACTCAAGCCGACCAAAACCCAGGTTGGTAGGAGTAACCAATAATTATATGTATTTAAGGAAGCGAAGGGCCAATTCTTTCGCTTCCTTAAGCTATCGTATTTGAAATATAATTTTGCAACGTAGTATATGATCTCAATTGTAAGACTTATCGTTGGATTATTCATTAGCATTTTTCTATTCTTACTTCAAAAGAGTGCCATCGAGCAAGAGCTAAACCACCCTAATATTCTTATCATTCTGGCTGACGATCTGGGGTACGGCGATTTAGGAGTGTACAACTCACATTCTCTTATTCCTACGCCCAATTTAGACCGCTTGGCTTCTGAAGGCATTCGTCTTACCGATGCGTACTGTCCGGTAGCGGTTTGCTCACCTACCCGTTACTCACTGATGACGGGGCGGTACTCCTTTCGTAGTTGGAAAAACTCGGTGATGGCTAACTACGAGCCTTCTCTCATTGAAGATGAGTTACTGACCCTCCCCGAAATGCTACAGGAAGCGGGCTACAGCACTGCAGGCTTCGGTAAGTGGCACCTAGGCACTACGTTCCCGACCTTAGATGGTGAAAAGCCCGTGAGCTACGGAAAACACCGAGATGAAAACAACGGTGCTAATTTAGATCTCAATAAACTGGTAAGGGGTGGCCCCATCGATCATGGGTTTGATCATTGGCTTGGCTTTAGCTGCGCCAGTGAGTGCTGGATACTAGAAGATAAGCAGGTAATTGGCTACCTGAAGCATGACTTCTATACCGTAGAGGCCGCCTCGGGTTATGAACGTTTACGATCTTTTGCGCTAGAGGAGTACCTGCCCTACCTCACCGAACAAACCATCGACTTTTTTGAGAATAACTCATCGGCTGAAAATCCTTTCTTCGTGTACTATTCGCCCTACGTACCCCATATACCTTTGGCAGTCAATGAGCCATTCATCGGCAAAACCAAGGCGGGGCTGTACGGCGACTACGTACACGAGCTAGACTACAGTATCGGGTTAGTACTAGATGCCTTAGATACCCTAGGGCTAAGCGAGAATACGGTGGTGCTGTTTGCCAGTGATAATGGTTCGCACTTTGCCTACGCTTCTTCGGAAATAGCGATGGAGACGGCAGTAAACGCCCCTTTCTCAGTAGATACTGCTGCACTGACTGGCCCATTACATTACCCTAACGCCCCACTGCGGGGTACCAAACGAGACGTTTGGGAAGGAGGAGTACGAACTCCCCTGTTGGCTCGTTGGCCTGGCCATTTTCCTAAAGGAGAAACCAATAGCGAACTTTTTGCTCTAAACGATGTGCTCGCTACCCTAGCGGCTTTAGTAGACTATCAACTACCTAACCATTCGGCACAAGACAGCTATAATCTGCTACCGGTCCTAGAAGATAAACGTGAAAATATTCGGGAATCAGTAGTGGTGCAATCCTCCAATAAAACTTACGGCTTACGGCATGGAAAATGGAAATTTATTCAGGAAGTTGAAGGGCAAAAGCCTCAACTGTACGATCTTTCGCAAGACGAATCCGAAACTACCAACGTATATGCTTCTTACCCAGAGGTAGCCAAAACACTGGAGCAGAAACTTTACGAGCTACTAGATAGCGAGCGAACAGCCCCTTCCCATTAGCTTTACGGGCTGAATTGCTACTTTAACTCATGAGTAATAAAAAGTTGAACTAATGAATCTCAAAAAGTGATAAGATTCACTAAAAACTATTGTCGGGTAATAACCTTTGGATTAACTGCTTTTTTTTATTTAGTTATTTATCCAACGAAGGCAGAAGACCGCCCCAATTTCATTGTTATCATGGCTGATGATTGTACCTACCGTGACTTACAGGTATACGGTGGACAGGCGCAGACACCTAATTTGGTATCATTGGCTAGCGAGGGCATGAAATTTACCCGTTGCTTTCAAGCTACCGCCATGTGTGCTCCTACCCGTCAAAACCTACTGACCGGATTGTACCCCGTGAAGAATGGGGCTTACGCCAATCACAGCCACGTCTACCCTCACGTGAAAAGCATCATTCATCACCTTCAACCGATCGGTTACCGAATGGCCCTTACTGGAAAACGGCATATCGGACCCGAAGAAGTTTACCCGTTTCAATTTTCGGATAATACCGCTGACCCCGATATGGAGTTTATTAGCCAGTTCATCAGTGAGAGTGAGCAAGCAAAGCAGCCCTTTGGTTTGTATGCCATGTGCAGTTCACCTCATACGCCCTGGACGTACGGCGACACATCCCAGTATCCTATAGAAAGCATACAGCTACCACCCTACTTGGTTGATACCGAGGAGACTCGTCGGGCTTACGCGAAATACCTGGCTGAAATCACTTATTTTGACGATCAGGTAGGTCAAATCCTCCAGCTTATTGACCAGCATCAGGTACGTGAAAATACGATAGTGATCGTGCTCAGTGAGCAGGGTAGCCTATTCCCGTTTGAGAAGTGGACTTGCTACGATGCCGGGTTGCGTAGTGCTCTGATTGCCCGCTATCCAAACGTGGTACCCGCCTGCACGAAAACTGACGCAATGGTAGAGTACGTGGATATTCTACCCACTTTGCTGGACTTCGCTCAAACTGATCCAGAAGCCGAGCTCGACGGAAAAAGCTTTAAGCAAGTGTTACTTGGTCAGCAACAGAAGCATAAAGACTACGTTTTTGGGATTCAGACTACACTAGGGGTCAATAACGCCACCCAGGGTTATGGTATTCGATCAGTTAGAAATGATTCACTGAAATTCATTGTCAATCTCTTTCCTGAAAACCAATTTGAAAACGCACTGACGATGAATCCAGAGGAATGGTCAGCTCACCGGAAAAGCTATTTATGGTGGATACGATCGTGGCAGGAAAAAGCAACGGAAGACCACCGAGCTTGGGCACTATGGGAACGCTACCAAAGGCGCCCGCCCGTAGAACTCTACCATATCAAGGACGATCCCCACGAGCTCGTTAATTTAGCTTACGAGCCAGCTTACCAAGAAGCCATTGATCTACTTTCTAAAGAATTATCCACCTGGATGCAGTCGCAAGGTGATAAGGGAAGAGAAACTGAGTTAGAAATAGCTATCCGAGAGAATTAATAACCAACTACAATTACTAACCAAAATGACCTACTATGTCTACAATGAATGATGCACTTTCTAAAATTCTGCATTTTTTTGCTTTGCTTCTAATGACTAATACTTTCTCCTGCAGCATCGCTAATCAGGAGACTGCTCAGGAAGGCAATCAGGCTGATGTGATCATCTACGGAGGAACCGCCGCCGCTGTAACTGCCGCAGTACAGGCTAAGAAAATGGGAAAGTCAGTAATTATGGTTTCACCGGATAAGCACCTCGGTGGCCTTTCAGCCGGGGGCTTGGGCTTTACCGATACCGGAAACAAAAGTGTAATTGGCGGCCTGGCGCGCGAATTCTACCACCGAGTATACCTGCATTACCAACAGCCGGAAGCCTGGAAGTGGCAAGAAAAATCCGAATACGGCAATAAGGGGCAGGGCACCCCAGCCATTGACGGAAATCAACGTACCCAGTGGATTTTTGAACCCCATGTTGCCGAACAGATTTTTGAGGACTTTGTAAAGGAGAATGATATAGAGGTTTATCGGGACGAGTGGTTGGATCGTGAAAATGGGGTGACGATGAATGGTGGGCGGATAGCATCCATTAAAACCTTAAACGGCAATGTGTATACGGGAAAGATGTTTATTGATGCTACCTACGAAGGCGATTTGATGGCCGCTACCGGAGTAAGCTATCATGTGGGGCGCGAAGCCAACAGTGTGTATAACGAAGAGTGGAACGGCGTGCAAACCGGCGTACTACATCACCACCATTGGTTTAGAAATGATATTAGCCCCTACGTCGTTCCGGGCGATAGTAGTAGTGGGTTGCTTCCACTAGTATCTGCCGAAGATCCGGGCGAATACGGTTCGGGTGATAATAAAGTCCAAGCCTACTGTTTTCGGATGTGCCTTTCTAATCACCCTGACAACCGGGTGCCATTTCCTAAACCCGCTAACTACGATGCGTCTCGCTACGAGCTATTAGCCCGAGTTTACGAGAAAGGCTGGGATGGCACGTTTAATAAATTTGATCCTATACCGAACCGGAAAACCGATACGAATAATCACGGCCCGGTGAGTACCGACTACATCGGGGCGAACTACGATTACCCCGAAGCTACGTATGAGCAGCGTAAAGAAATCATCAAAGACCACGAACTTTACCAAAAGGGGCTGATGTACTTTATTGCGAATGATCCGCAGGTGCCCGAAGATGTACAAAAAGAAATGCAAACCTGGGGATTAGCCAAAGATGAATTTACCGATAACGGAAACTGGCCCCACCAACTGTATATTCGCGAAGCCCGACGGATGATTGGGGAGTACGTGATGACCGAAAACGATATACTTGACAAGCGGGAAACCCCGCATTCGGTCGGAATGGGTTCGTATACGATGGATTCTCATAATATTCAACGGTACGTAAAACCGGATGGCTACGTACAAAACGAAGGGGACATAGGCGTGAAAGTACCGGAACCGTACACCATTGCTTATGAATCTCTAACTCCCCAAAAAGAAGAGTGTGAAAATTTGCTAGTACCCGTTTGCGTATCCAGCTCCCATATTGCGTTTGGTTCCATCCGCATGGAACCGGTATTCATGATTTTGGGGCAAAGTGCCGCTACTGCCGCCGTATTGGCTATGGATGAAAATTTAGCGGTTCAGGATTTGAGTTATGAGAAACTTGAGGCTCATTTGAGAGAAGACAAGCAGATTCTCAAGGCTTCTAATAACCCCTGAAATGTCAATAGTTGTTCTAACTCTTAGCGTTAACTTTCAAACTCAATAAAAATGCAACCCTACCTGACCTTATTTCTTATCTTTTTCAGTGTACTGAATAGCTCAACTTATAGTGCTCACAGAAGCCACATTGTTGATCTGGTGAATAATCTATTTATTCAATCAGATACTACTCATAGTTCTGCATCAGAAGCAAAAACGTATGATATCGTCATTTACGGAGGCACTTCCTCGGGTGTAGCCGCGGCTATTCAAGCTTCCCGAATGGAAAAATCAGTGGTATTGATCGAGCCATCTAGTCGCTTAGGTGGATTAACTACCGGCGGCCTGGGTCAAACTGATATCGGTAATAAGCAGGTAATCGGTGGAATTGCTCGAGAGTTCTACCGGAATATCCGCCAATATTATGAAGATCCAGCCAATTGGAACTGGCAAGAACGAGAAGATTATCAGGATGGTGGGCAAACCCGAACGCTAGAAGGAGAAGATGCCATGTGGACCTTTGAGCCTTCGGCGGCTTTGAAAGTGTACCACCAAATGCTAGATCAGGAAAAGGTAGACGTTCTTTATGAAGAAAGGTTAGACCGAGATAGCGGTGTCAAATTATCAGAGGGTAAAATCACTTCTATTACAATGGAAAGTGGTGAAACCCTCGAGAGTACGATGTTTATTGATGCTACGTACGAAGGTGACTTGATGGCCGCTGCGGGCGTCAGCTACACCATTGGCCGTGAAGCCAATGAGCAATACGGGGAAACTGTAAACGGAGTTCAGGCCAATGATTGGAGCATTACGCTCACCGGGCAACCTTCCAAGAACGCCTTCAATCATAATTTTGTGGATCGTGTAGACCCTTACGTGGTAAAGGGAGCCCCTTCTAGTGGGCTATTGCCGTATATCGTCTCGGGTGGTCCGGGGGTAGATGGTAAGGCTGATAAAAAGATTCAAGCGTACTGCTTCCGAATGTGCCTGACCGACCACCCAGAAAACCGGATTCCTTTTGAAAAGCCAACCGGATATGATGAGCGTAATTATGAACTACTCTTCCGGAATTACGAAGCTGGCTTCTCTAAACTGCCCTGGATCAATTCGGCGATGCCTAATCGCAAGACTGATACCAATAACAACCACGGATTTTCTACGGATTTCATCGGACAAAACTGGGATTATCCAGAAGCATCTTACGAAGAAAGGGGCAGTATTGTAGAAGCTCATCGGGACTACCAGAAAGGCCTCATGTGGAGTTTAGCTTATCACCCTAGAATTCCAAAGAAAATTAGAGATGAAGTATCTCGCTGGGGTACCTGCCAGGATGAGTTTGAGCGAGAGGACGGTTGGCAAAACCAACTTTATATTCGTGAGGCGCGCCGTATGGTAAGTGACTATGTGATGACTCAGCACCATTGCGAAGGCCTGGAAGTGGTGGAAGACCCAGTGGGTATGGCGGCTTACGGCATGGATTCTCACAATATCCAGCGTTACGTAGATGCGAATGGATACGTACAAAACGAAGGAAATGTACAAGCTAAAGTAGCGGGTCCTTATCCCATTAGCTACCGTTCAATCATTCCTAAAGCATCCGAAGTAGGCAATCTACTAGTACCGGTTTGCTTAAGTGCTACGCATATTGCTTTTGGCTCTATTCGGATGGAGCCGGTGTTTATGGTGCTGGGGCAAAGTGCTGCTACGGCGGCGGCTCATGCCATTGACGAGAAGATAGCCTTGCAAGAGATTGATTACAAACAAGTGCGAGCCCGGCTGCTAGCTGACCAGCAAATTCTGGAAAACACCACTGCTCCTTAATCTATTTGGTGACGGATTAAAATAGTTTTCAAAAAAACTATAAGTTAATAAAAAGCCTAATAAGTACAGAGGAGAGCATAAGAGCCCGTGGAGTAGTAAAAATATTGAGTTTTTCTGACAATAAATAAAGTGGGTAGTGTACTTTAAATAAGGATGAGAAAATTAAAAATTTGGCAACGAAGCAGTAAATCGTATTATTGAATTGACCAAAATCTAAATAACATGACTACCTGTCCCCATTGCCAAAGCACTAAGATCGTAAAAAATGGTAT
>JBCCTI010000010.1:0-130000 GCA_039198955.1 Bacteroidota bacterium | reverse complement strand
TTAAAAGATACTGAAAAAAATAAAATATCATATTATCTAATTATACATATGCATAATTTGCTTATTAAGTCTTACTCCTACCAAAAGGAAAGTAAAGTTACTAGGTTAGACCAATACTAGTAACTCATTAGAGGTAGGGTAGTATCGCTGAGTAATTAAGAGCATTATGGTTGCTAGGGAAGTCAGGATAAAATCATGCATATTGCCCTTAGGTTGCATAATTTAATTGACCGTAATGATCTTCATTATCTACAAATCTTTTCTACTTTGCGATTTGATGTTAAAAACCATGAATGTTGCGGTTATTAAATACAATGCGGGAAATATTTATTCGGTTATCTATGCCCTTCAACGATTGGGAATCGAACCACTACTGACCGATGTCCCCGAAAAAATTCAGCAGGCGGATAAAGTGATTTTCCCTGGCCAGGGTGAAGCCAGTTCGGCAATGCGTTATCTGCGGGAAAAGGGATTGGATGAAATAATTAAAAACTTAACTCAACCTGTGCTAGGCATCTGCGTAGGTTTGCAACTGCTGTGTCGCCATTCTGAGGAAGGCGATGCGAAATGTCTCGGTGTTTTTGATGTGAATGTGAAACGTTTTCCACCTGACCAAAAAGTGCCCCAGATGGGTTGGAATAATGTGCAAGTAACTGGGGGAAAACTTTGTCAGGGGTTGCGACCCAATGCCTATTTGTACTACGTCCACAGCTACTACGCTGAGCTAAGTGAGTTTACTACCGCTACTAATAAATATATTCTACCCTACAGTGTAGCATTAGAGAAAGATAATTTCTACGCTATTCAGCCTCACTTGGAGAAAAGCGGTAAGGATGGTGAGTTTATTTTGAAGAATTTCCTGGCTTTATAGCTATCGGGTAAAAATCTCGTCTACCGAAATCTGAAACCCTTCAATGATAGGTTGAGCATTACACACGTCATCTTTTTGGTGAATCTTTACATCCGTAGGAGAGACATGTGACCAGACCTGCTCAATGTTAGGATAAATGAACCATACCATTTGCACTCCAGCGTCTAGATATTCTCTCATTTTAAGTTTATTCTGCAAATCAGTATTGGAAGGTGAGACAACCTCAACGACTAAAGCAGGTGCTTCTGGAGCTTCTTCCGGGCGACGTATTTGTTCTTAGGTAAGATAAGATAGGCAGCTTCGGGTCGCCGATAGGCTTTAAGTTGACTGAAATAACAATTGGCTTCGCGGCGGATGACCAGCTGGATATACGTTTCTTTCTTTTGGTAGTAACTGCCATCGATATATTATTTTAGCAAATACAATAAGTATTTCCGCTATTGTTCCAAATTCAAAATAGCCCAACCTTCCAAACTTAAAGCACAGACTTACCGCGATTTTGATTATCAACTATCCATCCCGGATCAAGTCCGGGATAAATTTTCCACTATTCAATTAGTATTATCTTATCTTTACCGTATGGAAATTATTCCGGCCATCGACATTATTGGAGGTAAATGCGTGAGGCTTACGCAAGGCGATTACGGCCAGAAAAAAGAGTACAATCAATCTCCGTTGGAAGTAGCTAAGCAATTAGAAGATTACGGTATTCGCCGTCTGCACCTAGTCGATCTAGATGGTGCCAAGCAAAAGAAAGTTATCAACCTAAATGTGCTGAAAGCTATTGCTTCTCAAACTAACCTGCACATTGACTTTGGCGGTGGAGTACAATCTCACAAAGATCTGAGGCGGGTATTTAATGCCGGGGCACAGCAGATAACCGGGGGCAGTATTGCCGTGCGAAAACCAGATATGTTTCTAAGCTGGCTCAAGCAATACGGAAGTAAGAAGATTATTCTAGGGGCTGATGCTAAAGATCGAAAGATCGCTGTACATGGCTGGCAGGAGAAAACCAAATGGGAGGTACTTAATTTCATCAAACATTATCAAGCCCAAGGTATTGAATACGTCATCTGTACCGATGTGGCGAAGGATGGTTTACTACAGGGGCCATCACTAAAGTTATACCAAGATATTTTGCAAGAACTACCCAAAATTAAGCTGATTGCCAGTGGCGGAGTAACCACTGTAGATGATTTGCATCAGTTAAAAGAAGCAGGTTTGTACGGAGTCATTATCGGCAAAGCTCTGCTGGAAGGACGGATTAAGCTGGCTGAACTAAAAAGGTTGTTGTGAAATAGTCCAAGGTATTATGGTGTTCGTGTATTGGTAGTTAGAAATTGACAAAGACGAGAATGTGTGTACTTCATGTATCCAGTTTAACAACATCATTTAAAGACTTTATTACTTCCACTAATCTCCCAATCTATCAATCACATGAAAAAGGGGAAACTAAGAAGCTAGTAAAAGGAGTTTTCCATGATTTTGGTTTTTCGTGTGATGTTAGTGAAAAACCGTGGGAGGACTTTGGAGGTCAATTAGAAGATATAGAGCTGTTTATTAAAACCTATTACGATGATCTAGCTTCGTTGAAGTTAAGCCATACCATTTCACGGTGGTGGTTTGATTTACCGTACCGACTAAGAATTGGTAAAGAATACTTCTCCCAATCAGATTATTTATCACCCACTACAATAAAACTGTTAGCAGAATTTGATTTTGGATTAGAGCTTTCTTTATATCCACCTGATGGTAAAAGGGAATAAAAGGCGGCTTGAATAATAGTAACTGAGGATTATAATACCTTAACACACAAACACCCGAACATTATCTATGCTTACTAAACGAATCATACCCTGTCTGGATGTGAAAGACGGACGTACCGTAAAAGGAATCAACTTTGTCCAACTGCGCGATGCAGGTGACCCAGTAGAACTGGCAAAGATTTACGCCGATGAAGGTGCCGACGAATTGGTATTTCTGGATATTACTGCCACCGTGGAGAAACGAAAAACCCTAATCGAGCTGGTTACCCACGTAGCCCAGCAAGTGAATATTCCCTTCACCGTAGGGGGCGGTATTAGTACTAAAGAAGATGTAGAGGCCCTACTTTACGCGGGTGCTGATAAGGTATCTATTAATTCAGCGGCAGTTCGCCAACCGGAACTGATCAACGAGCTTTCGGCTAACTACGGTAGTCAATGCATCGTAGTGGCTATCGATACCCGCTATGTAGACGGCAACCATATCGTTCATACCCACGGTGGGCGCACGCCCACCAGGTTGGAAACATTCGCCTGGGCCAGGGAAGTACAAGACCGGGGTGCGGGTGAGATATTGCTCACCTCAATGGATCATGATGGTACCAAGCAGGGTTTTGCCAACGAACTTGTCTCGCGGATGTCTGAAGAACTTTCTATTCCGATCATCGCTTCGGGTGGGGCCGGAACGAAAGAGCACTTTTACGATACATTTACCGAAGGAAATGCCGATGCAGCACTAGCTGCTAGCATCTTCCACTTCCGCGAAATTCCCATTCCCGAACTAAAACAATACTTGCAAGACAAGGATATCCCAATGCGATTGAATTAAGGGAGAGTAGAATTTCGCCGGAGATGGGAGACCGAAACATAGCAAGGGTACCGGATGTTTGGAGTGGGGCAGGGCGTAGGATTTGGAACCCCATGCCCCTGCTTCCAGTGTAAGCTTACACCAGCGCATATCGTGGAAGTGGAAGAAGAAAGAGTAGCTATGTCAGTAATGAAGTCCCTACTATTGTAAAGGAAGTAGCCGATAGCCTGGAGCAGGCAGACTGGCCAGCGGTATCTTACCGCAATCATCATTTAGCCTTATGCATGATAGCTTGTCATTATATAATTGAATAACAAGTGATTCATCATGTTTTAATTCCCCTGGGACTTTTCTATCTGGTATGGGATTGTATTCTCGTGGGTGAAGGGAGGAATTGCTTCGTTCTGTAACTCAACAAATTTATTAGGCCCTTCTTCATTTTTGATTAGTTCAAATGCATCGTAAAGATCGCCAACAGCGGTATAAGCTTCGTAGCGTAATGTCCCGCCATCAATACTGACGAGTTGAAACAGTTGGGTATTTTCAGCCGCTCGATCACGAGTGGCCTCATAATCATCCCAGTCGGGCTTTACATCATACATTTTGCCCCCGCTTACCGAAACTACGTAGACTGTTCCGGTTACATCGCGCATATTCACCCCATCAGGAATGTTATCGGCTAAAGGGTTCACTCTCCCCCGAGCGTAACTGTGATCGTGTCCCTGTAGAACAATATCGACTTGATGTTTATCAAAAATGGGTTTCCATAGCTCCCGAAGTTGATCGTTATCACGGTTTCCCGAAGCGGAAAATAAAGGATGATGGAAAGTGACTACCGACCATTGATAGGGGTTATCAGCCAGCACCTGATCTACCCATGCTGCTTGCTGCTCATGTAGTTCGTTAGAGTTGAGAGCAATAATTCTTGCTCCTTGATAATCAATGTAATACGCAGTTTCTTCTAAACTGTCTGGCCCATTCTCTGGCAGGGTAAACTGCGGACGCCACTGTACCGAAAGATGCTCAACACCATTTTCTTCCTCTAGTTCGGTATAGCCCTCGTACTCGTGATTACCGGGCAGAGGTAAGCTGGGTAATGTGCGGTGAATCCAGCCTCCGGCAGTAAACCACTCGTGCCACTCCAGTTCACTGTGGGCATTGTTTATCAAATCCCCGGCGTGAATGATGAAGCGGGCATCCGGAGCAGTGCGGTAACTTTCCCGAATAAGCCGTGACCATAAATCCAGAACGTTATTTTGAGCATCGCCTACGTACAAAAACGAGAATGGCTCAGGCTCTTGGCTAGCGGTACGAAACTGTATCCACTCACTCCAGTGTTCGCCATCGCCTACCCGATAAGCGTAAAGTGTATCGGGAGTGAGGTTAGTGAAAGTAACCGAGTGATAGTTCGCTTTAGACTCAGCACTCTTCACCCGGGAAGCATCCATCGTTTCGGTAGTGCCTACCACTTTCTTTGCATTCCGCCAGAAGCGGGGAGCAGCGGTAGCGATAGCAATTTCACCAAAGGCCTGTTTGGTACGGGTATCCGTTCGCCAGGTTACACTTTGGGTGGTAGCCGGATCATCCGAAAAGTTCAGTACAATATGGTCGGGCTGCTCCGAGGGAAGTCGCCATTTGGCGGGTAAGTTCGGTCGGGTATACTCTTCTTGGGCGTAGGAAAATGAGCCAATCAGCAGCAGGGCTATCAACAGTAGGACAGGTTGTGTATTCATGATGGTAAGATAGCAAATCATAAGTTGACTGAAAACTATATAACCTTTTCATAAAGAAAACATAACATTAAAAATGCTCATTTCTGCTTATTTATTTTTGTCTGAGAGGCTGGTCTCGCAGAGTTCCTCTTAAAACAAAAACTAACTAAGCCACCTAGGAGGTATCAAAGAGATTAAATAACCTCCGCACTCTCCGACCTTTTGAAAATGATTATCCGTAGATAAAATATTTTGTAAATACAGCTAAATGGGTCAATTTAGACCTAGGGCGTGTTGACATTTGAGAAATGAATGATTTTGAGGGCTATTTTTGCCCAATTAAGGCGCTTGAGAAGGGCGATGCCTGAGCATCGGCCGCCGAAAGCAACGCAGAGTGGGTGAAAATGGTGCCAAAATCGTCGTTCAGATTAAATGTCAACGCGCCCTAGCGTAGCGCAATAATAAGTACTGAATGTCAACTAGGTGATTTCTAAAATCGCTGTTCTGTAGATATGGGTTTCGATTTACTGAAGGATAATTTCTTAAAGCATACTAGCCTGACGGATGACGAGTTAAATAGCATCAATCACTATTATGAAGAGAGACAAGTAGATAAAGGAGAGTACATACTCAGGCGGGGAGACATTTGTCGTTTCGAAGGTTTTGTAATAGAAGGTTGTTTTGAGATCTCTACATCTGATTCTCAAGGCAACGAGAGGATTCTGTACTTTGCGATGAAAGATTGGTGGGTAATGGAAATTGACAGTTTTATCAGTCAAACTGGTTCAGAGTTGGATGTGAAGGCGATTGAGCCCAGTCGATTATTAGTAATTACTAAAACTGATAAGGAAAAACTCTACCAAGAAGTCCCAAAAGCTGAGCGTTTGTTTCGGATTATGTCCCAAAGAGCCGTGGTTGCCTGGCAAAGACGATTAATAAGAAATCATACTATGACTGCCGAAGAACGATATTTTCATTTTTTGAATACTTATCCAGAAATTTCACAACGGGTTACTAATAAGCAGATAGCCAGCTATCTGGGCATTACTCAGGAGTTTGTAAGTAAGATTAGGAGAAAGAATCTTGGCAGAAGATCGTGACAGTAGTGGCCCCCTTTATTGGACTAGTTCAAAGATTTTGATAATCGCAGCTCATAATTTTATGGCCGATATCAAAATCCTTGAAAAATGAAACGATCCATTTTAATCGTCCTTGTTTTATTCTGGTCAGGATTATGCGCTGATGTATTCGGACAGAAATTGGGTGCGTATGTTTTTGCCAGAACCCCACAGTTGATGAATTACAACTTCAAGAGCAAACAGGCTACGTATACCCAGGGTGTTTCTGCCGGAGTGGGACTGTATCATAAGTCCAAGTTTTTAGAGCTGGCAACGTTCATCTTTGAGGGAAACTCCTACGGATATTATACTTTCTTTGGTACTACGCTAAAATCTACGGATTTGGGCAAATCGTTTAAGTTAAATACGAACTGGTTTGGTGAAATCACAACCCTACCCTCGCAACCAGAAATATCCAATCCAATATGGATATACACTAGTGGAATATGCCTCCTACCCAATGTTCAAATTCAAAAACTAAACGTAGGGGTAGCCATCTGTTCGGGAATTGCCTATCAAGATGAAGCATTTAGCTTTAATAATAGATTCATATTCAACCTGTCGTACTCTTTAGCTAGAAATAAATCAAAAGAGAAAATCGGCTGACCTCTAGCGTTTATTAAACTAGTTCAAGTATTTTGGTCACTGTATCTACCACCTTTGTATGTCAAGTAAAAATTCACTAAAAAAATGAATCGATTTCTAGTATTTACTACCCTTCTATTTTGGCTCAGTATTACTTCTGAAGTTTTTGGTCAACTACAACTGCCGGGTGACCTTACTGCCGAACAAGCAATGATGATCTTAAAAGCGGCTGAAGAGAAAGCATCTTCCGAAGATATTTTAATTAATATTGCTATCGTAGATGCCGGAGCTAACTTAAAATCATTTTTACGGATGGATGGGGCTTACCTGGGAAGTATTGATGTTGCCATTAAAAAAGCAAAAACCGCCCGCCTCTTCAATGGCCCAACGGGTGAACTTGGTAAAATAACCCAACCGGGTGGAGCTATTTACAATATTGAGCACTCCAATGATGGGCTGATTACCTTCCCAGGAGGTGTGCCAATTAAAGATCAAGACGGTACAATCATCGGAGCTATTGGAATTAGTGGTGGCACCATAGAGCAAGATCACGAAATAGCTACCGCAGCAGCTGAGTCTATTCTATAAAATTATTTCCGAATTTACTGTGAAAATACTACACCTAATATTTCTGTCGCTTTCTGTCTTCGTAGGACAGCTACTTTATGCCCAACCCCAGTTTTCTATTAATGAGGCTGATGCTGCCGAAACTTCGGGGAATACCGTGACTTGTATGGCCCATCAGCAAGGTTCTCGGCACTTTTTATACTCAGGCGGAAGTAGCGAGTTGATCGATGCTTTTGAGATAAGTGCTGATGGTAAACTAACGCCAATTGCCAGTTATAAAACTCGGGCAACGAAAGAGATGCAGGGGATACGTGGGATCGTAACCGATACGGTACACGGAAAGAATCTTCTCTTTGCTGGGCTGAAAGGTGAGAGTGCAGTGGAAGTCTTTGAGATAGCCGACAATGGCGAACTGAAAAGCATCTTTTTAATTGAAGACACCGATTCTACTTATCTGCATACGGTCATCACCCTGCAGGTAGTTCATATGGAGAATGACAGCTACCTCTTTGCTGGCGGATTGGAGAAGCAGCCCGGTATGAGTTCCTATAAAATTATGCCGGATGGAAGCTTGGAGCATATACAATCTGAGCCCGATACGGATGAAATATTTAATGACGGTATCATTGGTATGTCTATACACCGTGTAGATGGAAAAACCTTCCTATTCACGGGGGGCTTTCATGACAATGGACTGAGCAGCTTTCAGGTTTACGAGGATGGGACCTTCGAAAATGTTAGTAATATGGAAGATACTGAAACGAGATACCTCAATGGTACTTACCCAGTAATATCCAGTTCAATAGAGGGTAGAAATTACGTGGTAGTAGGTCATCGGCATCATATTTATTATGAGCCCACCCCCTGGGTGAAAGATCGGGACACCTATTATTATCACGGCGACGCTGTTAGTGTTTTTACAGTAGGTAAAGGCGGTGAGATCGTGCCCCGATCTATTTTCCGAGGAAATAGTGAGACGTTCATCCAAGGTCAGACACGGTTACAAGGTCTTTCATTCAATGAAAAATACGATGTGGTTGCTGCGGCTACTCGTGACGATCAGAGTATACAGCTATGTGTACTCGATGGACAAGGTTTGCTGACTGCTGCCGGGAAAATAAAAGTAGGTTTTCCAGTATACTATGGTTTAGCCGGTCAAAAGATAGGTGATAAGCTATTTCTGTTTGCTGGGTCAATGAGTGATGATAAAATGATTTCCTATCGATTAGATGAGAAATAACGCTTAAAGCATAAACTTTAAATATCATGAGAAAAAACAATTGGATGCTCCTGAACTTTGTGGCCGTAGTTATTGCCATAGCAATTACATCCTGCTCTTCGGGTAGTGCAGGTAGCGCAGAGGCAGAAATGGATACTACTTCTGAAGAAAATACTGTATCTGAGAAAAAGACCGTCTTGAGACATGTAGTTGCTTTTCAGTTTAAAGATGAAATATCAGTGGAGAGAAGAGAACAGGCTGTTAAAGACTTTTTGGATTTGAAAGATCGCATCCCAGAAATTCTTTCATTTGAGGGTGGAGAAGATGTAAGTGTAGAAGGATTTGCCAAAGAATTTACGCATTGCTTCATTATAACCTTTGCTGATGAAGCAGCTCGGGACATCTATATACCACATCCAGCCCACATAGAGCTGGCGGAAAAAAATAAGCCCTTGATGAAAGACTTGCTAGTTATCGATATACCAGGAGAAATATAGAACAGTTTTCTCCATAACGTGAACTATGGATTAAAATACTTTCTCTTCACGTAGAAAAGGAAGAATTTGCTGTTTGAGCGTAGCGAGTTTCAAATTCTTCTAGATTTTTGTCTACTTTTCATCGATGGAAAAGTAGAAGCCCGCCCGGCTCAAGGGCAAGCAGTTAGAGATCAAGAACTTGCGGTTTACAGACGATAAGTTGTAATCCATAGTTCATATTACTTAGCAATCGCCAAACACGTTAAAAATATAAATTAGGTTGGTTAATTAGTACGCTGGCGCATTACTTCATATAAACTAATTGCGGCTGCTACCGACACATTTAGAGATGCAATTTGTCCACTCATCGGAATTTTCACTGATGCATCAGACAGTTTTAAATAAGCTTCAGAAATACCATCCTCTTCGGAGCCTAATAGTAAGGCAATTGGTCCTTGTAAATCTTGCTGAGGCAATAGTTGATCCGCCTTTTCAGTGCAGGCAACCACTCGGATACCGCTGTTTTTCAGAAATTGAATGCTGCGCTTGAGGTTTTCTTCCCGGCAAACAGGAACGTGGTTCAACGCCCCCGCCGAAGCTTTCATAGCATCACCTCCCAGCCGGGCGTTCCCTTTATCAGGAATGATAATGGCGTGTGCTCCGAGACATTCAGCGGTACGAGCTATCGCCCCAAAGTTACGGACATCCGTAATCCGATCCATCATGATTAACAGTGGCTCTCGTCCTCGTTGATAGCACTCGTCAATAATATTGTCGAGTGAAGCATAAATAACTGAGGAGAGAAAGGCAATAATACCCTGGTGGTTTTTTCGGGTAACTCGGTTGAGTTTTTCAGTGGGGACGGTATTGATAGGAATATGCTGCTGCCGAGCCTCAGCTATAATTTCTTTAAACGAATCGTTCCTCACCCCCTTTTGCAATAGTATGCGCTCGATCTCCCGACCCGAATTCAGTGCTTCTTGCACCGCTCGGGAGCCGAAGGCAATATCAGTCTTAGGCTGGCTCACAGCGTTTTTCTTCCCTTTCTCCACAGATCAATGTTGCGGAACCAAAAACGCTCGAAGGCTTCATCGCGCATGAGGTTATAGTGCTGATCTGTAAAGATATTCCTTACCTTCATGAAGGTAAACGAGGTGCTAACCAAGGTATTATCAGCCTCGTAAATCCAGACTTCCTTCTCATCGTCGCGGTACACGTCGTCGGGCTTTCCATAGAGCGTGTAGATCATACCCATGCCCGTTTTCCACCCCTCTTTGTAGGTAGTGAATAGTTGATTGGCCTGGGCTACTTGCCGATAGTAGTTGCGGATGATCAATTTTGCCCGGTCTTGGGAGCGGGCCGCTCGCATCCAGAAATTATCCAGTGCTAGCTTCGGGGTTTCGGCAGTTTGCAATGCATTAGACTCTTCGGAAGTACTAATGTATCGGATGGGTTTGGTCAGCTCTTCGGCTCGTACTAGGCGAGGGTAATATTGACCTTCTACCCGAAACGAGATACCGGAAAGGGAGGTGGTATCTAACTGGGTAAAATACAGCCCGTTGTTGTCAAAAAGAATGGTGCTATCTAATGGAACCCGGAAGAGTGAATCTACCGTCAGCTTGGGTTGTACATCGCTAGTTGTGCCCAGTGGCGATGGGTTAGGGCCAAAGTTGTGATCGTAATAATACGTGTAGGCTACCGAATCGGAGTTGTTGAGTGAAACCACTCGCGCTACAGTACCCTGGGGGATGTAGTTAGAAAATACCGGAATATCTTCCCCTGCCCGCATTAGCAGTAGGGGAGAAAGGGGAAAGTTCTGATCCTTATCTAAGGATACGTCAAAGCGAAGAGGCAGTTCCGCACCAGCGACAGATACGGTTAAATACAAGAATACGTAATTTGTGTTTTCCCGAATGGGCACTCCAAAACGGTAATACGACGCATTTTCCTCTTGTTTTATCAACTCATTTGCGGTCAGGGATTGGGTGCTTAAGGCAGTTTCAGAAGAATAGCTATCCCGAACTTCGTATTGGATAGTGGGAAGGCCTACCCCCGACCGATTAATTATTCGAAGGAAGACAATAGCCTCATCACTACTTTTAGCCACTCTGGCGTCTACCAGTACCGGAGCTTCCAGGTTATAGACGTGACTGACATTGGTCTTAGATAAATTCTGACTCAGGCTAGGCAGAGCAATGCACACCACTGATAGTATACTGAAAAATTTACAGACAGGACATTTCATAACAGTTACGAAAATATAGAAACTATCTGTATGACAAGCAGATTTTTATGAATTTATCCGGTTATAATGCTGCATCAATGCTTCTCGGTATTGCTGAGCCAGCTCGGGTTTACCCGCAGTTTCTAATGCTTCGCTAATCGAGTTCAGCGTAATCAGGTGCTTCTGCTGTTCGTATCCGCCACTACGTCCTTCCTCAATTAAGTAAGTCAGCATTTCATCTGCTCGGTTACCAATTTTCTGAGCTATCTGCGTCGCCTTTTCGTCTTCGCCTAATTCAAATAAAAGTGGAACCGCTTGAGCTGTGACATAATCAAAGGGTATAGATTCGTCAGGTATTAGTTCCAAACTTTTATTTATTGCATTGCGGGCTTCTTCGACACGTCCCGCTGCCAGTAACTCTCGTGCCAGACTGTTGAAGCTGGAGCGATGATTCAGGGCAAATTGCCGATAATCCTCACTATAGTAAACGTCCGGGTTATTCAGTTCGCGCCAATGGAAGTTCTCCATCATATTTTTGTACATCACATCCAGGTTGGCGATCTCATCATTAGGGTCAGGATTGACGATGGGCAGCAATCGGAAAGCATTACCTTCCTGTACTACGTTCTGCTTAAAATCAATGTTGGCTCCCATTAAGGAGGTATTATTAAAGTAGATAGGTCGCTCCCACTTGTTGGTGGCAATCAAATCCAGAATCATCAAATCCTTTTTCTCCAACGCCCGTCCTTTTAGGTTCAGTAATAAACGGTCGGTTACCAAGTTGCGTAACTCTATCGGAACAATTTCTTTCAAGTTATCCGGTAATGTCGCTGGGATAGAATCGCCACCCGAAACGGTTCGTTGGGCTTCGCTAGGGTCATATCGATCTACGTTCAGATAAAATGTTTTAGAAGGCACGGTGTTATAATCAGCCCGGGCATTTTGCAACTTCAGCGCTGGGGAGTTCTTCCTAATCAATCCTAAGTACTGTTCCAGATTAATGGCGCCCTTTATCTGCGGATTTTCCACATACGGCAGATAATCATTGGGGCCGCCCTGTTTGTACTGCTCTTTAGTTAGCGAAAACGGCAGTGGTTCCGACTCATAGGCCGGACGGGTCATCTGTTCAATGTACCAATCGGTATTGAAGTAGCTCAGTACAATCACCCGCACATCGGTACGGAAGCCCTCTACCTCCTGGGCGTACCACAGCGGGAAGGTATCGTTATCGCCCCCAGTGAAGATAATGGCATTGGGGGCACAGGAAGCTAGAAAGTTTTTAGCCGAATCTACCGAGAAATAGCGATCCGATCGGTCGTGATCATCCCAGCCTTCAGCCGCCATAATTCCCGGTACGATTAGGCAGATGGCGGTGGCAATGATTCCAGCGTTACGCGGATTTTTCACGAACTGACTAATGAACTGACTTAAAGCCAGTACTCCAAAGCCAATCCAAATAGCAAAAGCGTAGAATGAGCCCGCGTAAATATAATCCCGCTCGCGGGGCTCAACCGGAGGGGAATTGAGGTATACGACCAGTCCAATACCTGTTAGCAAGAACAACACTCCCACCACTGAGAAGCCCTTCACATCTTTGCGGTACTGAAAAAATAGTCCGACTAGCCCCAAAATGAGAGGAAGCATATAAAACTGATTGCGCCCTTTATTCTGGGCTAAAATATCCGGAATATCCGCGTCACCTTCCCAGGGACGCAGCCAGGCCGCCTCTTTAATGTCACTTTCCCGTCCGGCAAAATTCCACATAAAGTAGCGCATGTACATGTGCCCGAGTTGGTAACTGAAGAAAAAGCCCAGGTTGTCTAGAAACTTAGGTTCTTCGTTGGGCCTGAGACCCATCTTTTGTCGGTATAACTGTGGATGGTTTCCCTGCGTGCTGTACGCTCGAGGAAAGATGGTGCTTTTCTTGGGATCGTACTTATTTTCCAGCTTATAGTCAGTGATGACGTATTCTTCCTCACCTTTCTCGTAAATGGGGGCACCTTCTTCCTGGGCTACCAGTTCCGCGGTAAAGTATTGTCCGTAGGCTAAGGGACGGCTACCGTACTGCTCGCGTTTGAGGTAAGACGTAAAGCTGATAAATGTCTCCGGGTTGTTCTCGTCAATCGGTGGATTGTAGCGGGAACGGATAATAACAATTGAGTAAGAAGAATACCCAATCAGAATGAAGGTTAGTGCCAGCATGAAGGTGTTTAGCATCGGCATTTTGTGCTGAATGGAGTAGTAAATACCGTAGACCAATCCGCCCAGAAGTAGCAATCCAAAAATGACAAAGCCCGAACCGAAGGGCAGTCCTAAGCTATTCACTGAGAAGACCTCAATCTTTCCGGCAACGGTGGGTAGACCCGGAATAATTCCGATCAGAATTAGTAGGATGAATGCCCCACTGATCATCAGGGTAACTACCACGCCCTGGGTAGATGGCTTGTGCTTGTGAAAGTAGTAGATGAGGCCCAGCGCCGGAATAGTCACTAGATTCAGCAGGTGTACGCCGATAGAAAGTCCCATAGTGTAGGCAATCAGAATAAGCCAGCGATTAGCTGCTGCTTCATCTTCAATATGTTCCCACTTTAGAATGGCCCAGAAGACAAAAGCCGTAAAGAACTGCGATAAACCATATACTTCGGCCTCAGTAGCCGAAAACCAGATAGAATCGGAGAAGAGACAGGTTAACGCTCCAATAATACCACTGCCCAACAGCCAGATTTTCTGAGCGGGGGTTTCTTCACCTAATTTTACATTTAGTACTTTGTGACCCAATAGCGTAATGGTCCAGAACAGGAACATAATGGCAAATGCAGTACTAATTACACTGACCATGTTTACCCAGTAAGCAACCATCTCTTCGTTACCCAGAGCCAGGAAAGAAAACAGGCGACCGATCAGCAGAAACAGCGGGGCACCGGGCGGATGGGGCACTTCCAGTTTATACGATACGGCAATGAACTCTCCGCAATCCCAAAAACTGGCCGTTTCTTCCACTGTGAGCATATAGACGAGGAGGGAAACTGCGAAAATTCCCCAGCCAATAAAGTCATTGAGCTTTTTGTATGTCAGCATGAACCTACAACTACGTTACGAATTAGGATTGCAAAACTAATGGAAACCCGCTAGGATTAAAACGTTTTCGGTAACTACCGTCGTAGTAATTACGCCGCAAGGCTTAGATAAATTTCGTCGGAGTAGATATTTAACAATTTTTAGCAATCCGTAAGTCCAGATACGGGCAGCCATTAGCAGGTGTAGGTCGCGGAAGCGGAGGTTGAATTTCTTGCCGATGGCGGAGTTGGTCAGGCTGTCCCGGTATGTATAAACATCTCTCATAAACCAGCGACTGGTATAGATCATTTCGTCTACACCCCAGCTGCGAATAAGTTCAGAAAGGTTCTCAAATCAGGCTAGATCAGAAGGAATTTCAGTATTTTGCATATGATGAAAAAAAATGAAACGGTAGAACTTGATTTTCTAATTGATAAGCTAACTCGCTCAATTGAGAATGTAGTAACTGGCGATAGTTTCCCAACAGAAGTCAGCACCATTAATACGCGAGACCTGAAAACCGCAACTAAGAAAAATGGCTAGCTTTTTAACTGGAAAACAGAGTTTGCTAAAAAGGAAAGAGAGCTTTATAAGCTCACCATTGTTAATAATCCTTCTGTGATTCAAGGGTTAATTAGCTTAGAAGTAAAGGAAGATCATGTGTACATGCATCTGGTGGAAAACGCGCCATTTAACCGAAATAGCAAAAAAGTATACTCGGGCGTAGCGGGAAACCTAGTGGCGTTTGCCTGCAAACTATCTTTTCAGAGAGGGCATGAAGGTAACGTAGCATTTATATCAAAAACCCAACTGATTGAACATTACGTAGAGGCTATTCATTTCGGAGGTCGACTAATGATTATAGAGACAAAAGCAGCCGTAAAACTTATAAATAGATACTTTCATAATGAATAAGAAAAGACATAAAAGCGAGTTAGACGTAGACTTTATCGGCGGTGAGAAGCTCACCGAGAAGGAGGAAGTCTTATTAAAAGATTACTTTGCCAAGAATAAAACACGAAGAAGAAAGGCGGTATCCACTGGAAAAAACAAGGAAAAGGTAAAATAAATATGAGCCATAATGCTGTAAATAAAGGTTCTAAGTAACTCCATGTGTTTATAGTAGAAGAGGATATTATTGGTCTGGTTATCCATCCGTTTATCGGCATACTTAGACAAACAAACAGACTGCAAAAAATAGCAGCAATTAGTCTCCGTTACCCGCTAATATCAGTCAGATAACGGAGATATTACCTTTATGCAATTGTTGTATACCATAGAAGATGAAAATAGGTTTATCAAATATTTTTACTACCCTGTGGTTCCTATTGATGATTGGTAGTGGGGGAACCTTAACCTACATGGCAGTATCAGAGGGATTGTTTATCAAAGATACCATATTGATAGCAAAGATTTTCTTAGTCGTCCTCGTAATCATTACAGTGGCTACTCTGATAGTTTTTTTTGTAAAATTCCAACTACTTATTATCACCCGTTCTAGGATTATATCTATCAAGCCATTTTTATTGCAGCGGACAAAAATTGAACTTGAAAACATTAAAAAGATAAGTTGGGGAAGTTGGGACTACAAAGGAACTTTGTTCAAAACTATAGAAATAACAGAATCCCAAGATAATAAGATAGCGTTCAGTGATTTTGAATTCGAGAATTTTGAAAAACTGGTCACGAAAATTCCCAAGGTCACCTCTACACTAAACAGAAACAAGATTTATCAAGAACAGGCTAAACGAAATCTATCAATGACTAATTTTATCTTAGTTATTTCTACCTTATCGCTTGGTATTTTGCTGTTTCAGGCTACTTCTGATCAAGAATATACTTTGATTCATTTAACTTTATGTGCATTACTAATTTTAATGATTACTGCTTCAGTAAAGAGACGTATAAGATATTTGAAAATAAGGAGTACGGCACACAACAAATTGCAGTAGCCACCCTTACTGAAAAGCATTCGGAAAAGGTTGTACCAAGCACGAAAATTGATACTTGAAAGAGAAACGCAAACAAACCGGCTGTCGGCTTGCAATGGTCGTTAACCCAGAAATAAAGATAAAATACTCAAAGGATAATCAAATCCGCGCTGCCATCAGCAGATGTAAGTCGCGGTAGCGGAGGTTGAATTTTTTCCCAATAGCCGCATTGGTCAGACTGCCCCGGTAGGTATACACACCCTTCATAAACCAGCGGCAGGTGTAGATCATTTCGTCTATGTCGCCAGCATCGCTGACCTGAATCAGTATAGGGGTAAAAATATTGCTAAACACCGTAGTACCCGTGCGGGGCACCCGCGAGGCAATATTGGGCACACAGTAATGAATAACATTGTACTTGCGGAATACTGGTTGCTTTAGCGTTGTGATTTCTGATGTCTCGATACAACCTCCTTGGTCAATACTCACATCAATAATCACTGACTCGGCTTTCATGTTGGCAACCATTTCTTCAGTCACAACAATACGGTTGGTACCTTTCTCCGCCCGGATTGCTCCAATCACTACGTCAGCTTCTTCTAGTGCATTGCTCAGGGTGATAATATCCATAGTAGAGGTGTACACCTGCTGCCCCAGTGTGTGCTTAATCCGGCGTAGCTTGTACAGTTGATTATCGAAGATTTTTACCTCAGCTCCCAGTCCAATAGCAGCCCGAGCCGCGTATTCTCCTACCGTACCCGCGCCTAAAATGACAACCTTTGTGGGAGCAACTCCCGTAATACCTCCTAAGATAATACCCTTTCCACCAGTACTACTGCTCAGATAATGAGCGGCGATCGTCATGGCTGTACTACCAGCAATCTCACTCATGGCGCGTACCACGGGCATCCCTCCTACTTTGTCTTCAATAAACTCAAAGGCTACTCCAGTAATTTTTCTTTTGTTGAGCGCATGAATAAACTCGGGGGTCTGATTACCCATTTGCAGGGCAGAGACCAGGGTCGATCCTTGAGGAATATATTCAATCTCTTTTAGCGTGGGGGGCCCAACTTTCAGCACAATTTCAGCGTCGAACGCCTCTTTGGCAGAATACACAATCTTGGCTCCAGCTTCGCTGTATTCGTTGTCGGTGAACTTTGATGATAGCCCTGCCTCAGCTTCTACTTTTACCCGATAGCCCAGATTGGTGACTACTCCTACCGATGAAGGCGTAAGTAGCAAGCGATTTTCTTGAAGTGATGTTTCGTTAGGAATCCCAATTGTTAAAGACTTCTGACTATCTTTCACCTTAGCCAGTTGCTCCTGCGGATACAGTGCCTGTTCCTTAGCGAGTTCTTTTATCGCGGGTGAAGTTTCCAATTTAGTTGAGTCACTCATGTTTAGACGCGTAAATGCTGCGACGCTGATCGGGCTGTACTTCTAAAAAAATCTGAATATGCCGATCAGGTAACAAGTTAGGAATTTTTTCGGGCCACTCTACGAGGCAGCGATTGCCCGAATCAAAATATTCTTCGGTGCCAATATCCTGGGCTTCCATCTCATCGTTGAGGCGGTAAAAGTCGAAGTGATAAATTGTTTGTCGGCCCGCTGTAACGTACTCATTTACAATAGAAAACGTCGGGCTACTCATAGCATCTGCTACCTGCCATTGCCTTCCTAACTCTTTGATCAAAGTAGTTTTACCCGCCCCCAACTCACCCTGAAATAACCAGATAGTGTAAGAATCTGCCCAGCCGATTAGCTCGCGGGCAACTTCGGGCAGGTTATTTTCATTAACTGATGTTTTTACCCATTTATTTTCAGGCATTCCGGGGGCTTAGGGTGACCAATGGCACGATGATCTCTTCTAGTGAAATACCGCCGTGCTGGAACGTATCCCGGTAGTAATTTACGTAATAATTATAATTATTGGGATAGGCAAAAAAGTAATCCTGCGTGGCAAAGGCGTAGGTAGTGGATACGTTGATACGGGGTAGGTGCAAATCTTCTGGATAACGCACCGCAAACACCCGGTTGCTGTCAAAGTTCAGATTTTTACCCTGCTTGTAGCGCAGATTGGTGTTGGTATTGCGATCGCCGATAATTTTTGCCGGACGCTTTACCCGAACTGTGCCGTGGTCGGTAGCTACTATCACCTGTATTGGTTCCCGCGATAGTCGCTTAAGCAAATCGAGCAGGGGCGAGTGCATAAACCACGACTTGGTGATGGAGCGGTAGGCCGATTCGTCGGGAGCCAGTTCCCGAATCATCTCCATATCAGTACGGGCGTGGGAAAGCATGTCCACAAAATTGTATACTACTACGTTGAGATCGTTACCCAGCAGGTTAGAAACATTATCAAGTAATTGCTTGCCCTGTTCGGTACGGATGATCTTATGATAGCTCGTCTTAATATCCAGCCGATTTTTCTTGAGTTGCCGCTTTAGAAACTCATGCTCGTGATTATTCTTTCCTTCTTCCTGATCGTCGCCCACCCAGATATCCGAGTGGTATTTCTCCATTTCGGCGGGTAGCATACCCGAAAAAATAGCATTTCGCGAGAAAGCGGTTGTCGTAGGTAAAATAGAATACATAGCCGACTCCTCATCAACTGTATAGTAGTCAGCGATGATTGGCTCAATAATTTTCCACTGGTCGAAGCGCAGGTTGTCAATCAGGATAAAGAAGACGGGTTGATTGTCTTTTATCTTTGGAAAAATTCGTTTAGTCATCAATTGGTGCGAAAGCAGTGGCTTGTCTACATCTACCTCGTTGAGCCAAGAATCATAGTTATCTGTAATAAAGCGCGCAAAGTTAGAGTTGGCTTCATCTTTCTGGTTATCCAGCACCTCAGACATACTTCGATCCTCGGTATTATCAATTTCCAGCTCCCAGAAAATGAGTTTACGGTAAATCTCCACCCACTCTTCGTGATCAATATCATCGCTATACGCCATGCTCAGGTTACGAAAATCCTGTTGATAGCTCATGTTGGTTTTCTCAGTGACTAACCGTCGGTTATCCAGTATTTTCTTGATGGAAAGAAGAATTTGATTAGGATTAAGCGGCTTAATCAGATAATCACTGATTTTGGCACCGATGGCCTGCTCCATAATCATCTCTTCCTCGCTCTTGGTAATCATAACCACTGGAATGTTCGGCTTACTGGCTTTGATATAGTCCAGTGTCTCCAATCCGGTCATGCCCGGCATATTTTCATCCAGGAAGACCAGATCGAAAGCTTCGTTTTCTACCTGCTCAATGGCATCGGCCCCGCTGTTGACTGTCACCATCTCGTAGCCTTTCTTTTCTAAGAAGAGGGTGTGGGGCTTTAATAAATCTATCTCGTCGTCGGCCCAAAGGATTCTGTATTTTTGCATAAGTTGATTCAAGTTAAAAAAACTAAGTATTTATGGAGTGGTTAATGTACGTGTATTATGGTGTTATAGTGCGTAGTGTTATAAAATACAATACTTTAAACTCTAACACCATAACACCACGCACTATAACACTAATTATATAAACTAAGTAAACGTTGAACAAAAGAAAAGTTTTCAACGACCCGGTTTACGGGTTCATTAATATTCCGAGTGAGCTTATCTTCGATATCATTGAGCACCCTTACGTGCAACGGTTACGGCGCATCCGGCAACTGGGGTTGACTGACCTAGTGTATCCCGGAGCACTACACACCCGCTTTCACCATGCTCTGGGGGCGATGCACCTGATGCAAAATACCGTTGACAGCCTGCGAAATAAAGGTCAAGATATATCTGATAACGAATGTGAAGCCCTACTCATTGCCATTTTATTACACGATGTGGGACACGCCCCCTTTTCCCATGCCCTAGAGTACACCCTGCTGACGGTCAGTCACGAAGAAATGTCGCGGCTAATTATGAAGCGATTGGCTGAAGAGTTAGGCGGCAACCTACCTCTGGCGTATCAGATTTTTACCAACCAGTACGAACGAAAATTCTTTCATCAACTGGTCTCGAGCCAACTGGATATTGACCGACTGGACTACCTCAAACGAGACTGTTTCTACACTGGGGTCTCAGAGGGGGAGATTGGAGCCGACCGGATTATCAAGATGCTGGATGTACGGAACGATCAGGTGGTAGTAGAAGAAAAAGGAATTTATAGCATAGAAAACTTCCTAAACGCCCGACGGCTGATGTACTGGCAAGTGTACCTACATAAAGCCAGTGTGAGTGCCGAAAAAATGCTGGTTACCATCATCCGTCGGGCGCAGCAATTACTGTCCGAGGGCGAAAGTGTTTCGGCCTCGGATTGCTTACGATTGTTTCTAGAAAAACAGGTTACACTGGCTGACATTGAACAGCATCGAGAGTATTTGGCGCAGTATACCGAACTAGACGATAACGATGTGTGGTGTGCCATCAAGGGTTGGCAGCACCATCCCGACCAGGTTTTATCTAAACTCAGCCAGATGCTGTTGCACCGAAACCTGTTCCAGATACAACTGTCTAATCATCCGTTGCCCGACGAAATCCTTCGTCAGTTACAGCAACAGGTTCAGCAGGAAATGAAACTAAACTCAGAAGAAATATCCTATTTTTTATGCTACGGCGAAATTAGTAATGCTGCCTATGTGGTGGAAGACCAAAAAATCCATATTCTGACCAAAGGGGGCAAGATTTTTGACGTGGTAGAGGCATCGGACTTACCTCACCTACGGGCTATGAGCCGGATCGTAAAAAAATACTATGTTTGCTGGCCTAAAGGATTAACTATATCAACAAACACTGACCTATTTCACTAACCTACCCTATGTCCATGATAGAATTTAGTGCTGATTATATCGCCGAGTTACTCAACGGAGAAGTACAAGGTGATGGAATGACTAAAATCAATAAGCTAGGTAAAATTGACGATGCCGAGCCTGGCGCGCTAGCCTTTCTCTCCAACCCCAAATACGAGCCCGCCATTTACAGAACTGCTGCCAGTGCAGTGCTGGTGAACAAAGATTTTCAGCCCCGTCAAAATCTCAACACCACGCTCATCCGGGTGACCGATCCTTACTTAGGATTTACGGCTTTGCTGGAAGAGTACCATAAGTTGACCGACCACAATAAAGTTGGCACTGAAGAGCCCAGTTTTGTCCATAAAAGTAGTCAGTTGGGAAAAGATTTGTACCGAGGGGCTTTTTCGTACATCGGAGCTAATTGCCAAATCGGGGATCATGTTAAAATCTACCCTCAGGCATACGTAGGTGATAATGTTATTATCGACGACTACACTATTATTCATAGCGGGGTGAAAATTTACGCTGGATCGATCATTGGCAGCCACTGTGTGCTCCACGCCGGGGCAGTGATTGGCAGCGATGGGTTCGGCTTTGCCCCTCAACCCGACGGTAGCTATAAAACCATTCCGCAATTAGGCAATGTGGTCATTGGTCACCATGTGAGTGTGGGAGCGAATACTACTATCGATTGTGCTACACTGGGTTCTACTATCATTCGGGATGGAGCAAAACTGGACAATCTAATTCAAATTGCTCACAATGCTGAGATAGGCGAAAATACGGTGATTGCTGCTCAGACCGGAGTATCCGGCTCAACCAAAATTGGCAAAAACTGCATTCTAGCAGGACAAGTAGGTGTGGTCGGACATCTTACCATCGGCGACCGGGTGACTATAGGCGCGCAAGCCGGAGTAGGGAAATCGCTGCTCTCGGGCCAGATTGTACTAGGCAGTCCGGCTTTTGACCGAAAAAAATATCTTAGGGCATATGCTGCATTCCGAAACCTGCCCAATCTGCTAGATCGCATCAGTGAACTTGAAAAAAAATACTAACTTTGCCGCTTAAAGCGAGTCAAAGTCCATGATGAACATTAAGCAACATACTATACAGAAGTCGGTCACGGTGTCTGGGGTGGGCCTACACACTGGAGTTTCCGCTAATATGACCTTCGTGCCGGCTAGGCCTAACCACGGAATTAAATTCCAGCGTACCGACTTGGAAGGACAACCTACCGTAGCTGCTGATGTTGATAACGTAGTCGATTTATCACGGGGAACAACTATTGAACAAGGTGATGCCCGAATTAATACGGTTGAGCACACCCTTTCGGCACTAGTCGGTACGGAAATCGATAATGTACTGATTCAACTTGACGGCCCGGAACCGCCTATCATGGATGGTAGTGCCAAACCTTACATCGATGCCTTAGTAGAAGCCGGAACGGAAGAACAAAGTGCTTTACGAAACTTTTTTGAGGTGAAAGAAAGCGTTCACTATCGGGACTCTGCCCGTAATGTAGAGATTGCTGCTCTTCCTTTAGATGATTATCGGGTTACGGTAATGGTAGATTACAACTCCCCAGTATTGGGCAGTCAGCACGCTACGCTGAATGATATTAAGGATTTTTCTAAAGATATTGCCGCCTGTCGCACCTTCTGCTTTTTGCACGAACTAGAGATGCTCCATAAAAATAACCTCATCCGGGGGGGCGACCTGAACAACGCCATTGTGGTGGTCGATAAGAAAGTAGACGCCGAGGAGCTAGAGTACCTTGCCGATTTGTTCAACAAACCAAAAGTAGAAGTCCGGGAAGAAGGTATCTTAAATAACGTAGAGCTCCGCTATAAAAACGAACCTGCCCGCCATAAACTGCTAGATGTAGTGGGTGATCTAGCATTGGTAGGTCGCCCTATCAAAGCCCAGATTCTGGCGGCCCGTCCTGGTCATGCCGCTAACGTCGCCTTTGCCAAAAAGCTGAAGAAGGCTATGAAGGAGAGTGACGAATCCAACGTACCTCAGTACGATCCGCAGTCTCCTCCGGTACTCGACATCAACCAGATTAGCCACATGCTGCCTCATCGGTATCCCTTTCTGATGATTGACAAAATCTTTTATCTGGACGATACTACTGTTTGCGGGATGAAAAATGTGACCATGAATGAACCCTTCTTCGAGGGGCACTTCCCGGGCAACCCAGTAATGCCGGGCGTATTGCAGGTAGAAGCCATGGTGCAAACAGGAGGTATTCTGGTACTAAGTACCGTACCTGACCCGGAAAATTACTGGACCTATTTCTTAGCCATTGAGCAGTGCCGCTTCCGAAAGATGGTGTTGCCCGGTGATACTCTTACGATCAAATGTGAACTGCTGGCTCCCATTAAGCGAGGCATTGCCAAAATGCGTGGTGAGGCATATGTGGGAAAAACCCTAGTCTGCGAAGCGACCATGTCGGCCAGTATAGTACGAAAAAGCTCATGAACCAACCCTTAGCGTACATCCACCCTGAAGCTAAAATTGCCAGTAACGTTGTTATTGAGCCATTTAGCACCATTCATAAAAATGTAGTAATAAAAGAAGGAACCTGGATTGGTTCCAACGTCACGATTATGGAAGGGGCCCGCATTGGGCGCAATTGCCGAATATTTCCGGGCGCCGTTATTTCAGCCGTTCCCCAAGATTTAAAATTTGCCGGAGAGGAAACCACCGCTGAGATTGGGGATAATACCGTTATTCGCGAGTGTGTAACTATTAACCGGGGTACGGTAGACCGCTACAAGACCGTAATTGGTAGCGATTGTTTGCTGATGGCCTACGTACATATTGCCCACGACTGCGTGATTGGCAACCGATCCATTCTGGCCAATACAGTACAGGTAGCCGGGCACGTAATCATCGGTGAGTACGCGTTCATCGGAGGCATGAGTGCCGTTCACCAGTTCGTAAAAATTGGTGCCCACGCGATAATCTCCGGTGGCTCACTGGTACGAAAAGATGTTCCGCCTTTTATTCAGGCAGCTCGTGAACCACTAGGTTACAGTGGGGTGAACTCGATTGGGCTACGACGGCGGGGCTTTTCTAACGAGAAAATTAACGAGATACAGGAAGTCTACCGCATGATTTACCTAAGTGGCATGAACAACTCCGCTGCCCTCGATCAGATTGAGATTACCATGAACCCCTCCCGCGAACGGGACGAAATCCTGCGCTTTATGCACGGTTCCGAGCGGGGTATCATCCGGGGCTTTGATCAATAAAGCAGCTTCCGCGGTACGGATTGAGACGGAACAACTCGGTAAAAAATTTGGGCGAGAATGGATTTTTCGCAACCTCAATATTAACCTTCAACCCGATCGGTCCTACGCTTTTACTGGACACAATGGTAGTGGTAAATCTACTCTGCTACTTATCCTGGCCGGGTTACTACCTCCCTCTATTGGAAAAGTAACCTACTATCAACGGGATAAACCGATAGAAGAAGAGGCGGTTTTTCGGCAGATTAACATTGCAGCTCCCTACTTAGAGTTGATAGAAGAATTTACTCTGGAAGAATTTCTAAACTTTCACACTGCCCTGAAGCCTCTTCAGCCAAACGTAAGCGCAGAAGAATTGCTAGAGCGCACTGGACTGACTTCTGCTCGTCGGAAATATATCTATCAATTTTCCTCCGGTATGAAACAGCGGCTGAAGCTGGGAGTAGCTTTTTACTCCCAAAGCCCGGTGCTACTACTAGACGAGCCTTGCTCTAACCTAGACCAGCAAGGAGTGAGCTGGTACAAACAGGAAATTGAACAACACCTATCAGAAAAATTGGTCATAATTTGTTCCAACCAATCCTTTGAGTACAACTTCTGCGATGAGATTATAGACATCGTGCAATTTAAGCGGTAGTCTTACGGTTAATGATTACAGGTTTTGTTCTACGACTTTTAATGCTCAGTTAATGATCCAATCAAAAAAAATACTTGCCCTGCTTCTTCTGATTTATTCCAGTTTGTGGAGTTGTAAGGAAAATGGCATCAGTGGGGGAAATGGTAACGAAGTAGTACCCGGCCAGGCGATTGCCGGAACTTGGTTTGTGCGAGACACAACAGATGCAGTAGTGGATCTGCTCACTTTCGAGGGGGTAGAAGCGCAAGTAGAACCCGGAGACTTTGTTGGCTTTCGTTTAACTATTACTCCTAGTCTGAGTGAAGTAGCCTATATCACGCAGGGCAACGTTAGTCCGGTGATATTTCCTCCGCAGGGAACGCTGGTGATTGAAGAAAGTGATGATTTTTCGGTGGGTGCTGAAGTAATCCGTCAACCAGATTTGGTTCCTATGAATATTCAATTATTCGAAGCCGACACTGCTTCCCTGCAAATAACATTTTCGGCGGGTCTAGATAGTAGCATTCCTGGAGACAATAGTCGAGCATCCGGAATCTCGGGCGAATACCAGTTGACGATGACGAGGCAGCAAACCCAATAATAACTTGAAATTGAGCTTTTGTATTGCAATCAACGCAAATACGCCAGCGTAACCCCAGCACCACCCCGTTCAATATGTTCTTCCTGAAAGTGAGAAATAGACGGGTGGGTTTTAAGGTAATTACGAACGACCTCGCGCAGCACGCCATTGCCCTTACCGTGGACAATTCGCAGTTCGTTAGCACTAAACATCGCGGCTTCGTCTACCCAAACCTCCAATTTAGGGATTACTTCTTCTACCCGCTTACCGCGTAAATCGAGGCTATTGCTAAATCCAGCTCGTTTTTCGGTCAGATCAATATTGGAGGTGGTGGAGGTAGCGGCTTCTTTCTGTATTTTTTTCAGCGACTGCTTGGCTACTTTTTCCAGGCGGTTCAGTTTTACGGTTGATTTGAGGGCGCCAATCAGAATTTCGGCCTGATTGTTCTTGAGTGAGACCACTTCGCCCAGCGCTCCATTGTCTTTTACCCGCACCGCATCACCTTCGCTAATTGGTCCGTCTTCTTTGGTAACATCCGGCTTTTTTGGGCACGGTTTTATTTCACTCTTTTTAGGCTTAACCTGCTCCTTCCATTCCTCCAGTTCCTGCCGCACCTGCTTGGTACTTTCTTTCTCAGCATTCCGCTCCTTAATGGTTCGGATGGTGTTCTCAATCCGCTGATTGGTATTTTGCAAAAGCTGACTAGCTTCTTGCTTGGCTTCGGCCAGAATACGCTTACGCTCGTTTTTCAGATGTTCCCTTAACTCTTCGTATTCTTTGGAGGTAGTAGAGATACGCTTTTCTTTGGCCGCTAAATTCTGGGTAAGTTGTTCGTATTTATTTTTCTCATTTTCTAGCTCACTCAGCATCTTCTCGTACTGCACGTGTTCAATGCCGACCAGTTCTTTGGCTTGATTTAGAATTGATGATTGCAACCCGATTTTTCGGGCAATTTCTAGGGCGAACGAGCTACCGGGTTTCCCCATTTCTAATTGATAGAGCGGTTCCAGTTCATCGGTATCGAAGCGCATCGCACCATTGATAATTCCGTCGGCTCGGTCGGCAAATTCTTTGAGGTTGGAATAATGCGTGGTGATGACTCCAAATACCTTCTTCTGGTTCAAGTCATCGAGAATAGCTTCGGCAATGGCCCCACCAAACTGAGGTTCCGTACCCGTACCAAATTCATCAATCAGAATCAGGGTCTTCTGGTCAGCCAATTTGACGAAATAATTCATATTGGTGAGGTGCGAACTGTACGTACTCAGGTCGTTCTCCAGAGATTGTTCATCGCCAATATCAATAAAGATGTTTTGGAAGATTCCCGCCGTGGATTGTTCGTTCATCAGTGCCAATAAACCGCACTGAAGCATGTACTGCGCTAAGGCGACCGTTTTTAGGCAGATTGATTTCCCTCCGGCATTAGGTCCTGAGATTACCAAAATGCGTTGATCGGCACTTAGCTCTATCGTCAACGGAATAACTGGTTTATTCTGAGCCTGATACGACAGGTAGAGCAGTGGATGTCGGGCTTCTTGCCACTCGACTAATCGTTTTTTCTCTAGCTTCGGGCAAACCGCTTCCAGTTGTTGGGCTAATCGGGCTTTCGCCCGAATGAAGTCCATCATTCCCAGAAACTGGTAGGCGTACCGTAGCTCTTTTAGATGAGGCCGTAACTCATCAGTGAGCTGGGTCAAAATCTTGGTAACCTCCCGACGCTCCCGGTACTCTAAGTCCCGAATCTCGTTGTTGATATCCAAGACTTCGGCAGGTTCCAGATAAACGGTTTGTCCAGTAGCTGATTCATCGTGCACAAAACCCTTGATACGCCGCTTGTATTCCGCCTGAATCGGAATCACCATGCGTCCCCCCCGGATCGTAACTGAGGCATCGTCAGGGGTGTAGCCCTGCTGACGCGCCTGCCGCATAATCTGATCCAGCACCTTACGTAAGCGGGATTGCTCACCCAACATCGTCCGCCGAATATCCTGCAATTCCTTATTGGCGTTGTTACGCATATTTCCCTTCTCATCAATGACCTTTCTGATATTACCTAGCAGACTAGGTGGTACTCCCACGTGCTCACTGAGGCGGGCTAGATACGGGTAGGGTTGTTCTTCCTCAGAGGTTTTGAAAAAAGATTGACAGCGAATGATCGTGTCTAGCGATAGTTGAATCTGATGAAATTCTTCTTCCAAGAGAAAAATACCGGGAGTTTTTGCCTTGGCCAACTGCGGACGTACATCCAGATAATTTCCTGAAGGAAAGGACTGTTCTTCCTGCAAGATTTGCTGAAACTCTTCAGTCTGATGTAGTAGTTTACTGATGTGGTCGTAGTCGTCCGAGAACTGAATTTTATCTACGTAATACGTTCCCAATGAACTACTACAATGTTCTTTCAGCAACTGCCGGATTTGGTCAAAGCCAATTTTTTCTTCTATCGTTTTGGGGTATAGCAAAAGTCTAATCGCGGTTAGAATACCATTGAAGAACGTCCGAGAAGGGCAAAAGTTCCGAGGGATTGACGGAGAAAAGAAAGATTATGAAATCGCTACGGAAGACGTTCGGCGGGAGTAGTAGATAATGACTCCAATAACAATAAAGGGAAGACTGAGTAGTTGCCCCATATTCAATGTAAGGTTGCTCTCAAAAGCCACCTGATTAATTTTAAAAAATTCTATTACAAAACGGGCGGAAAACAAGCTAACAAGTAACCCGCTAAAAATCAATCCTGACGGAAGTTTATTGGCACGGGATTTCCAGGCGAATAGTCCGATGAAGATGAATAGATAACTGGCTGCTTCGTAAAGCTGTGCTGGATGCCGAGGTAGGAGATCTACCGATGGAAATACAATAGCCCAGGGCACGGTGGTAGGATGCCCAATCATCTCAGAGTTGAAAAAATTTCCTATTCGGATAAATGCTCCGACTAACGGTGCCACCAGCGCGAGTTGATCTAATACAAACCAAACAGATACTTTAGGGTGCTTACGGGAAAAAAGCCACAGGCTAATCAGAATGCCGATAGCCCCGCCGTGGCTAGCCAAACCGGCGTAACCCGTGAAGTGTAGATTAGGAGTAAAACTAAATGGTAGAAAAATCTCGAGCGGACGTTCTAAAAAAGCATTAGGTTCGTAAAACAAAAAGTGCCCGAGCCGCATGCCTACTATCATGCCAATTAGCACGTGCAAAACCAAAGATTCAAATACTTCATTCGGTAGTTTGGCGTGTTCAAACTGTTCTCGAACTACGTAGTAACTGAGCAGAATTCCAGCGGTAAATAATAGACTATACCAGCGTAGGGTGAAAAATCCCAGATCAACAATTTCGGGTGAAACTGTCCATTGTATAAAAACGAACGGCATAAATTTAGCAGCCACCGCAGAAAATAATGATGAATGCGTACATAGCAGCATTTCTCAGTAAAGAGGAATAACTGGTAAACCATTGATTAAAAGTTGATTGCTGAGCTGGAAGCAAAGCATCTAGTCTGTCTAAACTTCTTTGCTCTTGCGTAGCAGTCGTTAAAGCATAGTGCTGCCAATCAGGCTTTAATTCATCTAATTTCATATCATCTCTGATTGAAAGAGTGCGCGTAATTTTTGTCGAATCCGGTTGAGTCGAGTACTTACGTTGGTAACCGTCATCAAATTTATATCGGCAATTTCCCGGTACTGATACCCTTCTAAGTAAAGAATGAGTAAAGCTCGGTCTTCGGGATTAAGCATACTCAATGCTACTCGAATCGTTTCGGTATCTTTTGAGTCCTGCCCTTCCAATTGTTCAGGAAGGGTAGCAAAGGTAAACCGGTATTGCCGCAGTAAATTAAAGATGGTCTGAAGAGCCACTCGGTACATCCAGGTGCTAATGACCGAATCACCCCGAAACGATGGATAGGATTTCCAAAGTTGTAGTACAATTTCCTGAAACGCATCTTCCCGGTCTTCCGCATTGGCAAAATAGCTGCGACAAAGACTATGAAGTAGCCCCTGATATTGGTGTAGTTGGTCAAGAAATTTCTTTCGATTTGCCATTCGTAAAGTAACAATCAATCCCGACTTAGTGAGTTAGTAGCAATTTCTAGCTTTTTGTCACGGACAGTGTAAAAAATTCATGGTTAGCAGGTTGAAGAAGGTGAAATGATTTGATAAACGCCAGATGAAAATGCCGCATCACGTTCCACATAAATTGCCGACGAGCCTTTTCTGGAGATGCAGTATACTGTTGCTCATAAAGTTCCAACAGATTACCTTCAATCTCTTCCAGATAATCCTCTCGGCAAAACCAGCGCAGGAAGCGGATAACTTGTTTCGGAGGAGTGATCCTACTCATCTTTAAGACATTCTACGGGGTTCACCCGAGCGGCTTTCACCGTCTGCAGTCCTACTGTGAACCAAGCAATAAGCAAGGTGGCCAAACCTGCCCCGATAAAGAACCACCAGGCCAGATCAATCCGAGCAGCAAAACTTTCTAACCATCTTTGGGAGATAAAGTAGCTAAGAGGCAAAGCGATCACAATCGCGATGAGCACCATCTTGGTAAAGTTCGCTGATAGTAAAATGACAATCCCAAAATCACCCGCACCTAAAATTTTACGGATACTAATTTCTTTTAATCTTCGCTCGGCCGTAAAAGTGGTTAAGCCAAACAACCCTAGGCAGGAAATGATAATGGCAATTACGGCCAGGTAGTTCGATAGGGTAGCTACCTTATCCTCTGCTTCGTAAAGTGCCTGATAATCTTCATCAAGAAAAGTGAATTCAAATGTATTGCCGGGAGAAAACTCACTTTGTAGTTTTTTAAGTTGAGCGATGGTGTTTCGTTCTGTTCCCGCTTTGATTTTTACCATCACATTTCTTCCGGTTGGATCAAACCGGAAAATAAGCGGTTCAATGGGGTTATGAAGTGAACCGTAGTGAAAGTTCTTGACTACCCCGATAATTTCACTCCCCCCGTTCATCTGAATAATTTCACCCACTGGGTTCTCTAGTTCCATTAGTTGAACCGCAGCTTCGTTGAGTATGATTTTTGAGTAATCGTCATTGTAGTCCCTTGAAAAAGAACGCCCTTCCAGCAGCTCTATCCCCAGAGTTTTAATAAAATCATAACCCACTATTGGGGATTTAAATAGGACGTCACGATCTGATTCTTGCTCACTCCAGGAAATACCGCTTTGCCCGTAAATTTCACTTAATATATTACCCGACATATGGGTTGCACTGACCACCCCCGGAATATTTTTCATCTCTACCATAAAGGTCTCGAACCGTTCATTTGATTTTCCTTCCCGTAATCCACGCCCATCGTATAGTTCACCTTTCCATGGAAAGGTGATAATATTATCACGATCATACCCCAGATTTTTCGTCTGGGTAAATTTGATTTGGGCGTTGACCACCAACAGCCCAACAATAAATAGAACCGATAAGGTAAACTGAAAAACAACCAGACCTTGGCGAACCCATAATGCCCCAGTAGAAGTATGAAGTTTCCCCTTCAGTACAGCTACCGGTTTAAAATTGGAAAGGTAAAATGCCGGATAGCTGCCGGCAAGGAACCCAGTGAATAGCACAATCCCAGCCATGATGAATAGATCGCGGACTTCCAGGTTGAGGTGAAGGTGCTTCCCGGCAATCTCACTAAACTGAGGGAGCAGTAGTATAACCAGTAGTAAGGCAACCGCTAATGATAAAAATGCGGTTAGCAAGGACTCACCCAGAAACTGAGCCACCAAGACTCCCCGGGAAGCACCTATGGTCTTTTTCACCCCAATTTCCTTCATTTTCAGCGAAGCTTTTGCCGTAGATAAGTTCATAAAGTTGACGCAGGCAATGAGCAGTATAACAAAAGCAACTAGTGTAAATAATCGCACATACGCTATTCTCCCTCCAACTGGCATCCCATTTTCGTATTGCCCATAAAGGTGTTTATCCGAATATCGCTGGGCGAATAGAATATAATTATCATATGAAGGTTCCTTTGTTTTTATAAAGTCAGCAATCTTCTCATTAAATTGATCGATGTCAGTACCTTTTTTTAAGATCAAGTAGGTCTCTCCATAACCGCCGCTCCATTCTTTAGCGTCAGGGTCATTATCTAGCAATACTTCTACACTGAATAGAAAGTCAAATTGAGCCGTAGAATTGGCTGGAGGTGACTTAAAAATCCCAGCAATCTGAAAAACACCTTCAAAAAGTGGATGCTTCCATTCTAAAGGCTTACCCATAAGGTCATCCGTTGTGCCGAACAATTTTTCAGCCAGTTCTTCAGAGAGTAGAATATTGTTCTTATCGGCTAGAACCTGGCTTTTATCACCCTCAACAAGCTCGTAGGAAAAAACATGGAAAAAGTCTTTGCCAGCGTGCCATCCTTCGGCCGCTATACGCGTATCCCCCGTTGAGAGGATACCTTCTCTGGTTCGCCAGCTAAAGAAGTCATTAACCGCTACTGCGTATTCCACCTCCGGTATTTCTTCGGCAAGAGCGGCTGCTAGCGGGACAGGAGTTTGTTCCTCGGTTAATATACTTTGAGAAAATTCAAAATTACTCAACACCTGATAGAGCTGACTGTCTTTTTCGTGAAACTTATCGACCCTCAGTTCATCATTCACCCAGAGATACACCAGAATGACACAGGCTAGCCCGGTAGATAGTCCGGTTAGGTTGATGATGAATGAAGTTTTGTGGCGCATAAAGCTGCGCAACGTAATGAGGAAATTATGACGTAGCATTGCACGATGGTTAGTGGGTTGATGAATTTTAAATGATCGGATAAAAGCGGGACGAAAGTGCCGTAGCACATTCCACACAAATTGCCGCCGAGCTTTAGAAGATGATTCTTCGTACTGCTGTTCGTAGAGTTCTAGCAGGTTGCCTTCAATCTCCTCAAGGAAATCCTCTCGGCAAAACCAGCGCAGAAAGCGGAGAGCCTTTTTCGGTGGAGTAGGTTTATTCATCTTTAAGGCATTCTACCGGATTCACTCGAGCTGCTTTCACCGTTTGCAGCCCTACGGTTAACCAGGCGATGAGTAAGGCGATTAATCCAGCTCCAACAAAGTACCACCATTGCAGTGGGATGCTGAAAGCGAAATTCTGTAGCCAGCGTTGAGCTGCGAAGTAGCTAACGGGCAAAGCAATGGCAACGGCAATCAGCACCATTTTGGTAAAATCGCTGGAGAGCAAATGCACGATACTAATAGCACTGGCTCCCAAGGCTTTGCGAATACCAATTTCTTTTAAGCGGCGTTCGGCGGTAAATGCGGCTAGACCAAATAGCCCCAGGCAAGAGATTAGAATCGCCAAGCCAGCAAAGTAACGCGATAATGTAGCTACTCGCTGTTCAGCCTCGTATTGTGCCTGATATGTCGTATCTAAAAACTGGTAATCAAAGGTAAAGCCGGGATTAAACTCCTGATAAAGTTTCTCTAAGGAAACGATAGCTTCCCTTTCTTTTCCGGCTTCAATGCGCGCCATAATTTTCAGGGTTTCGTCGGGTCTCAACTTGAAGAATAATGGTTTTACATACTCGTGTAGTGACTCAAAGTGGAAATCTTTGACGACACCGATAATTTCCATTTCGCCCTCGTAATGCTGAATGGTTTTGCCGATGGGATCTTGCAGCCCCATTACCTTGATGGCCGTTTCATTGAATATGACCTTGGTTTCTTCACTGCCGAATGCTCGGGAAAAACTTCTCCCCGCCAGCATATCAACCTCCAGTGTCTCCAGCATATCGTAGTTCACTGATACTTCCTCAAAATGGATATCTTCTTCCGGATTTTTCCCTTCCCAGCCAACCCCGTAAGTACCACTGCTGCTACCTATCAGATTCTCATTGATACTGGATATGTGGGTGATGCCCGGTATTTTTTTTACTTCAGCAAAAAAGGTTTCCTGGCTTTCGGCTACTTTACCTTCTCGGTCAAAATAGATGATATTGTCTTTATTATAACCTAGATTCTTAGTTTGCAGATAGTCGATTTGCTGGTATACCACCAGCACCGATACGATTAGCATAACCGATAGGGCAAATTGAAAGACCACCAGCCCTTTTCTCGTCCATACTTCCCCGGCTAATGTATGAAGGCGTCCTTTCAGCACCATTACAGGGTTGAAACCAGAAAGATAGAAGGCGGGGTAACTACCTGCCAAAAGTCCGGTTGCCCATGCAATGCCTAGTATTAACGATAGGAGCGATACATCAATAGTAAGATTGAGTTGTTTACCAGTGATTTGGTTGAATTCAGGAAGTAACAGGATGACGAGAATGAGTGATAACAGGAGTGATAAGCCTACCATCACAACCGATTCGCCTACAAACTGAAAGATGAGCAACTTACGACTGGCACCTATAGCTTTTTTTACGCCCACTTCTTTGAGCCGCCGAGATGCTCTGGCGGTAGCAAGATTCATAAAGTTGATGCAGGCAATCAGAAGGATGAAGATAGCGATAAGCGCAAACAATCGCACGTACACAATTCTACCACCAGCCTGTACGCCATTTTCATACTTTCCGTACAAATACTGATCTGCATAAGGAGTAGCAAACAAGGTAATATTAGAACCATCTACTTTTTCCTGGATGTAGGGTTCGACCTTCGCATTGAACTCCTGCACATTAGTACCAGCTTGCAGTACCAGATAAGTCAGCGGGCCGTGGTTATCCCAGTGGATGCTACGGCCTATTGCTTCCGAGAGGGTAAGCCAAGCCTCGTACGATAATACAAAATCAAACTGAGCAGTAGAATGAGGTGGCGTTCCACTGAAAACACCCGTAATTACAACTTGGTTAGTCATATTGAGTAACTGCCACTCAAGGGTTTTACCTACTATATTTTCGGTGGTATTGAACAAGCGCAGGGCTAATGCTTCTGAAATTACCATCGAGTGTTTATCTAGAAGTACCTGTTGAGCCTGCCCTTGCACAAGTTCGTAAGAAAATACTCTGAAAAAATCTTTATCGGCAAATTGCCCCACGGCCTTAAGAGGGCGGTCGGCATTGGGAGCCAGCGTAAAATTACCGAACCAGGCAGAAGGAGTAACGCTGGTGGCTAGTACTACTTCAGGGATTTCTTCGACCAGCGCCCTAGCCAGCAAATCCGGAGTTCCGTCGTAAGTGAGAATTTCCTCGGTCATGTGGTGGTTTTCCATGACCTGAAAGAGTTGGCGCTCGTTGGTGTGAAATTTATCCACCCGTAGCTCGTCCTGTACCCATAAGTAAATCAGTAAAGCACAGGCCAATCCAGAAGCAAGCCCGATCAGATTGATTAAAAAAGATCCTTTGTAGCGCTGAAAATTGCGGAAGGTGAGCACTAGATTATGGCGTAGCATGGCACGATGGTTAGCGGGTTGATATATTTTAAATGACCGAATAAAGGCCGGGCGAAAATGCCGTAGCACATTCCACGTGAACTGCCGTCGAGCTTTGGCAGACGATTCTTTGTACTGTTGCTCGTAGAGCTCGAGCAGGTTTCCCTCAATCTCCTCGAGATAATCGTTCCGGCAAAACCAGCGGAGGAAGCGAAGGGCTTTTCTCGGTGGCTTTAGCTGATTATTCATTGCGGAGGGCGTCTACTGGATTAGCTAATGCGGCTCGGATACTCTGAAAGCTCACCGTTAGTACTGAAATGCCAATAGCCAGTATGGCTACCAGTATGAACACCCACCATTGGATATCGATACGGTAAGCAAAGTCACTAAGCCATTGTTGCATAGCGTACCAGGCAATAGGGGTGGCCAGCACCAGGGCGACGACCACCAGTTTCAAAAAGTCTTTAGATAGCAGTTCTACGATTGCTAGCACCGAGGCACCTAATACTTTCCGAATGCCGATTTCTTTGGTACGTTGCACGACATTATAAGACACCAAGCCGAATAACCCAATACAAGCGATGAGCAGTGCCAGCATGGTGAAAATAGTGAAGGCTTGCCCCAAACGTTGTTCAGCTTGGTAGAGTTGATTATATGATTCATCCAGAAAATGATACTCAAACGGAACGCTGGGTGCAATGCTTTTAAACGTTTGTTGGACATACGCCAGCGTATTCTCTAGATCATCCGTACTCACCTTTATGGAAATATTTCCGTTACTCCCGTAGTTATTCTCTAGCCGAAGCATCATCCACAGAGGCTCGATGCTCAAATCCATTGGCTGGAAGTGAAAGTCTTTAACGACGCCAACGACTTGCCCTTCCCGAAAGCCCTTTCCAATGGCCGATTCTGGAGTCCAACCAATGGCCTTCACCGCCGACTTATTCAAAATATAGCTATCAATAGAATCTGTAGCATAGTCTGATGAGAAATTTCGTCCAGCCAGTAGCTCTATTTCAAACAGATCTAGGTAGTCGTAGTCTACATAATTCCGATAACAAAAGAATTCACGTTGCCCATCGTTACCTTCCCACTTATCGACAATGCCCTGATTGCTACTATTTAAGGGTAGCTCTATTGATTTGGATACTTTCTCAATGTTGGAGTGAGCCAGTAATTCATTTCGGATAACTTCCGTATTTTCATCGATTTTCTCAAAGTTAAAAGGCACATAAACAACTTGTTCGCGGTTGAACCCCAACTTCTTGCTTTGTATATACTCCAGTTGTTGGTACACCACTACACTACTAATTGCCAAAACGATTGCGGCGGTGAACTGCCCAATGATCAACCCGTTTCTAAGAACCGTTCCCTGACTAAATCTTTTCAGAAAACTACCTTTAAATGCTTTAACCGGAGAAACTGCCGACAGAAAAAATGCGGGATATAGTCCGGATAATCCTCCGATCAGCAATGCCAGCGAAAGCATACTAACCAGCAACCAGCGACTACCTACAATACTAAAAGGAATAGGCTGATCCATGAGATTTTCAAAGAAGGGTAACAGAAGATAAGCTAGTCCCAACGCCAGTATAAAGCTGATACTGGTGAGTAGAAACGACTCACTCAGTAGTTGTATAACCAATTGCGTTTTGCGGGCACCTAGTACCTTCCGCATCCCCACTTCCTTAGATCGCTTAACTGATCGGGAGGTGGCCAAATTGGTGTAGTTGATGGCGGCCAAGAGCAGAATGATAAAGGCAATGGAGGTGAGTAGATAAATATAGCGGATGTCCGTAGCCGGAAGAGGATTAAAGTTAATATCTGCCGCAAAATGAATGTCCTGAATAGGTTGAAGGAGAAATTCTGGCTTAAAGGGAAAATTGGCATAAGCAGGTTCTACGTATTGATCGAGTACCGTAAGCTTTCTCTCAAGTATTTTAGGATCAGCATCTTCGGACAGTAACGCGTAGGTGTAATAATTATTACTTGCCCATTGTCCTACATCATCATCCCAAGGGCAATTCTTCAGTGACGTTATGAATTCAAATTGAAGGTGTTGATTATTAGGGACATCCTCAAACACTCCCCTCACCGTTAGGAGGCGGTCGTTATTGAGAATCAATTCTTTTCCTAGAACTGATTCGTCACCGAAGTACTTTTGGGCTAGTGATTTACTGAGTAGAATACCGTTTGGGGTTTGTAAGGCTTTTGCGCCGATACCTTCCGTTAGCGGAAGGCTAAGAACCTCAAACACGTTTTCATCTGCGTACAAAGCTCGGGGTGAAAATGCTTTATCTTGGTAGGATAATAGACGATACCCCGTAGCGATGGTCGCGGCCGCTTGCACTTCGGGGAAGCTTTCTCGTAAGGCAGGAGCTAATGGCTCAGGACTTACCGCAAATAAGTCGGTACCTCGAAAAGCATTGCCTGTTTCCTTTAGATAAATGCGGTAAGTCTGATCGGCCCGTTCGTGGTGCGTATCGTAGCTCAGTTCATACTGAATGTACAGTGCAATCAGAATAAAGCAGCTCATCCCAATAGTTAACCCCGAAAGGTTGATGAAGGAATACAGCTTTTGCTTCAGTGCATTGCGCCAGGCCACTTTAAAATAATTGCGAAACATCGCTGAAGAAGTTAAGGGTGGAGAAGAAAGAGATTTGATAAACGCCGGACGGAAGTGGCGCAATACATTCCAGACAAACTGCCACCGAGCTATGGCAGGGGAATCTTCGTATTGCTGTTCGTACAGCTCAAGCAAGTTCCCCTCGATCTCCTCGAGGTACTCATCCTGGCAGAACCAGCGCAGGAAGCGGAGGGCGCGTTGGGGTGGCTTTAGCTGCTTATTCATTGCGCAGGGAGTCTACCGGATTGGCTAGAGCAGCTTTAACCGATTGATAGCTAATAGTAAGCAAAGCAATCAGGGCTGCGAGTAATCCGGCCAATACAAACATCCACCAAGTGGGCTCGATACCGTAAGCAAACTGACTGAGCCACTCGTTCATCAAGTACCACGCCAGAGGCCAGGCAATCCCGTTGGCGAGTACAAGTATGAGTAAAATATCCCGACTCAGTAATCCGAGAATATGAGCTACGGAGGCTCCCAGCACTTTCCTAATCCCAATTTCTTTAACCCGCTGAAGGGTATTAAACGTGGCTAGGCCAAACAAGCCGATAGCGGCAATGAAGATAGCCATCCCCGCAAAGATGATGAAGAGTTCGCTCTGACGCTGTTCACTAGCGTAGAGTTGCTGGTAGCGGTCACTTAAAAAGCTGTAGTAAAACGGTTTATCGGGAGCAAATTTTTTCCAAACGGCTTCCAAATGCACTAAAGCCTCGGGCATATCTTGGGCTGATACTTGTACCGATACATGGTTAAAATAAGGTTGCCCGTGAAAAACTACGGGTACGATAGGCTCGTGCAACGACTCAAAGTGGAAGTCTTGCACTACTCCAATGACCGTACCTTTCACTGATCCGTTCTGGAGTACCTGCCCAATGGCTTCATCGTTCGTCCATCCCACCATCTGAGCAGCGGTCTCATTGATGATAAATGCCAATGAATCATCTGACCCGATTTCTTGGGAAAAATTTCTACCACTCACCAGCGGAATCTGATAAGTAGCAAAAAATTCGGAATCGACCCGAACGTCTTTCATGGCAATATCAGTGGCTATCAGGCTATCTCCTTGTTGCACTGAGGTTCCCTGGTAGTCCAATAACCTACCCGTAGGAATGAGACTAGACCGACCCGCACTCTTGATGGCTGCGTGGTTGGTCAGCTCGTGGAAGAAGGTTTCATAACGATCGGCTAAGTCATCATCGTAATCAATCCTCACGATCTGATCTTTGGCGTACCCTAGCTCTCGATCATTGAGGAATTGTAACTGCTGGTAGATAATGACAGTAGCAATGATCATCATGATCGAGAGGGTAAACTGTACCACGACCAATCCTCTTCGGATACCTTGTTTTCCTGTTCCAGACCCGGTCCGCTGCTTTAGTAATTTAACCGGATTAAACCGAGATATGATTAATGCCGGATAGAAACCCGCCAGTAGCCCTACCAATAGTACCAAGCATAATCCGGCTACACCAACCATCGGGTGGATATACGCTGCTAGCCGAATAGATTTGTCGGTAAACTCGTTGAGCCAGGGTAGAGCTAGCCAAGTAAGTATCAGTGCCATGAGGAAGGCGATCAAAGCAACTAAAGTGGATTCACTCAGGTGCTGCGCCACCAGTTGCCTTCGAAACGCCCCAAGGAATTTCCGGATTCCTACTTCTTTGGTTCGAATCGTAGCCCGGGCAGTTGCTAAATTGATAAAATTAAAAATGGCAATTAAGAGCAAGAATACTCCAATCGCCCCCATGATATATACGTGATCTATACTCCCATTGACCTCAATCTCATGATTTAGTTGGGAGTACAAATGAATAGAGGTCAATGGCTGAAGAAATAGGCTTGTCCACTCACTTGGTTTACCCAAGCCTTTCATGTGCTTGTCTAGAAAGCTGGGAAACTGCTGTTGAATTCTCTGGGCATCAAATTGATCGTTAACTAAAATATAGGTACTAAAATCATTATTACCCCAGTTGGTTTCTAGCTGTTCCCGGCCGTAAATTTCCTGATTATTGAGGGTACTAAAGGCAACCAACATGTCAGGATGCCAATGTGATTGAGTAGGAAAGGCTTCATACACCCCTGTAATTTCAAAGAATACATCTTCCGCTCTAACTCGTTTCCCCACTACATCCTGAGTGCCAAAGTACTGTTGAGCAGTGGCATCGGATATTAGCATAGTATAAGGTTTCTCCAGCGGAGTGTTAGTGTCACCCGCCAGAATAGGAATGGTGAATAAAGTAAAAACCGAAGGCTCAGCGTAATAAGGATGCTCTATACTGAGACTTTCTTGGATAGAACCATCTTCTTCAATCAAAGTTAATGGACGGTACATCCGCCGGGTTCGGGCTACTTCCACGATATCGGAAAAATCATTTTGTAATAGCGGACCGAAGGGTGGGGCAATAAGCCCTAAATGAAGGGTTTCACTGCCATCGGGAGAAAGAAAGTTGCGAGTAACCCGGTAGATGCGGTCGGCGTTGGTGTGGTGGCGGTCATAGCTTACTTCATCCAGGATGAATAGCATAATCAATAGGCTACCTGTCAAGGCTAATGCCAGCCCTAACACGTTGATACTGCTAATCAATCGGTTGCGGGTGAATAAGCGGAGGGCAATAATGAAATAACTTGTAAACATATCAAAGGTGTTAGTGGGGTACATTTTGAATGATCGAATAAACGCCGGACGAAAATGACGCAATACATTCCACCTGAATTGTCGTCGAGCTTTAGCAGACGATTCTTCGTACTGTTGTTCGTAGAGCTCGAGCAGATTTCCCTCAATCTCCTCGAGATAATCATCCCGGCAAAACCAGCGCAGGAAACGAATGGCGTACTTGGGAGGTGACAAATTCATGGATTAGGTTACTTTATGATGGGTTATTCTATCCTAGAGGAACCAGTCCATACTCTCCCATACTGCCTCAAAATTGCAAAAGAAGATCACATGACCGCACTTGGGAATAATGGATAAATGCGCGTTGGGAATAGCTTTATGAGCCTTAACCAGCGCATTAACCGAGCTGTATTCATCATTTTCACCATTCATTAGTAGCACCGGACATTGGATTTTCTCATAGGTTTCCGTACTCAAAAAGTCCTCATTGTAGAGGTGGTTGCTGTACTGTAAGCTTTCTTCCCATCGGTCAGGCTCGGGCATCAAGGCTAATCGGGACTGAAAGAAGCTACCGCTTTCGGCTAATAAACTCTCGCTTGTATAGTTGTACGGTTCCCGATTCTTTACCTTCGGGTTATCGCCCACCCCCATTGCAATAACCTTTCGTACTGTCTCAGGATACAGGGCAGCTAATTTGAGAGCCGAATGTCCCCCATCACTAAAGCCAATCACCAGTACTTTTGATAGCTTGAGGTGCTGCAACAGTTGATACGCATCGTCGGCTCGCTGTTGATAGGTATAGGGTGTATTGCCCACTTCCGATTTTCCGTGCCCGCGGGTAGCCAAACAAATAACTTGGTAATTCTTGGATAATTTGTCAATCAGGGAGCTAAACTCATCAATATAGCCATAAATACCTCCATGCAACATCAGGATAGGACCACCTTGACCGTATACTTCGTAGTAGAGCTTTACCCCATCCACCTCAAAGTAATCCCCTACTTCAGCATTATTTCCGTAGTTGATTTTTTCTGAAGAAGTGTTTTGGGTAGATAAATTTTCCTCTTCTCCTGTCCCCGCCATGTTCTGTTCTTGTTGCTTCTCAGAAGTGGATTCCGAAGTACAGGAAGCCAACAGAAGTAATGTACAACAGATAAATATTATGGTGCCGTATCGATGCATAAGAATCATTGTAGAAGGTTTGAAGCCAGATTGGTAGGTCATTGCCATCAGTATAGAATAATTATCCGAAAGAAATTTTCGGGATTTGCTGATAAATACTAGTGCGGAGTGCGTATTGCTGGTCCAGCATCTGCTTACCAAAAGCCGTGATGATATAGAATTTTTTCCGACGCCCACCCCGTTCACTGGTAATTCCACCAAAACGGGATTTGACAAAGCCCTTGTCTTCCATACGCTTTAGGACTACATGCACCGCACTGATATTCAGATTTTTACTCAGCTTTTCTTCTAAGTCCTCCAGAATAGATACACCGTAGGCCTGGTCATGCTGAGCTGCTACAACGAGTAGTACTAATTCTTCAAATTCGCCGAGAGAAGGATTTTTCATAAGTAGTAATTTACTTAACAAAAGTAAATATAATAATTAGTTTCACTTTTGTTATATAAATGCTCAAAAAAATTTTTTGCCTTGTAATAGTACAGCTAACTATTTCTAGCGTCGGGCAACTCTTGCGTTCTTCCCATAACAAGTTATCGCCTAGCGTGTTAAATAGTTGTACGAAAAATATTTTAAGCCATGGAAGAGAGTGGAAAATCGCCGGAAATACAAAAATTAGCCCTGAAGCACGGTATACTCATGATGTTGGCTCTAGTTGGCTACTTCTTTCTTATGAAAGCGTTTAGTTTAGATCATCATCTTGAGTTACGCGCATTAAACCTTATTATACTGTTTAGTTTTGTCTTCACAGCTTTGAAAAGCTATAAAAAGCGAAATAATAATCAATTACCTTACTTGGCAGGAATCCAGTTAGGAATGCTCACTTCCGTGATTGGAGTAATTTCTTTTGCGGTACTTGTTTTCGTTTACGTAACCGTACTTGTCCCAGATTTTATGGTCGAGATCAAGGAGCAAGAACCCTTCGGTCAGTTCCTAAACCCTTTTCTAGTAATGGTGACAATTGTCATAGAAGGTTTATCTTCAGGTTTTTTAGCCTCTTATGCTTCCCTACAGTATTTACGCCCTAGCCGATTAGAAAAAAAGGTGAAAGTACGCGAATAGTTGGGTAAAGAGAAAAAGCCGTCCGGAGTGGTCAGTATTTGAAACGGAGAGATATGCCGAAATTCACCTCGGATCACCCGCGCAGCGGTCGCCTAAATTTTAGGCTTGACAGAGTACTAGTTTTGGTACTGAAACCCTAATTCCTGCTGTTTAAAGTAATCAAAATTGTTAATTATAACAGTATAATGCTGCTTAGAACACTACTTTTGTGTATAGCTTAACAATACACTATGCCCCAGCCGCTGATAGAAGCCGACCAAATAGAAGTGAAGATCAGATCCAAAGTTGTACTGCAAAACGTAAGTTTCACCATTAGCCAAGGAGAAGCTTGGGCGATTGTCGGATCATCCGGCAGTGGAAAAACGATCTTGGCTAAGGTAATCCAGCGGCGTCAACCGATTACTTCTGGGAAACTCATCAGTCATTTACGACCAACTGATCGGATAGTGATGGTAGAGCAGCAGCATACTTACCAAAACCGTACTAATGCTTCTTCCACCTATTACCAAGCCCGGTTTGATAGCATGGACTCGGTAGATTTTCCTACGGTGGAAGAGGAGTTACGGATGAGTGTTGCGAAATCAGGTACTAATCCTGAAGACGAGGCACTAGATGGAATATTGCTACAGTTGCAAATAAGTCATTTGAGAACCTCCCGCCTCATTCAGCTTTCTAATGGGGAAAATAAGCAGTTTCAACTGGCAAAAGCTTTGCTGCAACAACCCAAAGTGTTGATACTGGATAATCCTTTCATTGGCTTGGATCAGGATGCTCGCCAAATCCTCCACGATATTATTAACCATTTATTTGCCGATCAGATCACCGTTATTCTGATTACCACTCCTAACGAAATTCCAAGCAAAATCACCCAGGTACTGGAGTTACAGAAATCTTCTTTAGCTCGGGTGTACTCCCGGACTGCGTTCTTAGCCCAGCCCCGTGCACCAACCGTACCTATGAATAACGAAAGGGAAATTCGTCTGGAACTATTAGAAGTGTTATCTCTTCCAGCGGATGCGTTTTTTGAAGTGGCGGTGAAGATGCAGGATGTACGGGTGAGCTACGGTGGTAAAACCATATTGGACGGAATAGACTGGCAGGTGAACCGAGGCGATAAGTGGGCACTTTCGGGATCTAACGGAGCCGGAAAATCCACTTTGCTTAGTCTTATTTACGGCGATAATCCGCAGGCCTACGCCAACCAGATTTATCTCTTTGACCGAAAAAAAGGTTCTGGGGAAAGTATCTGGGATATTAAGCGACGCATTGGCTACGTCTCACCTGAACTTCATCTCTATTTCAATCGTCGGCTCTCTTGCTTTGAGGCGGTAGCGTCGGGGCTTACCGATACGCTGGTTAGTGACAAAAAATTATCTGACCAGCAACAATTCATAGTAGCGCAGTGGCTAGAAATATTTGATCTTACCCAACAAAAAGAAGTATCACTGGTAGAACTGTCCCTCAGCAAACAACGACTGGTACTATTGGTTCGGGCGTTAGTTAAAAACCCTCCGGTTTTATTACTGGATGAACCTTGTCAGGGATTAGATTTACAACAGACTCAGAGTTTCAATGCAATGGTGGATGCTATCTGCCAATATTTTGACAAAACGCTGATCTATGTTTCCCACTATAAGCAGGATATTCCCACTTGCGTAAACCAGCGATTATATCTAGAGAAAGGGAAAGCCAGTATTGTTTCGGGCTAAGAGTTTTTACCACCAATCCAGACCCAGCAATTTTCTTCCTAAAGGCGTTAACTCAGCGGTATTGTACTTTTTCTGTTCCCACCCTCGCGGGTCACCGGGGAATGCGTAGCCTTCGGGAGCGCGACGTTCTTTCCAGGAAGAGATGCGCCACTGCCGTCGTTCTTCGTTATCTTCTTCGGCGGGCATCATGGAAATATACTGGGCAATCCGCACTTTATCCTTACTATTATTCGGGCGAATGCCGTGAGGTTGGGTACTATTAAAAATAAGTAAATCTCCGGCATTTAGCGGTACCTTTACAATCTCAAAGCCGCTCACGTCAGGTTTAAAATGATCGCGGTCGGCGGGTTGCGTCAATTTCCAGGTATCGTAGGTGCGGTACAGTTCAGGTACGCACTGAAAGCCGCCCATATTCTCATCGGTTTGGTCAGCTAATGCCAGTACACCCTGAACGTTCTGAGGTTTGGTTTCCGGGTCGTAGTCCCAGTGAATAAACCCTTGAGTTTCAAAACCGGGGCGATTAGGAAAGTTTAGATTAGCCCGATCAATGGTAACCCACAGCTTTTCGGTTCCCCAAATATCGGTGAACGCTTGGTGCACCTTTGGGTACTGCCGATTATCCCAGAGATACTGATGGTTGTATACTTCCACCATTCCGGTGTTCGTCAGCTCCTTCATCTTCATTTCGGCCCGGGGTAGCGCATACCAGGTTTCGGAGTCGTTGGGGTCTTTCTCCTCAAATTCCCAGAGAAAGTTAGCTAACTGGGCTACTTGCTCTGCCGGAACCGCATTTTTAATGACGATATAACCATTCTCAATCCAGAACTTCCAGTCTTCTTCACTTAGTAACTGTAAAGGTTTACCATTACTTCGGTCGTTCAGTTTGATTTGGCTGCTAATGGCGGTAGAGGGGTTGCCCGGAATATCTTTATGGGCGTTGGTGGTTTCAATCATGATAATCAGTGTTATGGTGTTTTAGTGTTAGCGTGTTATTGTATTTTGGTGCGTGAGTATTGTAAGTGTTTATGTGATCTTGAATACCACGTGGCGGGGACCGTCCGACAGTCTCCTTAACACATAAACACTCTAACACAATAACATCTGTTCTTTTACAAAGATACCTACGCAGTACTTCCGCCCTTTTATCCTGATTGACAATTATTTGCTCTATATTGACTATTTATTGGAAATTAATCTCAAAAATGTAATTTGATAGGAAAATAAATAGAATGAAGATTCAGAAAGAAAAGGTGCTACTGGGTGAGGGGCAATCGTTCCGACTCTTTGAACCTAGCCTGAGAGACCATTTTTTCTGGCACTATCACCCTGATTATGAGTTGGTTTATGTAGAAGCTACTACTGGCATTCGCCACGTAGGCCAGCATGTTTCCAGTTACGTGGGTAGTGATTTGGTACTAATTGGTCCGAACATTCCGCACCTGAATTTCGACTACGGTTTACAAACCGATTATAAACAAATTGTGGTGCAGCTCAAGAACCCTTTTCTGGGTGACGCTTTTCAGCAAACTCCCGAGTTTAGCAGTATCCACCGCTTATTTAAGCGCTCGTCGTTAGGGCTGTCGTTTAGTGGTACCACTAAACAGAAGGTTGTCGGACAACTTCAGCATATGCGGGAACTCAGCCCCTTTGAGCAGCTCCTGCAATTACTAAAAATACTTGAAACTTTAGCTTTCTCCGAAGAAGCCTTAGCGCTTAATATCCAAGACACTAGCGTCAAGCTATTTATAAACGATAAAATTAGGATGGGTGCCGTCTATGATTACATCCACCAGAACTACAACGAACGCCCCGATGTAAACGAAATTGCTGAGCAGGTACATTTGAGCACTCCGGCTTTTTGTCGGTATTTTAAAAGACAAACTAACATGACCTTTACTGATTTTGTGAATCAGTATCGGATTACTCAATCTAAAACGTTACTGCTTCGGGGCAAAAGCGTCTCAGAAGTATGCTACGAAGTTGGCTTCGAGAGCCTCTCGTACTTTAGCAAGCTCTTTAAAAGAATTGCAGGCGTGAATGCTTCGGATTTTCAGAAGAAGTATGGGGTATTATAGTATTTTAGTTGTATAGTGTTATGGCTCGATTGTGTTAGAGCGTCATAAAGCCTATGTATCTCTACCTCCGATGCATGTGACTACTACCCACTAGTTACCCTAACACCCTAATACTAAAATACCGTAGTACTTTCATCTTTCATTTATAAAAACTACATTTAGTAAAAATATTAATGCGATGGCAAAAATCCAGTTAGGTGAATTTGAGGAAATTGTACTGCTCACCGTAGCAGTGTTATACGATGAAGCCTACGGTGTAGCAATTAAACGGGAAATTGAGGAGCGGCTAGACCGCTCAGTGAGCGTTGGGGCTTTGCAGTCAGCCTTACGACGGATGGAAACTAAAGGGTTTCTGGAATCCCGGCTGGGAGAAGCAACTAAAGTACGAGGCGGTAAGCGCAAACGGTTTTTTACTGTCACTCCCTACGGAAAGCAGGCTCTCACCGAAGTGCGGGACGCTCGGCTACAACTATGGCAAGCCATTCCCCGCATTATGTGGGAAGGGATTTGAATTAGCGTGAGCGGAGCTTCCGTTCGGGGGAAATTTCAATAAGTATCAACATCCTGTTAATCTACTCAATCCTATGCATCCTGATTCCGACCGTTTTCCGCCCCCTTGGGCACAACGTTTTTTTCGCTGGTTCTGCCACCCGGCCTACTACGAAGATTTGGCGGGCGACTTAGCCGAATTGTACGACGAACGAGTGCAAGAGTCAGGTATTAGAAAAGCCCAGTGGAAGTATGTGCGCGATGTCATGCTACTATTTCGCCCGTCGATTATCCGCCCAGTTGATACTTACTCATTCCTAATCCATCCCGCTATGTTTCGAAATTATCTAAAAGTTAGTCTCCGCAATCTGTGGAAGTACAAAAGCTATGCTTTGCTTAATATTTTCGGTCTAGCCGTTGGTATTGCTGCATCTATCGTCTTATTTCTGATCGTCCGCTACGAGCAGTCTTTTGATACTTTTCATGCCGAGCACGAACAGGTCTATCGATTGGGGCATCAGGAAGTCGAAGATGGTAAATTAGACACCTACGATGCTACTCCAGTCCCGGTTGTTCCCACGTTGTTAGAAGAGATTCCAGAAGTAGAAAGTGGTACCCGCTTCTTTGCGCCGAACAATATCCGATTGGGCTATCAGGACAATGTAGCGAATCCACTGGTACATTTTGTGGATTCGGGATTTGTCAACGTATTCGACTTTAAAGCCATCGCTGGTGATCTGACTTTCACTTTGAAAACGGAAAATTACATCGCCCTCACCCGATCATTAGCTGAGAAGATATTTGGAAATACTGATCCGGTGGGCAAAACGTTGGAAGTAGTAAATGACGAGCAGCAATACGTAGTCGGGGCCGTGCTGGATAATCCTCCGGTCAATTCATCCTTACAGTTTGAAGCACTGCTTTCCTGGAGCAATGCGCCCGACTGGATCACTAAAGAAGCTACTTGGTACGATACCTTCATGACGGGCTACATTAAGCTAACCGACCAGGCTAATCCCACGGCATTATCCCAGAAATTACTAGCATTCAAAGAGCGTCACTACGTGAACGAGCGGGCTGCTAACATCCAACTTCACCTTCGTCCACTGGCCGAATTACGAGCATTTGATACCGAAAATAAGCCAGTGATTACATTACTGAGTATTATCGCCATTATCACGCTAGTTATTGCCAGCGTTAATTTTACGAACCTATCTACCGCCCAATCGCTACTGCGAACAAGGGAGATTGGGGTGAGAAAAGCCATTGGTTCTCTACGGAGTCAACTAGCAGCTCAGTTCCTTACCGAATCAATAGTGACCTGTGTGTTTGCTTTGTTGGTGGGAATGCTTTTAGTGCATCTGGTTTTACCTAGCTTCAATCAGTATTTTGATTTAGAATTAACCTTCCGTTACTGGCAGAACTTGCCGTTGCTAGGAACACTGCTGGCTATCGGATTAGTTACGGGGTTATTGTCTGGGGCTTATCCAGCGGCTTTCGTTTCCCGCCTTTCGCCGGTTGCCTCCCTCAAGGGAGCTAATAAATTTCGGGCATCCGGAAGGTTATTTCAGCGAGGACTGATTGTAGTACAGTACGTTGCCTCCATTTTGTTGATTGCCGGAACGCTGATTATCTGGCGGCAGATTCAATACATGAAATCTCAGGATTTACGCTTTGACGAAGAAAATGTCGTTGCCTTTTCGCTACGGTACGAGCATTACGATTTTCAGAGTGAAGAGCAGGCTAAATCAGCGATTAAGACGATGATGGATCGGCTGAGAGGCGAGAGTGTAGTTACTGCTATCACGTTTGCGGAGAAAATGCCGGGCCGATACATTCGTAATTACAATAGCTTCTACGATCAAGAAAACCGCAATCAAGATCCGGTCAGCTTACGGCAGTTATTTGTAGGAAATCAGTACTTTGAAACATTGGGAATGGAAATGATGATGGGGCAGTTGCCTTCTCCCGAATTAGCTCCCGATAGCAGCTTAGCCGTGGTTATTAACGAGACTGCGCTTAGGGCCTTCGGCTGGCACGATATTGAAAATAAGTACTTAGTAACTCAGACTGATGACTTTCCGTTTCCGGTGATTGGAGTGGTGGAAGACTACCACTACCAGTCGTTAGAAGCACCCATTCAGCCTCTGATTCACTTTTACTATCCCGGCGATGAATATTACTACGGGGAAATAGCGGTTCGGCTACAACCGGGTCGCACTGCTGAGGGTTTGGAGGTGCTGGAGTCAGCCTATCAATCGCTCGAGCCATTTGAACCATTCAGCTACTATTTTCTCGATGAAGAATTTGACCAAATGTACCGGGCGCAGGAACGGCTGGGGCTAACCGCTTCCCTTTTTGCCGGAATTGCCGTGGTGTTAGCTTCGCTAGGACTGTTAGGACTAGCGGCCTTCGCCACCCGCCAGCGCAAAAAGGAAGTAGGAGTGCGAAAAGTGCTAGGAGCGTCTGTCGCCCAGATCATTATTTTGCTCTCTCAGAGCTTTGCCGGATTGGTTGTTATTGCTTTTATAGTGGCCTGTCCGTTGGTGTATTACGGAGCGAACCAGTTCTTACAGGACTTTGCCTATCGTATCAGTTTAGAAGCCGATGTTTTTCTCATTGCTGGAGTAATTGCTTTCGTAATTGCCGGAATTAGCGTAAGCCTGCAAGCCTTCCGGGCAGCTTCGGTCAATCCAGTGAACTCGCTGCGGGATGAATAAGATAACTAACACATAAAATAAATCTAACCTGTATGAAAGCGTTATCACTTATCACTATTCTTCTAGTTTTCTCATCCTTCATTTTTACCTCAGATGATGAAATCATCTACGATGGTTTAGAGGCTGAGAAGTATCATCAGAAGAAAACCCTGTCCAAAAATTCCCTAAAAGCTTCTTACAAAATTGCGAGCGGAGATGTATCTAAAATAATATTATCCGAAAGCGTGTCTCCCCTAATTCTCTCGTACTCTGTCGAGACGGCGGTAGGGAAAGCTGCTATTTTGATAACACAAGATAGCAAGGTTCTTTGGGAAGAAGAGTTTGATAAAGGAGCAACGGTAAAAGTAGATAATCACATCATTCAGTTGCCCGAAGAATCAGAGTATCTGGTGACTATCCACTTAGAACAGGCCACTGGAGAGTATAATCTTAAATGGAAGACTGACCCGAAGAAGATTAAAAACGCCCATTAACAAGTAATCATGAAAATACTTTATCCAGTACTCACTTTCTTATGCATCGGTTGGGTCGCTTTCACTCAAACGGAAGGATCTGTGAGTGATCCCCAAGAAGCAGAATTCGTATCTTCAGATATTCCCAGATTCTGGCAAGCCTTTGACAAGATTGAACAAGGTGGTAATCCATTCAAAGAGTATCTGAAAAATGGCAGTCCAGGACTGAAAGACTTTATCAAGCACCGTATTGAAAGTCCCCGAAATCTGCTTAAGACGGTTCAGAGGAGGAAAGAAGATTATCAAGCCATCCGAGAAAATTCTTTTAAAATGGATTCGTGCATCGATCAAATCGTAAGTTACTACACTAATTTTGAAAAGATGTATCCCGAGGCAGTGTACCCTCCTACTTATTTTGTTATTGGTGCTTTCAATTCCGGAGGTACTTCCAAAGAAAGTGGTTTAATTATCGGGGTTGAAACGCAGCAGTCTATTACCTCTATTCCAGCCCTAGTAGCGCACGAATTGGTTCATTACAACCAGAATTATCCTTGGGAAAGGAATAATACCCTATTAGCCCAAAGCATTGTGGAAGGAAGCGCAGAATTTGTCAGTGAATTATTCACCGACTCACCTAAAAATGGTAAGAATTTCCGATACGGCCGTTCAAATAGAGAAGCCCTGTGCGAAGAGTTCGTAAAAATTATGGACGACACCAAGTATCACGGATGGTTGTATGGAGTAAAAGCCCCTGAGGGTCGACCGAGAGATTTAGGCTACTGGATTGGCTATGAGATATGCCAAGCGTACTATTCCAGATCAGAAGATAAAAATCAGGCTTTAGTAGAAATATTGAACATTAGAGATTTCGATGCTTTTCTTGAAGAAAGCGGATTCCTGGAAGAATACTTAGAGAAGCCTTCGGCTCAGAGAGGGGACTAATCTTATCGTGCTACGAGATCAAGAACCTAAGTAGTCATTTATAAATACATCGGAATATCCTTGCCGGTCTGGAGAGACCCGGACTTGTTCCGGCATCTCGAGCGTGAGACCCCGGAATTCGCCGGGCACCGGGCACAGAGCCTCATCCGGGGAAATGCCGTAAGAGTTTCACCGTCATTCCGAGTGAGTGAGAACGAGCGAAGGAATCTCCCGATAGAAAAGGGTTAACTTTCTTATAGCGGGAGATTCCGGCTTCGGCGGGGCCGCCCCGGCCGTCCGATTCACTCACTATCGTTCGTTCGGAATGACTTTGAAAAGTAACTACAATGAAAGCAATCGTAATCCTCTTTATCTCTATCGCTCTATTTGCTCATACGACTTTCAGTCAGACCATCAGCGGAATAGTGCTGGATTCAGCTACCCAGGAACCGATGGCTTACGTGCATATTGGTGTATTGGGTAAGAATCTGGGAGTAATCTCTCGCGACGATGGTACATTTCAAATTGATCTGAGTGAAGCTAGTTCGCAAGACAGACTAACATTCTCTAGCGTTGGCTATCATACTCAGCATATTCCTCAGTCCAGTTGGGGATCAGCCCCGCTGAAAGTGTACTTGTCTCCTAGAACGTTCACCTTACGGGAAGTTGTCGTAGAAGATTCCCGCCTAAGCAACCCGGTGAAGCTGGGGCGGTATCAACCAACAAAATGGACTTCGGGCCAGAGTGGCTTGCAGAATTTTGGTTGGGGTGGGGAATGGGGAATTCGTATCTTCAACGACGGACAAGCTTACCGAGTGACCGACATTAACTTTCACACTCGCTTTAATACGATGGACAGTGTGCTGTTCCGGATTAATATTTACGACGTAAAGGATAGTATGCCGAATAATTCCTTACTCCAAGAAGAACTGCTGGTAAAGAGTTACAAACGCGACAAATGGATTAGCCAAGATGTTTCTTCGAGGCAATTACTCATTGACGAAGTTATCATCGTCACCTTTGAGGTGGTGCAGCTTTGGCGTAGCTCTCGTGGTGATAATGCGCTATTTTTCACCCACGGCGAGGGATATGATCGTGGGGGAACTTACGCCCGGGCTTCTAGCTTAGCTCCCTGGAAAAAAGAAGGCATACCGATTGCGCTCTATTTAACCGCGGAAGGCTATTCAATGGATTAGTGTTACTAGATAATCTTTTAGCGATGCTACTTCAACCATTGCAGGTCGAACGTAAAGCCGGATAGCACATCTTCGCCCGATAGCGTTCGGTCATAACCATTGAGTATCTCTGGTTTGGCCTGTCCCATCCGGTAGATGAAGGCCTGTTCTTCTTTTGGGTAGAACAACCAGCCTAAGCGACAGCCGTTGTCCATCCATTCCTGCATTTTTGCCTGCGTAGCTTTCAGCGTATCAGAAGGAGACATAAGCTCGACGACAAAGTCGGGGCACAGCGGCACAAATTTAGCTTGCTGTTCCTCGGTCAGGACTTCCCAGCGCGACTTCTCTAGCCAAGAGGCATCAGGTGAACGAGTCGCCCCGTTCGGTAGAATAAAGCCAGTAGAAGAATCAAATGCTTTTCCTTGTTGGGCCTGTCGGTTCCATAACTTTAGATCAGCAACTAATTCACCGTTCTTATCGCCAGTAATTCCTCCGGTAGGTGGCATAATGATAATCTCTCCGTTAGCATTTCGTTCAAAACGTAGGTCGCGGTTCTCTTGGCAAAAAGCATAAAACTCATCGTTAGTGAACTGAAGACTGGCCGGTAATCTAATCTCGTATCGTTCCATAACATAAAAGTTACTAACTTTTCTAAGCAATAACGATTAAAAGGTTATTTATGATATTACTTTAACCACCGCAGGTCAAACGTAAAGCCGGATAGCACGTTTTCGCCCGATAGGGTTCGATCGTAACCATCAAGCAGCTCTGGTTTGGCCTGTCCCATCCGGTAGATGAAGGTCTTCTCTTCTTCTGGATGGAATAACCAACCTAAACGACAGCCATTGTCCATCCATTCCTGCATTTTTGCCTGCGTAGCTTTCAGCGTATCGGAAGGAGACATAAGCTCGACTACAAAGTCGGGGCACAGCGGCACAAATTTAGCTTGCTGTTCCTCGGTCAGGGCTTCCCAGCGTGACTTCTCTAGCCAAGAGGCATCAGGTGAACGAGTCGCCCCGTTCGGTAGAATAAAGCCAGTAGAAGCATTAAACACTTCGCCTTGCTGATGTACCTCGTTCCAATAATCAAGTTTAGCACTCAGCTTATTGTTCTTTTTTCCAGTAATTCCTCCGGTAGGAGCCATAATGATAATCTCTCCGTTAGCATTTCGTTCAAAACGTAGGTCGCGGTTTTCTTGGCAGAGCGCAAAGAACTCATCGTCGGTGAGTGAAAGGCTTGGTGGCAACTTAATCTCGTATTTTTCCATGATGAGGAAGTTACGGATTTTCCGAAAGAATTACGATTAAACTACGTCTTCATATTCTGATCGAAACCTTGACCATAGTCTAGTTTGAGCAAATCGTTGGGGTTTTCGCAGATAACGGCTCGGTTGCCTAATATACCAATGGGTGTTCGCAACAGTTCGGGATTATGCTTCAGTACTTCTAGCCAGTCTTCTTTAGACATTTTTGCGTTTTCGTACTTTTGCTGATATATTTCCGCCCGACGGTCGATGACATCATCAACCTCTACGCCCAGATTGTCCAATAGCTGCGCCATCTGACGCTCAGTAAGTGGTGTTTTAGAAATATCGGTTTCGTTTACGTGCTGGGCAATTTGTTTTGCGTAGGCAAGAGCCTCGCGGTCACCCCGGTTGTTAAAGTTATAGATAAGGTCTACTTCTTTTGGATTCCATTCCATAATAAAAAATGTTACACGTTTAACAGGTTAAAAGTTTAGAAGTTAACTTGAAACTCGTAACCCTGAAACCGCTTTATTCCAAAAAGGTTAGATCATTTCAGCTTAGTTTTATCTTCTTGGATCGGAGGCGAAATCTTGGACAGATGTGCTTGATCGTTTTCCTTAATAAGTTCAAACCGTTTTTCGTCAGCATGGTAGTGAATTAAGTACAAGCCAAGATTGGTGTGGGCAAACTGGTCCATTTCCCGTAAGTCGCGGTTCATCATCAGGCAGAGAAAGATCCGCATAGCCCGACCGTGCATACAAACCAGTACCTGCTTTTGGTCAGGATAAGACAAAATATGCTCAAGGGCTGGTTTCTGCCGCTCCTGCACCATTAGCGGGCTTTCTCCGCCTTCAATAGCTACGTCTAGCTTACCTTCCCGCCAGCCGTTAATAATTTTATTATAGTACGAGTGCTCTTCGGTGGTCGGTACTTTTCCCTCTTTCACCCCCCAGTTGATCTCATTCAATCCGGATAACTGAGTGGTTGGTAATCCGTCTTCCAAAAATCCGGCTACTGATTGTATGCTACGCTGGAGAGTGGATGTATACACATGGTCGAACGGGATGCTGTGATACGCCTTATAAAAAGCTTTTGCTTGTAATTGACCCACTTCATTGAGCGGAGCATCAATTCCGCTACCCTGTACCACCCCTCTCCGGTTATATTCAGTTTGCCCGTGCCGGATCAAATAGATAACTTTATCCATAATTTTTGTGCCCTTTTTGCAAGTTAAAGTGGTAAGGAACTAAAAAAGTTATACTGTACAAAGTCTAGTCTTATGATTAATCCTAATATTTCTATTGATAGAATCAATAAGATGGGAAAAGGCAATATGGTAGAACATTTGGGAATAGAGTTTACTGAAGTTTATACCGATGGGTTGACCGCCCGAATGCCTGTTGATCATCGCACTCATCAGCCGATGGGACTGCTGCACGGTGGGGCTTCGGTGGTATTAGCTGAGACAGTGGGGAGTGTGGCTTCTCATTTATGTGTGGATACTGAAAAGTACTACTGCGTAGGTTTGGACATCAATGCTAATCATCTAAAAGCGGTAAGCCAAGGCTATGTTTACGGAACTGCTAAAGCCTTACACATCGGTCGGCGAACCCATGTATGGGAAATTCGTGTTATAAATGAAAACCAACAATTAGTATGTATTAGCCGCTTAACCATGGCAGTGGTAGAGAAGTGAAGAAAGGAATCATGAAGGAATTAGAAGTTATTGAGTCGCGGGAGATTGACTGGTCGAGGTATACGTTTGATAATATTCTGCGGGCGTCTTTAAATACATCGTTTCATCGTCAATTATCAGTAGCTGCCTGGCGGTTACCGAACGAACAGGCGCAGCACGTAATTTTAGACACTTCGGGAAAAGCCTCTCTAACCGACTGGCAACTAGAAGAACTTGCCCCCGGTTTTATTGCCAGCCCATTTCTAAATCCCAATGAAAGGTCACCCTACATACGGGCAGATATTTACTATCGGTCAGGGAAATCAGAGTGCAAAGCTGTTTCTAAATCGAGCCAGGCTGCTGAAGTTCAGGTGTCTCTGAACCAGCACTTACAGAAAAGTGGGCTGACTCAGGTTCATACCACCCCCTTAGGCTCTTCATTTTCCAATGCTAATTCAGCAGCGTTCAGCAATATTGTGAGCCAGGCTATTGAAGCTATTGAACAGGGGGACTTTAAAAAAGTCGTTCCGTCCCGCTCTAAGCTGGTTGCCCTTCCCGAAAATTTTGATGCAGCCCGCACATTCCAGCAGCTTTGCGATACTTACCCCACCGCGTTTGTCTCCTTATTTTCCATTCCAGGGGTAGGCACTTGGATGGGGGCTTCCCCTGAAATATTGGTTAGCACCTATCGCCAAGAGCAGCGCAAAATGTTTCGGACGATTGCTTTGGCAGGCACTCAACCTTTACAGGGAAAAAACCCACTGAAGAATGCTGCATGGCGGCAGAAAGAGATTGAAGAGCAGGCGATGGTGAGCCGTTACATCATTAATTGTTTTAAGAAAATCCGCTTGCGGGAGTTCGAGGAAGACGGTCCCAAGACTACGGCGGCGGGTAATCTACTGCACCTTCGTACGGACTTTACAGTGGATATGGATGCTACCAACTTTCCCGAGCTCGGTTCGGTGATGCTGCGGTTGTTGCATCCTACTTCCGCCGTGTGTGGTATGCCTAAACAACCTGCTTTAGAATTCATTCAGCAGTGCGAAGGTTACGACCGCTCATTTTTCAGTGGCTTCTTAGGCCCGGTGAATATGCAGGAGGAAACCCACTTATTTGTAAACTTACGCTGTATGCAGTTGCTTGATCAACAAGCCGTACTATATGCCGGAGCCGGAGTTACCATTGACTCCGAACCCCAGCGCGAGTGGGAAGAAACAGAAATGAAAATGCGAACCATGCAGCAGTTAATAAGTAACGGCTGATGAGGTCTAAATAAAGACAATTTCCCCATTTTTGAGCCTCAAACTTACTATATTGTGAGTATTGCGTACATCTCATTTCTAATTCGCCAATGTATCACAGGGGGTCTCTTCGGAAGATTTTAAACAGTAGATGTCTACTGATTACTTTCAGCCTGTCGCTGACTTTGTTTACCTATCCTTTGTCTGCTCAGTTCGAGCACCCTCGAGGTATCGTTACCCAGGATCAGATCAAAAACATCCGGGCAAGACTTGATACTGAGCCTTACCGCACTATGCTAGCTACTTTAACCCGCACGGGTGAGCTCCACCAAACGGAAAGCAAGGATGACCACAGCTACGATCCCTACGAAGAAAGTGACCGCCTAGGAGTGTGGGCGTATCTGTACCTTTTCACGCAAGAGTCGCATTGGGCTGATTTAGCTTGGCAAGCAAGCGAAAAAATACTGGCTGATACTGTTTACCTGACAAATCCGCTCGCCAAGGGACTTACCCGGGCACGACTGCTACAAAAGCTAGCCTACGCTTACGACTTCTGCTACGCTGCTTGGTCGGAAGAGCAACGTAAGCGAGTAAATGATGCCCTTTTTGAGGTGTTCAATTCGGTTCATGCTACGATGGGCTACGCGGCTAATTATAGTATTGAAAGTAACTGGATGGGAGTTCGCTACGGTAGTGTTATCCTCGCGGCTTATGTCTGGGACTGGACCAATACTACTAATTACAAACGATCTCCGGCATTACCTATACAATGGGATGCTAGCAAACGCCTTCAAGATCATATCCAGTCGAATGTTTATTCGAGTGGTTGGAATGTGGAAAGTATGTCGTACCACATTTATAACTGGACGTTCGTGGGCCCAGCACTAATTACGCTACAGAACCAACTAAGCAGTTTTTCGATGCTAGACTACGTGCCTAACGTTGAGCATTCGCTTCAAGCCCTGATGACCTCGGTAGTCTCAATAGAGAACCAACATAATCGAGGGTATACAGCGGATCTGTCAGATGACGATATGATGTTTAGCACCGGAGGTGTACTAGCAATGGGCTTTTCACTGTTTCCGACAGGGCAATTTCCTGCTTTGAAGTGGATGCATAACTACTTGATCGAACCCGAAAGTTATTATGCTGAGGATGGACAGTTGGCTTACAGCATTTTATACTATCCTGAAGATGTAACAGCAAAAAATCCCACTACGCTAAATTGGCAAACTTTCGTAAGCGAAGAAACTGGAGTATTCGTTGCCCGAAACCGTTTTGAAGACGAGAACGATATTGTGGCAACCTACCACGCCAAAGCGAACCGGGTACGAGGTCACCAAGGTCCGGATACTAATACCATTCGCCTGCTTGGTTTAGGGGTTCCCTGGATTATCGGGGGTGGGCGAACCGGGCTTACTGCGGGTCAGTCTAATTTGTTTCCAAGTGTAGCCGAAACAGCCGAAAAAGACAGTAAAGGTTTAGGAAAATTGCACGGCTACACTTTTTCTGAGGATGGTCCGGGTGGGTACGTAGTTGGATCAGGTAGTGCGGTGGGAACCCGCGAGCATCGCCGCCGCTTTTACGTGGATTTTGATCACCCCGCGGCCGAGGGAGTATTCGTCGTTCAGGATTCTTCCGCAAACGGTCACCGTTGGCGCATTAATACTCCGGAGTTTAATCAGTTTTTGGCAGCCGAAGATGGTTTTACCCTTACGGCTCCCAACGGTTCCAGTCTTAAATTCACCGTTTTAAACGAAGATAAACCGATAAAACTAGATACGGGTAAAGTGCCCTACGGAGGAACAACCAAACAGCACAACCACGGAATTGTCTACCAAGGGCAGAGCTACCCCTTCAGCCGTTATATTGATATATTTTGCGACCGTAATATTACAGTCGTAATGACTTTGCAACCCGTTGGCGAGGCTCAGCCCAACGTCAGGGTTGAAAAAGGTACCATCCGGGTAGGCAAACAGGTGCTAAACCTGCCTTTGCTCTTAATGAGCAGTCGAGAGACGGAATAGCTGGAGTGGGCTATTGTTGTTGGCTACTATAAGAATATATCCCGAGAAAGTGCGCAACCACGCCAACTTCCGCATATCGTCCGGGGCATAAAAACCGCTTTCAGCAGCAGTTAGCGGATTGAAATTACCCTGACCATCGCCTAGCATCACCAGACCATTTCCGGCATCCAGCCGAGGAGTACGGGTTTCTACACTATAAAGGTTTCCCGCTAGTATGATGTCTAAATGATCGTCTTGGTTTACATCCACCACCAAAATATCGCGCATCGCCGAGAATTGCGCTTGGTTGGGCAGTGGTCTGAGCTCGGTAATTTTGCCACCTTGAACAGTCGCCAACGATGACCCGAACGTTTGTGCCGAAAAATGCTTCGCTTGCTGCAATGCACTTTGACTGACAATCTCCGGCAAAGTGGCCCGAGCGTAAGCATCATAGTCAGTGAATTTCTTTCTTACGAGGGGCAGTTGCTGGTACATCCGGTCACGTTCTTCAACGCTGTATAACTTACCGCTTTGGTAATAGCCGAAGAGTAGATCGGTAGAACCGTTCGTATCAAAATCATCAGCGTACAATTCAAAGGGAGATTGAGGAGACGCCGAATAGCGGTAGTTCAAACCAATATTTCCTAAGACTAGCTCGTCGGCTTTGTCCTGATTCCAGTCCGCCGCAGCCATGCTGAACCACCAGCCCGTTGATGCCAAGCTATCCGAAGAACTAACTGGATGCAATTCACGACCATCATTAGTAAATACTTGGGGCGACATCCAGGTTCCGACTACCGCTAGTGCGGGTAGTTCGCTCGTTGCTACTTGTATCCACTGAGCATCAGTGATTAATTCGCTTTGCTTTAGATCCGGTAGCCAAGTATCAGTTACATCCCGAAGTATACCTCGCTCGTTTTCTAGCAGATAGCTTCGGTTCGCCGCCGGATACTTCCCGGGGCTTACGTATCCGCCTATAAAAACATCCTGATCGCCATCACCATCGAAGTCTCCCGCTGTAGCGCAGGTTCCGAAGGAGCGCATAGTCGGTAGTGCATCTTCTGCCCAACGAAAGTTTCCGGCTCCGTCGTTGAGGTACAAGTGATCTTGTAAACTTTCGTCACCTGAGGTGTGCTCATTGCTCCCGTTGACCACATACAAATCCATATCCTGATCGCCATCAGCATCAAAAAATACGGCATCGGTAGCTTCACTTGCCACGTGTTGCTGCCAGGGTTGGCTTGTACTTGGGGTAAACCCGCCGGAAGCCGATTGGATAAACAGCTCACCGGATTGCCCACTGGCTCCACCCACAAAAAAGTCGTCTAGGCCATTACCGTTAACATCGGCTGCCGCCAGAGCTGGCCCGAAATCAGATAGTTTGTGGGGCAATAGAAACTCCCGATCAAAATCGTCGAAGGCCGATTCCTGGTGGCGAAATGAAAGGTTAACTTGCTCAGTAATTTCTTCAAAGATTGGGTTACCTGTTGGTTTGGAATCAGCTGGGGTTGACTCAGCATTTTGGTAGGAAAGTGTAAGGGTCTGATTCGCTTCAACTTGCTCTAACGTTTGACTCAGCCCATCGGGCCAGACAATTTGTAAACTGTCAATGGGGTCATCACCTAGCCCAAAATGCAGCAACGGTTCTACCGAAGATTGGTAGCCTCGGGTGGGCTGTAGCTGTCGCATCTGAGAGTTACCCGCTTGATGAATTATTACTTTTGCTCCAATCCCAAATGGATTAGCAGAAGCACCCTTTAGTTTTATCTTTAAATACTGATTTCGGTTAGCCGGAGGACGGTTACGGTAAATGGTAGCAAAATCATCTAGATTATTAACGACCAAATCCAGGTAGCCATCGTTGTTCAGATCCGCGTAAGCCGCCCCATTAGAAAAGGTCGCTTCGCCCAAGCCCGAAGGTTTGCTCACGTTCTTAAAAGTAAGATCACCCTGATTATGATAGAGATAATTCGCTATTTTTTGGGAGGGCATCTGGTTCAGAAGCGATTGAGCCGCGGGTTCATTCAAATCCACGAAGCGGGCGTTCATGGCTTCCAGTTCCTGATCAATACCCGCTACAAAGTCATTATTCAGTACATCTTTACGCAGGCCATTGGTGATGAATAAATCCTGCCAGCCATCGTTGTCCAGATCGGCAAATAGTGGTGCCCAGCTCCAGTCAGTTTGGTCTACTCCGGCCAAACGGGCAATATTACTGAATGCCACTGCTCTAGTGTTACCCGCCGCAGGAAGAGGGTTATTCAACTGTAAGCTGTTATACATGTACTGAAAGTGGTAGCCCTTGTCTACGAAATCCCAGAATTTGGCATCACTGATTCCCGCCAGATTGGCTTTTTGTCGGTACTGGTCGGGAGCAGCCATATCTACCACCGCAATATCAGGCCAGAGATCATTGTTAAAATCCGCCATATCGACCCCCATTCCGAAGAAGGATATTTGCCGGGTGGCATCGTGGATAGATTCCGAGAATGTCCCATCCTGATTATTCAGATACAAATAATCGTGTTCATAAAAGTCGTTAGCCACGTAGATATCATCCCAACCATCCTGGTTTACGTCACCCACCGTCAGACCTAACCCGTAGCTGTGCTGGGTTCCGATAATTCCCGCCGCCTCACTAACGTCGGTGAACACCCCCCTTTCTCCCCCCTCAAGGGGGGACAGGGGGGTGTCATTCCGATACAGTTTATCACCTACGTAAGGATCACGTTGGTTAGATTTGGAAAGCACCCGTCCGGTGTAGGTTTCCATTCCGTGGTTCACCAGAAACATATCTAAGTCACCGTCGCGGTCGTAGTCAAAAAAGGCAGCTTGGATGGAGTAGCCCGGATCGTTAAGGCCGTATTGTTTGGCTTTCTCCACAAAAGTGCCGTTTTGTTGATTGATATAAAGCAAGTTCTCCCGGTTCTCCGGCGTAAAGTTTCCCGAACGACTTACGTAAATATCCAACCAACCATCGGCATTTACATCAGCCATCACTACTCCGGTACACCAGCTATTGCTGCCCAATGGCAAGATACCCGACGCAATGGAGACGTCTTCAAACTGGAAACCTCCCACGTTGCGATAAAGCTTATTGGACACAGTATTACCCGTAAAGAACAGGTCAGTTTTTCCGTCATTATCAATATCTCCGGCCGCAACACCACCGCCGTTGTAAAAATACTGGTACAATAAAATATTACGAAAACGGTTTTCGGCTACTTCGTTAATGAAGTAGATTCCAGTTTGTTCTGAACCCAATTTTTCAAAGCTAGGATTGCTTTTTTCCGAAGCAGCTTTCACTGGAACATCCGGCTTTTCGTCTGATTTTGAGGGTTGGGTTTCGCAACCAAACGACACTATCAGCAGTACTGTCCAAAACCAAGGTAATTGTTGGGTACGCATATTCACTTCTTTCTTAGCTCAAGCTACAAAAGTTAATAAAGCAAAAAAAGGGAAGGTGCTGTCTGCCCTTCCCCTTTTTAAAAGCTAAGTAAATGATACGTTATTCAAAAGTCCGGTTAATATCAGTTTCATAATCAGGAATTTCGGAATAGAACGGACTATCCCAAGGTATGACTGAACCACCTCGGTCTCCCGCCGGGATGTCCATGCGTAATCCTTGCAGGTAATACAGGCGATCGCCTTCAAAAGCCATTTCCTTAAACCTTTCCAAGTGAATTGCCTCTTCCAATTGGGCATCTGACCCGGCAAAGTCACCGATTCCGGCGCGGTTGCGTACTACATTTAAGTCAGCCCGGGCTCCGGCAGCATCGCCACTTTGTGCTCGGATAATCGCCCGTAGTAAGTACATGTCGGCTAGCCGAAGGATAGGTAAATTAGTAACTCGATCCCCCGCCCGGTAGTAGCGGTTATTCCAGACGTAGGCTTCGGTAGTGACAAAGTTACCGTTGGGTTCGGGGTAAATATTGTCAGCAATGGTATCCGCCTGGGTGGATGGAAGTAAGCGCAAGAAAAGTTGGTTAAACCGCTTATCTTGCAAGGCTTCGGGAGTTAGTTCCCCGCTAGCATCTTCCCACCCCACTTGCTGAAGAAAACTGGTGCTAGCAATCATATATCGCCGCTGATTAGTTTCGGGGCCACTAGCCTGACGGTTACTGGCATTGTACTCCTGAAAACGGCTCGGGTGTTTCCAGTTACTAGAGCCGCCCAGTCCATCTCCCGCCCAGAGGGCGTAGTACCAGATTACCTCGCTACCTCGTTCAATACCCGTTTTATTAAAGGCCTCAATAGGGTCTTCGTCCAGTGTGTAATCACCCCCGTTTTGGTCGATGACAAAGTTTAGCTCCGCTAATGCTTCGCTGTGCATTTCGGGACCCATATGAAACAGTACCTTGGCTAACAAGGCTGCTGCGGCAAACTTATTCGCTCTTCCGTCAGCGTAAGAAGGATTTTGTACTCCTTCCTCGTACCGCTCGGGCAGTAAATCTTTAGCCGCTCGTAAGTCGTCCACGATTACTCCGTACAAGTCATTAGTGGAAGCTAACTCCGAAGTAATAGCCTCACTAAAATTATCAGCTTGCTCAATCCGGAAGGGAATACGTTTCTCATCGTTCGGGTACGCTGGCATATAAATGCGGGTTAGCCAATAGTAAGCATAGGCGCGTACAAAGTGCAGTTCACCGGCAATCCGGTCTACTTCATCCTGCCTTCCTTCACTAGCCAGGGGCCGACCGTTATTTTCTTCTACGTAGTCGAGTCCACCGTTTGCCAAACCTACCGCAAAGTAACCACTGTTGAATACCCCATTATCAAAGATACCTATCGGAACATCCGTAACCCGAGCGTACATATCTTCGGCATCGCCGTTGGGTTCAAACCCTTCTGTAGGAGGAGCGATATTCACTCCATCGGCAAACAGCTCACCAGCCATTCGTCCGTGACCAAATATGGTACGGCTACCACCGTTACCCGATAATGCGTAGTAAGCACCGATGGGAGATTTTTCAAAATCTGCTAAGGTTAGCCAGGGGTCTTCTACCGGACGCTCTAGTTCAAAGAACTCTTCATTATCGCATGCCGAGGAGAATATTAGCAGCCCTAGCACTGTAAACAATAAACTTATATATTTTGAATAATTCATAGTGATAGATAATTAGAATGAGAATGTTGCCCCAACGTTCCAGCTACGCAGCTGCGGTAAAGTAGTACCTACCCAACCTTGTCCAATATTACGATTACCTCCAAGGTTCACTACTTCGGGATCGTAACCGTCAAACTCAGTAATCGTAAAGAGGTTATTCGCCGATACGTAGACCCGGATACCACTCATATTCCAGCGTTCCATTAAAGCAGAAGGTAAATTGTAGGCTAGTTGCAGCGTTCGCATTCTCAGAAAATCCCCTCGTTTCAAAAATTTATCATGCACTTGTCCATTACGCTGATTATCGAAGCGCTCGTTTTCAGAAACCGTACCATCTTCGTTAATCACATCGTAGCGATGGTTCCAGCTTAGTTGAGGCCATTCGGCATTAGTGTTACCTTCGGTCCAGGTGTTTCCCACAATTGATTGCCTTAAAATACTATTTCCGTTTCCAATGTAAGATCGTTGCCGTTCAGCATTATCGTAGATATAGTTACCTCCCGAGAACACTAGCACGGCGGATAATTCCAATCCTTTGTAGCGAAAGTTATTAGTAAGGCCACCGAAGAAAGTGGGTAGCCCGGTTCTATCTCTTTGGTCGAAGAGGTGATCCCGAAGATTAGCCCGGGTGGCTGGAATTACGTTACCAGTGCGTACCCGCTCTCCCGTTTCGTCAAACCGATCCAAATCCATCTCGTAGATTAATTCATACCCTCCTACCGGATCTATTCCGGCATATTCCGCTAATCTGAAATACCCTAAAGACTCGCCTACAGTGGTCACTAAACCGTTGTCCCTAACATTGTAGAGCTCTTCATCTTCACCCCCGGTTAATTTTAGTACTTCGTTTTGGTTAGTAGTGAAGTTGAAACTAGTAGACCACTGGAAGCCGCCCCGGTCAATATTGATGGTATTCAAGGTGAGTTCCCACCCTTGGTTCCGAAGGTCACCAATATTATCGAAAATGGTTGGGTTGTTGCTCCAGATACCAGAAGACTGAGGTACTTGTACCGCTAATAATAGATCAAAAGCATCTTGTACGTAATAGCCCACCGAACCGCTGATTCGGTTCCCGTATAACTCGAAATCAAGCCCAACATCGTAGGCGTTAGTCGTTTCCCACAGTAGATCTGGATTTCCAATCCGACTTAGTAAATCTCCCGCTCCTACATCGCCGTAGCGCCCCCAACCAGTGTAACCAGTTTCGGTTGCCAACTGGTCAATTGCCGAGTTTCCGGTTTGTCCGAAGCTAGCCCGTAATTTTAGAAACTCTACTGGGGCTATGTTCTGCATGAAATTTTCATCCGAGATGATCCATCCGGCCGAAGCTGCCAAGAAGTTATTCCAGCGATTTTCCGGAAGAAATATAGAGGAAGCATCCCGTCGGAAGCTAAAGCCTAGCAGGTAGCGATCCATCAACTTGTAATTAAAACGGCCAAAGAAACCTCGAAAATACTGTTCGCCACCCAGTCCGTTAGAAACCCGTTGCACATCACCCGGTGACCCCAAATCTTGGGCTTCGCCGAATAGCTCCTGCGCCTCGACATTACGACGGCGGGCTTGCTGTTCAGTCGACTCAGCCCCAGCTACCAAATTGATATTATGCACTTTACCGAAGTCACGATTCCAGGTTCCGTACAGGTTATAGTTAAGGCGTCGGAATGTTTCCGAATTGTCAAAAGCGTACTTGCTACCTTCCCGAATTACCGTATTCCCCCACTCAATGCTACTTGCCTGCTGGAAGTCAAACGACAGTTCTGAGCGGATCGATAAGCCTTTCACAAAGGGGATTTTATAGTCTAGATTCAGCCCACCGATCGCCCGGTAGGTCTCCAGATCGTTGATGTAGTTATCTCGGTTAATAGTCGCCCGTAGGTTCCTTCCCGAGAGAGGATCGAACAGAATAGGGTTACCATCAGGATCTTGAATAGTGGGATGAAAGATGGGAAAAATCGGTAGCGCATTGGAATTCGCCATATTGTACCCTCCTCGGGCAATATTTGCGTTACCGCCAGGAGCTCCGCCATTAGGTGCTCGTCGATTTTCGGTATAGCTTAGGGCGATACGGGAACCTACCGAGAAGTTTTTCGCCGGATAAAAATCCACATTGGCCCGGGTAGCATAACGCCGTAGTCGCCCTCCTTCCAGTATACTTCTATCTTCCCGATAGTTACCCGAAAGATAGTAGTTCGTCCTTTCACTGGCATTAGAAGTGGAAAGGTTTATATCCATAAAACTACCCTGTCGCAATGCCTCGTCAAACCAGTTAGTATTCGCAATTTGGCTCCGATCCAGGACTGCAGTGGGATCGCGGGCATCGTTGAGCAAGGCATTGGGATCAAACTCAGGCAAACCTCGGTTAGCTCTCGCCTCGTCTACCAAGTTCAACCAAGTCGGTCCGTCGACAAAGCCAATTTCCTCAGGACCCCGTACTACATCAGTGATGCCATAGTTGATACTGAGGTCGGTAGTGCCCTTACCTCCTTTACCCGATTTGGTAGTTACGATAATAACCCCGTTAGCTCCCCGTGAGCCATAAATAGCCGTAGCTGAAGCATCTTTTAGCACTTCGATTGATTCAATATCATTGGGGTTGATGGTCGCTAAGGGATTCTGACCGGGAGTAGATGCATCACGCCCGAAACCACCTAATTCACCCCCACCTTGCCCACTCAAGATCATCCCGTCGATAATCCACAGTGGTTCAGTACCCGATGAAATTGAATTAGTACCCCGGATAAGTACGCGGGTAGGCGCCCCGGGCACCCCTGAAGTAGAAGATACTTGCACCCCAGTAGCTTGTCCTTGTAGAGCTTGATCTAATGAAGGGGCAGCCTTGAAAGCACTTAGCTCCTCAGCTTTTACCGTGGAAATAGCTCCGGTTACATCCCGCTTCATTTGGGTACCGTAGCCCACTACCACTACTTCAGAGAGGTTTTTAATATCTGGGGCTAAGGTGATGGTAATATTGGATTGATTACCCACAGCTATCTCTTGAGTTTCGTAGCCTACCGAACTGAACACTAGTACGGCATCAGAACCGGGTACACTGATACTATACTTACCATCAATGTCAGTGACCGTACCCTGATTAGTTCCTTTCACCAGTACGTTAACTCCGGGTAACTGAGTGTTATCCGTTAAGTCAGTAATCGTACCTGATACTGTCCGGCTTTGCGCCAGCACCATTTGCGGGGAAAGCAGGAAGCTTCCTAACAGAAATAAGTAGAAAATCAATCTCATAGGTTTACGTTTTTGGTAATACGATATAGATAATTGCTGAGACTCTGCTGATTAATAATATATCCAGTCAAGGAAAGCCTTGGGAGTAATCCAAAGAATTTACCAGAACAAGGATAGGTTGATACATATTGCCTAAAGTTTCACCCTCAGCTAAAAACCCAATGCGATATGCTCCTCTGACTAAGGGTATTTAGTGAAAAAATAACTGGAATACGCTTTAGGTTGTTTGAATGAAACTTAATATTCTTAAAAAGAATGGAAAATACAAGGGAAATATTCTACTGTAGATGTAAATTTTTACCGGAAACGTATCCGGTATTCAATTTTTTACAATACTTTCAACTAAGGGTAGTATTTGTTGCAAATTACCCACTAAACATTTTCTTAAGAAAATCCGAGCTTCTGAAAACCATAATTTCCCCTCGTGAAAAGTGAGTCTACTACCATTAAGGACATTGCCCGCTTTCTGAATATCTCGGCTTCCACTGTTTCCCGAGCACTGAACAATCATCATGAAGTGAGCTACAAAACCCGGCAAGCGGTGCTAGAAGCGGCGAAAAAACTCGATTATCAGCCCAATGCCCTAGCTATTGGCTTAGTAAAGAACCAAACCAATACCATAGGGGTACTCATGCCCGATATTACCCAGCCGTTTTACAGCTCGGCTATTAGCGGCATTGAGGAAGTTGCCGTAGAGAAGGGATACTATGTCATCATTTGCCAGTCGGATGAGTCGTACCATAAAGAAGTGAGTCTGGTCAATATGTTAAACAAACACCGGGTTGATGGCCTAATTATTTGTACCGCTACTACTACTGATGACTATCATCACCTCCAAATAGTCAACCTGAATATTCCTTTGGTCCAGTTTGACCGGGTAGTAAAGCACATCGACTCTCATAAGGTAGTTTCTAATGACTATCAAGGGGCTTACGAGGCAGTTAAGCACCTCCTCGAGTGCGGATGCCGTAGGATAGCGCATATTGCTGGCCCAGAGCAACTGTCAGTAAGTAAAAACCGGAGACAGGGGTACTTAGATGCCCTAAGAGCTGCCAATCTAGCCATTGATGAGCAGTATATCCCCACTTGTACTTTAGAAAAAGAGCATATGCAACTATGTACTGAACAACTACTAGATTTACCTATACCCCCCGATGCCATTTTTACAGTAAACGACCCTACTGCCCTAGAAGCAATGCAGGTGATTAAACGGAAAAAACTTGTTATTCCTGACGACGTTGCTGTAGTGGGCTTTGACGATCAATTTTTGGCTTCTTACCTCAACCCGGCACTTACTACTGTCTCCCAGCCTTCCTTTGCTATGGGTAGGGCTACTGCCGAGTTGCTTATTGGTCAAATTGAATCTAAAAGAAAAGAAAACGAAAAATCCACATTTACAACCAAAGTATTCGATACCCAATTGATCGTGCGGAATTCTTCGGGGAAAAGGAAAGACGAATAGTCCACAGTCCACAGCTAATGGTCCACAGTTATTTATTTTACGGAAAGCAAGTTACTGTGGACTATGGACTGATGACCGTGGACTTATTGCTCTTTCGCATACCGCAGCCATCGAGCGTTATGGGCTGGTAATGCAATAGACGTTCCTAACTCCAGTGTTTCGCCTGTTATTGCATCTTCTACGGATCGGTACTGGAAGTCTTTGGTGTCTAGTCGTACTTGGGTTTCGGGACCATCATTCACTAGCACATAGTGATCAGCATTGGGAGCAGCCAGACGATAAGCTATAGCTCCATTACAGGTGTAAGGTGATGCGTAGTTGCCTAAAGTATAGTCGAGCATCATTTCCTCAGCCAACGTATTGCCCGGTTGAAAAGTCATTAGCGAAGCATCGTAGCCAATAACTACTGCCGTGCCTTCCCCCACCTGGTTTTCGGTAATGGCGGGTTTGCCGTGGTCGAAGTAATTTTTTACCTGAGCAGTAGTGGGGGCCATATGCACGAAAGAGCCTTTGATGTCTAGGCTATCCAGCTTGAAACTGCGATTGAAGCCAGAATACTGATAATCGTCTAGGGTTACCCCGAAAATTTGCTCCAGCTTAGAATCTTCTCCAGTGGGTAACACCTTAGAGTAAGCATCGTACCAAGCTGAGGGCATGTCCATCACCAGACGCCCGCCTTGTTCTACGTAGTCGTATAAAACATCTAGTAAATCGCGGTTGATGGCTAGATGGGCGGGTAAGTAGATAATGGGATAGCGAGGGGCTAAGCCATTGCGTAAGTCGCTAGCAGTCACGTACTCAAATGGCACGTTAGCATTAATGAGGGTGCGGCTCACTCCTACCCGGGCTTCAATCGGGCGCATGCGGAAAGCATCCCGTTGGCGAACGGACATAGCGGCCCAGATGCCTTCATTATCCCAGTTGTAAAAGACCCCGACCAGCGGTTCTTTTCGGGCTTGCCAGAGTTCATCCCGGTACCGATCTAGTGCCTGGCCAATCTGTCCCAGCTTGCGGGCGCGGGGTGTGACCTGATTATTCCGATCTAGCAAACTGTATTCTCCCCCTTCTTTTCCCGCACTGCGAATACTCCAGCACCAAATACCAAACCCCCGAAACCCCGATGCTAATTGGGTTAAATAGAACTGGGTAATGGTTCCCTCATCTACGTAGAAACCTTTTTCATCACTAGTTTTTTCGCCGTCAAACTGCTGAGGCCCACCGGTACTTTCCCATGCGGCTGACCAGCCCCCCTTAAACAGATCAGCCATGAACGACGCTTGCATGTAAAATGGTCTAACCAGTTCATTATCCACCTGGCCGTAGTGCCAGGAAAAATGCATAGACGGGTACAGCGTACCACCGTCTTTCATCACGTCGGCAATGCCTTCCAGATCCACTCCGTACCACGATTGAGGTAAGAACAGTCCCAATTCACCCCCGGCCCGAAACGGGGCGTGCGGATAAAACTCCTGATACTTTTTAGTTACCTGCTGAATATTTGTCAGGGCATGATCGGCTTTAAAGCGCATAATATCCCTTTTAATCCGCAGCTCCCGATGATTGGATTGCTCCCAGCGTTCGGCAAAATCTTCCCAAGATTGAAAAGCGGTGCCCCCGGCAGGTTTCAAATTGGCGTGATGAATATTGTACGCTTCGTTTAGCTGCTCAATGGTTCCGTACTGTTCCTCAGCCCACGCTAGAAACAGTTTTTTTCCCTCTTCGGTCAAATCCAAGCCCCGGGCACCAACCGTGGGGTCGTGCGCCCGAAAGCTACTTTGTAAAGCCCGCTGCTCCCCGGTTTCTTCCAAATAGGCAATAGTACGCTCCACCCGGTCTTGCAGTAAATTATGCTGATACTCCACCATCTTGGGGTGCTTGCGGATTTCATCCATTGGCAGAGTGGGATCAATATTTAGGCTGAAGAGAAGTTCATCGGTAATCTCTTCCCAGCCACCCTGCCCGTACCACCACGGGATAATTCCTTCTTCTAAGGCAAGTAGTTGTATCTGCTCAACGGTCCAGCCTGTAACCGGATAAATTCCTTTGAGCGAATTATAGCCCAATTCCTTCATGGTACGGAAATGCTCCCGAATTTCTTCCTCACCTTCATCAGGGTGTTGAATATACACTACGCCCGCGGGCATAGGGGCTATCTTTTTAAACTTTTCCTGAATAGCCGATGTATGGAGCTGATTATATTTTTCTGTTAAGAAATCATGGTTGGGCAGCCACTGGGCGTACATCGGTATGGTTACGAAGAAGAAAAATAGGTGAAGAACTAGTCGCATAAATAGATGGGTTTGTAGCTAAATCGCCTTTTTTGGCTGAAAATCCCACTATATTACTGCTAAAAGCTCAGAAATAGCAACAGAAGATTTCAATTCTTATCTAGAATTACACCGGATACGTTTCCGAAGCCTACATCATTGTAATAATTTGAAAGATTTACATTATTAGTTACAAGCGTTTCTCTATAAGATGGGCATTCACTAATGTAGTGTGAGGTCTACTTATGGTTATGTAGAACTCATTGAGGTTGAGGTAAAAATGGCAATATGAGAGCTAAGTGTAATTAATTACTACTCACCACAATGCTCTCCGGTTGTAGTTTTCCGGTAAAGTAATCTAGAGCCGTTTTCTGGAAGATAAGTTGGTAGTTGGCTTGTGCTTGGTTAGCTAGTGCCTGCACATAAGTAGCATTTACCAAATTCACATCAATTACGTTACTTACCCCCAAGCGAAACCGCTCTTGCTCAGCTTCCCGAGCTTTTTCAGCCGCTTTTACTTGTGACTCGGCAGCTACCAACCGCTGCTGAGCGGCTCGATAATCTGCCACAGCAGTTTGTAACTGTTCAAATACGCTACGTTCTAAATCCTCCAAAGTTAGTTCAGAATTGGATAATATTTGCTTTTGCTGCTGAATGAGAGCACGATTCTGAAAATTTTGAAAAATTGGAATAAACAATGTGGCATTGAAGCTATGAGTGACATTAGCGCGAGTAAGTTGCTCCTGAAAGTCGAAGTCAGGATCGTTAGAAGAGTAGCGGGAGCCGTAGTTATACCCAGCAGTTAGTCGTGGAAAAAGGTTTGACCGGGCAATTCTTACCCCATATCGATTAGCATCAATGAGCCTTTGTTGCTGTTTGAGGTCAGGGCGTTGTTGGATAGCCTCATTGTAGGCATTTTCCAGATTTATCTGATCAGCTAGTAATTCAATCTGTTCTACGGAAGGTTCCTCGAACTCCCATTCCTTGAACGGGTCAATCTGTAAGATACGCACTAGGCTTGCCCGACTCACAGCTAGCTGATTTTCGGCTTCTACTACGGTAAGCCCAATGCGCTGTACCTCAGCTTCTTGATTATATAAGTCAGCAATATTGAATTGTGCACCTGATTCTACGAAGTTTCTTACGCTTTCTAATTGCTCTTGTTGTTGGCTTAAGTTAGCCTCAGCAATTCGTAGGAGTTCTTGGTTAAGTAAAACCTGCAAGTAGCTTTGTGACATATCAAATACTACTTGCTGTTTAGTGCTATTAATCATATAATACTGATTCTCTACCAAGGCCTGTGCTTGCTTCACTTGATTGATGTTAGCAAAGCCATTAAAGATCGTGATATCCGCACCAATTCCAGCCGACATAAAGGTACTGTTTGCATCAACTAGAACTAGGGTGTTGGGGTCAGGAACTCGACCAATCTGCCGTTGAGGATTGACTCGTGCCCCCACGGAAGGAAGCCATCGTTGAGCATGAGCCTGATTACGCTGCACTTCGGTAGTTTTTAGAATATTCTGCTGCTGCTGGATTTGAATGTTTTCTCGCAGAGCAATACTTACAGCTTCTTCGTAAGTTAAAGTCTGGTCTCCTTGGGCTACCGCTGAAAAAGTGATTAACGTTGTTAGGAAAAGGATGGGTAAAATTAATGGTTTCATGTTATGCGTTCTGTTCTTCTTTCTGAATTTGTTCATCGCTCTGAATGGCTCCGTCGACAATATTGACCATCCGATCGCCGTAACCCGCGCATTCTTCGGAGTGGGTCACTTGGATGATGGTCATACCTTCTGTATTAAGCTGCTTGAAAAGCTCCATCACCTGCCGCCCTTGTTCGGAGTGTAGGTTTCCAGTAGGCTCATCGGCTAGTAAAAGTTTTGGCTTTCCGGCAATGGCTCGGGCTACTCCTACCAACTGCTGCTGCCCACCTGAAAGCTGCTCGGGAAATAAATCTTTCTTGGCTACCATCTGAAAGCGGTCGAGCAATTCCGCTACCCGGGCTTTGCGCTCCTTACCTTTCATGTTTTGGTAGAGTAGGGGCGTTTCAATATTTTCAAAAACGGTTAGTTCATCAATTAGGTGGTAGGCCTGGAATACATAGCCGATGGTGTGTTTTTGTAATTCGCTACGTTGGCGTTCCCGCAGTTTGTGCACGGGTTGGTCGCGCAAGTAGTACTCTCCAGCTGAAGGCGGATCAAGTAACCCAATGATGTTAAGTAGCGTGGATTTTCCCGCTCCACTGGGACCCATAATGGTCATAAATTCTCCCTCTTCTACTTCCAGGTCAATGCCTTTTAGGATGAAAGTTTTTTTGAATCGGGACTGGACAAATTTGTCTACATCGATAAGTTTGAGCATAGTATAGTAATTATAAGAATGTCGATTAATATTAGTTACTGTGATTCTGATTATAGTGTGCCAACAAATATGCCAAGCCCAAATAAGCCATTTATGCTCGTTTCTAGCCCGTTCAGCCCACTTCTACCGTCCGTTTTTGAAAGCATAGTGTTCACTATCGTACACTTCGTTAGCAGTTAGATTCTCCGCAAAAATGATATATCACGAGTGATTCATCTCTCATGTAATGAATTTTGCCATTATTACATTGAATTATTTCAAGTACATGGTTACTTTTGAAAATAAAAAATGCAGGTGTTATGAAGAAAAAAATTTTAACAGTGATAATGGGAGGTATGATCTTTTCCCTGACGGGCTGCTACACACAGATGTGCCCAACGTATGCGGTAAAGCCGATGGAGAAGCCAGTGAAGCAAACCGCGAAGCAGTTAGAAAATTCGTTGGAGAAAGCTTCTTGAAGCAAAGAACAGAACAGTGTATGAATAAGCAGCCAGTTGGTTGCTTTTTTTGTTTGTAACCCTCATATCACTCGAGAGAAAATGAATTATCGAGAACTTGATGATACTTGGAAGAAGTTTGCTGCATACTTAGGTGGAGATTTATATGTAACGGAAAAGCCTCACTTACATGGAGTGAAAGTAGACTATCAGATTGAATTTACTAACGAGCTTAGTAAAATAACTTATTCAGGATTGATTCATAAAAATACTTCTGGCTTTCCTCTTTATAGGATGAAAGTAAGATCTGAAATACTCAATGAAATTTATCTCAAGGAAGTAAGCGTGAGGAGAAAGAGCAGATTAGCTCAATTTTTTGAGCCATGGAATAAGCCCAGCCACTTAATCATTCAAACGATGAAGAGGTATTTACATCAGATAAGAGCTTCCAGCATAACCGCTCAGGCAAAGCTGTTAGAAATGGAATTTGATTTTATTCCGCCGAACTTTGATACACTTAAATCGATAGAGCAAGTACGAGATGAATTGATAAAGGAGGTTGGCAAATAATATCAAGGAAGTACCAAAGCAAGAGAGACCCCGGAATTCGCCGGGCGCCGGGCGCAGAGCCTCATCCGGGGAAATATTTTTTATCCCAGCTAGAAATCCTAATCTCATATTTCTCATTTCACATTTGCAAAGTAAATGTTGTCCCCTGCCCCACTTCGGAGGTGGCGGTAAGGTTGCCTTGGTGCATTTGCATGATACGTTGGGAGAGGCTAAGACCAATGCCTGAGCCATCGCGCTTGGTAGTATAAAACGGAATAAAGATCCTCTCCAAAGCTTCGGGTTCTATGCCCGACCCGTTGTCAGTAACATCCACAAAAACCCGCTGTTCGTGATCGGCGTAGGCTAAGATTTTGATAGTTGGCTCTTCGGTATCATCCAGTGCCTCAGCTGCGTTTTTCAAAATATTAATCAGCACCATTTCAATCAACTTACTGTCGATGCGGACAATTAGGTTATCAGGTACAGTTACTTCAATAGCTACTCGGTCGCGAGCCACTCCGGCCTGAATCAGCTTCACTACTTCTTCAATTAAGTTTTTAAGCTTAACTCGTTCGAAGTCGGGTTGAGGAATATTAGTAAAATTGCGGTAGGCTTCCACAAAATTAACCAGCCCTTTGCTACGGTTCTCAATCGTCCGAAGGCTCATACTAATATCATCGTAAGCCTCTTGATCGAATAGCATAGAGCCATTCTGGCGCTCTACATCCTCCTGAATAATATCAATGGCGGTACCGGCTAGGGAAGCGATAGGTGTAATAGAGTTCATAATCTCGTGGCGCAGCACTTTGGTCAGATTCTGCCAGGCCTCGATCTCTTGCTGCTGCAATTCTGATAGTATATTTTGGATAGAGACGAGTTTGTAGGTGCTACCTCGTAAGCGAAGTTCAGTAGCATTGATGGCTAAATGAAGATCGACACTAGGCTTAATCAGGGTTTTGGTGCCAGTGGGTAGTTTGAGAATGATGTCGTATAGTTCAGGATTGATCTTAGATAGCTCGCGAATTTTGGTCATTTGATGCGCCTTCAAATACCGTCGGGCGGTGTTATTCAGCAGCTCGATATTTCCGGATTCATCATAGGATAGTAAACCAACGTTCACATGCTGAACCACTGTTTTCAAGTATTGCCAGTGCTCTTCTTTCTCCGCCCGAGCCTTACGAAAGGCATCGAACACCTCGTTAAACATCCGATTTAAGTCCCGAAAACTTTGCCCTAATTGGCTATCTTTATTAAAACCAGCGGTAAAATCAGAGTATTTGACGGCTTCTAGAAAACGAGTGAGCTTGCGGTTGGCTTCCAGCACATACTGGTACAGTTCGTAAATCTGGTAGATGACTAGTAGGGAAATAATGACTCCACTTACGTATCGTTCAGTATGAAACACGAAGTAGAGACATAGTAACATACTCGCTGCTAGCAGTATGATACGAATTAGCAGCGTCCACTCAAATCGGTTAAATATCATATTTTTCTAGCCTCCGGTACAGCGAAGCCCTTGTTAAGCCCAAATCGCCCGCCGCTTTGGAGATATTACCGCCATGTTTTTTTAGAACTTTGCGAATTAGCAATTTCTCCACTTCTTCCAAATCGTACTTTTCCAGATGCAGTTCATCCTGCTCTTTGCCTTGTCGGGCATTGTCGGCATTGAAGAAGAAGTCTTCTGGCTGCAAGGTAGGTTTATTGCTGAGAATTACCGCCCGCTCAACCGAATGCTGCAATTCCCGCACATTACCCGGCCAGTTATACTTTTGCATTCGCTTAATAGCACTAGCACTAATAGAATGAATGGGTTTGTTGTACTTTTTAGAGTACATAGAAAGAAAGTGGGTAGCCAGTGACTCTAAGTCCTCCGCTCGCTCTCGCAGAGGGGGTAAATTAATTTCTATGGTATTAATGCGGTAGAGTAAGTCTTGGCGGAACTCATTGTTTTGCACCATCTCGTAAAGTGGCATGTTGGTGGCACAGATAAAGCGAACATCTACATCAATCACTTTATTAGAACCTACCGGAGTTATCCGTTTATTCTGAAGGGCAGTAAGCAGTTTGGCTTGCAAAGGCAATGAAAGGTTTCCGATCTCATCCAGAAACAGCGTGCCTTCCGAAGCAGCTTCAAAGCGACCTACTCGATCTTGCTTAGCATCAGTGAAGGAGCCTTTCATATGTCCGAACAGCTCGCTTTCAAACAGTGACTCAGTCACTGCTCCTAAGTCTACATTGATAAAGACATTATTCTCCCGCTTTGAACGACGGTGAATAGCTCGAGCGATTACCTCTTTTCCAGTTCCGTTTTCTCCCAGAATCAATACGTTAGCATCAGTTTTTGCTACCTGTTCAATGGTTTCAAACACCCGTTGCATGGCGGGGCTACTGCCAATGATATCCTGAAACTTATGATTGAGATCAGCCGTGAGAATTTCCTGCTGAGAACGTAACTGGTTCACTTCCGATTTAGTAGCGCGTAGTTTGAGGGCCGCCATCACCGTGGCGAGTAGCTTTTCGTTATTCCAGGGTTTGAGTACAAAGTCAGTAGCTCCTTCTTTAATCGCCTTCACCGCCATATCTACATCGCCGTAGGCCGTGATAAGAATTACCACTGCCGATGGATCTTTTTCTAGGATTTGATCCAGCCAGAAGTAGCCTTCTTTTCCGCTACTTACATCTTTGGTAAAGTTCATGTCCAGCAGAATCACGTCGTACTGCTCATTACTGATAGTAGCCGGAATGGCTCCCGGGTTCTTTTCAGTATCTACCTGAAGAAAATGGCGTTTTAGGAAAATCTTGGCGGCTTGTAGTACATCCTCATTATCATCTACAATTAAGATTTTGCCAGTTTTGTTAATAGTTCTACTCATGAACGATATGGTGTTGATTACTAATTTGTTTGTCATTGGAGAAGGGAAAACGGAGGACGGAGAACGGATAATATCTTTCCGTATTCCCTTCTCCTTTTTCCGTCCTCCGTATATGGTTTGCCAAAGATTGTACCTAATAAGTAGAGGAATAGGCTAGCTAAGAACCCGTAGAGGCTGAAAACCCAGCATACGCAGTAGAATTCAACCTTTTCTACTTGTAAATGCTCTTCGCTGATTCAAAGATAAGTGTCCGATTTCGAACTGGCAACGTACATAAGCGTACAAAGGATGTTCGTTTCCGTACACTTCCTGCTGGTTAAAAGGGCTAAATAAAGGGGTTAAGCGCAGTTTTTAGTTTTGGCACAGTGTTCGTAACTCTGGTAATCGCACTACTAAGCATCCTTTTACAATTAATTAAAATTACACCGCCAAGATTCAGACAAGCTATGGGAATGGACCGAAAAATAAAAAAGAAAACATGGACAACCGGACGTATACTCGGGATTGGTCTCGGGCTAATCTTCGTATCATTCGTTCTGTACAGCTTTCTTTTTGCTGACAACCGATCTAAGTTAAATGTAGACGAAGAGAAAATAACCGTATCTACTGTAGAGCAGGATATTTTTCAGGAGCGTATTCCCGAGACCGGGATTGTGATGCCTAGCCAGACCATATTTATGGATGCGGTAGAAGGTGGGGTGATCAAACAGATTATATTAGAATCAGGAGCTTTAGTAGAAAAAGGTGATACCATTATGATACTGGATAACTCGGCACTTCGGCTAGATGTAATGAATCGGGAAGGGCAATTTTACGAACAGCTTACGATGCTGCGTAATACCCGGCTGCAACTTGACCAGAATGACTTGAGCCAAAAAGGGCAATTAGCTCAGATTGACTACCAATTACAGTTATTGGAACCTCAATACAAACGTTTTGAGGAATTGGCCGGAAAAAAATTAATCTCTCAGCGGGAATTAGAGGAAGTAGAGGAGCAGTACGAGTACAACGAGCGCCTGAGAGATTTAACTTACCGTTCTTATCAATCGGATTCACTAGCGCGATTCAATCAATTACGGCAAATCAATCGATCGGAAGATCGAATATTACGTAGCTTAGATGCGGTCAATAAGATTTTAGATAACCTAGTCGTTACTGCCCCTACCAACGGCTTGCTGACTACGCCCGACTGGGAGCCAGGCCAGTCAATTACGCCGGGTGAAAGATTAGGGCAAGTAGCCTTACTAGATAGCTTTAAAGTACGAGTAGCCATTGATGAACTTTATCTTCCTCGCATTGATGTAGGGCAGCAAGGAACTTGGCCCTGGAATGGAAAAACTTATCGCTTAGAGATATATAAGAAGTACCCAACCGTAAGCGAAGGAAACTTTGAAGTAGATATGAAATTTGTAGGCGAAGATCCAACGGGTATCCGTCGTGGACAATCGCTGCGGATTCGCTTAGAGCTGGGTTCTTCTGAAGAGGCGATGTTACTCGCCACCGGTGGATTCTTCCGCGACACCGGAGGCAACTGGGTATTCGTACTCAACAACGATGGTTCCCGAGCCTACAAGCGCGATATTCGCCTAGGCCGTAAGAACCCCGAACACTACGAAGTGCTAGAAGGCTTAGAACCCGGTGAGAAGGTGATTACATCATCGTATGAGAATTTCGGGGATAATGAAGTCTTAGTATTTTAGGTTTTGGGGATTAGGTCTTGGGCGGCCGCCGCGCGGTTTTAGAAAAGTGAAATAGTGATTGATTTTAGGACGTTGCGAGTTTGGGAGAGCTTTCATGAAATAGTATTAAGAGTCTACGTACTTACAAAAAATTTTCCTACCTCAGAAGCCTATGGACTTACATCTCAAATCCGAAGAGCGTCAGTATCAATTGCAGCCAATATTGCTGAAGGATGTGGAAGATCATCCGATGCTGAGCTAAATCGCTTTCTAATTATCGCTATGGGTTCAGCTAGCGAACTAGAGTATGAACTATTATTAGCTAAAGACCTAAGTTATATTTCACAAGCCGACTATGAGCAGATACAGGAAGACATTATTATTGCTAAAAAAATGTTGAATAATTTCATAAAAAAGATAAAATCGAGGACTGGATAAACTAAACTTCCAAACCCTAATCCCTAAAATCTAAAACCGAAAATTCTATGATTCGCACAAACAACTTAAAGAAAGTATTCATCTCTGATGAGGTAGAAACCACCGCTCTGAACGATATCAATATTGAAATCAAGTCGGGAGAGTTCGTTGCCATTATGGGGCCGTCCGGCTGCGGTAAATCTACTTTGCTCAACATCCTAGGACTACTTGACAACCCTTCCTCCGGTGAGTACCACTTCATGGATCACGAAGTAGGAAACTACTCGGAGCGGCAGCGGGCTCAGCTAAGAAAAGGAAATATCGGCTTCGTATTCCAGAGCTTTAATCTGATTGATGAACTGACCGTATTTGAAAATGTAGAACTGCCATTATTGTATCTGAAGGTGCCTTCGGCCGAGCGGGAAAAGAAAGTAAATGCTGCTCTGGAACACATGAATATTATGCATCGTCGCAACCACTTTCCACAACAGCTATCGGGTGGCCAGCAGCAGCGTGTGGCTATTGCCCGGGCAGTAGTGGCTAACCCTAATTTTATACTAGCGGATGAGCCGACAGGTAACTTGGACTCTACCAACGGAGAGGAAGTAATGAACCTGTTATCAGAACTGAATAAAGCCGGAACCACCATCGCTATGGTAACACACTCTCCGCACGATGCTACCTACGCTAACCGAGTGATCAATCTATTTGACGGTATGATCGTGACTGAAAACATTAAAGAGAAGTTTCACGTGTAAAACTTTTGATAAGTAGTTTGTAGAACTGAAAAGCGGCAACCCTCACTTCATAGATAGGGTGCCGCTTTTTTATTTCCCGACCCCCTTCTCTAGTCTGTTCACCTACGCACAATTTCTGTACGGAATCGTACATCGCTCGAAATACATTCGTATATAAGTGTTTGATATTCAGTATGTTGAGATTAGGTATATTTTTTGGTTTTAAGAAGTAAACCTACTAATCACTTCCTGCTATGCTCAAAAATCTGCTCAAAGTTGCTATTCGTAATATCGGAAAAGACCGTATTTACAGCCTGCTCAACATCCTCGGACTAACACTTGGGATTACCTGTAGCCTCTTTCTGTTTTTGTATCTGCTTAATGAATTAAGCTTCGATAAATTCCATGCAGAAAAAGACCGCATTTACCGGGTAGTCACCCACTTTACCGAAACTGATAACCAATTTACTTGGCCTTCGGCTCAGATTCCGTTAGCGCAGGAACTCGAAGAAAAATATTCTCAGATTGAGCATGCTGTTCGTTTTATTGGTTTCGGACGAGAACTGTTTGAGAACCCTGAGCGAGATGTGCGTTTTTACGAGGAAGATTTTCGCTACGTAGATTCTACCCTCTTCAAGGTGTTTGATTTCTCGCTACTATCGGGCGACCCAGCTACCGCACTAGCGAAGCCGAACACAGCGGTGCTAACCCAAGAAACGGCTCAAAAATACTTCGGCAGCACTGACCCGATTGGGCAAACACTTAAGAGTGGAGATAATATTTACGAGATCACCGGACTTATCGAGAACGTTCCTGAGAACTCGAGTATAGAATTTGATGCTCTGCTTTCCCGAGCTACCCTACCCGATGAAATAGGCGGCTGGGGAGGCTGGGGGGTCCCCACGTATCTGCTCATGAAAGAAGGGAGTAGCATTCAGGATGGTGAGGAAGCCCTGGCGAGTGTAAATAAGGAGCGGGTTGTTCCTATTTTCGAGAATTACGGGGTGACGATTAACTACTGGCTACAACCGCTGGCGGATATCCATCTTAAATCAGATTTTGGCGAAGGTGAAAGTGGAACGGGTGATATTTCCTACATCTATATTTTCGGAGCAGTTGCTTTCTTCATTTTAATCATTGCCAGCATTAACTACATGAACTTAGCAACCGCCCGAGCTACCCGGCGGGCCAAAGAAGTAGGTGTTCGTAAAACAATGGGCTCGTTCCGTAGCCAGCTTATTAGCCAATTTCTGACCGAATCCACATTGTTGACATTTATCGCTTTAGCTTTTAGTCTGCTGCTGGTTGCTGTTCTACTGTCACCTTTCAATCAGTTGGCAGGTACGGAAATTAGCTTGTCTTTTCTGCTTCAACCTCAGATTATTGTAGGCTTTATTCTGGTCGCCCTGTTGGTTGGAATTGCCGGGGGAAGCTATCCAGCTTTTTACCTCTCTAAATTTAATCCTGCCTTAGTACTCAAAGGTAATGCTACGCGAGGTACGGGCAACGCGATGTTGCGAAAAGTGCTGGTAGTAGTACAGTTTGCTATTTCCATTGCTATGCTCATCTGCACCTGGATTGTCTACGACCAACTTCAGTACCTACGTGATAAAGACTTAGGCTTCGACCAAGAGCAGGTGCTCATCGTTACTATGCCGGATTCAACGATTCGGGCGAACTACGAAGTGCTGCATAACCGACTAAAAGAAAGTGCCAATGTCTTAGAAGTATCAACTTCTTCTTCCCGACCGGGAACTGGGTACTCAAAGAACTTAATGCTAGTAGAAGGTAACGATGGTAGCGTAGTGGATGGTGGAGTTGGGGTGAACCAGTATCGTGCTCACTACGATTATGTAGAGACGATGGGGATTGATATTTTGCAAGGACGAAGCTTTTCGCGAGAATACGCCACTGACACCGCCGCCGTGCTCGTCAATGAATCTATGGTGGCTCGGATGCAGTGGGACGATCCGATTGGTAAAGAACTTTCTTACATGGGCGACGAAGATAATCCGGGGCCGACGTACTCAGTAATTGGGGTCTTTAAAGATTATCATCAGCAATCGCTGTACAATGCAATAGATCCGTTGGCCATTCTTTTTGGTGATCCTAGCTTCTGGCTTAGTATCAAAGTTTCTCCCGAAAGAGTAACCGAGACTCTGGCTTTTGTAGAGGATACCTGGACAGAGGTAAACGCCGGAAAACCATTCTCTTACGAATTTCTGGATGAGGAATTTATGTCGCAGTACGAAACGGATCAGAAACGGGGTAAAATATTTACTATGTTCTCGGCATTCACCGTCATCATTGCTTGCTTAGGTTTGCTGGGGCTAGCCGCCTACACCACCGAACAGCGAGCGAAGGAAATCGGTATTCGCAAGGTAATTGGAGCCACTGTTCCCAATATCGTCGGGCTGATTTATAAGGACTTTTTCATCCTAATCGCCCTAGCCATGCTCGTAGCCTTTCCGTTGGCGTACTGGTTTATGAACGACTGGCTCCAGACATTCGCCTACCAGACCGACATTAAGTGGCTCACGTTTGTGGCCTCGGCTTTACTCACGCTGATCGTCACCCTCGGAGCCATCAGCTTCCATACCTTGAGGGCTGCCACCGCTAACCCGGTGAAATCGCTAAGGAGCGAATAACCCTTAGTGATGAATGAGTAGTGAATAATGATTAATCTTATTTACGACTCACCCACGCGATAATCGCAGCCATTATTCATCAATCACCATTCATTAATCATTATGCTAAGGAACTATCTCTCCATCGCTCTTCGGAATTTCCTAAAACAGAAAACGTTTACGCTGCTCAACGTAGGTGGTTTAGCCATTGCCTTGACAACGGCTACATTGGCCTTAGTATTTATTCAGCATGAGCTTAGCTACGACCGTTGGCTTACTAACCAAGAAAACATCTATCGGGTATACCGGGAATGGGATCCCGGTCGAGGTACTTTGTATACTCCTCACGTGCTATCGGAAACACTGCGGGAAGAATTTCCGGAAATTGTTAGTGCAGTTCCGGTTTCTGAAGGGAATGATCTACTGGTGAGTACCGAAGACAAACCCGAAGATGGAATATATGTTGAGGCAATGGCTTTGGCTGATAGCACATTTCTAAAAGTGCTACCTTTTCCGCTGAAGCACGGTAATGCCGAGAATGCTCTTCAAAATAATCAATCTATGCTAATCAGCGAGTCACTGGCAGAGCAATTGTACGGTGAGCGCAATCCAGTAGGCGAAATACTGCGATTCAACGACCAAGATGATTACTTGATTACAGGGGTGATGGCTGATTTTCCTGGAAATACGCACTTTGATGTAGATTTGGTAGGGCGTGACACTACATATTTTTATAAATCATGGACGGGTAACAATCCGGCTACCTACGTTACGCTGCACCCTAAGACCGACATTGCCCAATTAGAGAAAAAGATAACTGCATCTATTAATCCCCGTCTCAAGAAAGAGCTAGAAAGTATGAATTCGGTCTGGGAGAAATTTCCCGAGTGGAAGCTACAGCCCGTTAGCGACGCTCATCTGAATGCTACTGCTCAACTAAGTGGTCCCTTCGCAATAGAAGCCGGAGGCATTCGGCGAGTATATATCATCGGGATCGTCGGACTGCTGGTACTGATAGTAGCCAGTATTAATTACATGAATCTGGCAACGGCTCAGGCCGCTCAGCGAGCTCGAGAGGTAGGGGTGCGTAAAGTGAACGGAGCCTCTCGCCGGCAACTCATTTCCCAATTCTTATCCGAAGCGGTTCTTCAGTGTTTAGTTGCCCTGCCCATTGCTATTTTTCTGGCCGAACTAGCCTTACCCGCCTTTGAACAAATCACCAATCGGAATCTGTCCTTAGGTTTGGCGGAATTGAGTTTTATTATTCCGATGCTACTCGGTTTAGTACTAGTGCTAGGACTGCTTTCGGGTAGCTATCCGGCTTTCTTTCTAGCAGCCTATCGCCCAACTGAAGTACTGAAAGGCAAGTGGCTACGTCGTGATAAGGGTAAATTACTACGTCAGGGTATGGTGGTAGTGCAATTTGCTGGGGCCATTGTGGCCGCAGTGGTTATGACCTTTATCTACCGACAAGTGCAATTTATGCAAAATCAGGAATTGGGTTTTCAGTCAGAGCAAGTAATGGTCATTAAAGCCAATGCTCAGGATACGTATCAAAAAATTCAGTCACTACGAGGTAGGCTACTGCAAAATCCGCAAGTGAAGGCTATCACCGCTTCGGTAAGTATGCCTGGGAGCGGCCACCCTGATAATAGTCTTCGTGTCGGGGGGGTAGAAAAAAGTCCCTCTGAAAATATCTTCTTTACTGATGCTTATTACACTGAAGCACTTGACCTGGAGGTAGTAGAAGGAAGGTTTTTATCGCCAGCCGATACTACCCCGCGATCCTTCGTAGTGAATGAAGCCTTCGTGAAGGAGTTTGACATAGCGGAGTCGATCGGACACCCGCTGAACTTTAGTTGGGTGAAGGAACCCGGGCAGATTGTAGGAGTAGTGAAGGACTTTCACTACAGTGGTTTAGGACAGCGTATCAAACCGTTGGTATTCTCCGGGGCTATTCCTCAAATGAGAAGTGGTTGGGTCAACCATGTGGCAGTTCGCTTATCAACCTCCGATTTAAGAAGTACTATTTCTGAAGTAGAGAAATTCTGGAAACAAATTGAACCCGCGCACCCAATTCGCTACTCATTTCTAGATGATGATTTTGCTCAACTATATGCTGATCAGGAACGGCTGGGTCAGACCCTTCTATGGGCAACACTGCTCACGTTATTTGTAGCACTGTTAGGCTTATTTGGCTTAGCTGCCTACATGGCGGAACAACGAACCAAAGAAGTGGGCGTTCGTAAAGTGCTAGGAGCTACTGTCACCCAAATTGTCACCTTACTCAGTACCGACTTCTTAAAGATCGTACTGATTGCCGGGATAGTAGCGGTACCTGTAGCATTCTGGTTGGCCAAGCAGTGGCTCAGCGACTACGCTTACCGAGCCCCTATTTCAGCATTACCTTTTATTTTGGCTATCATCGGAGCACTACTTACGGCGATTATCACCGTAGGTAGCCGGGCGATCCGGGCTGCTCGGGTCAATCCTGCGGAAAGCTTACGAAGCGAATAACTTTTTCAGCTAGCAATGTACACTGAACGATTAGCAATGAATAACTAGAATGTAGCTACGTACTATAATTGTTCACTACACATTGCTAACTGTTAATTGTTCTCTGCACATTGCTAATTACCCTACCTTGGCGGATGAAATAGATCATATCGGAGATAAAAAGAACGATAGCCCAACCCAAAGCGGTAGTAAAAATTAGTTGATTGTCTTGCTGGGCTACCGCAATAGCTACGTAAGCCCAGACGAAAACTAGTGGGTAGAGTTTACTGCGGGTTGCGAACAATACCAATAATGCCAATGCGGCTCCTACTGAAGTCATAATCATTACCCAGATGGGTTCGCTTAAGCCTAAGGCATTCCAGCCAGTATATTTAATTAGCACACTGAAGTTGACGATGGTAGCCACCGAAATCCAGCCGAGGTACAAGGTAAAGGGTATCCGCATCTGCCATTTTTCCCAAGCTGGAACGGTACGGTCATTCGTCCATAGCGTTACTAGCTGAATCAGCGTGACTAGAATAACCAGCATTATTACGACGCTCAATGCAATATACTCTAGCTGAAAGGCAACCAGCCAAGCACTGTTGGCAATTAGGTTTAGAATAAGCGGAAAGGCCGCCTGGGTGTAGGCGTACTGGGTGCGATCCGCCCTAAAAGCCTGATGATATACATATGCCCCTAGGGTCAGATAAATCAGGCCCCAAATAGCAAAGGCGTAACCCGCCGGGGTAATCAACGTACTGTATTTGTCGGAAACTGCGCCAATGGTTTGTCCTTCAAATAATACTCCTTGGGAGAGGTAATTCATTGCTAGCGTTGCAATAAATAGTACTACCACAATCCATCGGATGGGCGGTGCAGAAGATATTTTATTCCTAAGCTTCATAATCAGATAAAAAAATTCAGATAATACAAGGTGATAAAATGTACGAGTTTCGGATAGGGATAGTTCAACCCATACGTTAACTGTACACCTAGAGACTCGAGTTGTATTCTAAAATTGTTCAGGATGTCTTATGCCTGATTGGACTAGATATTGTCGGCAACAAACCAATAGGGATCAATGTGTTTAGTCCGGGTGGTATGATGTCGGCAGGTAACCAGCAAGGTACCAGGATCTTTTTGGCTGTTATGGAGGCGATGGAGAAGAAAGTCTACTACCGAGAAATCCACGATGGTCGTTTGAGCAATCAGGCGTTAGCCATCATGGAATGACCATCATGGAATGACCATCATAAAATAACCATCATGAAGTAATGACTATTCCAATAAAAATCCGGCGGGCTACACTTCTTGACCTTTCTGAGATTCAAACGTTGTTCGTAGAAACTATCCGACAGGTTACCCAGCGAGACTATGAACCAGCTCAGCTAGAAGCTTGGGCTTCCTCGGTGCATAATCGACTACGGTGGCGAGCAGCTATTATGAACCAGTACTTCTTGGTCGCTGCGCTAGAAGATGTGATCGTAGGTTTTGGTTCGCTAGATCAGGGAAATTATATCGACTTTCTCTATGTTCATAAAGATTATCAGCGGAAAGGTATTGCCAATACAATCTATCAGGTATTAGAACAAGAAGCTATTCGAGCCAGACAGACCGAAATGACTACCTATGCTAGCAAAACCGCTTGCCCCTTCTTCTTAGCCCGAGGATTTGACATAGTGAAAGAGAATAAAAACCAGATTAGAGAAGTAGAAATCATCAACTACCGAATGAAAAAAGTGCTAGAGCCAACTAACCAGACGGGGATTTGAGCACAATTGAAATGAATTTCCTAATTTCAATTTTTAAACCCCTTTTATCGATGAAGCATATACTACTCCTAACCATACTGTCTGTATTATTTTTCTCTTGCCGAAAAAGCCCAGAGAAAGTTGAGAGCAAACCTACCCCTACGGCTACTAAACTTGCCCAATCAGGCTTGGGTATGGTGGCTGCCGCCCAACCGCTGGCTACGGCGGCTGGAAATAGTATTTTAGAGGCAGGGGGTAATGCCGCTGATGCCGCTGTGGCTACGGCCTTTGTGCTGGCGGTGGTAGAGCCAACCATGAATGGCATCGGTGGTAGAAACCAGATATTGGTACGCCAGGCAGATGGAAGTTTTACGGGATATAACGGAATGACCGAGGTACCCACGAATTTCGTTCCAGCCGAAGAGCCGCCCAATGTCGGTTATGGTACTATAGCTACTCCGGGAGTAGTAGCTGCTCTTATAAGACTTCATGCTGAGCACGGTTCTATGCCTTGGACCGAACTGATAAAACCGGCCATTCAATATGCCCACGAAGGTTTTGAAGTGTTAGAGGGCGAAGCAGCGCGGCACGCCTATGCACTAGAAGACATAAAACAGAACCCTGGTTTTCGCGAGCAGATGCTTAAAAACGATACCATAACGTATGAGGCAGGAGAAATCTTGAAACAGCCTGACCTCGCGGAGACTTTACAGCGAATAGCCGAAACCAATGGCGAAGATTTTTATCAAGGAGAAACGGCAAGAAAGATTGCCGAAGATATGGCCGCCCACGGAGGGTTTGTCACCGAAACTGATCTCGAGGAATATCAAGCCCTCGATGCGCGACACGTAAAAACTACGTACCGAGGGTATGAAATCCACTCAATACCCGCTCCGGCAGGCGGCGGCTTGGTAGTAAAAGCCTTGAATATCCTAGAGCAATTTGACCTATCCTCCATGACGGATGCCCAATGGGCGGCAGTCGTCAATCAGGCTTTAGCATTTGCCATTGAAAGTATGGAATACGATTATAAAGAAGAAGATCTTGACTTTGTTCAAAGTAAAGAATGGGCCATAGAGAAAGCTAGTGAAGTAACCGTTCCTGAAAGTGTTCCACTACAGAATGCTGCATATAACAGCTCACACAATCAACTGCTGGCATCCAATACCGATTGGACCGGCGATACCTGGGGAGCAAGTAGCCACCATACCACCCATTTTGTAACCGCCGACTGTTCGGGGATGGTCGTTTCTATCACCCAGACTATCGGCCCTCTTTTTGGCTCTAAAGTAATCACGCCCGGTCTGGGTTTTGTGTACGCCTCTACCATGGGAGCTTATTTATCCGGGGCGGATCAAGCCCCTGGTTCCCGACCTAGAACCACCATAGCACCTACCATTGTGACCAAAGACGGTGAAACTATCATGGTTTTGGGCGCAGCGGGGGGGCTACGCATACTGTCGGGAATCGTGCAAACCATATCGAGGTTTATCGACCAAGGTATGAGCATTGAAGAGGCGGTAGCTGCTCCAAGAATCCACCCTGAAGCAGGTACGAATGATGGGAAACGAGAAGTATTTCCACTAAAGTTCAGTGCCGAGTTTACTGAGACTAATGGATGGAGCGCAGCTGATTCTATCTATTGGCAAGAAGAAGGTTTTGAGCCTGAATCTATCACCCGATATGGAGCATTTGCCAGGGTGCATGCTATTGCCCGAGATGAAGAAACCGGGCTTTGGACAGGTATGGCCGATTTAGACTGGGAGGGTACCGCCAATGGGCCAGAGGCGGCTATGTGTGAGCGATAAAGCGGATTACTCGTAAGGTAAGGGTTACTTCCTTAACTAATAGCCGATAGAATGACTGATTGAGCGAATGATGAAATAAATACTTATTCCTTCAATCAGTTAGTTACTCGCTCATAGTACCAAAAAAAGTGTTCACTTCAACCATTACTTTCAATACTGATAAGTAACATCTTTATTATTAGTCACTCACAAAATTTGATATTTCGGCTAAGTGATGTAGCTCAAAGTATTTCTCATCAACCCGGTAGCATAAGTGCACTAGTCCGCGTATCTTTCGTGTTCTACGGATAGAAAAATCCGGCTAAATGACCGAACAGAATCACTAACGTCTACTAATGTATTTAATATTTGACACCGAAACCACTGGCCTGCCCCGCGACTATAATGCACCCATTTCTGACCTGGACAACTGGCCCCGCTTAGTACAACTTTCCTGGCAATTGCATAATGCCGATGGTAGCCTACGTTCGGCTCACGACTACATTGTAAAGCCTGAAGGATTTACTATTCCGTTCAACTCCGAGAAAGTACACGGCATTTCTACCCAAAGAGCCTTGGCTGAGGGACATCCACTGGGCGAAGTTCTTAGTAAATTTAATGAAGACCTTCAGCACACCCGACAAACCATTGGTCATAATGTTGATTTTGACCTTAATGTAACCGGAGCTGAGTTTCTGCGAACGCAGATAGAAACTAACCTTCTCAACATTGGAAAGGTAGACACCAAAGACGCATCTACCGATTTTTGTAAAATACCGGGTGGCCGGGGTGGTAAGTATAAGTGGCCTACTCTTTCTGAACTACACGAAAAGCTATTTGGAGTTCCGTTCGACGGGGCGCATAATTCAGCTTTTGACGTAGATGCTACCGCTCGATGCTTTTTCGGGCTACTGAAGGAGCAGGTTATTTCGCCCTTTGACAGTACTCCGCTAGCCGAGATTACCTACGAGCGACCCGATTTGGAAGAAGCGGTGCGGGACATGCCCCAGAACACTCCGCAGAAATCTAAAGTAGCTAGACCGCCTCGGCAGAAGAAGGTAGACATCGATAAAATCGAAACAGCTCCCTTTAGCCATCTGCACGTGCACTCACAATACTCTATTCTGCAAAGTACCGCGAGTATCAAACAACTAGTAAGCGCAGCTAAGGAGCGGAATATGCCCGCTATTGCCATTAGCGATCTGGGCAATTTATTCGGAGCATTTAAAGCCGTCGCTGAAGGTAAGAAGCAAGGGGTAAAAGTAATCATTGGCTGTGATGTCTATATGACTAAAGATCGGCATCAGAAAAAATTCACTAAAGATTTTAAGGATCAGCGCTCGGTACAATTGCTATTGGCTAAAAATCAGGAAGGCTATCAAAACCTATCTAAGCTTTGTTCGCTGGGTTATATCGAGGGGTACTACGGGGGCTTCCCGCGCGTAGATAAAGAATTGATCCAGCAGTATGCCAAGGGGCTGATTGCCACTACCGGAGGAATATCAGGTGAAATTCCCGATTTGATTCTCAACACTGGTGAGCATCAGGCCGAAGAAGCTTTTCGTTGGTGGTTAGAAGTATTTGGTAACGATTTCTACGTAGAACTACAACGGCACGGATTGGAGGAAGAAGACCGGGTAAACGAAGTACTACTCCGCATGGCTGATAAGTACGGTGTAAAAGTGATTGCCACCAACAACGTTTACTACGCTAATCAGAAAGAGGCGAGTGCCCATGATACGCTGCTCTGTGTAAAGAACAACGAAGTATTATCTACTCCCATTGGTCGGGGTCGGAATTTCCGATTTGGAATGCCTAATCAGGAATTTTACCTAAAGACCGAAGAGGAAATGAAGCAACTCTTCGCTGATCGCCCCGATGCTATTACCAATACTTTTGCGATTGCCGAAAAAGCTGAAGAACTAACATTACAGCGGGATATCCTGCTGCCTAAATTCACTATCCCCGATGGTTTCACTGATCAGAACGATTATCTGCGTCACCTCTCTTACGAGGGAGCGAAACCCCGCTACGGCGAAATCACCCCTGAAATTCAGGAACGTCTGGATTATGAGCTGAAGATCATTAAGGATATGGGTTTTCCGGGCTACTTCTTGATTGTACAAGACTTCATTAATGCGGCCCGGGGTATGGGCGTAGAAGTAGGGCCTGGTCGGGGCTCAGCTGCTGGCTCGGTAGTGGCTTACTGCACGGGAATTACCAATATTGATCCAATCAAATATGATTTGCTATTTGAGCGCTTCCTCAATCCCGAGCGAATCAGTATGCCCGATATTGATATTGACTTCGATGACGATGGCCGGCAAGAAGTAATCAATTACGTGATTGAAAAGTACGGCCGCAATCAGGTAGCCCAGATCGTCACCTTCGGTACCATGGCTCCCCGCATGTCTATCCGGGATGTATCACGAGTCAGCGAATTACCTTTAGTGGATGCCAACCGATTAGCAAAGTTGGTGCCGGAGAAGCCTGGAACTACCTTTGAACAAGCACTAGCCGAAGTCCCTGAACTGCAACAAATTAAACGTGGCTCGGATAAGCAGGCTGAGGTACTTAATTTGGCGCATACACTCGTAGGCTCAGTGCGGAATATCGGTATTCACGCTGCCGGAGTAATTATTGCCCCCGACGATTTACTGGAATACATTCCGGTGAAAACGGATAAGGATTCTGACCTGTTTGTTACCCAATTTGATGGTTCGGTAGTAGAGTCAGCCGGAATGTTGAAGATGGATTTTTTGGGCTTGAAGACCCTGACCATCATTAAAACAGCACTGCGTAAGATTAAGAAAAACCACGGGATTGATATTGACATCGATGCTATTCCTCTGGATGATGAAAAGACGTTTCAGCTTTATCAAAGGGGTGATACTATCGGTACTTTCCAGTTTGAGTCGGAGGGAATGCGACAGTGGCTTCGCAAGCTTAAGCCTACTGATATTGAAGATCTGATTGCCATGAATGCCCTCTACCGCCCGGGACCGATGCAGTTCATTCCCAACTTTATTGACCGTAAGCATGGGAAGGAGACAGTAGAGTACCCGCATCCGCTGCTGGAGCCTATTCTGAGGAATACCAACGGAATTATGGTCTACCAGGAGCAGATTATGCAGACTGCGCAAATTCTGGGGGGTTACTCCCTCGGTGGTGCCGATTTGCTCCGCCGAGCGATGGGTAAGAAGAAGATTGAGGAGATGAACAAGCAAAGAGTCATCTTCGTGAAGGGGGCCGAAGAAAAACACGGTATTGATAAGAAGAAAGCCGAAGAGGTATTCTCTATTATGGAGAAGTTTGCCCAGTACGGGTTTAACCGTTCACACTCGGCGGCCTACTCAGTGGTAGCTTACCAGACGGGTTATTTGAAAGCAAATTATCCGGCGGAGTATATGGCTGCCGTACTCACTCATAATATGAGCAATTCCGATAAGGTAACTCTCTTTATGGACGAGTGCAAGCAGATGAAAATTAAGGTGCTGGGACCAGATGTAAATGAGAGTGATTACGACTTTGGCGTAAACCAAGAAGGGCAAGTCCGCTTTGGACTGGGGGCTATTAAGGGCGCAGGAGAAAGTGCAGTCGCCTCAATTATTGAGGAGCGCGATGAACAAGGAACGTACTCTGATATCTTCGAGTTTACCAAACGTACCAACTTGCGGGCGGTCAACAAAAAAACGCTGGAGTGTATGGCAATGGCGGGGGCTTTTGACTGCTTCCCGAATATGCACCGTCGGCAGTACCTACACGTGCCACCCGGTGATACTTCCTTACTGGAAAAGGCAGTCAAGTACGCCCAGACGCTTCAGCAAGAAGAGGCGGCGGCGCAGGTTTCCCTATTCGGGGGAGTTGGCGGATTAGAGGTACCCAAGCCTCGCGTAGTTGAGTGCGAACCCTACAGCGATCTGGAGAAACTGAAGATTGAGAAAGAAGTTACGGGATTCTATATTTCAGGACATCCGCTAGATCAGTTTAAACTAGAAATAGAAAGTTTCTGCACCTGCACCTTAGATAGAGTGGCTGGGTACCAGAATAAGGAAGTAGCCGTCGCCGGGATTATTACTAAGAGCACTGAGCGTCAGACCAATACTGGTAAACCCTTTGCCCTAGTGACTATGGAGGATTATCAAACGTCCTTTGATTTGGCCTTCTTTGGCGAAGATTTCTTAAGCAATCGGCACCGGTTGTCGGTAGGCGAATTTGTGTACTTGAAGGGGCGAGTGGAAGAACGCTATAATAAACCCGGCGTATGGGAGCTTCGTCCCCAAACCGTTCAGTTACTCACCGAGATTCGGGAAAAGATGACTGGAGGTATTGAATTAAGTATTGCTGCCGAGCATCTCAGTCAATCGCTTATCGAACAACTGGAAGCTTTATCGGCCGAGCACCAGGGAAACTGCCCAGTCAGGGTAACGGTTCATGATGAGCAGGAGAATATGAGTGTAGAAATGCTATCCCGAAAGTACCGCTGGCAGCCCGACGGTCAACTCTTCGGTGCTTTGGAAGAACTAGATGGCGTAAAGTATCAATTGGCTGGGGTGAAATAGACATTCTTGTGCTCGAGAGGCATTTTCGGGTATAACTGAACATACTTAAACTCCTACGACGCGTGATTATGCGGCGTTCTGATGCAATCAGCATCGGAGTAAAACACAGCTAAAGTCGGACTGTAATTTAAACAACTAGTGACTCAACGTAGGACTGCTTCTCAGAGTCGGAGAGCCTTTTTTTCGAAACAGACCCACTCAGAGCAGCCCCAATCGAGGCAGTACTTTTCAAGGTAGAACCATCTATCTTCACCTTCACCCGTAGAGCCTTGATACCTTCTACTCCTTGAACCTTCTCTAAGGTAAGTTCTTCAATTTTGGGCTCAATGTAATTTTCCTGAACCAGATAAGTTAAGTACTGATGGTATTCATTTTTGTCCTTATCGTCCAGATAGGTAATGGCAATATGTCCGGCTAAGGTAAGTCGTTCGTTTTTATCGGCCACGTACGCCTTATCAATTCGTTTTTTAATGATTTCGTAGCGGACATTGTACACTCCCTCTACGTCAAACTTCTTTTCATCCTTCCGGAACTGGATATTAAGTGTATTGCCGTAGACAAAAATAAGTTGAGCGGTAGACAGAGGAAGTGGTAATTGCCCCTTGGTCTTTTCTAATTGTCGTACTATGTTACACATAGAAATGAGCTGCCACAAACGAAAGTTACGAAGATAGTGCTCCGAGAATTTGTGTTCAGTTAGTAGTGATTGCCCAAGGTATAAGTTATACTCAATACCATCGGTTTTATACAACTCAAAGTAATGGGGTAGTATTTGCTGTAAGCTAATTTCCTCCGCTTCAATAAACTCAGCAATAGATTGATTGATTTGACTAACCGTTTGCTCGAAGTCTTTACGCTTTTCGTAAACGATACCTACCTCCGGGTCAATACCGTTGAAGTAGCCTTGAATGATCGCCCCTACTCGTGAAGGGTGCTCTTCGGCCATCTGGCGAAGCAGCGGATGTACCTCCTGAAGAAAAAAACTGCTGACTTGGGTTTCGTCACTGGAAAAGAAGTTATTGGTAATCTTTTTCTTCCAATTCTTCACTTTATGAGCTATCATCCCTAACAAAGGAAAGTCAATCTGCTGACGGCACTGCTGTAGTGTGTCTGCTAGCAAGGATAAATTCTTACTCAAATCAGCCTGAATAGCCTGATTACGGGCTCGGGATGAGCCCACAATATCAAGTTGCCCAAATAGCGGGTACACATCGGGGAAACTGATGTCCATATCGACGTGTTCCTGCTGATGGTATAGGACCGTCTTGGCCACCTGCCGGAATTTCCAATCTACGCTAGGATGGATAGAAGTAAACTCCTTCTGCATAAAAACGCTGATCTGGTTTTCTACTTCGCGCCGGAAGCGATTTAGACCGATTTTTAATAGAGAAAGTACCTCACTTAGCCGAAACAAGGTAAAGGCACTAAGCGGGGTTTCTTTGGGTGCTCCCAGCTCAATAAGAGCTATCACCTCATTCTGGTTATCAATGACCGGAATAAGGGCTAGCGAACTGATGTCATTAGCTAGCAGCACTTGTTCTGTTTTGGTTAAAGACTCATCATTCAAATCACGGCAAATAATAGTTTCTTTGGTTTGCGTAACCCGTTGGTACAGTGAACCCTCAATTAGGGTAGGATGATGCTCAATAGATAAACCAGAATTAGCGCGCGACAGTATGCTTAGCTTGGCTACCTTCTCATTCCACTCCCGCATAATAGTGGGGGTTATACCCGCTACGATACGCTCGTTATTGAGAAAAGACTGTAACTGCTGTTCAACAAACTGCACTTGACTATGCAGGTCAGTCACATCCTCCGAGTTACCAATTCGTTCCCGAATACGGGATAGAATCTCCATTTCGGTCACATCTTCAAACAATACAAAGCTTAACCCCTCGAAAGCAAAATCCTCCGGAGGAAACTGCGCAAGCCATCGGTCGCGGTCGTCGTAGTGATTCAGTAAATCCTGAAGGGTTTCGTCAGTAAGCGGTTTTAGGGGGTTTTTCTCAGTAATATTGATGCTATCCATAAACACCGTGGAGCGATAGTGCTTCTCAAGCCCGGTTCGGCGATGACGTAAGGTAAAGGTTTCGGAAACATCCAAGTCAATCTGACGGTGGTAACAGTGGTCGAGGATCAAACGAGCCGGATGAAGTATAGGAAAAAAGGCGAGGGTTATATCGTCGTAACCATTGACCCGAATCTCGTACTCATCACTTTGGAATAATTGTTTGACGGCTGAAGTCTGATAGACGAAACCCTGTCCAAAGGGACCTCCCACAAACCCTAAAATATCTTTCTGGGAAAAGAGTGGGAAGTAGTAAGCTAATAAACGCTCTAGATCAACGCTATATGCTTCCCGCTGGTTACTACCAACCGGCAGGTTCTCGATAAGCTGTAATTTTTGTACGACCTCCTGGCAAACTGCGTCGGACATGACCGATTTTTCGGAGAAGCTCTCCATGCGTTTAATCAGGGGCTCAAAACTTACCTTTACTTCGTAAGGAAAGTCCTTGCCAAGGAGTAAATCTTGGACGAATTCAGCTAGTGGTAAGAAATCTTGATTCATAGGTATTTTGTAGTGGGGTTACTTGCTAGTTATTAGACCGTAGAGCTTCCGTAAATATTGTAAAATACAGATGATAAATGTACTTTAAAGCCAGCCAATTCTTTCTATCGTAGTAGTTTACGAATTTTTTGATACAAAGATTTCTACAGCAAACGAGCGTTGTAGAACGCGGCTAATACAAAAGCAACAATGGATACCACCCACCCTACTACAAATACCAGGTACGACCGCCGAAGCATACTATACTTGCGGTGTAGTACCTTACCTAGCAAGTACAGATCGCGCGTAAGGCTATCGTATACTAGTGCATCGTTCTTAATCATGCGCCGTATGCCCCATTGAAAGTCATCGTACGCCATCCGATGAAAATTACCGAAAAATAATAAGTTCGCCTGATTTTTTTCTACATCCTCCTTCCGGAAGGTACCATTTGTAACCCTAGGGAGGGTAGCTAGCACGGCAAACACAATGGCCAGCAAGCATACCGTTGCCAGAATCGCCGACGGAAGCCATAGTGCGGGGTAATCGTCAAGATTGCGGAATAGTACCGTCACTAGTACCGATAATAAAATGGAGTTTACTGAAATCATGATATTGGCTTTGGTATCGGCAATGGAGCTCAAGTCAATATGATTGCGAAACAAGATACGGAAGAGAACCCCAGCTTCGCGGGATGATATACTTTTCACCTCCTTTTTTTTCTTCTTTTTCCTCTCTTTTTCGTCTGCTTCAATTTGGGCGACTAACTGGGCGTAGTTTTTCTGCTTTCCCGGTTCATAATGGGTTTGCGCATAGTCGGTGAAGTAGCGGTGCTTCTCGTAAAACTTCTGGTTTTGCCGAGCCCACGCTCGCTTGCTAATTTTTTGCCCATTCTGCTCATTTATCTCTTGTCGCAGACCTTGGGCTCGAGTTAAGTAGCCATCTTGCGCTAGGTGTGACATATCGGCGTCGCAAAGTATCTCTTCCAGCCGTCCCTGAGGACGCTGAGGCCAATCAGTAGCTCGGATACAGGCTGCCACCCCCTCGATAAAATCGTCGGAGACGGGCTGTTTTTCTAAAAAATTGCGGGCCATCTCAATGCCCGCCGGCACGTGCTCGCGATGGTCCTCTAGGTAACCAATGTCGTGAAACCAAGCGGCAATTTCAGCGATACTCCGCTCTTTATCCGATAGGTTATAGGCTTGAGTCATTTCCTGAGTGGCGTGCACTACCTGTTGAGTATGCTGTAGATCGTGGTAGTGGAGGAATGCGGGGGCTCGCTGGGTGAAGGCCTGCTGCACGTAACGAGCGGCTGCTTGGGTACTTTTTTCGTAATCATTCATTGTTCTATCGGCGATTAAACCGCAGTAGCGTAGCTGATTTCTTCTTTCTTTCGTTCGCAATATACAAGGTTCCGTTAGGGGAAAAGCAAATACCCTCCGCTTGGGGAAAGAGGGCACTTGGCAATTTCACCATCTGGTGGAGACGATAACGATCGTCAAAGACCATCAGAGCTTTATCGGCGGAAGATAGGACATAGTAACCACCGGTGACCGGATGCCGGGCAATACCCGATGGGCGGGGTCGCTCTGGATGAAGCCCATCTTCCTTAGATTGCCGGATCAGAGGGGTAAGAATAGGATTATCCACCAGTAGGTACTGATATACTAGTGTGCGCTTAGAACCCGTTCCGTCGTTGAGCTTTCCGGTAGCCTTACAGGCGATCAATACCATCTGCTGTTTGCTATCATAGGTTAACCCTTCGGTATCATTGCGGTCGCTCAATCGGTTTTCGTATTTAGTGGTTTGCGGGCGATTGCGGAAGTAGGTAACTTCGTATATATCACCATCACTGCGTAAGACGTAAGCAGTAGTATTATTCACCGCAATGCCTTCGTAGTCGCCATCTCCCCCAAAATCAATTTTATCAATAATAGCTTGGTGAGCATCACTCCATAAGAAGATGTACCCCTGTTCGTCGTTAATTGCGGCTAATGTATCTTCGCCCACGTAGGCCAATCCCGAAATTTCGTCCAAGTCGTCGTCGAGGGAGGCCATACGGTCGGGCTCGTGCAAGTGGTAAGTAAAGTCGCCATCGGTGAGAATCGGCTCGGTGGCGGACGTTGCCGGGGTAGTAAATAGAGACGGTCCCTGCTTGAGCAAAGCCATAAAGAATAAAATGGCTAACCCGCCGATCAGTGTGTAGCGTATCATACTATTGATCAAAATAAAAAACCAAACCGAATCAGCGGTAAACTGTCTTCGCGGGAAAACCCCCACATCGCTGAAATGCTGATCATATTAAAGGGTGATACGTAGATTCCGGCTCCGTAGCCGTGGTGCCAGGTATCGGAAGATTCGTTAGCGAGCCATACCCGCCCTACGTCGTTAAACGCAATAACTCCCAGGTTAATGGGAGCTAGGTAAGTGCTGAAGCGCAGTACGTTCATACGTAACTCCACGTTGTTGTACACACTACTTTGGCCGTAAAATCGGGTACGGCGGTAGCCCCGCAGGTTGGTCAGGTTCCCGAGTTGGTAGGCCTGCACAAATGGAAAGTCATCGTTGAAGATATGTCCGCCCCCGACGCGTACCGCCAGAGTAAGTAACGAGGGAAGGCGAACACTGTAGTATCCCTGTACCTCTGAGCCAATGCGAAACAGATTGTTAGTTTCACCTAGCCCCTGTAGCCAATCGCCCTGTACCCGCCAGTAGATGCCTCGCGTGGGAAACGGACTGCTGGTCACGTTATTAAGCACATCCCCTAGTAGGGCCTTATTACTCGGTGGTACTGGAGCGTGGGGCACTGCGGTATTCAGGCGATTAACCTCCCCTCGAAAGCTGGCTCCCGCGTAGCGGTAAGGTTGAAAGGTCGCTTGTGCATCCAGCCCGTTATTATCGAAGTCAGTAATGAAACGGTTCGGAGTATTCTCCACCTCTATGGTGTGATAGGTAGGACCTAGTGATAGATAAATGTAGGGGGAAAAGTGGTGGCGTAGTTGTACGCTCCCCCGAAATTCGTTGAAGCGATACCGATAGAAGTTAATATCCCGCTCGCCCGGGTTATAGACCGACTCGTTTCCCAGTCCGAAGAAGTTGTTGACAAAATTAGGGGCTCGCACATCAGCATTGACTAATAAGTCAAGCGAACTGATCAGTTGGTTGAACGTGCCTTGGTAGGAAAAACGGTAAGCTGAGGTAGCGAAGGCGTAAGCCCCCTTAAGTTGGTGTTGCGTAGCAAAGGGATACTTCCGAAAGGCTTGGTTGGTGTAGCTAAAACCGCCCCCCAGGCTAATGCCATCGTCCTCGTTGTAACCACCACTCACCAGCGGGGCCAGGGTATTGTAGTGAAACATCTTATAGTAATATTGATTCACCAACGTGTCGCGGTCAGTTGTGTGATTACGTCCTTCTTCACCCAAGAGAAGCCAGGTATCGGAAGCGGTATCGTAGATTTTGGTTCTTTTTCCCCAACGGCCTACTCGGGAGCTATCGGCAATATGGTCGGTATCTTTTCCCCCAATAATTCTTAGTCGGATAGCACGCGGGACTTCTCCAGTTACGGTAAAGTGATCTTGCCCACCCAGGCCAAATAGCCGGATTTCTCTCGTTTCTTTCCCAAAAAATGTACGCTCAAACACGATCTTCCCGGTGCGTTCACCATCTTGTTTCACCTTCTCCACAGTGACCTGGGTACGATTATCAGGGAGTCGCTCTACATAAAAATGCTCATGCTTGTCCGATCCTACCACATTTACGGTTTGGGCTAAAAAGGCGTAGTATTGCTCGGCGTAGTATAGTAGCTGATCTCGTCGTTGCTGGAGCTTGCGGATAATCTCTTCTCCAGATAGGGCGAAGATCGTATCGGGCATTTGGTGTATTGCCCCAACGATAGCTGAATCGGTAAGCCGCTCTTGTACCTGCTGTACTGTATTTCGCCAATCGTTGCGGGATAATTCACTTAGTAATCGCCGATCCAGGTTCTGACTTTGTCCCGACCAGGTGTTGACGTTACGAATGGTTTCGCCAAATCCCTGAAAGGTAGGTAAAACGAAGTCCTGGGAAGCGATCCAGTGTAACACCCCTTCGTTGATATAAAATACTTGATCGCGGTCGCGGGGTATCGGCTCGAAGCGGCGCCCCTTGTTCTGGTCGAAGCTAGCCCAGCGCCAATTATCCTCATGACGATCCCAATCGCCAATAACAATATCCAGTAGGCGGGCGCGGAGGTAGGCGATCGCATCTGCTTGGTTATCATTGTCTTCTTCTAGTTCTTCCAGTAGCTTAGTGGTACTTTCTATATCCTCGGATCGGCCAAAGTAGGGAGCGTGCGACCAGTCGTCGTCGGGGCGTTCCTCAAATAAGGCAACCGAATTACCAATGAAGTCGCGGTGAGGACCCAGCCGAGGGTCGTCCGGCACGTAAACAATCTCTGGATTGGTGTGGTACAAGCCTACTGCCTTAGCTAGGGCGGCGGCTATCAAGGCTCCGTAGGGATGCGATGCCGAGGTCTGATCAGAGACGATCTCAAGAACTAATGGGCTGGCTAACGGGCGAGGAATATTACGTTGAGGGTACTTATTCACCGAGCGAAGCACGTACTGACGACCGTCCGAGGCTTCTAATCGCAGGGAGCGGGTTTGCCCCCCCCCCCTCGTTGCACGATCGTCAACCCTCCTTTCTCTCGGTCAATATCAAACACCCGCAAGGGTACCGGAGCACTCCATTCTTCCCGATAGTTGTCACCGTACATGAATCTACCGAAGGAACCCATACGGTACTGGTCGGTAATCGGTACGGATACGAGGCTATCAGTTGGGGTGGGTGAGGTCTGCTGAGCAACCGCCCAATAAGTAGGGCTCAGGACAGCTAAGAGAGTAAAAAAAAGAAATAGTTTCAAGCGAATTTGAGATTACTATATTTTGACTCTTTGGTTAGGGGTAAACAGATTACGAGTTGCTGGTTATGGTCATTAGTTAATAGTCGACTGTTCATAGTTACTTCATGATATACTGTGGAACTTGAACTCCTATTTTTCATATTCCGCATTTCATTTTTCCGTCAAGTATTTCTTCTGCAATGCCTGCCGTTCCGACATCGACAACTGCAAACCCTCTTGGACATAATTGTCTAATGAGCCGTATTTCTCCTCAATGGCCTGAAAGGCTTGCTCGAGGTAAATAGGACGCACTTCCAGTAAAGGTAAGGAAACCCGACGACTGATACCAATCAAGGGTGATAACCTTGCTCGACGGCGAATGCGTTTCCTTCGGTAATGATTGGAAGCCATATAATCGCGTACAATGGTTGCCCGGGGCACTCCCAGTACGTACAAGATCATCGCGCTCATGAAGCCAGTACGGTCTTTTCCCGCCGAACAGTGGTAAAGCAGCGGCTGGCTTGGCTGAAGTAGTTCAGCGAAAACCTGTGCAAACACGGGAGTGTACTGCTCTACGTACAGTCGGTTATTGTCCAACAGGATTGTCTCAGCGTTGTAGGTATCGGGGTTAGCTCGCTGGAGGAGTTTTCGGTTGTCGCGGCGCGTTACGGTGGTATCATACACAGGATAGTGCCGAATGACAAGAGCAGTATCGGCAGGTAGACGATCCGGCTTTCGCTCTAGTGCCTCTGGTTCCCGGAAATCTACCACCTGATGGATGCCCACCCGTCGCCAGTAGTCCCAATCAGACCGCTTAAGACCACCCAGATCATCGGATCGGTAGAGTAACCCCCAGCGTACTCTTTGCCCATCGGAGGTACGATACCCTCCCAGGTCGCGCGTGTTATTGGTGCCTTGAAAGTAAAGCTGCCGTTCAGCTACTACTACCGAGGTACCAGAGGCATCGACCAGTTCAAAGAAGTGTTGCTGGCGGTCGGCTCCGTCCCACCAAAAGCTATAGTCATCGCTAACGCCTAGGGGTTGAGTACGGTTTATCGATTCTTCAGATCGGCCGTGGTAGACCGTAACCGGCAGGGTAAGTGCCGGAGATACCCGGGCTAGGTCAATGATAATCTGCCCGTCAGAGTTGCGGTAGACAGGAGTCTCGTCGGCTATTGGGTTCACCGGATAGACGGCATCTAATGATTGAAGCGATGCACACGACAACATTATTCCGCTGAGTAAGCTACTCAGCGGGTAGAGATAAAGTCGGGTCATAGTTAGTCAAATGTAAGGACTTAGACGATCAATCTGGTTTACGCTACCTAATAAAATTTTCCTAAGACCCTTGGTTAGTAGGGTATTTGTAAATTTTCGTATATGGTGTATCTGATTTAGGTAATGAAGCTTCTCGTGACCCGGCTAGTATGTTTACCTTACCGATCCCCGGGGAGCAAAGATACAGTTATTCAGGCGAATAGCAGTAAGGCGGTCTGTCTGCGTCTTCCTCTGGTGCTGCGCCCCGGACTCGAGGTGCTAGAATTATTTACCTACCTCGAAAGACTTTGAGTTTACCCCTGACGCATCTGACCCATTCTTTTCCGAAGGGCTTCACAACAAGGCCTTGTGTGACGGTTAACTTTTCGGAGGTTTAGAAGCACTAAATGGCGTAACGTATCAATTGACCGGAACGGAGTAGAAAAGGCTTTTTCCATTCTAAGGAAGAAAGTGTAATTTGAGCCGATTGAATGTAGCCTGATTTTCTTTTGGATCAACTCAAAATTTTATTCGATGCCCTGATTGTACCGCCTAACGAGCGTTTCGGTTTGGTATGGGAAGAAAGTGCCCAACCGGAAACCGTAGTAGAAATGGCTGAGCAGATGTTTCCAGCTCTGAAACCGATACCCTCGCTAGACATTGAGGGCAAAGATAAATCTTTAGTTCACTACATTATTGAAGGAGACAATTACCACACGCTTTCAGCACTCACCATTACTCACGCTCGGCGAATAGATGTCATTTACATTGATCCGCCCTACAATACCGGCAATCCGCATCTGACGTATCATGACAATCGCAAGGATAAGTCGCCGACCAGTCGGCACAGCAAGTGGCTCAACTTTATGTACCATCGGTTACGCTTAGCGCAGGAACTGCTTACTGACGATGGAGTGCTACTAATCTCAATCGATGATCGGGAAATGGCGCACCTCAAATTACTTTGTGATGGTTTGTTTGGCTCCGATAATTTTATCGGAAATTTCGTTTGGGTAAATCGCACTACCCCCAATGATGCCGCCAATAAGTTTGCTACCGATCACGAGTATATTCTAGTTTACACTAAAGATCGGCAGCACTTTCAGCTCAAAGGTGTTCCTAAAGATTTTAGTAAGTACATTAATCGGGATAATGACCCCAGTGGCCCGTGGATGCCCGATAATCCTTCGGCTGCCTCGGGAACGGAGAAAGATCGCTTTCCAATTAAAAACCCACACACGGGTGAGGTCTACTATCCACCCGACGGACGCTACTGGGCCTTTGCCAAACGGCGGGTGAATGAGTGGGCAAAGTCGGGTAAATTGGTTTTTCCGAAAGAGAAAGGAAAGCGGTTCGTTTTAAAAAAATACTTATCAGAGCTGAAGAGTGAGCGTAAACCCGCCTCGTCAATTGTCAATAATGTACTCACTAGCCACGGTACTAAAGAATTAAAACAACTTTTTGGTGGCGGCAGTCCCATAAAATATCCTAAACCTACCGCCCTGCTCAAGTATATATTAGGGTTAATTGATAAACCAGAAGGAGTATTTTTAGATTTTTTCGCTGGATCGGGCACTACCGGACAGGCTATTCTGGAGCTAAATCAGGAGGATGGTGGACGGCGACAGTGCATTCTCTGCAATAATAACGAAAACGATTTATGCCGTAACGTGCTCCACCCTCGCTTGCAAAAGCTCAGTGAAGGGTATTCGGTGGATGCCCCCCGTAAGGAAGTATTGTACGAACGTAAGCTTACCATTAATACGCTCAAAAAAGTCAGTGTATACCTACCAGAAATTGCCGCATTGAGTGAGCAATACCGCGACTCTTACGACGAACTAAAGCAGTCGTTAAAAGATAACACGTTACGTTTGGAAGGCATCCGAAATAAGCCGGTTACCGTAGCGGGATTGCAAGCCTCGTTTAAGTACTTTCAAACGCAGTTTATTCCCCCCCAGGATACGCGTATCCGGCAGGCTTGCGCTCACTTACTTGGTCTGCGAGAACAGACCCTCGAGGCGGTTAGCGTAACTTTGCACTACTATATTTATCGGAACCAGCAACAAATCACTATTATTTGCTTCGATAGTCCCGCCAGTTGGAAACCCTTGACGGATGCGCTACCAGAAGGCTTAGCTGTTGTGATTTACGTTTTTCGGGAAGAAGATAAAGGCTCAGCTCAGCAGCACTTGCCAAAATCTCTGATTCAATACGTTCCTGATAAAATAAAGCGATTGTTTACATCGTAAGCTTCCGCTGGCTATTGACCAGCAAGTGATCGGGCTAATCAGTTATCTTGAGAGGCTATGAAGTCTCAAAGAACATCGTACCGCCAGGATCGGATATTTACCGATTTTGTCCATCGGCATATTGCCCTTCCTTACATTTACCGACCACTAGGCTGGGAACCTGTTCGGTTGGGCTACTCTGAGAAAGAAGAACTAGATATGCAGCATGGGATCGACCGGGTATTTAGCCAACCTGATGGAAAGTTGGTAACCGTTCAGGAGCGTTTCAGAACCGCCCGCTACGTCAATTATCAAGATGTTACCTTTCGCTACCGGCGTGATCAACACACCAATAGCGTTCAGCGTCATTCGGAGTTCTATAAAATCCAGGCGGATTACCTTCTTTATGGGATACTCAATAAGGAAACGAAAGTGCCCGGACAGCTCGAGGATGCCCGGTTTCAGAAAGTAGTGCTGATGCAGTTAGCCCCACTCTGGAAAAAGTTAGACAGCGGAGAAGCTATTATTGATGAAACCACTACGGGTCGCAGTCGGTGGGAAAATGGGAAGTTGATTGTGCCAGTAAACCATAACCGAGATGGTTCCTCTAGCTTTATTGCCTGGGATATTCCTACGATTATTCAGCAGTGGCCGAGTATCGTGTTTTGGCAACGGGGATTTGCTGAATAAAAAAACCGACCTGTGGGGTCGGCCTTATAATATCATCAGAAATTCAGCAGTGCTTCGTTTTCCGTTGGCAAAGCCCTCAAGTCAAGTAATGTCAAGCGGATGTTTTCCAACTGTCCCGTCAGTACTTGATGGGTAGACTCTTTCACTTCACTCAGCGCTAATTGTTTCTTCAGGGTTTGTAGAGCGTTTACTTCTAGCCGTAGGCAACCACTCAGGGTTTTCTCAACAGTATTGAGCACTAACAGAAGATGAGGCTGGACAAATGCATCTTGAATAGGCCCATCTACCTGCCGAAATGCCTCAGGCGTACCACCTAGACTTAAAATTTCTTCTCGGATGATCTTCTTAAAATTGTCGCGCTGTTCAGATAAGTTCATGAACAATCCCTTCAGTGAAGGGTCATCTAACTGTTCAGCCGCCCTCCGGTAACCACGTTTGGCATCGCAGTTTTCCTTTAACAGCTCATTTAGGGAATCTACTACGCTTTTTTGTGCTTTCATAACAAATGATCAATGCTGTTTCTGATAAACTTTTGGTAATTAACGGAAAAAATTAGATAAAGATTATAAATTTTCAAATAGTTTTAGAAGATGTTAAGTAATTTTTAACACACTTTTAACATAATATTATTTCAAGTAGTAATTGAATAAAATGATAACTGCTTTAATTTACATTATCCATATCTTATAGCAGTACTGGCAATTTCTATGCAATAATGTATGTCTGCCTACATTTCACTTACTGAATATGCTGTAATTTGTTTCAATTATAAAACAAATTTTCTTTAATGTCACTAAAAACAGATTAAAATATTGTTTAATGTAATATTTTTAGTTTTTTCTACGGATTTTATTAACAATTTACCCTTATTAATAAGCATTTGAGTGCTTGGGGAACTTTCAACCACAATGGGCAATAGTATACCCCAAGTACCATTTTTAAGTATTAGTCAATTTATTACGTAGATATGTCAACGCGAGGACATACTTTTTTCTAAAAAACTGGGTATATCTATACATATCTCCAACTAATAATGAACTACCTACTTGCTGTCATCACTCTAACACTTACCGCACACGCTGCCTGGGCGCAGTGTTGCTCGGGTGGAGTACCGATGTCTGGCAATATAGGTTTACCTGCTAGCGATGCCGGGTCATGGCAGTGGATGTTGAGCTACGATGTGAATGTACTGCGCACTCTTAAGGACGCAAATAATACACTAGACGATGATACCCGAGAGCGTTTGACCCGCTCGGGGCTGTTTCAGATGGGATACGCCATTAGCTCCCGCTGGGCACTGGATGCTTTCTTCTCTTTTGTACGTCAGGAGCGTACTATCCGTCAGATTGGTTTCTCTGAGAACTTTACCTTTACCCAGGGCATTGGCGATGCTACGCTCTTGGTAAAATTTAAGGCAGCTACCCTGAATGAAGGAAAGGGCGAATGGTGGGTTGCAGCTGGCCCTAAGGCCCCATTAGGAGCTTCTGATCTTACCGATGACCGGGGTATCACACTCGTTGCTGATCTACAACCCGGTAGCGGGGCGTGGGACGGAGTACTGTGGACGCAGCTTTCCCACCAAATTAGCTGGCGACCGTCCCTGAGCTTTTCTTCCCGCATCATTGCCCGGCTCACCGGAAAGAACAACAATTACTTAGGAAGTCAGGTTTATGAGTTTGGTGACGAAGGGCAGGTTATGGCTAGCCTAAGCGATCAGGTGCTGTTGGGGAGGCTACTACTTAATCCTGGTGTAACCACCCGTCTTCGGCACGCAGGGCGAGATCGTACTAATGGGGAGTTTGTACCTAATTCGGGCGGGACATTTTTGTTTATCGCCCCATCCCTGGGGTTGCAACTAACTCCAGATTTATCGTTACAATCTCGGGTTGACTTACCGGTCTACACCCAGGTAGATGGCACTCAGTTAGCTCCTACTTACCGGGTTAATGTAGGAGTGCTTTTTCGGCTAAACCGAACTAAATCGTTTTCTCCCGAAATTACCCCGTTGTTTGAAAATAAGTAATCACACTAAATATTAACTGTATGAAACCACTACATCTCTTGATCGCTGTTTTCGTAACGTTAGCTTCTTGTCAGGATAGTGGAACCCCTGCTCCATCTAATCAACCTCCGGCGCCTTCGCAGCCCGGTGGAGGTAATTCAGGAGGTAATGCTAACTCCAGCGACTGGCTCATTCCTCAGTCGCAGGTACTGGACGGAGGGCCGGGCAAAGATGGTATCCCCGCATTGGAGAATCCTCAGAGAATTGAACCTGCCCAGGCATCCTATCTTGATCCTCAAGATCTAGTAGTGGGCTATGTCGCCGATGGCGAAGCAGTAGCTTACCCGCACAAAATTCTGGATTGGCACGAAATTATAAACGATAAGGTAGGCAGCGATGCAGTTGCTATTACCTACTGTCCGCTTACCGGAACCGGAATTGGCTGGAGCCGGGTCATCAATAATGAAGAAACTACCTTCGGTGTGTCAGGATTACTGTATAATACTAACCTGATTCCCTATGATCGGGCTACGGATAGCAACTGGTCTCAAATGCGTTTAGATTGTGTGAACGGCGAACTAAAGGGTGAAAAAGTGGTGACAATGCCCGTAGTAGAAACCACCTGGGCTACTTGGCAGCAGATGTACCCCGACACGAAAGTTATCTCAACCAATACTGGCTTTAGTCGAAACTATCAGCGTTATCCCTACGGAGACTATCGTACCAATAATGACAATATTATTTTTCCAGTTAATAATGAAGATGATCGTCTGCCAGCTAAAGATCGGGTGCTAGGAGTTATTAGAGGACGGCAAGCTAAAATTTATCCGGTAGATATTTTCAACACCAATCCTCGCTTAGTACAAGAGGTATTTCAAGAGGGCGTATCTTATGTGGTAGCGGGCAGTGCAGAGCAGAACTACGCCGTCGCCTACGCTACTAATGGTCAGACATTTGAGCCGGTACTGGATTCTCTACCAATAATAATGCGCGACGAAGCAGGGAATGAGTACGATGTTTTTGGGGTTGTCGTGAGTGGCCCGGACGCAGGTAGCCGTCTTGATCCGATAGACTCCTACATTGGTTACTACTTTGCCTGGCAAGCGTTCTTCCCCAGTTCACCCATTGTTTTCGGGATAGAATAGTTTTCAATTGACAAGGGAAAACTGATAGTGGATAGTTTGAAAATATGAAATATAAGATGAGAAAGAAATGTGCAGCTAGAAAGTGACGAATTATCATTCAGCAATAGAGCAATCAAGCAATCGAACCCTTCAGCAAATGACACGTTACTCACTCGTCCTATTTCAGAGATAAATTGCAGAAAAGTGGCTAACCAGTTACCAATTTTGTAGTTTGTGGGCAATATAGTTTTATATCTATCTAACCCAAATTTTCCACGACGACTACTGTTGTCCCTGCTGCTGATGCCCTGAAAGAGCTAATAGAAAAGCAATCAAACCTGCGGTACATTTTGCCAAACGAATAGAGGGTGGTTTGCTAACCAGCTTAGAGAAAGTCAGCTTATTTTAATCCGAGAGATAGAACTGCTGTAGAAGCCACCGCAATATGAACCAAATCAAAGTGATTGCCTTCGATGCCGACGACACGCTGTGGGTGAACGAGCCGTACTTTCGAGAGACCGAAGATAAGTTTTGTGATATGGTGGAGGACTACCTGCCCCACCATAGCGTAAGCCGAGAACTGCTAGAAACTGAGATTAAAAATCTGGATCTCTACGGATATGGTATTAAGAGCATGACCCTTTCTATGATTGAGGCAGCTATCACCATGTCTGATAAAACTATTGGTCTGGAAGCCATTGAGCGGATCATCAAGTTTGGTAAGGAAATGCTTCAGAAACCCATTGAGTTGCTGGATGGGGTGGAGGAAGTACTACAAACCTTGCAAGGAAAGTACCGCTTGGTGATGGCTACCAAAGGTGACTTGCTCGATCAGGAACGCAAGCTGCTCAAGTCAGGATTAGCCGATTATTTTCACCACATTGAAATTGTTTCGGAGAAGAAAGAACCTAACTATAAGAAGCTCATCCAGCACCTAGATATTCCCCCACCGGAGTTTCTGATGATTGGCAACTCACTCAAGTCAGACATTATGCCCGTGCTGAACCTCAGTGGGCACGCCTTCCATGTTCCTTATCACACCACCTGGTCGTATGAAAAGATAGACCACAAAATTGAGCATCCTAATTTCCGACAGCTTACTAATATTAAGGAAGCCCTCCAGTATTTGTAGCTATGCCCCAAAAACTCGACTTAACCACCTGGAACCGCCGGGATCACTTTCAGTTTTTTCGTCGTTTTGAAGAGCCTTTTTTCGGGGTATGTACTGAAGTAGACTGTACCATAGCTTACCGTCGGGCTAAGGAATTAAGGGTTTCCTTTTTCCTGTACTACTTACATAAATCGATAGTAGCGGTTAATCAGACTGAACCGTTCCGCTACCGTATTGAGGGTGAAGATGTGATTGTTCACGAGCGAGTGGGGGCTTCAGCTACTATCAATCGACCCGATGGTACCTTTGGCTTTAGCTACATAAAATACTCCGAAGATTTCGAGACATTTAAGCAAATGGCGCAGGGCGAGATTGAGCGCGTTCGTAGTACTACTGGGCTACAACCCGCCGTATCTTCTGAAGGAGTTATTCATTACTCTTCGCTACCCTGGATAAAGTTTACGGCTTTGTCTCACGCCCGTAGTTTTAGCTACGCCGACAGCATCCCGAAAATATCCTTTGGTAAAATAGCTGTGGTTAATGGCAGGCAGATGATGCCCGTATCCATCCACGTACACCACGCCCTGATGGATGGCTTTCACGTAGGTCAGCACTTGGAACTATTTCAGGAACTATTAAGCCAAGCCTAGTGAGTTATAATCTTTTACGGTTTAAAAAACAGTAGGCACATCATTCTCATTCACGATATGCCTACGAGTCTATTTGAGCTAAAAATTTGATACTACACCGCCCAGGCACGCCCTCCGGCTTCCTCTACTGAGATACAGCCTTCGTAGCGACCAGGAACGGGCACGTGCTGCAATACTTGAGTGGCTCCGGCTTCGGAAGTGCAGAATCCTAGTAGGGTCAGCTCTTTCATGGTTCGGAAGAAGGGTTTTACGTCCTCCTGCTTATTCTCTTGGGCTTCAGTTTCCAGTTTAGTTAGTAAAGTATCCATTTGCTCCGGTTGCAGATCGATAAAACCATCGCTGTATTCGCTCTGGCTCATCTCCTCTAGTTGGGTGATTCCGGCTACAAACTGTTGCTGGTCTTCTTCGGGAAAAATCTCGTTCATCATACGGTCAATAAACTCGGGTACTCCCACATCCTTAGCTCCGGGGGTATCAGTAGCAGGTATAATGCGCTCGGCTACCTCAGAAACTACGGTGGCTTGTTCTTCGGAAAGAAAGGCGGGTTGCCAGTTCAGTTCTCTTTGGGGGATACAGCCCTTCATTACACCCAAGATGGCTGGAGCAGACAGTGTGCTTCCCATTAGGTAGCTGGCTCTTCTTATAGCTTCTCGTCGGTTCATATTTATTCTTTTATATCAGACGTTCATTTTTTTAAGCTCACTCACTGCGTGGTCAGCCGCCCGGGCGGTCAGTGCCATGTAGGTAAGCGAAGGGTTCACACAGGCAGCCGAAGTCATGCAGGCCCCGTCGGTCACGTAAATATTAGGTACATCGTGCACTTGGTTCCACTTGTTAAGTACCGAGGTCTTAGGGTCACGACCCATGCGGGCAGTTCCCATTTCGTGAATACCTAAGCCAGGCCAGCTACCAGAATCGTAGGTTTGAACGTTTTTGAAGCCAGCTGCTTCTAGCATTTCTGCCGCCGAATTCGCCATGTCGGGTCGCATTGCCTTTTCGTTCTCCTTGAACTCCGCATCAAAAATCACGGTAGGTTGTCCCCACTTATCAGTATTTTCGTAGTCCAGTGTCATCTTATTCTCATGGTAAGGGAGGGTTTCGGCAAAAGCTGTCATCCCCATGCGCCACGGACCGGGCTCTACGATTTTTTCCTTCAGGCTAGCCCCAAAGCCCATCTCTGCCACAATGTTCTGCCAGTTCTTCCGACTGCCTCCACCTTGGTAGCCAAAGCCTCGAACATAGTCTTTTCGCTCACTAGCTTTATCCACATTGCGGAAGCGAGGAATATAAAATCCGGTAGGCTTACGTCCGTAGTAGTACTGATCGGCGAAACCATCGTACTCGCCGTTAGCTCCGGTACGGAAGTGATGATCCATCAAGTTATGACCTAACTCTCCACTGCTGGCTCCAATCCCATCGGGGAAAGCATCGGATTTAGAGTTCATCAGGATGGAAGTAGAGGCAACGGCCGAAGCACAGCAGAAAATCACTTTGGCATTAAACTCCATGGCTTCCATGGTTCCCCGGTCAATTACATTCACTCCAACGGCTTTGCGCTTTTCCTTATCGTAGATAATTGAGGTAACAATAGAGTCAGGCCGTAACGTTAAGTTTCCGGTTGCCTGCGCCGCGGGTAGGGTAGCGGCATTACTGCTGAAGTATCCGCCGTAAGGGCAACCCCGGATACAACGGTTACGGTACTGACACTTTACTCGTCCGTTATGATTCTGGGTTAAGTTGGCGGTACGGCCCATTGTGACTACTCGCCCACCGAAATTCTCGGCTACCTTTTCCCGAAAATGCTTTTCCAGGCAGTTAAAATCCATTGGGGGAAGAAAGTTACCATCGGGTAGCTGTGGTAGCCCCTCCTTCATACCGTGGATTCCGGCAAAACCCTCAGCATACGTATACCAGCGTTCAATTTCGGCGTAGCGGATGGGCCAGTCTACTCCGTGACCGTCGCGAACGTTCGCCTCAAAATCGAGGTCACTGAAGCGGTAGCTATGGCGCCCCCACATGATAGAACGCCCACCTACGTGGTAGCCCCGCATCCAGTCAAAACGCTTGGTTTCTTGGTAAGGATGTACGCTGTCTTTTACAAACCAATGTTTGGTAGATTCCCGGACAGTGTATCCGGTGCGGCTTTGTTTGGGATAATGTTCCTTGATTTCTTCAGGCGAAATTCGCTCTCGGGTGGAAAATTCCCAAGGTTCTTTCATAGCGGTTACGTAGTCTTTTACGTGTTCTACCATGCGTCCCCGTTCCAATACTAGCGTTTTTAGTCCCTTCTCACAAAGTTCCTTTGCGGCCCAACCGCCACTAATACCCGACCCGATAACAATAGCATCGTAGGTATTTTCTTCCATGCCTTTGGAATTTACGTACATACTGAGTTGAAATTTAGATATATATTTGATTTAAATCTTGCCTGCTTAATTTACAGCATTCACCCCAATTAGGAAAAAAGAAGTTGTAAATTTAGCTATCAAATAGAAGTAAATTTTTAAAGAATGGCAAGTAAATTGGTAAGCGATTGAATCTCGTACAATACGGTGTTGCTATGAGCCTGTTGCTGCGGATTGAAGTACACACAATCTATTCCGGCATTTTGTCCGCCTAAAATGTCAGTTTTCAGATTATCTCCGATCATAATACATATTTCGGGAGTTGCAGATATGTGCTCGAGGGCGAACTGAAACATAGCAGGATTGGGCTTGCGATAGCCTGCTTTATCGGAAGTAGTCACGGTCTGAAAGTAGTCGGTCAGTCCGGCGTACTTTAGCTTAACAGCCTGCACATCAGAAAAGCCATTGGTAATAATATGCAGCGGGTAGCGCTGGTAGAGCTCTTCCAGCACTTCAATCGCCCCCGGAATTACGTAGCCTTTGGTGGGGCAGATTGCCAGATACTCTTCGGCGAACTGAGGTGGTAACCCCGGATTATAGTTGAGTTGTAGTTCGTCAAAAACTAGAAAGAAACGTTCCCGGCGTAAGCGTTCTGAGTCGTACTCGCCCCGATTGTATAGATCCCATAAACGAAAGTTTACCTGATGAAAAACCCGGCAAAACTCTTCCGAAGAGGGACAACCCAGTTTTGCTAGCTGATGGGTTTGATACAATTCTTTTAGCGTTTCGGTGGCACAACGGTCAAAATCCCACAGCGTGTGGTCGAGGTCAAAAAGTATGTGAGTGTATTGTTTCAAAAGTGTTACAGTATTTTAGTGTTATTGTATGAATTATAGGGTACTTTATAGTTTAGGGTTCTGAGTTTCTTGATGAAGAAAATAACTCAGTACTCGAAACTTTAGAATCAAATACCATCACGTAGCTTTTACTGCCCTTATGCACAGAAAAGCCGGAAATTCATTGAGTTCTTTAAAGTGCTTGGGATCATATTGTTCAAACTCTTTTACGGGCCGAGGCTCTAAAATTTTGTCTACCATGAATCCACTCTCAATTAGCGGAGCTACACATTCTGTCAGCGACCTTCTAAAACTTTCTACTTCGATGGGCTCCCCAAAGCTAGTCCACGTAGCACTTACTTTTTCTGTTTTAAAGTAATGGGTCGAGTTAAAGTAGGTGTAATCAAAGAAGGGATGCGTAACGGAAAAGACAAAAGTCCCCCGACGCTTCAGTATTCTATTGAATTCTTTGAATACAGGTCGCCAATGGAGAATATATTCTAGTACCAACGGGCAAATAATAATATCAAATAGTCCATCAGCGAAGTCTAGTGGTTGGGTTAGATCGTGTACCATAAATTCACCGTTAGCACCATTTCTCTTCATAGCTTCCTCAATCATTTTAGGGCTCAGATCTACACCAATGACCGTTGCTCCTTGGGTTAGGAGTATCTCAGAATATTTTCCGGGGCCGCAGCCAGCATCTAGGATCAGTTTACCCTCTATTTCTTCAGGTAGGAGGCTGAGTGTATTGGGGCGATCGTAAAAGGCATTATGTGGTTTGTAATCTATTTTCTCAGAATAGCTTCTAGCTAGCTTCTCGTAGGCCTCTAGGGTATTTATGTCATTCATTATTAAGCAGTATCCTCTCCTGAACGTCTGATTTAGGAAGGTTGTTATTATTCTATATGGTAAAGTGTTTTAGTACTAAGTGTTTCCAGATTTAAAATCACTTTTCAAGAACATATGAACTTCTGAATATTGCAGTACACAAACACGGTAACACTATTGTATTGTAACACAAACGAAGGCGTTTTGTAATGCCTGTCAATTCACTATTTTTGCAGCGATTTATCACAGAAAAAACACAACTATGGCAGAAAAAACATATGATCTTATTGTAATCGGAAGTGGTCCTGGCGGGTATGTTGCCGCTATTCGCGCCGCTCAGCTAGACATGAAAGTGGCGGTCGTAGAGAAAGCCGAGCTAGGCGGCATATGCCTAAATTGGGGCTGCATTCCGACCAAAGCCCTACTAAAAAGTGCCCAAGTTTTTGAATATATCCAGCATGCGCAGGACTACGGTATTAGTGTAAAAGATGCCGAAGTTGATTTCGGAGGTATGGTGAATCGAAGTCGTAACACTGCGGGAAAAATGAGCAAGGGCATCCAGTTTCTGTTCCGCAAGAACAAGATTGACACCCTGGTAGGTCACGGAAAACTAGCGGGCAAGGGAAAAGTAGAAGTAACAGGCGAAGACGGAAAAAGCCAGGCCTACTCAGCTAAGCACATTATTCTGGCTACGGGTGGTCGCGCCCGCGAGTTGCCCAGCATTCCTATTGATGGAGAGAAGATCATCGAGTACCGTAAGGCAATGGTAATGGACAAGCAGCCCAAGAAAATGGTGGTCGTTGGTTCGGGAGCGATCGGTTGTGAGTTTGCTTACTTCTATAACACTATTGGTACCGAAGTAACAATTGTAGAGTACTTACCTAATATCATTCCACTGGAAGATGAAGAAGTATCCAAGCAGTTAGAGAAAATCTATAAGAAGAAGGGTATCAAAATTATGACCAACTCGGAGGTAACTTCGGTGGATACTAAGGGCAAAGGCTGCAAAGTGAAAGTGAAGGGTAAAGACGGTAAAGAATCAACCATCGAGTGTGATGTAGTACTCTCGGCCGTAGGAGTTGCTACTAACCTGGAAAACTTAGGAATTGAAACTACCGGAATAAAGCTTAACGAACGCAAAACCCACGTAGAAGTAGATGATTTCTATCGCACCAACGTAGAGGGTGTTTACGCCATTGGCGATATTGTGAAAGGCCCGGCTTTAGCCCACGTGGCTTCTGCCGAAGGTATCGTTTGTGTGGAGAAGATTGCTGGGACGAATCCCGAGCCATTAGACTACAATAATCTACCAGGTTGCACCTACTGCTGGCCCGAAGTAGCTTCGGTAGGGTATACCGAAAAGGCCGCAAAAGAAGCCGGTTACGATATCCGCGTGGGTAAATTTCCCTTCTCAGCTTCGGGTAAAGCTAGTGCGGCTGGGGCAAACGATGGCTTTGTGAAGGTGATCTTCGATAAGAAGTACGGCGAGTGGCTGGGTGCCCACATGATTGGGGCCAACGTTACCGAGATGATTGCCGAAGTAGTAGCCGCTCGTAAGCTAGAAACAACTGGTCACGAAATTATCAAGTCAGTACACCCTCACCCTACCATGTCGGAAGCCGTGATGGAAGCCGCCGCCGCGGCCTACGAAGAGGTGATTCACTTGTAGAAAGTCCTAGTAAGTATTTAATAGAAGGCAGGTTCTCAGCGAATCTGCCTTTACTTTTACAGCAAATTCCATTGTTAAGGTTATTTATAGCAGTAAAGAGAATCCATGACCTAAAGTTATCTGCGAGAAACAAAAGTATTTATTCCATCTACGATTAATCAGATTACTACCCATCTCATGAAAAATCTAACGCTGCTCTTGCTAGGTTTCTCATTGCATTTGAACGCACAAACCATCGATATTGATCATTCCCAAACGATGAATGAAGTCGTAGTTAACCGCTCTAATGATACGATTAACATCGCAGTACTGGTTTATCAAGATGTTGTACTACAGGACTTTGCTGGGCCAATGGAAGTATTCTATGAAGCCCAGAAACTAACGAAAGGAAAGTATAAAATTTATACAGTTGGCTTGGATGAATATCAGGTAGACACGGAACATGGTCTACTGACTCTTACTCCATCGTACAGTATTGACAATATGCCGCCCGCTGATTATTTAATTGTACCTGGAGCAAGCATGCCCATCATCAATGAATTACTGGATAATGAATCTCTGAATTTCTTTATCACCAACGTAAACTCAACCGTAATATCCATTCGCACGGCTTCATATCTGTTAGCTAACACCGGGAAATTGGATGAAAAAAAGCCACAACGCACTACTTTGTAGCTAATGATTTCAAAGCTCAGTTTCCCAAAATTGAGGTAATTAAAAACGTTCGGTTCGTAGACGAGGGAAATATAATGACCTCTTCAGGTATTACCTCGGGTATTGATGCAGCATTGCATATTGTAGAAAGAAATCATGGTGAAAAATTACGCGCAATGATTTCCCGAGCTTTGCAGCATACATGTACTTAGCACTACCACTTTTCCGTCCGTTCTTTTGCAGTACTGTAATATCGGATTGATTTCATCAATTACAGGCAGGTATAAGACCACTAAAAGCTGTATATTAGCCCCCTATTTTATAACATTAACCTTCTTCTTTTTCCTTTAATCAAAACACAATCATGACCATGTTTAATACACTTTTTCTCGCTCTAGGAATGATACTGGTCAGCTCAGTGACTCTGTTGGCTCAACAGCCCGACCTTATCGATCGTGAAATCTTCTTCGATGATCCTGAAATTTCCGGCGGGCAACTATCCCCCGACGGACAGTATATCTCCTTCCTAAAACCCTACGAAGGCACCCGTAACATCTGGGTGAAGGGGGTAGATGAAACTTTTGAAGAGGCCCGTCCCGTGACCGCCGATACCTTGCGACCGATTCGGGGCTACTTTTGGTCGCGCGACGGGCAGTACCTGCTCTACGTGCAAGACAAAGGTGGCAACGAAGATTTTCACGTGTACGCCGTTGATCCGAATGCCGCTGATCAGGGTATTCCCGAGGCACGCGACCTAACAGCTCGTGACAGTACTCGGGCCCTGATCTACGCTGTGCCTAAGAGTGATCCCGACTTGATGTACGTCGGTCTAAACGACCGCGACCCCGCTTGGCACGATCTGTATTCGCTAAGAATTTCTAGCGGTGAGCTTACCCTGCTACGCGAAAATACCGAACGCATCACTGGCTGGAAGTTTGATCTCAATGATAAACTTCGGCTGGCCAGCCGTTCTGCGCAAGACGGTAGTACTGAAATCCTGCGGGTCGATGACGAAGGGTTCACCAAAGTGTACGAATGCGGTATTTTTGAGACTTGCTACCCCGTGCGGTTCCACAAAAACGGTCGGCAGGTCTACATGGTCACCAATCAAGGCGACGATAGCAACCTGACGCAACTCGTACTGTTTGATCCACAAAGTCAGGAAGTAACCGCAGTAGAATCTGACCCTGAAGGGAAGGTGGACTTTGGGTACGCGATGTTTTCGGATGTGACTGACGAAATAGTTGCTACATTCTATACCGATGAAAAGACTCGTCGCTATTGGAAAGACGAGACCTATCAGCAGGACTATCAATTTTTGCAGGAGAAGTTTCCCGGAAAAGAAATCGGACTGGGTTCTAATACCGAAGACGAAAAAGAATGGCTAGTGACGGTCAATAGTGACACCGACCCGGGAGCAACTTACTACTTCAATCGTGACACCAAGGAAGTAGCAATGCAATATCGTCCCCGTCCGGAGATGCCAATAGAAAGCTTGTCAGAAATGAAAGCGATTAGCTACCCCTCCTCCGACGGACTGGAAATTCCGGCCTATCTTACCCTCCCTAAGGGAATGGAAGCCAAAAACTTACCGGCTATCATCGTGCCCCACGGAGGCCCCTGGGCCCGTGATCGGTGGGGATATAATTCTTACGCGCAGTTTCTATCTAATCGGGGCTACGTGGTATTACAGCCTAACTTTCGAGGCTCAACTGGTTATGGTAAGCAATTTTTGAACGCTGGTAACAAGGAATGGGGACAAAAGATGCAGGACGATATCACTTGGGGAGTGAAGTATTTAGTTGAAGAAGGGATTGCTGATTCTACGCGCGTGGGTATTTTAGGTGGGTCGTATGGTGGATACGCAACCTTAGCCGGATTGGCCTTTACCCCAGACGTCTACGCAGCGGGAGTATCTATCGTAGGTCCCTCCAACCTGATTACCCTACTTAATTCTATTCCTCCGTACTGGGAGTCTATCTATAAGCTATTTACCGAGCGAATGGGCGATCCCGAAACTCCAGAGGGGCGCGCTCAATTGGAGCGGCAATCACCGCTGAACTCGGCCGATCAGATTGAGACCCCGCTACTGGTGGTACAAGGGGCCAACGATCCCCGAGTGAAACAGGCCGAGTCGGATCAGATTGTCGTAGCCTTGCGGGAGCGGGGCTTCCCGGTAGAGTACATCGTAGCGCCTGACGAGGGGCATGGCTTCGCCCGACCGGTGAACAACATGGCCATGCTGGCGCGTACCGAGGAATTCCTGGCTAAGCATCTGGGCGGACGTTATCAATCAGCTATGAAGCCGGAGATCGCCCAGCGTTTGGAAGAGATTACGGTGGATGTAAATAGCGTTACGATGCCTCAGAGCGTAGATGTGACCGCTGCGGTGGTTCCTGAGCCCGAGCAAGACCTAGAGGCTGGTTCATATACCTACCAAGTGACCATTGAGATGGGGGAACAGAAGATTCCGATGGAGACCCAACTGGAGATTAAAGACGAAGGTGACACCTGGGTAATGGTGGAATCGGCACAAACCCCGATGGGCACTGCTACCGACTCGACAGTAGTACAAAAACAAACCCTGCAACCGCTGAACCGGCGGGTAAACCAAGGGCCAATGAAGATGAGCCTGACCTACTCAGCTGATAGTGTGACCGGAGAGATGAATGCTAATGGACAAGAAATAGCTATCAACCACGCTGTAGAGCAGCCCTTGTATGCCGACGGAGCTGGAGCCAGCCAGATCATTGCCAAGTTACCGCTGAAGGAAGACTACCAGACTACCTATCAGAACCTGGATCTTCAGTCAAACCAGATGAAAACAATGGTATTGGAGGTGATCGGTGAAGAAGAAATAACCGTACCAGCCGGAACATTCAAGACCTATCGGGTAGAGGTAAAACCCGCTAATGGTGACGCAGGCCAGACCGAAATCTGGGTGGATCAGGCTAGCCAGAAGGCAGTGAAAAGTAAGGCCGTGATCCCGGCAATGAACGGAGCTGTGATGACTACCGAGCTAAAGAATAGTAAGGCTTCATAGGAAAGGGAGCAAATACTCCTGGCCTTATCAGACTGATGAGAAAGCCACCTTAGAAGTTATTACGGTGGCTTTTTCATGGCTCTTTTCTGTTATAGAAATAGTTAGAGTTCTTTAAATTCCCCGGCTTTACTGCTTAATGATACTAATCGCAAAGCCACCACCGGGAGCTAGGTTGATCTCCATCTCGGTAGATGGAGAAACATCTATTTTCTCAATTTCAATACCGGTAGGGTTATCGTCCCAGTGAGCGTCAGCCCCATCACGATAGAGCGTAGCAATGTATTCGGATTCTGCTTCTAGAAAATCAAAATTAACGTTCAGGGTACGAGCTTCTTCGTCGGTGATACCACCCACAAACCAGTTTCCGGTTCCGCTTTCTTCGCGGGCGATGGTCACAAAATCGCCTACCTCGCCGTTGAGCACTCGGGTTCGTTCCCAGTTCACTCCTACATCACGGATAAATTGAAAGGCAGGCTGCTCTTCGTAGCTTTCGGGGAGATCGGCCGCCATCTGTACCGGGCTGTAGACGACCACGTACAGTGCCAGTTGGTGCGCCAGCGTAGTGTTGACTTGGTTATCTTCCTTGTACGGCTCTAGCTTAATATTGAATATTCCGGGAGTAAAATCAATGGGGCCACCGAGCATCCGGGTGAAGGCGATGATCGGTAAATGTTCGGGTGGATTACCGCCATCAGATGCCCAGGCGTTGAATTCTTGTCCCCGTAAGCCTTCGCGAGAAATAATATTAGGATAGGTACGGCGCAAACCGGTGGCTTTGATAGGTTCGTGGGCGTTTACCGCCACTTGATAGTCAGCTGCTTTTATAGCTGCATTATTGTAATGATTGACCATCCACTGCCCGTGATGATACTCCCCCTTAGGAATGATCGGACCCACGTAACCTGACTTCACCGAGTGAATCCCCAGTGATTGCATCAGGGCGTAAGCCGTATCCATTTGTTGCTCGTAGGTGCGCGGTGCTGCCGAGGTCTCGTGGTGCATAATCAGCTCTACTCCTTTTTCTCGGCCGTAGCGCACCACTTCTTCTATATCGTAATCAGGATAAGCGGTAATGAAATCGAAGACGCCTTCCCGGTCTTCAAAACCAATCCAGTGGTCCCAGCCGGTGTTCCAACCTTCTACTAAAAGCCCCTTGATACCATTCTCCGCAGCAAAATCGATATAACGTTTGGCGTTCTCGGTAGTCGCTTCGTGCTTGCTACCCGTCACCTGATCAGTAGTGAAGGTGGACATATCCTGGGTGCCTTCCATATCCCAAGTAGAGATGCCCAAGTGCATTTCCCACCAGATACCTACGTACTTCATCGGGGTGAACCAGCTAACGTCACCCAACTTGTTGGGTTCGTTCAGATTCACAATTAGTTTAGATTCAATCAGCCCGGCGGCATCTTCGCTGATCTGAATGGTACGCCAGGGAGTGCTAAACGGTAATCCCCGTTTTACTTTATAGCCCAAGCGATCTGAACCTACCAAGCCGCTTTCCATTCGCAGATTTTCCGGATCAATTCGTAAGGTCATTCCAGCGTAGTCAACTAGAGCTGCTTCGTGAAAGCTTAGGTGTAGCCCATCAGCGGTACGCATAGTGATGGGAGTGTTTACCGCATTTTCGGGGATATAGGATGAGTTCAGATCAGGGTGATCTCGCTTAGAAATTGCGTCAATTCCGGTGAAAGAACTCGTATTGTACAAATGCTCGTAAATGTCCCAGTCGCCGGGTTGCCACCAGCAGGTGTGATCGCCTGTCAGGAAAAATTGCGTTTTCTCATCCGTAATAATCAGACTATCTACCCCCTCTTGCTCAGGGAAATGATAGCGAAAGGCTACGCCATCATCGTACGCCCGAAAGTAAATATCCAGCATGCGGTTAGGGGCTTCTTTTTCCTGCAAATGCACGACTAACTCGTTGTAGCGATTGCGTACTTCCCACTGTTCGCCCCAGGGCATTTCCCAGCTTTCATCCTCCGAGCCAGTATCGGTACTGATAATTCCTAGCCCATTTATCAAAGCCGGTTGGTTCTGAAATTCAAAACCCAGCGTAGACGGCTGGATAATCGCCGTTTCACCCTGCATTACGGTGTACGTGGGGATGCCTTCTTCCTGTAGGGAAAAGTTAATCGTGATATTTTCGGAGGGAGAGGAGACGATAGTATTCATTGAGCCTTCGGGGGGGGAGCAACAGGTTAGTAAAATTGGGCAAAGTACGATAGCGTAGGAAAAAAGCTTCATAGCAAAGTCAGATTGGGTTATGTACCAAAACTATGATTTCCTCCTATTTATACCAACTTCTGATTGGTAAGCTTGTCGGTTGAAATACGAGCGGTCTCACGGTATCCTACCTTACTGCGGTTGTGTCGCGAGTAATATAATCCCTAATTTCTTCGGCCGTCATGTAGTACTTTCTTCTCCGTTCTAGTGCCTGATACCTCCCATTGCGAATTAAAAAGTCCTCAACTGTTTTATTGAATTCGTATAGCTGATATTCTAACCCGTGCTGTAGAGCAGTTCTATCCGTTTCTCGTTCAAACTGGGCTACATACTTTTTAGATATATGCCCGATACCTACCCCGGTAATACCCATAAATCCCTTTCCTGCAAATTCGCTTACGTGAGCCAGTTCGTGACCAATGACACCCACCATCGCATTAAAGCTATACTTATCAAATATCTCTAGGTTAGGATTAAAATCGACAAAATACGCTCTCTTTTTTCTTGATCTTGTGAAGAGATACTTGTTAAAGGGCATTACTCGTACCAAAGCTTCTACTTTCGGGTGGTGCCGAAAAACGATTTTGATATCGCGCAATTCAGGATAATGAGAAAGTGCAACCAGGCAGGGTAGCTTAAATTCCGTATCAAATGTCTTCTTTTGTCCGTAGTGGTTTTCCAGACTATCTATTTTAGCGGCAAAAACGTCTCTATCCAGAAAGTGCTCCTCTAAGGGGTCTACGTGCTGAGTGTATCCTCTACTTAAGAACCCAAACATCAGCAGCATTAGTACCAGTTGCTTTCTCCATATTGTAACTTGCGTAGATGATGATTCTGTCTAATACAGAGTTTTATTGGGCTTGGCTTTCCACTCGTCAAATAGCCTAATCGCTTCGTTCCAGCCGACTTGCTGATAATCTATTGTGCGTGTTTCCCAAGTCAACGGTATTTCCTGATATAACCATTCGTCGTCAAAATTAGCTTGGGCAGCATCGTGACGGGTAGCGGCAAAAACTACCCGGTCAATTCGTGCCCAATAGATAGCACCTAAGCACATAGGACAAGGCTCGCAGGAGGTGTAGATAACGCAACCGTTTAGTTCAAATGTGTCTAGCTTTCGGCAAGCATCCCGAATCGCCACCACTTCGGCGTGAGCGGTAGGATCGTGTGACGATGTAACCTGATTCTGTCCCCGACCGACAATTTCCTGATCCTTCACCACGATTGCCCCGAATGGTCCACCTATATTAGCGCGCATTCCTTCTCGAGCTAGATCAATAGCTATTGAAATAAAGTATGTATCATTCCGCACGGAAGGGGTATTTTTCATAAAGTCTAAAATAAGGATTTACCAGGAAAGTGGATGAGATCAGAGATTTGATGGAGAATAAAGTAGAAGAGACAAAAAAAGCAGGTGCCCCGAAGAACACCTGCCTAACATATAATTTAGATTTGATTTTTCCTAGTTAGGAAGCAATACCTGATTGATTACGTGTACAACTCCGTTAGTTGCCAGAATGTTTACGCTGGTCACTTCAGCATCAGGGCTATTGGCGTTGAGGTCAGCAATCGTTACCGGATCAGCTACGGTAACAGTAATATCTCCCCCCAGTGTGGCAACCTCTCCACTTACCAAATCAGTAGAGAATACTGCGCTTCCAACCACATGGTATAGTAGTATTGCCCGGAGGGTAGCAGGGTCGGCAGCCTCGATGGCTGCTACATCCATGAAGCCAGCAGCCTGAAATGCAGCATCGGTAGGGGCAAATACCGTAAACTCGCCATCACCACTTAATACCTGAACTAAATCACTGTCAGTATCGTCAGCATTTTGCAGCGCGGCTAGTAATAGGGTGAACTCAGCAGGATCAGCACCAGCGGAAGCTACTACAATATCAGCAATAGAGTTCATAGGCGGTACGAGTACGCCATCAATTACGTGCACTACGCCATTGGCTTCTTCTAGATCAGGGATAATTACTTGAGTATTACCATTTATAAAGATTCCATCTGCACCATTGTTGCTAATGTAAATTTCTGGGCTAATTGCATCACCGTCAACATCAAAAGTGGCTACTGATGATGAGCCAGCAGCAATAGCGGTAGATGGAACTTCACTGGCTAATACGTGGTACAACAAAATATCAGCTAACATATCGGAAGCCAACAACTCAGCAGCATCCGCAAAAGGACTGGCATCAATGTAGGCCGCAAATGCATCGTTGGTAGGGGCAAATACTGTCAGTGTAGCATCAGCATTGGTAAGGGCATCCGCTAAGTTCGCCGTGTCAACTGCCGTTACTAGCGTAGTAAATCTTCCTTCGGCATCAAAAATAGCGGGTTCCAACACTGTACCTAAGCTATTGAGAATAAATGAAGGCACTAGTACGGCATCAATTACATGAACTACTCCATTGCTAGCCGAAATATCTGCTAATCCATCCACTACGTTAACACTACCATTAAGCACTGTTCCATCAACGCTAATGCTACTACCTTCTAGCGTCTCTTCAGAATCGGTTAATTCAGCCGCGGTTTTGGCACTTCCTAAAATGTGATACTGTAATACTCGTTCCAGTACGAAATCAGGCACATCATCCAAACTCTCGAAGGTATTTCCGGTAGCATCAGTAAGCGTGGTAAGTAGGGCGGCGAAAGCATCGTCGGTAGGGGCAAATACGGTGAGCATAGCACTTTCATCCCCAGCAGCATCTAGCAAGCTAGGTACGCGCTGTAGAGCGGCAACTAACAAACTTAGCGATGTATTCCCCGTAGCAATTTCAGCAATGGTCTGGGGGGCGGGCTGAATAACAAACCCTTCGGGAACCAGTACTTGGTCAATGGCGTGAATAACTCCGTTAGTAGCTTCAATATCAGCTACGACAACGCTAGCGTCATTCACTGTTACCGAACCTCCACTAACCCCAATCGTCAGACTGCTACCGCTTAACAGTGTAGGCACCGTTTGCCCGTCTGATAAATCGGTGGAAAGTACCGCACCATTGGCTACGTGATATTGTAAAATCTGAATAAGCGATTCTTGACTGATGTCCTCGAGGGCGTCAATACCATCAGCACTAGCGAGTAACGCTTCAAAGGCTGCGTCAGTAGGGGCAAAAACGGTAAATGGACCAGCTCCGGATAGATCATCGTCTAGCTCGGCAGCAACCACCGCTTCTACCAGTATATCGAAGCGGTCATCTCCCTGAGCAATCTCTACAATGTTCTGAGTAGGTTCCGGATCAGGCATGTCGCCTCCGTTATCATCATCGTCGCAACTAGCCAGAAATAATAGAATTAAACTGAAAGCTCCAATGAAACGAAGCAGGCGATAAAAGTTAATAGTTGTTCTTTTCATCTCTAAAAATTGTTGTTTAAAATTTGATTTTTGAACGCACAGACCTAACTGCTCATAGAACTAAATGGTTAGATGAAAGCGGTAAAATGATGAATAAAAGGAATGAATCGTTAAAAAAGTGGAGTGAACTTCTTCATTTACACTCTACTTTGTTTTACCAGAAAATAAAAATTGGGTTGCTCCCCGGATAAATCGTACATAGCTAAAAGGAAAAAAGCATTTCGGCGTTATGTTTAAAAAGACAAACTGTACATGGAACAACTACTCGTTTTGGGAGCTGGACGCTCCACTACCGCCCTTATCCAGTATCTATGTGAGCAGCGCCAACAGTACGATTGGAAAGTGACGGTAGCCGATGCATCGGCGCCGACAATCGCCGTTCTTCAGCAGCAATATCCTACCATTGCGGTACAACAGATCGACGTTCTCAATGAAGATGCGCGAAATAATATCGTTAAGCAGGCTGATCTGGTAATATCCATGTTACCCGCACGGTTTCACATTCACGTAGTTCATTCCTGCTTGGCATTACGGAAAAATCTGATCACTGCTTCTTACGTTAGCGATGATGTACGGGCTTTGCAATCTGAGATCAAAGATCAAGGTTTACTGTTTCTATATGAATGTGGGCTTGACCCTGGCTTAGACCATATGTCGGCCATGAAAATTATTGATAGTATAAAAGCTCAGGGTGGCACCATAACTTCTTTTCAATCTTCCTGCGGTGGGCTGATGGCTCCCGGTTCAGATAATAACCCCTGGCGGTATAAATTTACCTGGAACCCTCGTAACGTTGTACTAGCGGGTAAGTTTGGTACGGCTCAGTACCTGTACAAGGGTCGCTATAAAAATATTCCTCACCACCATGTTTTTAAACGGCTCACTGCGGTAGAAGTACCCGGCTACGGACGATTTGAATCTTACCCCAACCGTGACTCACTAAAGTACCGTGACTTATACGGAATATATGAGGCCGAAACCATCTTACGGGGTACCTTGCGCCGACCGGGTTTCTGTGCGGCATGGAATGCTTTTGTACAGTTGGGGCTAACTGACGATAGTTACGAAGTGCGTAATCTGGAAAATATGACCTACGCTGATTTTGTCCGGGCTTATCTGCCGTACAGCGAAGACAGTTTGGTAACCAATTTTAGTCGTTATATCGGAACCGATGTCACCTCAGAACTGATGGATCGGATCACTTGGCTGGGCTTGCTCGACGAAAAACCGATTGGCATGACTAAGGCTTCGCCTGCTGATGTACTGCAAAAACTGCTGGAAGAAAAATGGCAAACCCAGCCGCAGGATGAAGATATGATTGTAATGCAACACTTAATCGGGCATCAGCTCAACGGGGAAGATCAGCTTACTACCTCATCGTTGGCAGTAACCGGGCAGTTGAACCATCTTTCGGGAATGGCCAAAACCGTAGGGTACCCACTGGGAATTGCCGCCAAGCTTATTCTAACTAATCAGGTTTCACTGACGGGACTAGCTATTCCGGTACATCAGGAGATCTACCAGCCTATTTTGCAGGAATTGGAAACACTAGGGATTAATTTTATGGAGACGACCCGTTCGTTGCACCCTATCTTACAGGACTAAATATTACCATACTTTACTTGAACACAAATTAACAAACTATGGCTATTACAACATTACCCGACTTGCTGGATAAAATGTGGAAAGACTATACCGCGATGAATCCGCAGGCATTGAAAATTTACAACTTATTTTTAGAACGAGGCGATCAGGTACAAAACGACCATATTGCTTTACGAACATTTAATCACCCCAAAGTAACCATCGATGTGCTGGCCCACCCTTTTCTGGAAGGTGGCTACGAATATCGTCAAGATTACCATTTTACCGCCAAAAAGCTTTACGCTAAACACTTTGAGCACCCCGATGCCCAAATGCCCAAAATTTTCATTAGTGAACTCAAGTTGGAAGAGTTTGATGACGATTTGCAGACTGTGGTAAATCAGTTGGTTGATCAAGTGCCCGATTATGTTACCCAGCAGTTTAACTTTAGCTCTAATGGTCGCCCCTGGGAAGTAAGTTACAAAACCTACGAACAGCTTCGCCAGAAGAGCGAATACGCTGCCTGGATGGCCGCGCACGGGTATCGTCCCAATCACTTTACCGTATTTGTTAACACTCTGAGTAGTTTTAGTGACATCCGTGAAGTGAATGCCTTTATCAAGCAAAATGGCTTTAAGATGAATGACAGCGGTGGCGAGGTGAAAGGCTCAAAAGATGTGTACTTGGAACAGTCATCTACCCTGGCCGATACCGCAGAGGTAGATTTTAGTGATGGAACCCAATCGGTGCCAGCTTGTTACTACGAATTTGCCCAGCGTTACCCTCAGTCCAGTGGGGAATTATACCAGGGGTTTGTCGCAAACTCCGCCGATAAAATTTTTGAGAGCACTAACAAAAGTCAATAAAGTTTCCGTTTTATTAAAAAATTTGTAATTTGAACACGATCATTCTATTCCTTTTTGTGGTTTAACTTACAATATCAAAAAAGCCCGGTTTTATCGGGCTTTTTTGTTTTCCAGTTATAATCAATCTTGGTATCCTACACTTTTCTTGCTCACTAGCCAAAGAATAGTAATTTTTCTTATCTCACTAAGAATTTTCAGTTACGTGCTTTAGATTGGTTAATCCTCGCTCAAAATCTTTTCCTAGCATTCCATCTATAAATAGGCCAAACACTCGATCAACCGGATACGCTAGGTTACCCTCGTTAATCCAGGTTACCCGTGTACCACTTTCGGTTTGTTCAAATTTCCAGATATCATCTGACTCAAACATCTGAGGCTCTTCAAATACCAGCCGTGATTGTATGAATTTGTTAGGTTCCAGTTCTTGAATGGTAAGCGACCCTACGCCAATTTTTTCACCTCGCCATGCCCAAACTGAACCAATCTCATGCCCTGATCCTTCAATTGTATTCTTGACCGTAGGGTCCGCTTCTGTCCAGGGATTCCAGGCGGCCCAATGATTGAGATTGCTAACTTGAGGATACACTTCATCTACGGGCTCTGCAATTACGACAGACCGCTCTATGTGATAGGAAGAAGGAAGGAATAAAGCCGCAATCAAGAACAGTACTACTACAGTAAGTACGCCGATCAAGATTTTTTTGAGAAGTTTCATAAGCGGAAGAAGTTAAGGGGTTGATACTGTAAGCAAGGTATAATATACTTAAAATAAGTACAATAGTAAGCATAAAAATCCCCCAATTTGGGGGATAATCTATTTTGGGCTAGCAAATGTAAACGCGATCAGCAGAGAGGTATTTTTCATTTTCTCAGAGACAGATACTTCAAAACCCCCAAACTACTCCAAGAAAGAACTTGTATCCGTACAAAAGTTTACCAATCAGATTACTGGTTTTATTTTTACATTAGTTGTATAACGTAACTTTTCGTTCGTAGATGATCTTATCAGAAGTATTCATAAATTCGATCTCTTTACTAAAGGAGAAATAGGTGTGTTGATATCTGTTACCTACCTTAAGCGAAGCTCGGTTTTAGTCAGAATGCCCTCTATCGGACATAGTTTACCCTTCTTATTAGGTTCATAAATGCTAAAGTCATCTTCTTAACGGACCTATTACTCACAATAGTCTAAAGTACTCGAGACATCTACTTCCAAACATCTTTTCAATTTTATTGAATAATGAACACTTTACAAAGCACTAAACCAAATTTTCTATCGTTGAATTATTTTAATACACCTATCCTATACCTACTCTTTTCTAAGGGATTTTTCTTAGTGATTGTATATCTAAACTCTTACCACATGGACAATCTTAACCCTCAGAAACCAGGTATGGAAGCTCTCCACAAATGGATCATCTTTATCCTCGCTATAACCACCTTACCTAATGCTATATTTGAAGCTTATCAAAAAACAATAAATTCTTTTAGTATCCACCCGATTACCTCAATGATTTCATTGGTAGTAACCTTAGAGCTAATTGCTATTGCAGGTTTGATTTGGCTAGATTGGAATAAAAAGGGGATGGGTATTAGCAATAATGAAAGTGAAAATAGCTCAGATACTGCGCGTATTGTCCGAAAGAAAGTAGAAAAGTCTGCTGGTCATTCTGAACATTCCACACGAGACTACAAAAAGAGTAATTCTTCAATGAATGAATTACAGCCATATTCAACGCTAAGAAAACGTGCTAGGGTAGTTTTATTCTTTTCTATTGCATTAATTCCCCTTTTGTCGCTTGCACATACTCATACTAGGAATGAGCTTTTCTCTCTATTCGACGACAATTATGAGAAGAGAAAAGAGAGGGAAGAATATTCACGATACTTTAATGAAACGAAAGGTAAAGACAGTTATATCTTAGTATGTGATTCTATGACTGATAATCTTTCCCCTAGAACATTTAGGGAACTAGAAACCAGACAATGGTATAATACTGGTATCGGTCTTATAAATAATATTTCTCGCCCTGATACTAGTCTCTTACGAGAGTTTACTGATAAGCTAATCATCATCTATGATACCCAAGATGGGTATATAACATTGGATATGAGAGTGTTTGATGTTGATTCTTTACGGAGAGTGACGGGCGAAAAGATATACTTCAATCAATCTATGCTTTCGCAAGAAGATAAGCTGGATTTATTAGCCATTGAGAGCAAAATAGGTCCTGTCAACATTGCAAATTGCGCTGAGGGATTATTATTATACAAATCTGGCGAAAACATTGGTAGAGCGACGAGGCTTTTTGAGAATTTGCTTCATGATATTCAGGGTAGATCTAGTACTTCTAATACCGAATTTCTCTGCGCTTTTGTTTTAAAAGACATTTTTGCTTCCCAAGAAAATTATGCAAAAGCCGAAGAGTATAGGGTTAAAGCCCTTGCTCTGATTAATGATGCCAATTTAGGTGAAAGAGAAAGTTTGCGAGCTGAACTAGAAGGTCATGATTTTCTCGAACTATTAAATCAATTTCAAGCCAGCTCTCAGAATACTAAAGTAGATGTAGCGTCAAAAGAATCCTCTAGGGAACAGATTAACACCACTAATAAAAATAATCAGTATCCCGCTTCAGCAATTACAGAGAACAGCCCCACTAAGGATAGTGTAAGTACTATACTTACTTCCAATGATTCCTCGATGTCGACTACCTCATATTCCTACACTGAACTGAGTGTAAATCAAGATGGAGCGACTAAGAATGAGAAATGGAACATCGTAGCTATCAACATTACCTCTTCCTCGAGGGGGTTTGAAAAAATAGTTGATGATGAATTCGATTATGCCCAAGTCGTTGCTAAAGAATTTGTAATTGTCACTAAGGACGGAAAAAAAGGAGTTTACAAGTATAATTCATTACTTATTGAAGTAAATAAAGAAGACATTGATCCTGTTACACTTCCTAATGGTGATGTTTTCTTCATTGTGAAGGAAAGCAAGGAAGGTGTCCTCAATAGTGAAGGAAAAGTATTAGTACCTTTGGAAAATGAATCAGTGAAAGTCTTATATGAACAATATCATAATTTCTTTTTAATTGCACATAAACACGATGGCGTTTCATTGTACAGTTTGTCAAAAAAGGAAGCTAATGCAATTTCCCTTAACCACAGCTATGTGCAAATATTTAGTTATGTAGATAATTCTGTATGGATTTTTATCCATGATAAAGGGTTGAACTATTTTCATAATCTATCGACTAGCGATAAGATTTATTTACCCGATGGTACGATTGATACAAGTACAGAAGATATGACATTTGAGGCTATTCTAAAGACCATGAAACTCAATAGTTACAAGACACAATATCTTTTAGAAGTATCTGGAAAAACTGGTGTTTTAAACCCAAATGATGAGCGGCGTATATGGATAATAGAACCTACTAAATCTCTGAACTTTACTAGAGATGGCTATAAATACAAACTTGAAGATAAATGGGTTCATACTGATAGTCTAGGTAATATTCTGAAGTGATGCTTGGGTATTCAAATATAGGTAGTGTACTCAACATAAGGATGAGTTTTTTGTCAATCTCTCAAGATTATAATGAACCGGGCCCCGGCGGCTAAGAAATACTTGATGGCTAGGTAAAGATTCTCCCAATTTTTAGAGAAAGATAATGTTTCTCATACTAG
>JBCCTI010000009.1:0-131766 GCA_039198955.1 Bacteroidota bacterium | reverse complement strand
CGGTGTGCCCGATTGGTGCGCAAAACGCTATCTTTTTCCAAAACTTGGGAAAACCACTACCTGGCTATCAAGTACTTCTTAGTTCATTACAATCTTGAAAGAATGGCAAAAATGCCATCCTTATTTTAAATACACTACCACTATCTTCACTGCAAAAAAGTGGGCATAAATATGTACATTATTAAAGTAAAAGGGAAAGCAAAGATTCCTGACTATGTTCAGCTACGTGACGATAATTTTGTGCTCATAGCCTATTTCCGGGCAGACCGTACCCTGAAAAATATGCATAAGTACGGGTTAGAAGGAAAAGAAGAAGCACTGGAAAAAGTAATCGCGGCATTACCCTTCGGGAAAATCCAAAAATTAGAAATCTGATGGAAGAATCCCTGTTCGATGATAAGCCAGTAGTGGACGTACGAAATGCCTGTGTCTTTCAGGAGCATCAGGTGGTACTGGAAGATGTTCATTTTTCTGTTTCCCGGGGTGAGTTCGTGTACTTAGTGGGGCGCACAGGTAGTGGCAAAAGCTCCCTAATGCGAACGCTTTACGCAGACTTACCACTGCGGATTGGAGAAATGGAAGTAGCAGGTTACTCTATCAAAAAAATCAGTCGTTCTGACGTACCCTATCTTCGTCGGCGGTTGGGTATAATCTTTCAGGATTTTCAACTTTTTGCGGACCGTACCGTAGACGAAAACCTTAATTTTGTAATGCGGGCTACGGGTTGGAAAGATCGGGCGAAAATGAAGAAACGATTAGCCGAAGTGCTGATGCAGGTTGGGCTAGGTTCTGCCGGAACCAAACTGCCCCATCAGCTTTCGGGTGGTGAACAGCAGCGGGTCGCCATTGCCCGCTCCCTCATCAATGAACCTATTTTGCTAGTAGCTGACGAGCCTACCGGAAACCTGGACCCTAGTGTTTCGGAAGGAATATTGAAGCTCTTTCGGGAGATTAACGAGCGCGGCACCACCGTACTAATGGCTACGCACAGCCATGAGTTTGTCCGCAATTATCCCGCCCGGGTGCTCAAATGCGAACACGGACGCCTCCTCGATTCTCAACGAGAGGATTTTGAGTTGAGTAGCACGTATTAGCGGAAAAGGGAGAAAGGAAAACGGGTGACATCCGCTTATATAATCGTTCTCCGTATTCCGTTCTCCAATCTTCTAATTTCTGTTAGTTTCGGATTTCTACTAGTTTTAATCTCTGATTCATAAAACCTAATGCTCGACCTATGAAACTAGCCGCTATTGACATCGGTACCAACTCTATTCACATGATTGTGGTACAAGTGAACCGGAATAGTACGTTTGATGTCATTGAGCGGGAAAAGGAGATGGTGAAACTTGGTGAGGGGGTTTTTGCTACCAACCGCCTCAGTGATCGGGCTTACGAAGAAGGATTAGAAGTGATTCGCCGATACGTGCAATTAGCTGATCAGTTGGGCGTAGATGAGATTATTACTGCGGCAACCAGTGCCACCCGGGAGGCTCAAAATGGCGGAGGTTTTTTAGATGCTATTGTAAAAGAAACTGGAATTGCGCCACAGGTCATTTCCGGTAAAGAAGAAGCCCGGCTCATTTTTCTGGCAGTGCGCCAAGCCATTGCCCTGAAAGGGGAAAAAGCACTGGTATTGGATATTGGAGGTGGTAGTACTGAAGCAGTAGTAGGTGACGAACAGGAGGTGCTATTTCGGAGTAGCATCAAACTAGGGGTGAGGCGCTTACTCGATATGTTTGAACACCAGGGACCGATTGGAAAAGAAGCCCTCAAAGTGCTGGAAGCGCATATCAAGCAAATTACCCGCGATACAATTAACGAAGCGAAACAACACGGTTTCACTCAGGTGATTGGTACTTCAGGGACTATCCGCACGTTGGGAGAAGCGGTTTTAGTGGAAAACGGAAGCAATAACCTATCAACTGTAAATGCCGAAAAAGTGCAGCGGTCTGATCTAGAGAAACTAACTAAAAAACTGCTGAATGCTGAAGTGGACGACCGTACCGATGTGAAGGGGGTAAGTACCCGCCGGGCTGATGCTATTCATTTAGGGGGAGTACTACTAACCCAGCTATTAAAGCTAGCTGAGGCCGAGGAGATTACATTATGCGACGCTTCCTTACGCGAAGGACTTATCATTGATTACATCCAACAATACGCAAAAGAAGGGACGGCTTTCCCCGAGCACCAAGATTTACGTTATCGCTCAGCTGCTCAGCTTGCCCTGAAATTCGATGTGGATTTAGAACAATCATCGCACGTAGCTGCCTTGGCTATTCAGTTGTTTAAAGAGCTGTCTTCCCTACACGAGTTAACGGAATACGAGCAGAATATCTTAGAATGTGCAGCTTTGCTATACGAAGTAGGGCAATATATCAGTTTTAAACGTTACCATAAAAACTCCCGCTACATCATTAAACACTCTCGTTTGAGGGGATTTACTAATGAGGAAATTTTACTCGTGGGACATGTGGCTCGTTATCACCGTAAGGCGGAGCCTTCCAAAAAGCAGAAAAAGTATCGAAAAATGAGTAAGCGACAGCGGAATATAGTGGATATTCTTGCGGGTATTCTTCGGGTTGCTATTGGACTTAATACCACTAAAAACCAATCAGTCCGTGAGGTACGCTGCCAAATCTCCAAGAAAGAGGTGAAAATTATTCCCATGAGTTCTTCTACTCTGGATATTGAGTTATGGGCCGCCAACCGGAATAAAATAGTTTTAGAAAAAGCGTTGAAGCGAGAAATCAAGTTTAGTGAAAAAGTCAATACATAGACTTCACGCTGGAGGGTTTGTTAAAGGAGCCCTAGAAAGTAAAGGGTCCTGATACCATTCTAAAACTGAAATTGTAGCCCTCCAATTACCGAGTAGTAATTATTTAGGAAATTGGTTTCGCCTCCCGATAGCCATTGCCAACCAGCACCTACTTGCGTTTCTAAAGTAAGTGCGACATGACGCCCAAATCGGTACGATATACCTCCATGTCCGAAAAACTTCGTGTACAGTGAATTTTTCGCTCTAATTTCACTCATTTCCAAGTCTTGTTCGCTAGTACTGAGGACGAACAAGAGGGTATTGAATCCGGTACTTACGTTAGTACCTGGCCCACCGTAAAGTTGAAAACGCTTCTCGGGACGAGCGTGAAATAGATAAGAAGCTGACAGTTGCAACTCATTTTCCATATAGCAATAATCCACGAATGATCGTCCTTGGCGATAAGAATAATCTTCAGGGTTTCCCGATGGATCGTCCCAATAGTATTCTACTATACCTTCCCTACCGATTACCAATCCTACCCCCACACGTAACTCTTGCGTACCCCGAAAACGCGTATGGCGGGGAAACCATCTAGCGTAGGCTCCTAGAGTCGCCCCAGTCATAACTAAGGAATATTCTCCCTGTGTAGGATTGTGTTGACTTAGGTGTTCACCGATAAGATTGGGATTATGAGAAAGGCTAATTAGACCATCGAAACTCATATCGGGATACTGATAACCGTGGGGAGCCAGGAATAATCCCCCACCTGCAAAAGAGCGCCGTAGCTTATCATTCTGTAAAGTGGTTTGAGCAACAGTCGTAATACTTACCCATATTCCAACAGTGAGGAGAAGAAAAATCTTTTTCATAATGCGGTAAAAAAAATGGTGATGAATGAATGTATAAAAAAAATGGCAGAAAGAGATAAACTTGTATTATGAATAAGCGTATATTTTTCGAGCACTTGCTAATCATACCTGATTTGAAGGCAAATAATATTTTATCGTGAGCGCGATGGGGTGGGCATCACTCGCAATTAGTGTAGTTCTTTTTACCTCTCTTTCAACCATCCTAAACCATGAAGCTTTTTACATGTCAGTACTGTGGGCAATTGCTTTACTTCGAGAATATTCGATGTGAGCGTTGTGGTAGCCCACTCGGGTTTTCTTCCGATAATTGGGATCTATTGACCCTCTGGTTAGTAGGGGATCAACAATTTCAGAAATACAATCACCCTGACCAGCAGTATCGTTACTGTGCCAACCATCAGTACCAGGCTTGCAATTGGTTGGTGCCAGTTGACGATAGTCATGACCTATGTTTTGCTTGCCAGTTTAACCAAACTATCCCTGATCTTCAAGATGATAGTCACCTGCAACGATGGCGAGAAATGGAAGAGGCCAAGCGGCGGTTATTGTATTCTTTACAACAAATGGGTTTACCGTTGATAACGAAGGAGCAAGACAGTGAGCGAGGGCTAGCTTTTGATTTTCTCGCTGATGAGACCCTTCCAACTGGAGAGAGAAAGCGAGTACTCACTGGACACGCCCAAGGTCTAATTACCATTAATATCAACGAAGCCGATGGGGTACAAAGAGAAGAGATGAAGCAGAAAATGGGCGAACGCTACCGGACACTGTTGGGTCACTTTCGCCACGAAGTAGGGCATTACTACTGGAATATCCTCATCGTGAATACTGACTTTATTTCTGAATACCGGGAGTTGTTCGGCGATGAGCGGCAAGATTATCAAGAAGCTCTACAGAAACACTACAAACTGGGCTCGCCCGAAAACTGGTCAGAGCAATTCATTAGCTCCTACGCCAGTTCCCACTCATGGGAAGACTGGGCGGAAACTTGGTCACATTACCTTCATATACTCGATACGCTGGATACTGCCTATTCTTTTGGATTAGAGGTAAAAACCCGTATAGTCAATAGTGAAGCGCTAGCCGAGAATATCAACTTCGATCCGTACCAGATGGATGATTTTGATCAGATTTGGGATCAGTGGTTGCCTTCCATTATTGCGATAAACAGCATTAACCGAAGCATGGGGCATCCAGACACCTATCCGTTCGTTGTTCCAGAGCCGGTATTGAAGAAGCTAGGATTTATTCACAAAGTCTGTCGGGCATCCCGGCGAGTTAATGTCGCTTAGGCAAAATAATTTGATCGCTTGAACTGAGTTAACCAAAATTTTGCAAATCACTAAAATGAGGGGAAGCGAGTTTCTGATTTAAGCGTTATCTTTTGAGGAGTTAGTAAATTATTGTTATCTCTTATGATCCATCAAGCAAAATCATTACGGGCATTTATTGGTGCTAAAGACTTCAAGGAGTCCCGGAGTTTTTACCGCGAACTTGGTTTTCAGGAAAGTATTATTTCCGAAAAGATGTCACTCTTCACAGTAGACCAACTAGGGTTTTACTTGCAAGACTACTACGTAAAAGACTGGCTGGACAACTTTATGATGTTTTTGGAAGTAGATAGTGTAGATCGGTACTGGCAGGAACTACAACAGCTTCAGTTACCTGAGAAGTATCCGCTAGCAAGGCTGGAAAAAGTTCGGGAAGATGACTGGGGTAAGGTGTGTTTTCTCCATGATCCCTCCGGTGCACTCTGGCACTTCGGTGAGTTTTATTAGGTATGCCTAGCCATCCCTTACCACCCTTTTTGTATCTGTATAACTGTCTTTGACATTTTCGGTTTATAGCTGGTATTTGCCCATCAGGCTTTTTGTCCTAACTTTGCCAAAATTTTGGTAAAACTATATTCCGTTTATGCCCAATTCGTTAAGCCGAGTGCATTTTATCGCCATTGGCGGTAGCGTAATGCACGATTTGGCCTTACATATTGCCCAAAAGGGGGTACAGGTCACTGGATCTGATGATGAAATTTACGACCCAGCCCGCACTGCATTAGCCGAGGCGGGTTTACTTCCCGAAGAAATCGGATGGTTTCCCGCAAAAATTATAAATGAACTGGATGCAGTCATCCTGGGGATGCACGCCCGACCGGATAACCCTGAACTGGCGAAGGCACAGGAACTAGGTATCCCAATTTTATCGTACCCTGACTTTATTTACGAAAGTAGCCGGGATAAGCAGCGGGTGGTCATTGCCGGAAGCCACGGTAAAACCACCATCACGGCTATTATCGTTCACGTGCTCAGTCACCTGAAGCGTGAGTTTGATTATGTGATCGGAGCTAAGATTGATGCTCTACCCGGACGGGTACAATTGAGTGATGCCCCAGTTATCATTATTGAAGGCGATGAGTATTTATCTTCCCCCATCGACCGTAGTCCGAAAATCCTGAAGTACCATCACCACATTGGTCTAATCAGTGGTATTGCCTGGGATCATTACAATGTTTTTAAAACGGAAAACGAATACGTTGAGCAGTTTGATTTATTTGCCGATGCCTCGCCTAAGGCGGGGGTACTCATCTTCTGTGAAGAAGATGATATGGCTACCGTAATCGGCCGTAAAGAACGGGCTGATGTGGCCCGTATTGAGTACAAAACCCACTCGTACCGGATAAGCGACGGCAAGAGCTACCTAAAAACTGCTGATGGTGAAGTGCCGATAAAGTTATTCGGAGCGCATAATATGCAAAATATTAGCGGTGCCCTAGAAGTGTGTAAGCGGCTGGGGGTAACCGAAAAGCAGTTTTACAATGCCATAGGGTCGTTTCAAGGGGCAAACATGCGACTGGAGCTGGTAACCGAAAATAGCCATTTCCGATTGTACAAAGATTTTGCTCACGCTCCCTCGAAATTATTAGCCACCACCAAAGCGGTAAAGGAGCAATTTACTGACCGTCAGTTGGTTGCCTGCGTGGAGCTACATACCTACAGCAGTCTTAATCCGGAGTTTATCGGACAGTACCGCGATACGTTGAAAGATGCAGACGTAGGCATCGTCTATCATAACCCTGAGGTTTCTCAACATAAAAAGCTCGATCCTCTTACCAACGAACAACTAAAAACTGCTTTCGCTCAGGAGAATATTCTGATTTTCACTAAAACGCAAGATTTACGAAACTACCTAACTGAGCAGCAGTGGGCGAATAAAAACTTACTGATGATGAGTTCAGGCACTTTTGGCGGATTAGATTTAGTGGAATTAGGTGAAAAAATTACGGGAAAAGAATAGAGAGAAATGAAGGCTGGGAGTTAGAGGACGAAATCCAGAAGTTGGAAATTAGAGGCTAGAAATTGATGGAAGAAAAGTACTATTTTCCGGTCTCCCAAATCCAGTTCGTGTGGCGGTCGCTTCGGGCTCCGGAATATGACTATCAACAACCACCAATTGAACTATTTAACAATCAGCAACTAACGATTGAGTAATTTCATTCCGTAGATCGGGCGCCGAGCACTGTCGTCTGTGGACTATAGACTAAAGAAGAAAAAAGTATGATCGACCTAAAATTGAAAAATCCTTTAGTATTTTTTGACCTGGAAACCACGGGGGTGAACGTGACCCGGGACCGGATTATTGAATACTCGTTTATTAAGGTGTTTCCCAATCAACCCACCGAAACCATTACGCAGCGCATCAATCCGCTGATACCGATTCCCGAGGAAACCAGTCTGATTCACGGGCTTTACGATGAAGATGTAAAAGACGCTCCGACATTTAAAGAAGTCGCCCGTAACCTGCATAAATTTCTCGAGGGCTGCGATTTGGCGGGCTTTAACATCATTAAATTTGATGTTCCAATGCTGGTCGAGTCCTTTTTACGGGAAAATATAGAATTTGATGTAAGCCGGAAAAAGCTGGTAGATGCCCAGAAAATTTTTCATCTGATGGAAAAGCGAACCCTTTCGGCGGCTTATAAATTTTATTGCCAAAAAGACTTGGAGGATGCCCACAGTGCCGAAGCTGATACCCAGGCTACGCTAGAGGTACTACTGGCCCAAGTACAAAGATACAATGAACAAACCGTCGTCGATTTTCAGGGTAACCAGGTGGGGGTCATCCGTAACGATGTAGAGTCATTGCATAAAGTATCTACTACCAAGATGGTCGATTTGGCCGGACGGTTTACTTTTAATAATGATGGTGCAGAGATCATCAACTTCGGTAAGCATAAAAATAAACTGGTAGAAGACGTGCTGGCATCGGAACCTGCCTTCTACGATTGGATGATGAAAGGCGATTTTCCGCTAGATACAAAACGAAAGTTAACCGAAATAAGATTGCGCAGCCTCAAAGCGAGGTTTTAGTCAATCTTACCTGTTTTTTTAGTTGGATTTCTTCGGGTTTTCCCTACTTTTTGTAGTAACTTTAGACTAACTTTTTAAGCTAAAACTATCATCACTTAGACTAGCGCAACTAGCTTTTTATGGCCAAGACCATCATTGTATCGAACCGCCTCCCCATTAAAATTTCCCGTAACGAAAAAAAACAACTTGAGTACCAAACCAGTGCCGGCGGATTAGCCACTGGATTAGGGTCAATCTACAAAGAAGGGAATAATCTCTGGATTGGCTGGCCCGGATTAGTCACCAGTAAAAAGGAAGAAAAGAACGAGATTACCGATTCTATCGGAAAGGAAAGCATGTACCCGATCTTTCTGACCGAAGACGATATTAAAGACTTTTACGAAGGATTTAGCAATGAAACCCTCTGGCCTAACTTTCACTATTTTACCCAGTACTCGGTGTATGAACCCCGACTCTGGGAAGCATACAAACGGGTAAATCGTAAATTCGCCGATGAGATTCTAAAAAAAGCCGAGCCGGGCGACACTCTCTGGGTGCACGATTACCAATTAATGCTAGTGCCGGGTATGTTACGACAAGCTCAGCCTGAGCTAAGTATTGGCTTTTTCCTACATATTCCTTTCCCATCCTACGAAATTTTTCGAGTAATTCCCTGGCGGCGGGCTCTGCTCAATGGTGTGCTAGGCTCGGACCTAATAGGCTTCCATACCTACGATGATATGCGTCACTTCCTTAGCTCGGTAAGCCGTCTGGCGGGGTTAAGTAGCTCGCAGGGAATGGTAGTAGTTAATAACCGTCAGGTGATGGTAGATTCGTTCCCAATGGGGATTGATTACGACAAATACGCCCAGGCCGCCGCCTCACCCGGCGCATTGGAAAAAGAAGTTCACTACCGTATATCACTGGGTGACCAGAAACTCATTTTGTCAATTGATCGCTTAGATTACTCTAAAGGAATTCCCCAACGCTTGGAGGCTTTTGAAATGTTTTTTGACCGTTACCCCAAGTACCGGGGCAAAGTCTCCCTAATTATGGTCGTGGTACCGTCTCGCGACTCAGTAGGTAAGTACAAAGAACTTAAAGAAGAAGTAGACCGACTCGTAGGCCGCATTAACGGAAAATACGGTAAAATCAATTGGACCCCTGTCCACTTTTTCTACCGATCATTCCCGCTGGACGAGCTTTCGGCCTTTTACCGCATGGCCGATGTAGCTCTGGTCACCCCCATGCGCGACGGAATGAATCTCGTATGCAAGGAGTTTATCGCTAGTAAAATCAATAAGAAAGGAGTACTAATTCTGAGTGAGATGTGCGGTGCCTCCAAGGAGCTGTCCGACGCAATTCTGATCAATCCTAATGATACTAACCAACTGGTAGAAGCTATTGACCAAGCCCTGATGATGCCGGAGCAAGAGCAAGTCCAGCACATGACTACCATGCAAAATTCGCTAAAACTGTATAATATTTCACACTGGGTAAATCTATTTATGGAAAGTTTAACCACAATTAAAGAGATGCAGCGTAGTATGCAAACCCGTCATTTAGACGAACTGTCGCAAGAAAAAATGTTAAAAGAATTTAGTAAGGCCGATGAACGACTCATCTTTCTCGATTACGATGGAACCCTTACCGGATTTCATAGTGACCCCCGGGATGCTAAACCGGACGATGAATTGAAAAACATTATGACCAATCTGGTAAAAGAGAAAAAAAACAAGGTGGTGGTTATTAGCGGACGGGATAAGGATACCCTCGGGGGGTGGATGGGCGAGTTTGACGTGACCCTCATCGCCGAACACGGGGTATGGCTGCGGGAGAAAGAGAAAGACTGGCGAACGGTGGTAGCAATGAGAAGCGAGTGGAAAAAAGAAATTATGCCGATTCTAGAAATGTATGTGCAGCGCACACCCGGTTCATTTATTGAGGAAAAAGATTTCTCGTTGGTGTGGCACTATCGTAAGGTAGAAACCGGATTGGGCGAACTGCGTACCCGCGAGCTGGCCAGTCACCTGAAGTATATCTCTTCTAATAGCAACCTGCAAGTACTAGAGGGTGACCACGTAGTAGAAATTAAAGACCGGGAAGTGAATAAAGGTCGCACCGCCCACCAGTGGCTCAACCAAACTTCTCACGACTTTGTCTTCGCTATTGGCGATGATGCTACCGATGAAGACACGTTCCGGGCAATGCCCGATGACGCTTACACCATTAAAGTTGGTAGCAAGACTTCAGCCGCCCGCTTTAACGTCAGTTCTTTTGAAGATGTACGAGCCTTGCTGAAGGAAATGATTAAAGAAGGATAACAATCACGGAGAACGGAAACCGGAAGCCGGAGTCCGGCAAGTGACTATCGAATTTTCTTCTCTCTTTTTGATTTACCTAATCAAGAAGATTAATATCTTATTTCCCTGATCCATGCACTAAGCTCTTCTCCGGTCTCCTGATTCCGGTTTCCGGACTCCGTTAGAGAAACGTTGGATTGTCCAAGCGGGTAGCAATTCGGAAGGCGGCGTTGACCAGCCCTACGTGGCTGTAGGCCTGGGGGAAATTACCCCACTGGCTGCCGGTTTTAGCGTCTACATCTTCACTGAACAGTCCCACGTGGTTGCTGAACTTCATAATATTCTCGAAGGTCTCAATGGCTTCGTCGAGGCGCCCGACACAAGCCAGGGCTTCTACATACCAGAAAGCACAGATCAAGAAGGTAGTTTCGGGAGTGCCAAAATCATCGGCGTGCTTGTAACGGAAAAATAATCCTCCTTCTGAACGAAGTTCCTTCTCCAAATTCACCAGGTGCTGCTTAGCCCGGTCAGAATGACTGTCCAGATAATTCATCATAATGAGCTGCAAGGTGCTGGCATCCAGGTTACTAGTGCCAATTGCCTGGGTATATACTCCCCGGCTAGCATCGTAGCAAGCTTCAATCTTGTTGGCGGCTAGGTCGCGCAGATGAACGGCTTTTTTCTTGAGGCGCTCATCCTTCAAATAATCAGCAATCTTCACTGCGGCCGAGCTTCCCGCCCAGTGGAAAAGATAGGTATAGCAATGCAGTTGCTTAAAATCCCGAAACTCCCACAGGCCCGCATCGGGTTCCTGAATGAACTTCTCAATCCGGTCGAGCACATCGGCAGCTAGTTTATCTGAACCCGCCCGTTCGTCCTGGTTAAAGCGAAAATCTACGTAAAGAGGAAGAAGGGAAAGCAGTACTTGCCCGTACACATCATTCTGAATGTGTTCGTAGGCTTGGTTACCAATGCGTACCGGGCCATTACCTTGATAACCATCCAGATCAACAATCCGCTCTACCAACTGGTCCCGTCCCCCGATGGCGTACAGTGGTTGATACCGTTCGCCCTGGGTAGCCGAAATGTTAGCAATGTAGTGGAAGTAGCGTTCCAGTTCCTCAAAGTGCCCAATGTTGTTGAAAGCATTCAGCGTGTAGTACGTATCACGTAGCCAGCAGTAGCGGTAATCCCAGTTACGCCCACTACCCGGCGACTCGGGTAAACTAGTAGTTGCAGCGGCAATAATCCCTCCGGTATCTTCGTACTGATGAATTTTAAGGATCAGAGCTGAGCGCAATACCTCTCGTTGCCCGAAGTTTTTAATGCTGGTACTCTTTACCCAATCGCGCCAGTATTTGGTGGTGTTTTGTAGAAAGGTTTCGCAAGTGCTCCGTACCGGGGCCTCCAGGGGTGCCCCATACGTTAGCACCAAATATTGAGTGTCGTTTAGTACAAAGTAGTTGTTTTCCAGAATATGGGTTAGGGAAATATCGGTGGTAAGGCGTATTTCGTTGCGTAATCCGAGGAATTTAATGTGATTACTGGCTTGATTGTGAGAGAGGCTGATATCGCCGTATTCACCTACAGGATTGCAGGTAACCTTAATTAGCGGGGTACCTGACAGCGGCTCAATCTTGCGAATGAGCATCAGAGGCTTAAAGTAACGATCGTACTGAAAAAAGCGAGGGGCAAAATCCGTTACCCGGTACTTCCCCTCATCCGTAGTGATTTCAGTGCACAGCACGTTGGTGTTTTCCTCGTAGTACTGATGAGTATCAAACGATTCGGATTTCGGCTGAATACTAAACTCTCCGCCTTTTTGCTTATCTAGTATACCGCCGAAGATGAAGCTACTGTCGAAGCGGGGCCAGCAAAGCCAGGCTACGTTCGTATCTACACCAATGTGAGCCAAAAAGGCACAATTTCCGATTACACCGTATTCGTAAGTATGTTTACTCATTGTATTGGTTGGTTAGAGGACAGTTTTCACAAAATCAGGCGCATAATAGCGAAGCACCGGGGTAAATTCAAACGTTACATAGATTAAGCCAATAAATAATTGGTTCTTGTGAATTTTCCTTACCCCTGTAAGAAAATACGATAAGTTGTTTCAGTCATTTTTATGGTTTTTCTGCTAGAAGTGTACTAATTTTTGCCAATGAAAATGAAGAAATCCAAGCAAAGTAAGATAATACATACCTTCAACGTTGATGATAACCAACTACCTTCCCTAACATGAAAATTATTGCTATTGGGCGCAATTACGCCGATCATATCCACGAGCTGAACAACGAACGACCCAATGAACCCGTGGTTTTTATGAAGCCCGATACGGCTTTATTAAAGAATAACGACCCGCTGTACTATCCGGAATACACGCAGAATATTCATTACGAAGCAGAGATCCTAATCAAGATTAACCAGGAAGGAAAGTACATTCAAGAGAAGTTTGCTGCTAAATATTACGACAGCATCGGCATTGGCATTGACTTCACGGCAAGGGATTTGCAGCAGAAAGCTAAAGAAAAAGGCTTGCCCTGGTTGCTAGCAAAAGGATTTAACGGTGCTGCTCCGATCTCGGAGTTTGTGCCTAAAGAAAAGTATCCCGATTTACAGGACCTGAATTTCAGCCTAAAGGTAGATGGTGAAACCAAGCAGCAGGGAAATACCAGTTTGATGTTGTTTCCCGTTGATAAATTAATTGCTTATGTGTCGCAGTTTATCACGCTAAAAAAAGGGGATATTTTGTTCACGGGCACTCCTAAAGGGGTGGGAGCCATTCAGCGGGGTAATACACTAGAGGCCTTTATTGAAGACCAAAAAATGTTGACTTGTGAAATTAAGTAGGGTTGTTTTACTGATTTGTATTCCGGTATTATTTACTTCGGTAGGGTTTGAGAGCGATAGCTATTATCTATTTCCTATTCGTCCGGGTGAGCGGAACTATCTATCAGGTAATTTTTGCGAATTGCGAAGCTCTCACCTGCACGCCGGAATAGATATTAAAGTGGGGGGGGTAGTAGGTTCGCCGGTGCACGCTACCGCCGATGGATTTGTCAACCGTATCAAAATCTCCTACGGGGGCTACGGCAATGCTATCTACATTCAGCATCCTAACGGAACGACCAGCGTGTACGCCCATCTGCACGAATTCAACGATCAAATTCAAGAATTTGTCAAAAAAGCGCAGTATCGTAAGAAATCATTCACCATTGAGCTATTTCCGCAAAAAGATGAACTAAAAGTGAAGCGGGGCGAGGTAATTGGCAAAGCCGGAAACTCCGGCTCATCGGGTGGCCCACATCTTCACTTTGAGATCCGGGATGCTAACCAGCAGCCGATGGACCCACTGAAGTTCGGGTTTAAAGAAATTGTGGATAATGTTTCACCCTACGTTCGCCGCATTGCTTTAACTACGCTCGAGAAAGATGCCCGTATCAATGGGCAGTTTGGTCGGTTTGAGTTTAGTCTAAAGTCGCAGAATGGTAAGTACGTAGTTAACGAACCCATTGCGGTGAGAGGCACAATAGGAGTGGAGGTAGCGGCCTTCGACAAAGCTACCGGGGCGCGGAATGTATACGGAGTGAAAGAAACTGAATTGACGTTAGACGGCGAGTCTCAATTCCATTGTAACATGGAAAAGTTTTCTTTTTCCCAAGCCAAGAATATTCACGTTCATACCAACTACGAAGAGCGCTATCGGCAAAACCGGACTTTTTATAAGCTATATGTAGACGATGGTAATACGCTAAAGTTTTATGAGACAAATGCTCAAAAAGGCAAAATTACCATCAACGACGATCAACTCCACCAAGCGAACATTGTGCTGAAGGATATTAATGGTAATCGTAGTCAAGTTAACTTTTCTTTGCAAGGACAACCCACTACCGATAAAACATTAACCACCCGTTACTTCAACAAGCCGTACTCCAGTAAAAATTATCACGTTCGGGGCAATGTACTGCAGTTATTTACCCCAGTGGATAAAAACCCCGAAGGTTTGTACCAGCGCAAATTGGCTACCTTTTTCGCTGAGAGGCGGGCTTTGGAAGAACCTCCGGCCTACGTAGTGAATGACGTGGCGGTATACCTCTGGGATTTGAATCGGGGTATTCCTGATTCGGTAGACATGTGTGGAGATATAAGTGCCTTGCCTATTAAAGTAAAAGTTCCTTCCCGAAATGCGTTTAGCTTCTATCAGCCTCAGATGAATGTGACTTTTCCTAAGTCAGCCCTGTTTGATACCTTATTTTTAGCCATGAACCATGAGCAGGAAGTGGGAAAAGAGCTATTTCGTATTCATCAGGATAATGTGCCCCTGCGGCAAAATATGCAAATACTGCTCAAGCCTCGCCAGTTTCCTGATGGGGCAAGAAGTAAAACCTCAGTATACCGATTAGATGCCAAAGGCGATTTGGGCTACGAGGGAGGGGAATGGAAAGAAAACACCATTTCATTCCGCACCCGCAACTTTGGGGATTTTGTGTTGGAAGTCGATACTATTGCCCCGGTTATCACCCCACTCAGTATCAGCTCCGACCGATTGCGATTCAAAATTGAGGACGTAACCTCAGGCATCCGCGAATACGAAGCCTACGTAGACGGTGAGTGGCTGCTAATGCACTACGATTACAAACGAGACTTAATCTGGTCAGACCGCCTCGACAATTCCAAACCTCTCCGGGGCGAAGTCAAGCTGCGGGTACGCGATATGGTTGGGAATGAGAATGTTTTTACAAAGAGGATTTAGTGTTAGGGTGTTACAGTGTTAATGTGTTTGCGAAATATCCTGTTTGTGTCATTGTGCATTGTTATGTGTAATACAAATTATGATAGAGGCAAAGGGCGAAAGTTTGCGATCCGTGGATATTGATTCATATCATAAGAAACTGAAGGAAGGGATGTTCTTTCAAGGGATTCTCTACTCATTTGTGATGATCGTATTTTACCTAGCAACTCATACATTTTCCAATGTAATCAGCATGATTATGATAGTTTGCTTCATGATCATCATGATAATCGTAACCTATAAACGATTTAGAAACTTTGCCAACCTACAGGTAATTGAGTTTAAAATAGAAGACTCGATTCTCGAGTTCAAGAAATATAAATTTTTGGCTGGTATAGGTGCTACCGATAAATTGGAGGCTGATAGATTCATAATTCACCGGAAGGCTCTTAATAATATGATGATGCCTCTCATTGATCCAAAAGAAAATTTGATTATTAAAGAGTTAGATGCTACCTCTTCATGGTCTAGAGAGAAAAAGTATAAATTCTTAATCTTTCCAAAAAAGTTATTTCGAGAGCGCGAGTGGAATAAACTTGAATCATGGATACGACAACATGAAGTGAAAAATGAGTATTATAGATAGAAAAGCGAGAACACATAACAAGACGCAGTAAACACTCCATCAAGCTTGAGCTTAATAATTTTAACATCTGAACACCCAACTCGAAGCACTATAACACTACGCACCCTAACACTTTAACACCATCCATTCTATGCCCAAACCTTCGGAATTGATTGCTTCGTATTTCCCTCATCAGCCGACCGAAGGACAGCAAAAACTATTTTCTTTATTTGATCTCTTCCTTGCCCAAGAAGCTGCCCAAAAAACAGTGATACTGCTGAAAGGCTACGCTGGAACCGGTAAAACCTCGGTGGTGAGTGCTTTAGTAAAGGCGTTACCTGAGTTTGACCTGAAACTGATGTTGTTAGCTCCCACCGGACGGGCGGCGAAAGTAATGGCGGGCTATTCGGAGCGTAGTGCGTTCACCATTCATAAAATTATTTACCAGCGGGTAGCTGACCCAGTCACCGGAAAATTACAGTTCTCGCGTCGTAAGAATTACCAGAAGAATACGTTGTTTGTCGTTGACGAAGCCTCCATGCTCTCTAATGATGTAGGAGCAAGTCGCAATGGGCTATTATCCGATTTGATTGATTACGTATACGAGCAGCCAACCAATCGCTTAATGCTGATTGGTGACTCAGCCCAACTACCTCCGGTGGGACAAACGCTTAGCCAGGGACTGGATGCCGAGCATCTGGAGCATTTTTACCGACTCAACATTTTTGAGACCGAGCTTACCGAAGTAATGCGGCAGGAGCAAGACTCCGGTATTTTGCACAACGCTACCCAGCTACGTCAGCAACTGCTACTCGAGGCCTTTAACATTCAGATGAAAACCCAGGGCTACACCGATGTCTACCAGATGCAAGGCAGACGACTAGAAGATGGTCTGCGCTACGCTTACGATAAGTTTGGGCGAGAAAATACGGCGGTCATCTGTCGCTCTAACAAAGCGGCGGTGAACTACAATCGGTTTGTACGCCATCAGATTTTCTTTTACGAGAACGAACTAGAAGTTGGTGACTACTTGATGATTGTGAAGAACAATTACTTTTTTACCGAAGAAAACTCGGAGATTTCCTTTCTGGCGAACGGCGACTTTATAGAGATCTTAAAAGTATTTAGCATTGAGGAGAAGTACGATCTACGCTTTGCCGACCTGGAACTACAACTGCTGGATTATCCCGACCAGCCGCCGTTCGAGGCCAAGGTGATGTTAGATGTACTGCATTCGCCCAGCGTAGCTCTGGAAGAGGAAAAATACCACACGCTCTACCAAGAAGTATTGGAAGAATATCAGGAGCAGGAAACCCGTCGGGAGCAAGTAGAAGCCGCCCGAAACGATGAGTACCTCAATGCCCTTCAGGTAAAGTACGCCTACGCGCTTACTTGCCACAAATCGCAGGGAGGGCAGTGGGATGCGGTTTTTGTTGATCAGGGTTATTTACCCGATGAGCGGCTCAATACCGAATATCTCCGTTGGCTATATACTGCCGTTACCCGCGCCCGCCAAGAATTATTCCTAATGAACTTTCGAGAAGAGTTTTTTGAGACTTGATTTAGCAATACTATTCTTTCTGTTCAATCTAGTAATCACTGAATATCAACTAACTCTAACTCAAAAATCATAGGTTCGTAGGGGCGTAAGTTGCGAACATTGTATTCTGTCAGAAAATCTTTACGAATAGCAGGTGGAATAACCTGAACCCCTTCACCAAAACCTAAATGAGAGGGAACAAAAATTCGAGCTTTACCGCCTTCATTCATGGCTTCCACCCCCAACTCAAAACCCGGAATTACGCGGTTTTTGCCTACGAAAAACTCATAGGGTTTATCTTTCTCCGACTCGTCGAACACTTCGCCATCTAAGTACTGTCCCTTGAAATTAACTTTAACTAAAGCACCCGTCTCAGGTTTTTCTCCGTCTCCCTCTTTCAGCAATTCAAAGAAAATACCCGAAGATAACTCTTTCGCATTAGTGAGATTGTGGGCCTCAATGTACTCGGTAATGGTTTTCATCTCTTCTACCTTGACCGATTCTTTTTCCTCTATTTTCTCCAGGGTAACTTCGGCGATCAGCATGGAGTTGCGAGGGAGATACTGACCGAAAGAATAAGCATCAAAGGCTTGGTAGGAAGGAATATAAAAACGGTATTGTTCGCCTTCCCGCATATGCCCAACCCCAATATTAATTCCTCTCGGAAATAAGGCATTGGGAAAATCCTGGGCGTGAAAAAACCGGAGCGAGGCCAGGGAGTCGGGCAAGCTGTCAATAGCTTTGCCTTCCAGTGTGCGTAGATTGTACCGAATGGCTACGATTGATTCATTTTTCACAATAGTGCCACTGGGGTTTTCTTGTAAAACTTCAAAATGAATACCGCTGTTGAGTCGTTCGGCTTGAATGTTATTTTCGGTCAGGTAGTTTTCAATTATTTCATTTTCCGCCCGTACTTGCTGTTCAAAAGCAGATTCTTCGTCGTTCATACAACCTGACAGCAATACGAGTGAGATTAATGAAAGGAGGGTTGAGGTGTGTACTAGCTTCATTACTGGTCATATTATGTTTACTGCTAGACTGACCCTGTTTTGAAGGGAAGCGTTGGAAAGGCGCACTGAAATTTTTGGAAAATGTGGTAAAACACTACATTGGTCAAGAAAAGCATGACTTCGGGAAATTTTTTCAGGATTTATCGTTGTTATGCACGTATACCAGACCAAAAAATAAATAGCCATGAAAAATACTCTTGCTCTTTTATTCAGTTTTTTTCTTATTCAGGTGGCGTTTGCCCAAGAGGCCACTACTGACGAGGAGGTGGATGGACCTCAGATTACTTTTGCTGAGGATAGTAAAGATTTTGGCGATATTGTTCAGGGGGACAAAGTAAGCCACACCTTTGAATTTGAAAATACCGGAACCGAACCACTGATTTTGTCTAATGTACTCACTACCTGCGGCTGTACCGCTACTGCCTGGCCTCGCGAACCCATTGTGCCCGGTGCTAGTAATAAAATCGAAGTTTCCTTTAACAGTACTGGAAAAAAAGGACGGCAGAACAAGATTGTTACCGTTGTTTCTAATGCAGTTAACGCCCAGGAACGGGTAAAGCTAATTGCCAATGTACTTCCTAATAAAGAAGTCCAGTAACTCCCAAGCAATAACATTTGTAGGCTTCACTCTCTCAGTCAGGGTGAGGCTTTTTTGTTACCCGGATATTGAAACTAGGGCGTGTTGACATTCAAACTTGAACGGCGATTTTTAGCCGTTTTCGGCCTGATCTGCGTTACTTTCGGCGGCCGATACTCTAGCATCGCCCTTCTCAAGTGTCGCGCCACGATGGCCTAAATCAGACCAAAACCGACTTTAAAATCCCTCGTTAGCCTGAATGTCAACACGCCCTAGTACGCACACACTACCCAACTGCTTACTTCAATCCTCCCTTCGGATACGGTATTCATTTGCAGAAATCAGGATAGAATCACCAATCCGGTACTGAGATGATGCCTCAGGAATATCAATAATACTCAAAGAATTTTTAACTACCAGGGTCACTTGATTTTGATGGATCGCGAGTATTTCGCCTGTTAAAAGCGTGTCAGAATGAGGTTGCGTAAGCACTGAAGTAGGCGTACCGTACTGTAGTATCTTACCATCGTGCAGAATAAAAACTTGGCTAGCAAGGCGGGCTACTTCAGCTGGGTCATGGCTTACTAAAAAAGTGGTTGTTTTATAGCGATGATGTGACGCTAGCACATCTGCTTGCAATTTCCTTCGCATACTATCATCTAAGGCGGCAAACGGTTCATCGAGTAATAACACCTCAGGACGACGAATGAGTGCTCGAGCTAGTGCCACCCGCTGTTGCTGACCACCCGAAAGTGCCCTGGGTTTTTGTTCTGATAGATTCTGAATGTCAATCAGTTCTAGTATTTCATCAATACTGCTTTTGGGTTCAGCAGAGGGCAAGGCGTACTTCAAGTTCTCTCGTACGCTCATATTTGGAAACAAGGCATAGTCTTGGAATACATAGCCAATAGATCGCTTTTGGGTTTTTAAGTTGACGTGGGATTTACTGTTAAACCAGGTTTGATGATTTACTTGTACTAACCCTTGGTCAGGGGTGAGTAGTCCGGTAATCATTTTCAGAATACTTGTTTTTCCCGCCCCAGATGGGCCCATAATGGCGATAATCTCCCCCTCCCGAACTTTAAGGGACACATTAAGCAACATGGTTTCTTTTCCACCTCTCAGGCGTTTTTGTAAAATCACTTCCATCAGATAACTCCCTGAGGACGCTGGTTTTGGTACAAATAAACCAAAATAAGCACGATGAAGGAAAAAAGTAGTAAAATGGCAGCGTAGATGTTGGCATTAGCATAATGGAGCATTTCTACCTCGTTGTAAATAGCAATGGAAGCCACTCGGGTTTCGTCGGGAATGCTGCCCCCGATCATGAGTATTACCCCAAATTCGCCAATAGTGTGAGCAAACGTCATCACACCGCCCACCCATAGCGATGACTTAACATTGGGCAAAAGTACGTAGATCAGGGTATTCCACCGGGATTTTCCTAGCGTGTAGGCGGCTTCACGGTAATTATCCGGTAGATTTTCCAGGGCTGAGAGTATCGGGTTTACCATAAACGGAAGGCTAAAAATAATTGAGCCAATCACCAGGCCGGAGAAGCTGAAAACTAGGCGGGTATCGAACCATTGCTGGCTCAACTGACCTACCCAGCCTTCAGGACGGAGTAATAATAATAAATAATAACCCAGTACGGTAGGAGGAAGTACTAATGGTAGGCTAATGATAGCTTTTAGCACGGTGCGAATGCTTTTGCTATGGAAGTAGATGCTATAAATTAGGGGAGTGCTAATCAGAAAGAGCGAAACCGTGGTGATAGATGCTAGTTTAAAGCTTAGCCAAAATGGTGACCATTCTATGTCTGTCATGGTAGCTGGTAACCAAAATCCTGAAAAACCTTTTGGGCTACGGGGGAGATCATAAATTCCAGAAACTGATCTATGGCAAATTGTGAGGCTTCAGCATTGCGGAGCAGTACCATGCCGTGGGGGAGGGGGGGGGCTTCGGGTACTTCGTGCCAACTACCTTTTTGACTGATAGCTTCAATACGTTGGGCTGAGTTTGAGGTAAATCCAGCTACCACGGTTTTGGTGGCGATGTATTGGTTCACTTGGCTAATATTTTCGCCATATACTAGCTTGTCTTTCACCTCCTCCCACAGTTCTTGTTTCTGAAGCCAGCGCCGGGTTTCGGCTCCGTAGGGTGCTAGGTTAGGCTGGGCAATGGCAATAGTTCTAGCTTTTCGTAGTTGCTGGTCAATTGAGTTAATTTCAGAACGTATAGTCCAGAAATGTAAAGTTCCTAACACAAATATAGTAGGTTTTTGCTGCGCTAATCCGGCCTCGTACACTTTCTCCGGATACTTCATATCTGCCGACATAAACAGATCATAGGGGGCACCATTGGTAATTTGAGCGGTCAGTTTACCCGAAGAGGCCACAATTAGGGTAAGTGTACTCTCAAAGTCTTCTTCGTACAAGGCTTTAATTCGCTCTACCGGAGCCGAAAGATTAGAGGCAACGGCAATTTTTAGGTTCTCTTCCTGAGAAAAAGCGGAAGGTGTACTGAACCCCCCGAGTAAAAAAAGTAAGGCAAATCGGATCATAGGTCAATGTGGCGATGCTAAAAGCGAAAATAGCATTTTCAGTTACAAAAGACGTAAGTTTGCTGAAGGAAAGGAAGACGAAAAAAAAGTGAACGGTAGAAGGGTAGAAGGTTGAAAACTGTCTATGCCTGAAATAGGTTGACCGTTTCAGTAAGTGACCAGTGACCAGTGACCAGTGACCAGTGACCAGTGACCACCAGCAGGCGAGCCATTGAACAATTGAATTATCAAACCATTGAAAAACTATGACCCAATTTAAGGTAGGTAGTGTTCCTGAGCATTTTATGTTGCCTTGGCATTTAGCGATGGAGAAGGGCGATTTTCAGGCTAAAGGCTTGGCAGTACAGTGGCAGGATTATCCAGGAGGTACCGGGGCCATGATGGGCGATCTTCGGGTAGGAAAACTGGATATCGCTATTGCCCTCACTGAAGGAGTAGTGGCTGATATTATTAAGCATCAGGCCGGTAAAATTGTACAGGTGTTTGTCAGTAGCCCGCTTACCTGGGGTATTCACGTGGCGGCAAATTCTTCCTACCAGTCGGTAGAGGAATTGAAGGATAAAACATTTGCCATCAGCCGCATAGGGTCAGGATCGCACCTAATGGCGATGGTAATGGCGAAATACCGGGGCTGGTCAACTGATAAGCTTCAATTGAAGATAGTAGGAGGTATGGACGGTGCCCGTAAGGCTTTGCCCATCGGTGAAGCTGATGCTTTCATGTGGGAAAAGTTTATGACTCAACCTGTGGTAGAACAGGGCGAATTTAGGCGAGTAGGGGAGTTTGATACCCCCTGGCCTTGCTTTGTAATAAGCATCCGCAATGAGATATTAGAGAACTACTCAGAAAAAATTCGGGATTTACTCAAGATTGTACAACAGTCGGCGGCAGGTTTTATGAAGCGGGGAGATGCGCCCACTCTAGTAGCTCAGCGTTACGGACTCACGCCAGAAGATGCTCAACGCTGGTTTACGAGAACCCAGTGGCAAACAAACTTCCGGATTGAACCCGCTATGCTATCTCAAGTGATGGATGCCCTACTAAGTTGTCAGGTCATAGATCAACCCATCGAGCCAGTTCAATTGTGTAGTTCTGTAACCAAGTTTTGAAAAATAAAAGGATATAGGCTAATTCAAGCCCGGTGGGTAGGCTGAACAGATAGCTTTTTGTAAAGACGATAAATATTCTTTCGGGATTTTGGGTGGAAATCGTGATCGATCTGATCCATGATTCGGCGAACTAACAGCAAACCTACGCCACCTTTACGTCGGTCTTTAATAATTTGCTTAATGCAGGGTTCCTTATATTGTTTGAAGTTGAACCCTTTCTTACCCGAATCGTAAATCTCAAAAGTGACTCCCTGGTCATCGCCAATTTGTATTTTCAGTTCTAAACTATGATCAGGGTTACACTTATGAGAGTGAATCATCAGATTGGAACACACCTCATCTACAACAAGTACCAGTTGGTGCATCTCCACATCCGAGATAGTATAATTCTGTAGGGTATTCCTTACAAAGTCGCGCACTCCCTGCAACTCATCCTTACAGCACGATACCTTGTATCTATAGCTCATTAGATTCCTTCTTTGCTTGTTCTTCAGTTTTTACAATGGTGAGCAGTTGGTGTAACCCCAGTATTTCAAAGACTTTATAAACCCGGTCACTCATGCGGTATAGAACCATTCTCTTGCCTTTGGCTTCCAGTTCTTGGATATAAGACATGAAAACCCCTAGTCCGGCCGAAGAAATATAGTTTAGATGGTTACAATTCACCAGGATTCTGACTATATCTGAGTTCATTGCTTTTTCCAAAGCCTCATCTAAATAAATGGATGAACTGGCATCCACTTCTCCGCTAATTGTAATGAGGCAGCTATCGCCTTCAAAATCAGTTCGTACATCCACCATAGCTAGTCTATTATACGCTTTGCTTGAATTTAGGTTATTTTACTTAGGTATAATTAGGTAAACTTCATTATCAATGCTGTATAATCGTCATAGAGAGGACGATGATTGCAAAATTTATAAAGTTCTTCAATAAGTTTTTTTTGTAGTACCCCCGAGGACTCATTGGCATTATTTGTAATCACCTCCTTCAATCGATCGTATCCGAATTCTTCATTTTCTTCATTCGTGGCTTCCGTTATTCCGTCGGTGTAGAGTAGAATAATATCGCCCCGCTGATAATGCTTTTCGCTTACCTCAATATACTGGTCGAACTTATCATTACGAATAATTCCCAGCCCTAGCCCTTTGGTTTCCAAGTAGCAAGCTTGTTTGGTTTTGTCACTATAGTACAATGTGGGGGTATGACCCGCCCGGGCAAAGCTAAGTGTGCGGGTTTGGGTGTTTACTACAAAAAATGAGGCAGTGATAAAGGAAGTTTTTTCCATACAACGCCCTAAAGCACTGTTGGCGTAGGCCAGAAACTTATCGGGAGGAAGATCTAGTTGCGCCAGACTATGGAAAACCCCTTTCATCTGTGACATATTAAACGCGGCTGAGGTTCCTTTTCCGGATACGTCTCCAATAATAATAATGAATTTATGGTCATCGATCTGATACTGATCGTAGTAGTCGCCCCCTACCTGATCAGCCGACTCCGAGAAGGCCGAGATGTCAAAAGCATCGTTGGCGATAGGTTTATCCGGTAATAGACTACGGTGTACTCGGTTGGCAATTTTCAGTTCTTCCTGGTAGCGTTCGTTGACTAACGTTTCGTTCATTAGCTGAAAATTCTCAACGGAGATAGAAGCCTGGCTGGCAAACGTAGTGATGATGCTAATCATCTCTTTGTTAAAACCATCACTCACTTCTTTCACCAGTACTAAGTTGCCCACAATGGTATTTTTTACTACCAGCGGCACCCAGAGTACTGATCGGTATTCGGGTAAGCTAAGCAGGCGATACCGCCGCTGACGCTGCTCAAAATCCTGCCTCTGAAGCCGGGGACGGTGCAGGGGGTCAATAATTTCGGGCTGATCGGTATTCGCCTGAAGACGTTTTTTGAAGTTATCAACCTGATCTTGGGTAATGCTTTTGGTTAGCAGACGAGGATTGCCATTGTGTGTCACTTCAATCCAGCCCGCGTCAGCGATTACTGCTTTAGCAGCACTTTCCAATAGAATATTGTAAATCTGAGAAGTGTTGTACTCCGACTGGGAAGACTGGCTCAGCCGCTGAAAGTTGATAATCTCCTCGAGCTTTTGTTCAAAGACAGAAGAGGTTGGCAGGTTAAAAATAATAACCAGTAGAGAGAAAATACTGTATATCAGGACAAACCCAGTAGTAGCTATGATAAAGGGGTTAAGGATAAAACCCCGTAGCCTTTCTGAGTCTTCTAATACAGTGATTTGGTAGAGAAGCTGCTGTATATAGAAAATAATGAAGATGGCGATAGCCAACATAATAGAGATACTTTTCCATTTCTGGCGAAAATCCAGATAGGCAATCCACTTGAGATTAATGGATAGAATGAGTCCCAGCAGCAATAGCGGAATCAGGATAATCGCTAAGGTGGCCCAGTCACCTCGACCAGGAAAAAAGACAAAAATGATACTGGCTAACAATGAATACTCAAAGATTTGCCATAACAGAATGAGCCGTTTAGTTTTCTGATATAGAATAAGTTGTTTCCATACCATAAACGTTGAGAGAATGAAGGCAGCAAAAAGTCCGAGCCGAATGTGAAAAAAGAACGAGCGAAGTAACGATTTGCTAGCCAATGATCCTTGCCCCAGCAACTCATAAAACAAGTAGATTGCCAAAGAAATAATAGTAGCGAATAGGCCAGTGGCAAAAACCCGCCATAAGAGATCGATAAAGTTAATCCGTTCGGCCTGCCCGGTAATAAATCGGTAATAGACCGCTACCGAAACCAAAAATAAGGTTAAAAAAATATAAGTAAACTCAGATTTGAAGCCCGAAGGAACGTTATGACTTTGGGCAAACTGAATAAAGATATCGGTAGTAACAAGTCCTATCCAGCTAATGATTCCTAAAAACAGGGATAATCGTATTACGTTTTTATGAATACGCAATTTCACCATAGTAGCCTCAGCCCCCTCAGATTGAAAAAGTTGTTGGTGGGGTTTCTAGCTGCAAAACTAACATAAATTTTGTAACCAGAGACGATGACTTTCCCCGGTCTGAATGGCTTACTACAGAAAGTGGATGGTTAGATAGTGAAAAAAATGGGTGAACAGATACAACTATTCACCCATAGCATTATAGTCTATTTTGCTTGTTCGAACGATTTATAAGCTCTTATAATTTCGGCCATTCGTTCTGTTGCGCCATTTCCAGCTTCGTCAGTATTAGAATTAATAAGCAGAATAGAGCCAGTTTGAGCATCAGGGTCAAACCCTAGCAAAGCAGACGATCCGATATCACCTCCGGTGTGACCAATTCTACCCGAAGTAGACCATACCCAAAACACCCCATAGTTTGCTTCCCGATCAGGCATGTCCGGAGGCCGAGTGTCTAGCTTTTGGGAAAAGAGCGTTTGATACGAATCTTTAGAAAGTAAAAGCTCAGATTGCCCCGATTGCCCTTTCATCATTTCTAACATAAAAATGGTCAGATCTTCTACTGAAGTAGCTAATGAACCATCGGGATAAGTGGCTATTGTGTAAAATGGGATCGGGCTATCCCGGTTCCAATATTGGTTAGAAACCTGATTACGATCGAGTTGAGGCAACTTCCAGGTGGTATTGTTCATTTGGAGAGGCTCAAAGATGACTTTTTGGGTGTATTCATCAAAAGACTCACCGGTGACTATCTCAACCAGATAAGCGGCTAAGGCCGAACCAATGTTGCTGTAAGCGTAGGTATTTCCGGCTGCGTAAGTGCCAAAATTTGTCGTCTTGTAGAGAGCACCGCCAGGTGTGAAATAAGCTTGTAAAAAATCGGCGAGTGAGAGTACTTGCCCTTGGATTTTTACCCCTAATTCGCTTTGCATACGCTGCGCCATAGGTAAGCTAAGATCTTCACCAGCCAAGATGCTATAGTTACTAAAATAGGTACCTTCATCATCTAAAATTCCCGAGGTATGGGTAACTAGGTGCTTCACCTGAATAGGGGTTTCAGATGAGTGAGGGTTGGTGACAGTAAACGGTAGCACCTCGTTGATGTCAGTCTCCAGGGTTATTTTTCCCTGTTCAATAACCTTCATGAGGGCTACTCCAATGAAAACCTTGCTAATAGAAGCAATGTTCATAGCCGTTTGATTGGTCAGATCTAAGTCTTGGGCTACATTAGCTTGTCCATAGCTTTTCTGGAAAGAAATTTCTCCCTGTTTAACAACACTAACTGAGAATCCGGCAAAATCAGATTGCTCGTAAATATCTTGTAATCGGGTATCCAGGGCTTCGGGAGTGCGAACCGGGGCTAGGTCGTCTTCTTTTTGACAACGACTGAAAGAAACTAGGATCAGGGAACCTAGCAATGCAAATAAAGAGAAACGAAATTTCATCATTCTTTTGGGATTAATTGTGTAATAATAATCCCAAAAGTAAAATGGTAAATAGCCTTATTCTTGGAAAATATTGCAGCTACGTTGATAGCTACTCGGAGTAATACCAAGATAACGTCGGAAGTAGTTGGTAAAATTACTTTGATCGTAGAAACCTGTATCTAAGGCAGTATCAACGATAGGTACTCCTTCTCGGAGCATTTCTTTTCCGCGTAAAACCCGCTGTAGTACGATAAACTGAAAAGGAGTTAGACCGACGTATCGCTTAAAATTGCGGATAAATTGATACTTATCTTGACCCGCTAGCTTGGTTAAGGTATCGAGCTGTATTTTCTGGGCAATGAAATTTGTGATATGCGCTTTTACTTCCTCAATCCAAGCGGGCATCTCTAGCAAATCGATATATGGCTGGCGAAAAGTACATAGATTAGTAAGAAAATGAAGCAGATCTTGCTCAAAAGAGCGATTTTTGGTGTTTTTTGAATAGCCAGAGAACTGCTCCAGCAACTGCCTGTACTGCTGAACTAGATGTTGGTCATCAATAATCTTGGATAGTTGTAAATCTGATGGTTTTACCCCTCTGCCCTCCAGCATATCAGGACTCACATAAAGTGTTCTTAGCGAATAGCAGCCATCGGGTAACACTTTATTTTGATGAACCTCAAACGGATGGGAAATTAGCAGTGAATTCTGGTTAGCAATGGCATCATTTTCAATAAAAGTACCTTGCTCAATTAATGAGATACAGAATGTCTCATGAAAGTGAGCCGGAAATGTAGCCGTAGCTTGCTCGGCTTGAAACATTTCCAACGCATCAAAATCCTTTGTTCGTAAAAAGCTAAACATCATCGTAACTAACGCCTAATTCTTCTTTCTAATTGCTGGAGGTTCTACTTTTCGTTTAGCTTGATTTGATTTGCGGTCGGAGTTATACTGGATTCATTAACGGGTTTTGAGAAAGATCAGGGGCTGTAATTGGGTGCTTCCCGGGTGATGGTAATATCGTGAGGATGGCTCTCGCGTACTCCGGCAGCGGTAATTTTTACGAATTTCGCTTGTTGTAATGCTGAAATGTCTGCCGAACCACAGTAGCCCATGCCTGAGCGCAATCCACCTTCCATCTGATAAAGTACTTCTTGCACCAAACCTTTGTATGGAACTCTTCCCACAATTCCTTCAGGGACTAGTTTCTTTACGTCATCTTCCGCATCCTGGAAATAGCGGTCCTTGGAGCCTTCCTCCATAGCCTCGATTGAACCCATGCCCCGGTACGATTTGAATTTGCGTCCTTCGTAGAGAATTACTTCACCCGGTGCTTCATCAGTACCTGCCAGCAATGAGCCAATCATCACGCAGTTAGCCCCGGCTACAATTGCCTTCACCACATCGCCGGAGAAGCGAATACCCCCGTCGGCAATAACCGGAATACCCGAACCTTTAATCGCCTCAGCCGCTTCGTAGACCGCCGAGAGCTGAGGAACACCCACTCCGGCAATAATGCGGGTAGTGCAAATGCTGCCCGGACCAACCCCCACTTTAATAGCATCAGCTCCAGCCTTTACTAAGGTTTTTGCGCCTTCTGCCGTAGCAATGTTTCCCACTACTACGTCCAGCTCAGGGAATTTACGCTTCACTGCAATACAGGCATCAATCACTCCTTTGGAATGACCGTGGGCGGTGTCCACGCTAATAATATCTACTCCCGCATTTTTTAGCATCTCTACCCGCTCGGTAATATCGGGGGTAACCCCTACTGCAGCTCCTACGCGCAACCGACCAAATTCGTCCTTACAGGCGTTGGGACGATCTTTGTTTTTGAGAATATCTTTATAGGTGATAAGCCCGGTAAGCCGTCCGCTATCATCTATAATGGGTAGTTTCTCAATTTTGTGCTCCTGAAGAATATCTTCAGCTTCTGCTAACCCAACTCCGTTCGGGGCAGTAACTAAGTGATCTTTCGTCATAACTTCCTGTACTGGCTGAGTAGAATCTTTCAAGAAGCGCAGATCGCGATTGGTAATAATACCAATCAAGTTTTGGCTACTATCTACTACCGGAATGCCCCCAATCTTATTTTCCCGCATAATGTTACGGGCATCAGCCACGGTAGCGTCAGCGTTCAGCGTAATTGGATCAAGGATCATCCCACTTTGCGAACGTTTTACCTTTCGTACTTGATAAGCCTGAGCCTCAATAGACATATTCTTATGAATAAATCCCAAGCCTCCCGCCAGCGCCATCGCAATAGCCAGATCACTCTCGGTAACAGTGTCCATTGCGGCCGAAACCAGCGGAATATTTAGCTTAATATTTTTCGTCAGAAAGGTAGAAGCATCGGTTTCGCGGGGAAGTACTTCAGAATAGTTGGGAACGAGCAGCACATCATCGTAGGTGAGGGCTTCGTACAGAAATTTCTCAGATGGGTTCATCATAGCAAATAACACCGAATTATTTGCCAGTCAAAGGTACTTAGCAATACCGAAAAGAAAAAACGGAGGCTCTGAATAAAAATTGATAATATCGAATTTATCCACCCTGCTGACTACCAAATACCCGTCGAATGATGGACTGACTATATGAATAAGGGTCACGACGAATTTTCTTCTCTTCAATAGAAACTAATGTAAAAAGTCCCTCGAGGGCTTTTTCGGTGGCGTAGTCTTCCAATTCGGGCAACTCGCGGACATTTACATTAATGTCACTAGCGAGTGGGGTTCGGTTGTAAGTGCTGATAGCATCTTTTAGTCCGTCGTAGTATCTAGTAGCTTTTACTTGATCTAAAGCGTTTTTAATAATCGGGCGAAAAGCTTGTTCCAGGTTCGTCGAGGTAGTACGTTTCAAATAACTAGTGGCAGCGGTGCTGTCGCCTCGTAAAATGTTGGCGGCATCACTAATGGTCATGGAAGTGATAGCATTTACAAAAATGGGGGCAGCTTTTTTAGCAGCCTGTTCGGCTCCGCGGTTCAAGGCTTCTACAAAATCATCTACTACCTTATTGCCCACCAGCGGAATCTTCCTAATATTCCGCTCGACTTTTCTCAGCTCGGGGGGTATCAGTATTCGGATATCGGTCACTGGATTGTTCAAATAACCATCTTGCTTTGAAGCATTGTTGCCAGCAAAGCGGGCCCCCGCCTTGAGTGCCTCCTTTAGTCCGGCAGTAATTTCCTGGGTGGTTAAACCACCTCCTCCGGTATTCACGTCGGTCAAAATCTGGTTTACCGTATCGCAAGCCATAGTAGTCAGTAATCCGAGGGCTAGTAATGTGGTTTTTACGTTTATCGTCATGTGCTTTTCGTCAAGAATGTCAGAATAGTATTTGGTACAATGGAAAATCTTTGCAAGTAGCGTTTAACTAAAAGAACAAAATGAGGGTGGATGTTCTTTACTTTACGACGAAATTAATAGTTCAAATATTATTCCAGTAACGCTATGAAAGAAGTTTGGGCTGAGGTAATTACCATTGGCGATGAAATTCTGTACGGTCAGACCCTAGATACCAATACCCAGTGGATGGGACGGCAGTTGAATGCTATCGGTATAAAAATCATTCGCAAAGTAGCCGTAGGTGATCAGCAGGAAGAGATTATAAAAGCCTTGGACGAGGCTACGCAACGCGCTGACATCATTCTAATTACGGGTGGTTTAGGGCCAACTAAGGACGATATTACTAAGAAGACCCTGGCTGAGTACTTCGATACTTCGTTAGTGGTCGACGAAAAAGTACTGGATTATGTCCGGACACTTTTTTCGAAAAGAAATTTGCCGATGAATGCACTAAATGAAGCTCAAGCATTAATGCCTAAGGGCTGTACCGTTATTACTAATACGATGGGCACCGCCCCCGGTATGTGGTTTGAGCAGGATGAAAAAGTATATATGTCGATGCCAGGAGTTCCCTACGAAATGGAAACGATGATGGAGAAAAGTGTCCTACCTAAGTTAAAATCAATTTTCTCTCTCCCCGCAATCTATCATCAAATGATTCAGACGGTGGGTATTGGTGAGTCCTGGCTGGCAGAGCAAATCGAGGATTGGGAAGACCAGTTACCCTCGCACATTCGGTTAGCCTATTTACCTAGTTTTGGCCGGGTAAAGCTGCGACTAACTGCCGTCGGCAATAATCGATTAGAATTAGAGAACGACGTGGCGGAACAGGTGAAGCAGGTTGTACCGCTTATTGAGAAATACGTGTTTGGTTACGGAGATATCACCCTGGAAGAAGCCGTAGGGGAAATGCTGGCAAAAGATGACAAAACACTGTCAGTAGCCGAAAGCTGCACGGGTGGCTATTTAGCTCATACCATCACGAGTATTCCGGGTTGTTCCCGTTACTTTCAGGGTGGGGTAGTGGCTTACAGTAATCAGCTGAAAATGAATTTATTGGATGTGCCCGAACAAACCCTGGCGCAACACGGGGCAGTAAGTGAAGAAACGATTCGGGCGATGGCAGAGGGAGTAAGAAAAAACTTGAAGACTGATTTTGGCGTAGCAACCAGTGGCATCGCTGGCCCCGATGGCGGAACCCCCGAAAAACCAGTAGGTACTGTCTGGATTGCCGTAGCTGGACCGCACGGGACGGTAGCTAAGAAAATAAGCCTGTCTAAAGATCGTTTAGTCAATGTCCGGCGTAGCACAGTGGTGGCTCTCAATATGCTACGTCAGGCGGTGCAGGCAACGCTTGCGAACCCTAGCTAATATCGTAACTTTGCCTATTGTCGGTAGTAATATCTCAGATACAGTCAGCATAATTTTTGGGTTCGGAGCACTAATAGTTAGTGGTTTACCCACTTTCAATTGTCAAGTATCAATTTTCGATTATAAGTATGGCAACGGTAGAAATGGTATTGCCCGCCATGGGCGAAAGTATTATGGAGGCTACTGTGTTGCAGTGGTTGAAGAAAGAAGGAGACCCCATTGAAGAAGATGAATCTATTCTAGAAGTAGCTACTGATAAGGTAGATACTGAAGTACCCGCCTCTTACAGTGGTGTTTTGCAAAAAATATTGGTTCAGGAGGGGAATGTTGCTCAGGTAGGGGCACCGATTGCAGTGATTATTCGTGAAAATGGGGAAGAAGCGACAGCAGAGAGTGTAATCGATACCGATGAGGAAGCATATCCAGTCGTTCAAGAAGAACCTGCTCTCACTCAAGAAGAGCCTGTTTTAGTAGAAGAGACAAAAACTACTTTTGATTCCTCTCAAACGGAAGCTACCCGTTTCTACTCGCCCTTGGTCAGAAACATCGCTCAGGAAGAAGATATCCCGTTGGCTGAGCTGGAGCAAATTAAGGGTAGTGGCAAAGAAGGCCGGGTGACCAAGAAAGATATTCTAAGCTACGTAGAAAATAAGCGTTCAGGCAGCAGTCATTCTAATTCGGGATCCTCAAGCCAGCCTATTCAAGTTCCTGCCGTCTCGATTAATGCCCAGGATGATGATGAGGTTATCGCTATGGATCGGATGCGGAAGATGATTGCCGGACGCATGTTGGATTCCAAGCGAATCTCAGCCCATGTTACGTCCTTCGTTGAGGCCGACGTAACCAACGTAGTGCTTTGGCGCAACAAAGTAAAAAAAGAATTTGAGCAACGTGAGGGCGAGAAGCTAACGTTTACACCGATATTCGTAGAAGCTGTGGCGCAGGCACTTAAAGATTATCCGATGGTCAACATATCAGTTGACGGGGATAAGATCATCAAGCGTAAACATATCAATATAGGAATAGCTGTAGCCTTACCTAACGGAAACCTAATCGTACCGGTGATTAAAAATGCCGACCAACTCAGTTTGTTAGGTCTAGCTAAGCAAGTAAATGATTTAGCTGAAAAAGCCCGTACTAACCAACTTGGTGCGGATGATCTTTCTAACGGTACATATACCTTATCCAATATTGGTTCTTTCGGAAATATCTTAGGTACTCCCATTATTATGCAGCCTCAGGTGGCAATTCTGGCGGTGGGGGCGATCACAAAAACGCCCAGTGTAATTGAAACTCCTTCGGGAGACGCCATTGCCATTCGCCATAAGATGTATTTATCCCACTCTTACGATCACCGGGTGGTAGATGGTGCTTTGGGGGGCTTATTTGTGAAACGGGTTGCTGATTACCTGGAACAGTTTGACCTAAACCGTGTAATATGAAGGGAAAAAAGGAGAAGGGAGTACGGAGAAAGGTGTTCTTTCTAGGAGTATAAATATAGTCAGAAAATAAAAGTATCAGTTCAATAAATTTTGCAGCTATCAGCAGGGCACTTACTGGAGAGGCTTGTCCGTCTTGTACGATTCTTCCGTTTTCCGTGTTCCCTTTTCCGTTCTCCTTTTAAATGAGAAAGACTTCAGCATAAGACAATGCGTAAAGCAATGTCCCTGCCGAAGCCTTAACTCAAACCACAAAGTAAAATCTAACCCGTATCTACCTATTCCTTTCCTAATGTGGTTACTTATAAGTTTTTGTGGCTAGTCCCGATAGTGCCCCAGCAATCTTAAAACCCGAATTATCAGCAGTCTTCTCATTGATCTCAAATCCCAATTTGGAGTCCCGGGTAGTAATAAAATTGATGTGCGAGCCCTTACCCTGAATGTCGTCAAGCTCAGTAACAACCAGGGCACCACTGTCTTGTAAGGCTTGAATTTCCTCTGGCTTTACCCGAGAACCTGCGGTAATAAATACAATATCACTGTCGTTAGCTTCACCAACACTAGAGCATTGACGAACCACGAAACTCCGGTTCTTGATGGATTTCTTTTTTTGAGCAAGATCAACCATTTCACGGTAGGCACCCGCCTTTCCTAGAACACTCACCGTAAAATCTTCACCCGTATCGTCGGTAGGCCACTCAATATACCGACTAAAATTGTAGATAAATATCGTGTGGTATTTATACTGCTGAGCCTCAACAGAACTGGAAGCGAAAACTACCAAACAAGCTATGCCTATCACTATTTTCATAATCTCATAAAATAAGTCATCAATGAAATCCATGCCGTTGCTATTACAAATATCAGATTTAAATTAAAAAAATTATATCATTTATTGAAAATTTTATTACCTGTGTATTTTTGCTCCCTACTTATGCGTAAATCTGGAGCGGTAACGAGAGAATAGAGAAGGACTACTAACCAGGATTACACCGCAGGGTTGTAGGCCAACTATTTAGGAAAAATAGAGTTTGTATTTCGATATAAAAGTGCTAAAAACCGCCCTGATAATAATGAAGTTACTTAGACTAATTAGGAGATATTACTAAGTTTGCAAATGAATAGAATTATCTAGAAATCTTCGCTGTTGCACTTACGAGTATAGATTTAACCAGCCCTATGTTACTTGACATTGCCCTGTTAGGACTCGCTTTTCTTTTCGCCGTTCCTGCGATTACTGGCTATTTTGCGTATAGTCACGGACGTTCGTTTTGGCTGTGGTTTACTTTAGGTTGTTTTCTTCCGTTTATAGCCAACATTATATTGGCGGTACTATGTTGGCGCACTGCCCATAAGGAAGAGCGTCGCCGGGTAGGGGTCATGAGTCGTTACGAGGCGGGTTGTATGCAGTCAGAAATCAAAGAAGCAATGAGACCCCAACCTAAAACTCAGGATAACCCTTTGTAATTTTTTCTTGTCCTAGAAAGTCATAATTTCATGGATTCAAATCTTTCTACTAATCCATGAGATACCTAAACTATTGCCCACTATTCCTCCTATTTTGGATCACAATTTCTTGCTCACCGTCCGATTCTTCTGAAAACCCTTCTCTTTCTTACTTACCCAGCCAAACTATTTCCCTATCTGAAATGGCAGCTTTTAAAGAACCGGCTGCTAACTGGACGATAGTTGCAAGCGTATACGCCAACCGTAAAGAAGAAAGAGTAATAGAAACCAAGCTGGGGACAGGTATCTTAGTTAATCAACCCCAAGAAAACACCAAAGGAAACTTATTTACTGCATTTGAACACGGTGATCTAGACTTAGAGCTAGACTTTATGATGCCTAAATCGTCTAATTCGGGTGTGTACTTGCAGGGAAGGTACGAGGTTCAGCTATTTGATAGTTGGGGGAAAGATGATGTGAGGTTTAGTGACTGCGGGGGTATTTACCAGCGCTGGGAAAACGAGCAGGGTTTTGAAGGGGTAGCTCCCCGTACTAACGCTAGCTACGCCCCGGGGCTTTGGCAGCAACTATCTATCAAATTTGAAGCACCTCGGTTTGACTCATCCGGCAAAAAAGTGCGGAATGCTATGTTTCGGGAGGTTAAGTTGAATGGAATTGTTATTCATGAAAATGTAGCAGTAAGTGGGCCAACCCGGGCGGCCGCTTTTGAAGATGAACAGCCCTCCGCCCCTCTCATGTTTCAGGGCGACCATGGGCCGGTAGCGTTTCGGAATATTCGCTACAAACGCTATGGGGATAATCGGATTGCACTGAGCGATATTTCGTATGAGCACTACGAAGGAAAGTTTCAGGGCGCAGATACGCTGACCACCCTAAAGCCCAAGAATAGCGGCAATACTGATTCTATCAGCTATCAGTTAGTGCAGCAACCCCAAGACTATGCTTTAGTATTTTCTGGTAATCTTAGTGCGCCTACCGCTGGTGACTATCTGATGACCCTACGATCTGCTGGAGCTAGTTGGTTATGGATTGATGACAAGATAGTAGTAGATAACGGCGAGGGGAACCGGACGGATAAACCAGGTCACGGTAAAGTTCAGCTAGAAGAAGGAGAGCATCAGTTCAAGCTAATCTTCAATAAACCGGGCTGGGGCTGGCGTCAGGGCTTGGCCTGGGAGTATGAAGGACCAGAAATTCCGGTAACAGCATTGCAGGCCTCCAATTCAATGCCCAAGCGATCGCCTCCGCCTCCGCACGTAGTTCAAATTACTTCGCAACCTACCCTTCAGCGAGGCTTTTGGTGGGTAGATGAAGAAACTAAAAAAACCCATACTGTAGCAGTAGGGCTACCCTCTGCCGTCAATTACGTTTACGATTTACCTAGTGGAGCATTGTTAGCAGGTTGGGGAGGTAATTTTGTGGATGCCACCCAAATGTGGCATAGCCGGGGCGAAGATCAATCGCTAACTGCTTTAGGCGGTGTTGTACCCTTTGCTGCTAGTCCTTCATTTGCCAAATTGGCTTCATCTGAAGCGGCTTGGCCTGATTCGGTTGACTTAGAGTCGGGGGCATTCCGATACATTGGGTATCAATTAGCCTCTGACGGTACTCCAATATTTGAATATGAGCTTCCTCACGGCACACTTCACGACCAAATTGACCGTCGTACTGAAGAGCGCAGTCTTCACCGGGAAATTTCGGCGAGCTTAAATCAGCCAACTTCGGACTGGTACTGTTTATTAGCGGAGGGTAGTGAAATAGAACACCTACCGGATGGAAGTTATACCGTGGATGATCATCGCTATTATCTTACTATTGATGAGGCAAAGAGTACGCCCATTGAACGGGAAGAAGACGGAAAAACCCAGTTACTGCTGCCGCTGATTGCCCAAGATGGCGAAGCAAACATATCTTACACTATTATTTGGTAATAATATCGCTATGAAAAGACTTATTCTCTTACTGTCAATTCTACTTCCTCAAAGCTTATTAGCCCAGTCTGAGGAAGATTATTACCGAATTGAAACCATTCCTATACCCGATAGTATCGTGTTGGAAGTTGGGGGTCTTGCCTTTACCGACGATAATAAGTTGGGGGTTTCTACCCGAAGGGGCGAGGTGTGGTTACTAGGTGAGCCTACTTCAGTCCGACCTACTTTCTCCCGTTTTGCTCATGGGTTACACGAACCGCTAGGGTTGGCGTACCGCAATGGCGCGTTCTACACTACCCAACGAGCTGAGGTTACTAAGCTCACTGATACCAATAATGACGGCAAGGCTGATCGCTATCAGTCAATTTACTCCTGGCCACTATCCGGTAACTACCACGAATATTCTTACGGACCTTTGTTTCTGCCCAATGGCGATATGCTGGTCACCCTAAACCTAGCCTGGATTGGCTACGGGGAAAGCCTGGTAAAGTGGCGGGGCTGGCTATTAAGAATCAGTGAAGATGGCGAGATGACTCCAATAGCGACCGGATTACGTTCTCCGGCAGGCTTTGGCTTTGATGCTGAGGGCGAGGTGTTTTACGGAGAAAATCAGGGTGATTGGATTGGTTCGGGACGTATTACTCATTTGGAAAAAGGCGATTTTGCTGGAAACCCCGCCGGGTTAAACTGGAGCCAGGAACCTAATTCGCCCCTGAATCTGAAGCGGGAAATGATTCCTGATTCGGTAGGGCTGATGCATGAGTTTGCGAAGAACATTTCTAGTGTGAAGCCACCTACGGTTTGGTTTCCCCACACCATCATGGGAATCTCTACTTCAGACATCTTAACTGATACTACCCGAGGTGGATTTGGCCCCTTTGCTGGACAAATGTTTGTGGGCGACCAAGGACACAGTAAAGTGATGCGGGTGTTTCTAGAAAAAATTAATGGTGAGTATCAAGGAGCTTGTTTTCCTTTTCGAGAGGGTTTTTCGTCCGGTATCTTACGGATGCGTTGGGGCCCAGATGATAATATGTACGTAGGAATGACCAGCCGAGGTTGGGCATCTACGGGTAAAGAACCCTACGGCTTACAGCGGCTGGTGTGGACGGGCAAGACCCCGTTCGAGATTAAAGCGATCCGAGCAGTAGCCAACGGGTTTGAATTAGAATTTACTATGCCCGTTGATGAGTCAGTGGCTTCGCGAGCCTCGACCTATTCAATTACAAATTTTATCTACAGCTACCATCGCAAGTACGGTAGTCCGATTATCAATCAGCAAGGCTGCCAGGTACATAGTGCGGAGGTTTCGGTTGATCGGACTAAAGTGCGTTTACACATGGACGGACTTCAGGAGGGCTATATTCACGAAATAAAAGTAGAAGGTCTGAAATCAGCCAGTGGTCAGTCACTACTGCACAATGTGGGATATTATACACTTAATAACTTTGCTGAGGGTACTGAGGTGACAGCCCCCATTGCCCAAAATGAAACATCAGAGACGCCTCCCTGCGAGGAATCAGAAAAACGAGTAACCGAAATGCCTAGCGAGTGGGAAAAGCCTGACCTAGTAATTACCGTAGGAACTGAACCTGGGTTGAAGTACGATCTAAGTAGCTTCACCGTAGCCGAAGGTGATAAAGTTCAAATCACCTTCAACAATAATGATGATATGTTACATAACCTCGTAGTCACTGAACCAAATGCTGCTGACCAAGTGGGCGAAGAAGCTATGAATCTAGGATTAGCGGGAACCGACCGGGGTTACGTGCCAATCATGGACGAAGTGCTGTTCCACACCTGCATTCTCCAACCCCAAACATCAGAGAGTATTTATTTTGTAGCTCCTCCGGCAGGGGAATATGAATTCGTCTGCACCTTTCCCGGCCATTATAAAGTGATGCGAGGAAAGATGGTCATCACTTCAAATGAAACGGCTTCTCGCTAATATCCAGCCGCTTGTCCATCTTTGCGTGATTCGGATGCTCCGATGTATACATCGTTTTCGGCATCGTACATGATCGCTTGGTAGCCGCCGTATACGCCTCGGGCAAATTGAATAGTGTGGCGTTTTTGCATTAAATCCCGAATGGTTTCGGGAGAAAATCCGGTTTCCATTCGTAGAATACCCCCATTGGTCATTTTACCTCCGGTAGGCTGGGAGTCGCTGGCGTGGTTAATTCGGGGGGCATCTCCGGCTTCCTGCGTATTCATACCAAAGTCAATCATATTCACCAATATCTGTACGTGACCCTGGGGTTGCATCGCTCCCCCCATTAGTCCAAAACTGAGGTAGGGCTGCCCATCTTTCGTCACAAAAGCCGGAATGATTGTATGAAACGGGCGTTTATGAGGTTCAAACACATTATTATGTCCTTTCTCTAGACTGAATGAAGCTCCTCTATTCTGAAATATAAAACCTAATCCGGGTGGGGTCATACCCGAGCCCATCCCGGCGTAGTTACTTTGAATGAGAGAGATCATATTACCACTACTATCGGCAACCGTCATATAGATGGTGTTGCCGTGCTCCAGTTCTCCGGCTGGATAATCATTCGCAGCGCGCTCTGAGCTAATTAGCTTACGCCGATTTTCTGCGTACTCTTTTGAGATTAACTGCTCTATCGGGATTTTCACAAAGTCAGGGTCAGCGTAATACTTCGCCCGGTCTTCGTAAGCTAGTTTTTTGGCTTCTACCAGATGGTGGACGTATTCGGGACTACCGAAGCCCATACTGGCTAGATCATAGCCTTCCAAAATATTAAGCATCTGTAGCACCGCCGTGCCCTGACCGTTAGGAGGAAGTTCGTACACTTCATAACCTCGGTAATTGGTAGAAATAGGTTCTACCCACTCAGCAGTATGATCCGCTAGATCTTTGGTCGATAGAAATCCGCCCTGCTTCTTGATGTAGTCTGCCATCGTTCTGGCAACCTTACCTTTATAAAATCCATCTTGCCCTTCTTTGGCAATTATTCCTAAAGTATTTGCCAGCCCTGGATTCTTGAAAATCTCGCCTTTGGCTGGAGTTTTGCCGTCGGGCATAAATATATCCGAAAAACCTTCGTACTGCTTCAGACTTCGAGCATTCCCTGCCCAGGCTGCCGCAATTACCTCAGTGAGCGGAAATCCATCCCGGGCGTAGTTAATGGCAGGTTGTAAAATAGTAGACATAGGAAGACTTCCTAGTTTTTCATGCAGTGCGAACCACCCACTTACACAGCCAGGTACACTAACCGACAGAGGACCTCGGTACGGTATTCCATCATAACCATTTTCCTCAAAGTACGCTAGCGATAGATCATAGGGCGAGCGCCCGCTGGCGTTTAATCCTAATAATTCTTCGTTCTCAGCATCCCACACAATCGCAAATAGGTCACCACCAATTCCGTTTCCAGTGGGTTCAGTAAGCCCTAAGACGGCATTGGCGGCAATAGCGGCATCGATGGCATTACCCCCCTGCTGAAGAATGTAAAGTGCTGTCTGGGTAGCCAGCGGTTGACTGGTAGCTGCCATCCCGTGCTGGGCAATAACTTCGGAGCGAGTAGTAAAAGGTTGCCCGGTAAGGCGATCTTGGGCTAATAACCCAAGAGGAAGCAGGAGAAGAACGGTAAGTAAAGTTTTCATAAACTAGGTGGTTAGGTCTGTCTTGGTAAGAAATAGAATAACCACCAAAGTCTCAAGTTGTTTATGGCAAATTACTTCACTACAGCTTTCTCGCGATTTAGCAGTATACCGATCCCAATAAGCTGACTAAATTGTAGCTCGTCAATTTGGTCAAAGTCGTAGAGGGCGATAGCCGAGAAATTGACATTGATATACTGAGTTAACTTTGCGGCTACGGTCACGTCCAACCGATGGTCAATTTGGTCGAGGGACAAGTTTTCGTAGTTGGCGTAGGTCAGGTAGCGAGCTTGGACATTAATATTTTCAGTAATATTCTTATTCCAGTTCGCCAGTAGTTGAAATGCCAGCCACTCGTAACGCACGGTTTCTCCGGCTCGGCTTTCTACGCCATAAGCAACTCCATTCGTGCTGGATTCTAAATTATTAAATAATGTAGTATCATTTACAATAGTAATACGGGGCGAAAATGGACTCAATCGGAGTGAAAAGTTCTTGATTGGAACGTATTCAAACCCGAGTGAAAACGTAAAGAATGCTGGGGCTAGGAAATCTGAAATTCGTAAGGCATCCTCGCCACCCGTTGGTAAATCCACGTAACGAAATCCCGGGCCGAACTGAGTAAGAAAATTCAGCGAACCATAGCCATTCCACTCTTTAGAAATATCATAACCCACTTTACTGTCCAAAAAGATCCGGTCTTGAGTCTTACGCACCCCTTGTCCCTGGTTATTAACTACTCCAAATAGTAAATCAATGGTATTATTCCACGACCAGGCACCTCGCTTGTAGTTACCTAGATAATTAAAAAAGCCGGAGAAGGCCACGGAGTTTACTGCCCCGCCTGTCCAGTTATCGCTAAAAGCAGCCTGATTAAAGTTGAGTCCAAAGTTCATAGTCTTTAGCCAAACCGTATCAGCCCCCAAAGTATCGGGCGGAGTCAGTAGAGGGGTACTATCGAGCGGGTCTTGGGCTAGCAGACTTATGCAACCCAGTACGGACAGAGCAATGGATAATAAGATTTTTTTCATAATACGATTGCTTAAAGTAGCCAGAATGAGGGCTAATTAGTAAATAGTTAAATAGTCTATAGATTGGTAGATGATTCTAAGAATTTGTTGAAGGGTTATGGATGTGGGCATCTACCTGTGGATAAGGAATGCTAATGTCATTAGTATCAAAGGATTTCTTTACTGCCTCGGTTTTTTCAAAGAAGAGTGCCCAGAAATTTGCTTGCTCACATTGGGCTCGGACCTTAAAGTTTACTGAGCTATCGGCTAATTCTGCTAAGTTGATAAAGGGAGTATCCTGGTTAAGGACCCGTTCATCGGTAAACACGGTATCCTTGATAATCTGTCGAGCCTGGTCAATATCGTCATCATAACTAATGCCGAACACCCATTCTACGGTGCGGATAGGTTCGGTAGAATAATTGATGATTTTATTATTATAAAGCGGGCCATTCGGTAGAATAATCGTTTTGTTATCGTATGATTTTAGCACCGTATGGAATACCTGTATTTCCGATACGGAGGCAGTAACCCCCTGAGCTTCAATTACATCACCCACCTTAAACGGCTTTAAGATCAGTATAAGAATTCCACCGGCAAAGTTCGATAAGCTACCTTGTAAGGCTAGACCAATGGCTAAACCAGCTGCTCCCAGCACTGCCACAAAAGAAGTGGTCTCGATACCCACCTTGCTGGCGATACTGATAATGAGCATCACGATTAGTAAAGCTTTAATTACCCCAGAAAGAAAAGGGGTTAATGAAGGATCGACCTCCCGCTTGGTTAGAGCATTGCGAATAGTTTTGACAATCCGGTTGATCAGCCATAAGCCAATAATTAGCGTCAGAATTGCCAGAAGTAGCTTGGGGACGAAGAGAACTGCGTACTCGCCTAAGGTATTTAGGGCTGACTCGACGTTCAGGTTTTCCATAAGAAAATTTGTTGATGGGTAATTGATTTACGGGCGCAAATATGACCAATTGCTGATAATAAGCAAAGAAAAACCAATTGTCTGAGTCGATGGGTTTTCAATCTAGCAATCGTGGTAAGAGTGAAATGTTAGTAAATGTATGAGAAGCAAGATTTTTTTGAATTTGATGCTGCATTAAAGGTTTCTAGTTCGCAATTAACTACTAACTTTGCCAAGCACCCTTAACCTTATGAATAAATCTAAATCAAGCCCTGAGGATAAAATAACTAGTGTTTCGTCTGCCCGTAAGGTACTTTTATTAGCCTTGCTGGCTGGATTTGCTCTGGCGGTCATCTACTTTTTCTTTTTGGATGATAAGGAAGAACCTTTAAGCGAAACGACTCCGGTGGCAACAACCCCTGAACCGCAGTTTACTGAAGAAGGAACCCTCTGGTTTTTAGGAGAAAATCAGCAAGATACTTTGCAGCAAATTGCTATTGAGGTAGCTGACGATAACGAACAACGTGCCCAAGGAATGATGTACCGTAGTTCTATGAACGAAGAAGAAGGCATGCTTTTCATCCACGAACAGCCCCGGATTCAATCGTACTGGATGAAGAATGTGAAAGTACCATTGGACATTATTTATGTGAGTGAGGATAAAGAAATTGTCACAATCTATCAGGGGGTAATGCCTTATTCCGAGAAATCAATCCCATCTTCTGCCGAAGCTTTATACGTAGTAGAGGTGAACGCCGGGTTCACCGGACGGCACCAGATTGAAGAGGGAGATTATATCGCTTTTGAGGTTCTTAATTAGAGCCTAAGTTTATATGGGTAAGATATTATATGGTTGGCCTAGGCAGTCAGCACTTATTTCGGTCTCCTGATTCCAGTATCTGGACTCTGTAACATCATTGAGCAGACGGTCGTTTACCCAGCCAATCTTGACTGTGCTTTTGTATTTCGGCGAAGAATCCCGAAAATTCCTGCTCATAGTCTTCGTAATCATCTTGTAAGTCTCGCGTGGCCGACCCCATTTGATTGGAATAAGGCGAACGTTTTTCCATGCCTTGCAGTGTTTTGGCAATACCGTCCAACTTGGCATAGTGTAGCAGCCAGTTGTATTGGCTCATGTAGTGTAAAACCCGCTGGGCTTTGGTTGGTAAAAGAGCGTGCTGTTGGTGCAGGGTACGGTAAACTTGTTGGGTGAAGGCTTTTAAAGGTATTTCGCTATACTCTTTCCAATTTTTGGCCAGAAAGTGATCGTAAAAAATATCGACAATTACTCCGGCGTAGTGGCGGTGCTGGTCTACTAACCGGCGTTTACTCTTAAGAAAAGTCGGGTGAAAATCAGTAAAGTAATCTACCTCCCGGTGCAGTAGAATTCCTTTAACGATTGACGAATCATATTTCTCATATTGCTTGCCTTTCACGAAATCGCCCAGAAAACTACCAACAATAAGTGAGGGTGTTGCGTGAGATAAATAGAAGTGAGCCAGCAAATTCATCTCTCTAAAAACGTATTTAGGTAGGCTTAGTTCTCCCTACCCATAAACTTTACAAATGATGCAATGATGAAAATAGCTTTTTTTAGCACTAAATCTTATGACCGCACCTACATGAACCAGGTAAACAAAGAGTTCGGTCACGATATATCCTACTTCGATACTGGGTTACGTCCCCAAACCGCCGTGTTAGCCCAAGATTACCCGGCGGTTTGCATCTTCGTCAACGACCAAGCGGATGCCGAAACCTTAGAAGTTCTGAAAAATCAAGGAGTGGAACTACTAGCCTTGCGGAGTGCTGGGTTTAACCACGTAGATATCGCGAAAGCCGATGAATTGGGAATAAAGATAGTGCGCGTTCCGGCGTATTCACCCTATGCGGTAGCCGAACATGCCTTGGCGATGATACTTACCCTAAACCGGAAGACCCACTTAGCCTATACCCGGATTCGGGATGGAAATTTCTCCCTGGAGCGCTTAACCGGGTTTGATTTGCGCGACAAAACGGTAGGGGTGATTGGAACGGGAGTAATCGGACGAGTATTTTCCCAAATTATGCTAGGGGTTGGCTGCCAGGTAATTGCCTACGATCCTTATCCGAATGAGGAACTACAACAGCAGGTAGATTATGTCAGCTTGCCGGAGCTAATTAGCCAGTCAGATATTATCTCGCTACACTGTCCACTTACCAAAGACACTCATTACATTATCAACGAAGAGGCCATTGGCCAGATGAAAGACGAGGTAATGCTGATCAATACCAGTCGAGGAGGCTTGGTTGATACGAAAGCGGTAATTCAGGGGCTGAAACATCAGAAAATAGGCTACTTCGGATTGGATGTGTACGAACAAGAAGAAAATATTTTCTTCGAGGACCTATCGGGAGCCATTATTCAAGACGATATAATTACTCGTTTGATGACTTTTCCCAATGTGCTGATCACTTCTCATCAGGCTTTTTTTACACAGGAGGCCATGACCAGCATTGCCCAAACTACTCTACAGAATATTCGGGATTTCGAGGATGGTAAAGCACTGGAGAATGAAGTAGCTTATTTTAACACAAATTGACCCCAGTCAGGCGCCACCCGCAGTGGCGACTGCCGGTCAGGTGAGATCCAACCTAAGGTTGGGGTTGGTAACGGACGATTGAAAATAAGTAAAAGGATATGTTCATAATCGATACTGTCTCGCTACTTATTTCTCCTTTTTATACAAGATAGTCGTTCCACTAAATGGATTATATGCCAGTTTGCCCCCGGCTTTCTGCAACTCCTTGGCAAGTGATTTCCACTTCTTAGTGCTGCCATCAGTTAGTAAGCACACGTTTCCGTTATACTTTATCAGATGAGCAGTTTCCTTGCTCTTTTTGCCCATTAATAAAACTTTATCTCCATTTACCTCCCAAATTCCTTGGCTCATAGATAGATTGCTGAACCCTCGGGAGCGGGTGACGGTAAACCGACCGTTGTCTTTTAAATGTATTGACTCCTGCCAAAAGTCCTTAGTAAGGGCATAGTGCCCGACTAATTCGTCTGGAGTAAGCGTAACCGAATGCTGAACGATAAACTGGTGAACCAATGAATCCAGGATAATGCTTGCCGCTGGTGGGGACTGGGCTACTGCTACTTGAAAAAATGTAAGTAAAAGTATTAATAACGGATATTTCAGCAGTACCGCTAGATTCATAGCTTACAAGTTAAGCGGCCAAAATACTGAACTTGGCTGAACTAATCTCTAAAGTATAGGCAGATTAGTTTTCTCATCTTTTTTTCCAGTCTGTTGGTTTTCTGTAAAGTGAAGTTCTTCCGTTCAGACTGGCAATCTGATTAATAGAAAGCTATATTAGAATAGTACTCGTCGTATCTATTACAACCTAGTCAGCCATGAAGAATAATTTGGTCATTTTTTGCTATCTACTGTTTACGATTGTGGCTTGTCAACCTAAAGAAGCTCCTAACGAGTTACTGGTATCAATGGAAAAGGTAGTCGGTAGCGGCCCTTTTTACCCTGGGAAAGGTGCTTTATCTCCTATCGCCCCTGAAAGTGAACTTAGTCCATTGACAGAGAAAATTACCGGATTGCCCGAGGGGCTCGACTCTTTACTTGAAATAGGGCAGTGGGAAGCCGATTTTATACAATGGATTTATCAGGGCTACTATAACCAACTAATTGACTCGACCCTTGCGTATCGCTGGTTGGATGAATTGAAACCAGAAGATACTGCGAAATATACCAAAGAGATGGTGGATGGGCAGATCGCCATTGCTTTTGGAAAGAATGCCTCGGGGCAAAAGGTAGTAATCGTAGATACTAACAACAACGAGGATTTTTCCGACGAAAAAACTTTGGTCTTCACCCAAGAAGATTCGCTGGCCTATACTGCGGAGTTAAACCCTGATAAAGATCGATTGGCGGTATTTCAAATTACCTACGAACGGTACGACGGCCAACGGGTGGTGGAAGAAGAAAAATGGCTACAAGTGAACCCTTATTTCTACAATCGCTATTGGGTAGGAACCCTGGAGTACCAACGGGGAGTAGTATCCTTAAATAACCGTGATTACTACCTCTCGCTCAGCAATAGCTTTTATCGGCCAGTGTACCGGCCTGATAATATTGTAGTAGCAGTAGAAGATTCGTTTCCCGAAGAATATAACTACAAGATTCCAAAGGACTCCATGTTTGCTTATCAAGAAATGATGAGCCTGGGCGATGAGTTGTATCAGATTGTCGATGTAAGCCTCACGGGTGATGAACTGCGATTGAAAAAGCACCCCAAAGGTGAAGTGTGGCGAGGAACGCAGGTGGGAGCTACCGCCTACGCCATTGATACCCTCACCATCACGGGTGATAGCTACCAAGTACCCAACGGAAAGCTACTGCTCGTTGATTTCTGGGGTACCTGGTGTAGTCCGTGCCGTCGTGAGCTTCCTTTTTTAAAAGATGCCTATGCTTTTTTTGGTGGTGAGCAGTTTGAAGTAGTAGGCATTGCCAGCGATAAGTTGGATAAACTACAGGAGTTCGTAAGCGAGCAAGCGTTACCGTGGCCCCAGATTCATCAAGAGAAACCTAATCAGCAAATTATTGAGCAGTATCGCGTTATAGGCTACCCGACTACGTACCTTATTGGTGGTCAGGGTGAGATTTTAGCCAAAAATAATAGTCTGCGCGGCCATCAACTGATACAAACTGTACAGTCGCAACTAAATCTTCCAGATACTGCTTTGGCTGAAAAAGTCCGAGAGGGAAGCGTACTTATTCGCTTAGCGGGAGAGGAACACCAAAACTGGATCATTGAAGGTGACTTTAGTAATGACAAAGAGGTACCACTGTATCTAATTGATAAATTCTGGCAGCGCGGCTTTGATCTAGAACCAGGCGAATACACCTACAAATTGAAAAGTAATAGTCAAGTCCCGCAAACCTCTGAAGGAAGCTTTTCAGTGCAGGAGGAAACCAAAGAAGTTCTATTGTCTGCTGTCGCCAGTTTACAGCCTAACGATTAAACTACTACCAAATGATATTCTCTCGCCGCCATTGGCTAAAAACGCTATTAGCCACTCCACTCATTTCACTTCCTGGAACTGTTGTTTCCCGAGCTGAATCAACCTCGAGAAGCAAGTTGCCCTTTAGGCTTAGCCTCAACGCTTATTCTTTTAATCAGCCATTGCGTGATGGAAGTATGTCGTTGGAGGACCTGTTGGATTTCACTGCCGATCATTTTATTCCGGCATTGGACTTAACGGCCTACTATTTTCCCACCTACCCTGAAGTACCCGACGATGCTTTTTTGTACGAGATAAAACGTAAAGCTCATCGCCGAGGATTGGTGTTTAGTGGTACGGGAGTTAGAAATAATTTTACGCAGCCCGATGAGCAAAAAAGAGCGGAGGATGTCCAGCTAGTTTGTAACTGGATTGATGCAGCGGTAAAGCTGGGTGCGCCAACCGTCCGAATCTTTGCCGTACCTGAAGCCAAAAACGGGGTTTCGGAAGAAGAAACCATGCAGTGGATGATCGATAGCATCCGTGAGTGCGTAGATTACGGAAAGCAAAAGGGAGTTATTGTGGCATTGCAAAACCATAACGAGTTTGTAAAAACTGCCCAACAGGTTCACCAGACTATAAAGAGCATTGATTCAGAATGGTTTGGTCTCATGTTGGACATTGGTAGCTACCGTACCGCTAATCCCTACGATGAAATTGCCGAGACAGCAACTTACGCCGTCAACTGGCAAATTAAAGAAAATGTTTACGAGCGGCAGCAAAAGCAGAAAACCGATTTAGTTAAGCTATTTCGCATTATTTACGAATCAGGCTACCGGGGCTATTTACCACTGGAAACCTTAGGGCCAGGTGATCCCCAACAGAAAGTTGTTGCTTTCTTGCAGGAAGCACGAGTTGCTCTGGAAGCAATAGAATCATAAAGTTTACTTCGAAATATGATTTCTGAAGGCCTAGAAATTCTGATGTCAATTAAGCATTAACATAGCCAAGCTGCTCTACTTTGGTGAGCCACTTCTGGCGAAAATCGGCCGAGGAGTTACGAATAGGGCCAATCGCGGTAATCTTCACCTTCCGCACTCCCGTAAACTGCATCGTCAACTTCTTCATCGCTTTATGACTGGGTGCTCCGTACACTAACGAATAGTACCAGGGTGGTTGATCCATCGTGCAGATGATTCGGGCAGTTTTGCCCGTCAAGTATCTGTCCCACCACAATGAGTCCTCTCTCTTTTTAAAGGCAAAACCCGGCAGCAGAACCCGGTCTAAAAATCCCTTCATGATGGCTGGTACCGATCCCCACCAAACCGGGTACACCCAAACTAAATGGTCGGCCCACTTCAGAGTTTCCTGGGCAGCGAGTAAATCTGGCTCCAACTCAGTTCGTTTCCGATACCCAAACTGTAGGTTGGGGTTGAAGTCTAATTCCCGAATGTTAATTGTGCGGATCGAGGCTTCGGATTTCTCAGCCCCCGCTAGGTAGGATTGAGCTAGAGCAGCACAAAAACTTTCTTCATCGGGGTGCCCGTTGAGTAAGGCGATCTTTTTCATGAGTAGTGGAGTTAAGATATTTAGCGTCCATATGATTTTTAAGATCGGTGTTCATCTGCCTGAATTCTTCTAATTGCTTAAAAATCGTTCTCCTAAACAGACGGCTCAGAATACCAGTCAGTTCCCATTTTTGGGTGAACTGGGTAGAGTTATCTTCAGCTTCCTCAACAATAAAATAGTGGGTTGCGGTAAAAAACCATTTGCCTAAAATCTTTTGCTGAGCTGAAAAATATTGTTGCTCTTTCTTCTCCAAGACTATCGCCCTAAACGTTGAAGACTTTCCATCTTTCGTATTGATCTGAACCCGAAATTTCTTGCCCACCTCAAGCTGATCGTTATCAGCCATACTGAGTACGCTATTCCAGGTCGGGTACGAAGGGAAATCGGTTATTTCGTGCCAGACATTTTCGCTAGAGTAAGGTAAATTAATGCTAATAGGGAAATCATTTTGTGCCATAATTTTTACGGGTAGAGTAGCGGTGAGACATGCGAATAATAATATTTTGTGGGCGAGTATTTTCACTGCGGCAAAATGTATTTTAATTCTTCATACACTTGCTGTACGTAGTTCTTGCTTTGTTTTTTATATCGGATCATTTCGTGGTAGCCAATTAGGTATTTGTAAAATACTTGTGCCTTAGTGCGAGCTTCTTCTGCATCAGAGCCTAAGTTCTGGAGAAGGGTAGCAACGTACTGAATACGAAAATTATCTACTTCGTCGATGATGGTTTGCACTTTGGTTTGCTGAAGTGCATACCGTTTGAGGTAAAAAACAAAATCGATGTTAGGGTCTTTCTTAAAGACAGTTTTCACTAACACTTCTAGCTGTTTCTCGGGAGTATTAGCCTGTTCAGTTAGTTGGATAATCTGATTAGTATCGGTCTTTTTCCAAGCCTCAATAATCTGGTCAATAAACTCTTTTTTAGAGTTGAAATGCCAATAGAAGCTCGAGCGGTTACACTTAAGCTTCTCAGCCATCTTTTCCACGTTCACTCCCGAGGCACCGTATTGGGTGAATAGGTCAAACCCAAGTTCAATCCATTCAGCTTTCTGAGCAACAACTTTCGGCATTACTAAACAGTATTGTTTAGAACAAAGCTAATGCCTTTTGCTTTATTAAACAATAATGTTTAGAAAAATTTCTTGTGTATACAAGTAGATGATGGATTGTTTCTGAGCTTTTAGTTTGATATCTAACTAATAAAATTCTTGTTTCCTTAAATTTTGACGTGGCCGATACTCCTACATTCTACGCAAACCGCTTTTTATAGATCAAGTTCAGTTGAGATGAAATCTTTTGCTCCTTTTGGTCCAGTTAGTCTAAGCCAAGTTTCGCTTTGGTCGCCACTTATTGATAGTCCAAAAAGAAAAAAGTTACAACAAGCTCTTTCTGTTTTTATGAACTCAATTAATTCGTCAAGTATTTTGTCGGTTCCGGGATACTTAAAAGCATACCCATCTTCTAATTCTTTCTTTTCAACTATTTGGGCTTTTAAGCTTTTAAGTACGGTTCTTTTTCGCTTCTGAAGTTCTTGTGTTGTTAGTGTACAATTCAACTTACCTGATTTGTTTTTTGCCTGGTGGTTTGCTTTTGTTATTTTCTCAGAGTCCATAGTTACTGCTTTATTATCTGTCTATCTATAAGTGCTAAATGTCGCTGAGCCTAAAACTGCTATTAATTTTATACCAAGGTAAGCAGTTTTTCGGCTAAATAATCTAGTTGATGGGTACTATTAAGTACACTACTTCTAAAGTACACTACCCTATCATAAGCGGAAGTTGTACCTTGCTTTCAGTATTACTTGCTGGCTAATAGGTTCCCAGCGTTCCAGACCGTCGTAAGTGTTGTGGTTAAAGACTAAAAAAAGGTCGCCCTGCGGGTGATAAATCCAGTGTATCCGGGCATTTACGCCGAGATTGCGGGTATCGGTATCGTACTGGATAAAGCTGTTAAGCTGCAAGTCAGGTGAGGCATTGAACCGCACCCGAAAGCCAAGTAGTGTTTGATCAATATTCCCATAGGGCAATCGACCGATATTATGGGTACCAATAAACTCAAAGTTCAGGATACTGGAAGGGTTTAAGTTCAGCGTAGCTTCTAGTTCATCGAGCCAGCCTCCATAAAAACTGCCAAACCACCAAGTAAGCTGTCCATTAAGTTTACGCTTGGCGGCTAGCTCAGCTTCCAAGCGATAGCGAGTAAAATGATACTCCCCCTCCGGAATAACTACTCCATCGGCAATCTCGAAGGGTTCTACCAACCGTTCACCCCGAGGCATGTAGTTAGCCTCCACCCGGTCGCCACTCTCCAGTCGCCAATTGAGTGGGGCCGTAAAGATGCGATACGATTCCCAGTTACCTTTCAGATCAGAAATGTAAGACAAAAACAACTGATTGCGCATCTGACGTAGCCACTGCCAAGAGGGCCGAGGGGCATAGGTCATGCCCGCTCGCCAACTATTAATGCCCCGGCGAGGAACGAATCCTAACGATGGATCAAAGGCATCACCAATACGCAGGTAGGTCAGCGCTACGTCCCAAATATCGTTAGGGTAATCAACTTTTAGCGAAAATGCGGTCTGGTCACCCGTCAGATCGGGACGGTCGGCGTACATGCCCGATACACCTACCAGAAAGTTCTTGTCCCCATTAAAGCGGGTAGTCTGAAAAGTATAGTCTACTCCCGCCGTATAACTACTGCCCCGGCTCTCGGGATCACCGAAGGTACCGATAAACCCTACCGATGATTCTCTCATTACATTTCGCCGCATCCGAACTACGCCCATCGTAGAGGCTGGTAGTTCCGCATCGTTAATAGTAACACTGCGAGTCCGCATAGCTAACCCTCCGAAAGCGGTTTTCCCCAATCGCCCATTCAATTTTCCTCCGGCCAGAATCGGCACCTCATTGCCCTGGTACAATCCAACCCGGCGACTAAAGAACGGGATAATATTGTCGCCCAGTCCAAAGCCAAACTCAAAAATATCGGCCCCCTCCAGAAAGAATGCTCGCCTTTCAGGAAAAAAGAGCGGAAAGCGGGTTAGGTTAGTCTGGCGGGTATCTACTTCAGTTTCGGCAAAGTCGGTATTCAGGGTAGCGGTAGCTACTACGTTGGAGCCAATGCGCTGGCTAATATCCAAACTGGGATCAAAAGCAAATTGATGGTCTTCTTCTCCTTGCCGAGTCATATCCTCAATGAGCGATGGACGGATATTCAACCCTACCCCGTAATTGAATTCCGGCAGATCAGTCAGCAGTCCAGCCCGGCTGGTTTGGATAAACCACTGATCGCGACGAATATTCGCCCAGCGAATCGTTTCCTGGTTACGCTGAATACGTCGCTCAACGTTAAAGCCCCACTCCCGGAGGTCTTTGTTAAAGGAAAAACTCTGAATAGGTATGCGTATTTCTACTGTCCAGCCCGAGGCAGTAATCTGAGTTCGGGCTTCCCATATGGCATCCCAATCACTATTCTCCGATTCGCCTCGGTTGGAAACCAACGCGTCGTAGCGAGCCCCACTGGCATTTACGGCGAAAATTAGTCCTGACTGTCCGTCGAGAAACGGGTCGATCACTATTCGGATGTGGTCTTCATTTTCCAGGTCAGAGTCCCGCAGCTTGGAGAAGTTTACAATTTGTTCGGGCGAATCATCAAAGCATTCAATACCAATCACCAGAAAGCGGGGATGCGTCAGAACTCGCACAGTTGTTCGCCCCGTGGGTACGCCGCCCTCTACTGGCACAGTGGTTCGGAGCTGATCTGCCACTGGGGCCTGCGCCCAATCGGGTTCGTTAAGTAAGCCATCTAACGCAATAGCGCTACTCACCGGAAAAGCCGCTATTTTAGGCCGTACTTCGGACTGGGAAATTGCCGGGAGGCAATGTACAAGCAAGATTAGTAGTAAACAGCAGAAGTGGGGCCTATTCACAAGCCTTCGGTTAGGGAAATCAGATAGTACAACCTTAATGCAGCCTGAAATATAACCAAATATTTGGCAGTCTGGGCGTTAAAATTCACTATTGCTTATAAGTTTTGTGTGTAGTTTTTAATTGTCGAGCAGTCTACAATGCTACGGTAATCGGCCATCCGGTAAACTGTTCGGCATCTCCACTAGTCACATCTACATCCCGGGGCCAGCACTCGAAGGTGACTTCATTTGAGTCTTTGTGAAAGCGAATAAGACCATAGCCTGAGCCACTGGAGGTACTTTCGGGATTTACGTAGGCTTCCATAGTGATTTTGTTATTGAAACCATCCAGATAGTCTCCTGTCCAAGGTAGCGGATTATTAGAGTCGTGATTGCCACCAGATTGCTCATCTTCGGGCCACCACCAACGGCTGTAGTAGTCATTAACCACTGCTGGGACAACAAACGCCCAGGGACCATCCCGGTGCTCATCAATGCCATGTTGGATAACGGTTGCCAAATGCTGGTCGCCACCAATGTGAACCGCACCCGCTTTGTTGATCGCTTCCAAAGCTTTGTTACGTCCGGTTTGGGGCCAGCCGTTAGAGTCTAAGTCCGCGTGGAGGCGATTGTCTTTTTTACCGTGCAAGTGGGCACCGCCGCAAAATCCAGTTTGGGAGAGCACGGCTTTCATGGCTACGCCATCCTGTTGGGTAGCCCAATCATTCAGAAACGTAAGCTGTCGTTCGCCAAGTAGCGTTAAACCTTCTAAGTCAATAGAAGCCGGATCGTACTCAGGGTTGCGAACATGATCAGGGCGTGGCCCTTGTTGAGGAATCTTTCCAGCGGGACCAGTCTTGAATTTACGGTCTTCGACAATAGCAAAATCAACATCACCAACAATTAGGTTAGTGTAGTACACCCCGATACCCTGCTGAATCGGAGTAGGATCGTAAGGGTCGGGCAGGTGAGCCGTCTGGCAACGTTCTACCATTTTTACGTACTCAGGATGGTAAATGTAGCCACCATCGTCGCCCACTTTTGTTTCCGATTTCTTGCCATTTTCCCCCCAAAGATTGCCTTGCCCAATATCATGATCATCGGGAATGCTGATGCAGGGGCGATTACGGAATATGTCGCGAAACTGTAAGCCGAATTTTAGCCAGGCGGCGGTATGCTCGGTGTGGTCGTAGGATTGGTCACCCGCGAAGAATAACAAATCGGGGTCATGATGATTGACATTGCGGACGTACTGCTCCCGCATTCCTCGGTCTTTGTTGGAGTTGCAGGAGAAAGCCGCCAGCTTGATCTCATTTTTATCAACAGGATTTTTCCGAATTAACCCTTCAAATGAAGCAGTTTCGCCGTGCAGTAGTCGGTAGGCGACATCCTGTGTAGCATCCCAATCTTCTACCCGAAACAGGGCTGACCAACCTAGATCATTTACCTCCTGGGTTTGAACTTCCTGCCATGTGCCTTCTTTCTGCACTTCTAGCCGTACTTCTCGGGTTTCATCTGGGTAAAGCGGATAAAGCTGGGCACTAAGTTTTAGGGTGTTGTTGGAGACAGTATACATACCAAAACAAACCACCTCACTCCGGTCTACTTTCATGTTGACGATCGGGTTATCGGCCCGATTCCACCAGTCGTTCACCGCCAATGTATCTAATTTTTCAAACGGGGCAATTACCGGAGGCTGCATATCAGTGGCTGCCGTTTCGTCGGCTTGATTGCCTCCGCATCCGGTCAGTATAAAGAGAAATAAAACGAGTAGCGTAAAGTAGTTTTGCATAGTTCACAGGTTGTTTTGTGGTGAGGTAAAGTACAACCCAACCAGCAAATTCTCAATGATTGAGGTTCAATAATTTGATATATCGTGAGAAATTGCGCGGGGAGACTGGAAATAGCTAAGCTACTAGCAAAAAATGAATAGTTTCTCGATAACCTCTATTGACCAAAAACTGTCTGATTTCTTCCTTCCTTCCCCGATTACCTACGTAAGACAGAATAAAATACTGACCGGGTGAGCCTATATCCTTAAAGTAAATGCAGGGTTTTTCGGCGGTCTTATCGGGTACAACATCAATGTACGCATCAATGGTTACCCTGTAGTCTTCCAATAGTTTTGCTCGCTGACGCGCCTTTCGGCCGCCACCCCAAACTACGACCTCGGGATGAAACGGGTTGTTCTGTTGTAGCCACTCTACCAGATATTTAGTCTTAATCCGGTAAAAGGCTTCGGTAGAATAACGGGAGTCGGCGCGAGTTAGGCGATTAGGATGATCGTACCAATCTAGCACGGTGGTATCTACTTTACCAATAATTGCTCCTTGCTCCAGCCAGCGCAGTACTAACTCGTAATCTTCCGGAAAATCTCCCGATTGGTAGCTACCGCATTTTTCCAAACTATCTCGGCGAAACATCAGGGTGGGGTTGATCGTCGGCAGCTCAACAAAGCGGTTATCGGCAATCTGTTCCGAGGAAACTAACGTATTTGTCCAGTCTACGTAGTGCTGCATACCGGCTTGGGGAATGTCTGCTTGATAGTTTACCAATCCACTGACCGCATCTATCTCGAGATAATTTTCCAGGTAATAGATTTGTTGCTCTAGCCGCCAGGGATGGCTGTAATCGTCGGCATCCATTCGGGCGACATACTTTCCTCGGGCGTGATTTAGTCCAGCATTAAAGGCAAAGGTGACTCCTGATTTCGGTTCATCAATGATTTGAATGCGGTTATCCTTGTTCGCAAAGTGCTGAGCTATCAAATAGCTGGAATCGGTAGATTGATTGTCAACTAAAATTAGCTCCCAGTTAGGGAATGTTTGCTTTACAATACTCTCGATAGCCCGATGAAGTGTTGCTTCGGCGTTGTAAAACGGTAGAATAACGGAGACCAACGGCTGTTGCATAGGCAAAAAAAAGACGTTGCAAAATGACTTGCAACGCCTTAGCTATTTTTTAAATCAGTTTAACTAGTAATACCGTCTTTTAGTAAGCTGGCGTAGTTCTTTTTTAGCTTCTTTACCTTGGGTTTAGCCACCGACTGTATGTAAGGGTTACCCGGATTTAGTTCATAGTAGTCTTGGTGGTAGTCTTCTGCCAACCAAAACTTCTCGTGGGGTACTAGCTGGGTCACAATCGGCTTATCGTACTTTCCTGATTCGCCCAGTTTTTTCATGTACTTATCAGCCAATTCTTGCTGCTCAGCATTGTGATAAAATACGGCTGAGCGGTACTGCTCGCCTACATCGGGCCCTTGCCGGTTTAGCTGAGTAGGGTCCATTGTTCCGAAAAACACTTCCAGTAGCTGCTGGTAAGTAATCATTTCCGGGTCGTAGTAAATTTGAACAGCCTCAGCGTGGTCGGTTCTGCCCGCACTCACCTGCTTGTAAGTGGGGTTGTCCTGGGAGCCTCCGGTGTAGCCGGATACAACACTTTTCACTCCTTTTACCCGTTCAAAAACTGCTTCAGTACACCAGAAGCACCCGCCGGCAAAGGTGGCAGTATCCAGTTGCGCTTTCTCATCTTCAGTGAGTGAGGCTGGGGAAACAGTGATTGGTTCGTTGGATTGACTTTCTGCCGAGGGGGCGGTGCAATATACCGCTATTAGGGCAAAGAAAAATATGAATGTTACGTTCTTGTTCATTACTTCAACTATTGGTTAAATAATATTGGTTCAGCTAACTCTTAACTCAGCTGATACTAAACCACAATTAGGTAACGATACGAGCGAAGCAAAGTTTTAGAATGGAAAAGGAAGAAGGGAAAATAGAATACGGAAAATGCAGATGATAATAGTAAATGACGTTCTTCGGACAAATTGCAATCCTTCATTCCGTTCTCCTTTCTCCCTTTTCCTGCTTTACCACATCATTATGGCAAATTGCCCTACCAGATCCTGGTAGTAGAGGCGGGCACGAAGCACGTAGGTGTGGTTCTTAATCAGTTTGAACCGAATTTGGGCATTGTAATCCTGGGCACTATCGTCATCGGCAGTGCGGTAGCGCAATTCGCCACCTTCGTCTTCGAACAGTACCAGAATGGTATCTGAATCGCCGAAGGTGCGAATATTGTAGTAGCGGGTAGATTTAGGACGAATCACGTAATCTACCTGCTCGCCCGGTTGAATAAACAGCCGTTCTGACCGAAAAGGTTTAAGCTCTTCCAGTTCTTCCTCCAGGGGTGGATAAAAGGTTTTTACCCACTGAATATCTTTTTCCGACAGTCCTTCTTCGGGAAAGATTCCATCCTGATATCCTTCGGGTTGTAAGATTAGTCCGCCCTGAAAAGGGTAATGCATAATAGAATCGGGGTCCCATTCCGATCCTTCTACTGTATTAGGGTCGAGCTTGCGGATGATATTGTGGAATGTTTGTTCCCGCGACCAGTTATTGGGCGGGGCGGCCAAAGCAGCGTAAACGGCTTCCTCGTCCCACACGATACCCGCATTCGGGTTCTGATGCTCGTGGGGTAACCCCAACGTATGACCAATTTCGTGCAAAGCGGTGTCTAATCCGTCGCCCCGGGTTAAATCCCAACCGAAGTTCATAGTGCGCTGCCCCGCGCCAATTTCCAACACATACGTACCTAAGTACGACCAGGCACCGTCGCCCGGCATAAAGCCAATACGGACTTCGGCGTCTTCCCGGTTATCTACTTCGGTAAACTCCAGTCCAATGCCCAAGTCTTTCCAGATACCGAAGGCTTCACGTACCACATCCTGTTGTTCATCATCACCAACCCAAGAGCGAAACTGCTGGGAGCCATCGCTGAAGGTCACAACTTCTCCATCGGTTTCCTGATCAAAAAAGTAGTAATGAATGATGGTACCATTCACCCACTTATTGTCGCTAATGATAATGGCTGATGCCCGTCCGGGAGGAATCTCAGGACCGAAAACTCGCTGGGGCACAACGGGCATATTGCAGTAGTGAGGTTGTTCAGCTTCCGGTTGCTGAGCACAGGAGTAGTCCTTTTTTTTCCTGGTTGCCATGGTGGTAAAAGGTTAAGATAGTTGGGTACAGTATAATATACTTGGAAAAATAATAGGAACAAATACGAAATACTGGTCAATGTGTGCCACAGAGGGGGTATTTAAGATTGTCACTAGAAATGTTATGAATATTAGTAGGTGCGACTTACAAAATGTAACCTTAAAGGTTGCCTCTACTAGTAGCTTTCATGAAAGAGTTTTCTTGGTTTTACTCGGAAAGTACGCTTATCTGCGTTAGAGTGATTATTTTCTGTCACAGAAATAATTCCTCGATCATGTTTTCAATACGATTACCACTTTTAATCCCACGCACAGTTTAGCCAGTGGCTAAACGCTTGCCTCTCTTCCTCGGTAGCATCCACTCGTTGGGCGATAGTGTACACATTAAAATAGCGGTCTTCCCGGGTGGTTAGTTCAACAGTATGCATCCGGTAGTGTCGTATTAAACTCAAGCTGACTTGCTCGTGTCTGGCCAGTAGTTCTTCTAGGCTTTCCTGTACTTTGGTGCCATTCACTGTCAGTATCTCGTCACCAAGAGTGAGGTGGTCGTCGGCTACCGAACCGGGTTCAATCCGTTGGACTAGCCATCGCTGGTCAACTTTATTTGTCCGAAAGCCAAACCTTCCTTCTGAGTGTAAGGCATTTTCAGCAATATCCAGTCGGCAGCCCACTTTGTTCAGCATCTGGTTCAGGACAATCTCAAGCGGTTCTTTGCCGTAGATAAACCGCTCAAAGTAATCGTCAATCTGACCGCCGGAGAGATCATCAACTAGCTTCTGTAAATCAGACAGGGAGTAGCCACAATCCTGCTTGCCAAAAAAGTCCCACAAATAGCGCATAAAGGTATCCAGTGACTGTTCTTGCTCAGTCCAGTCGCGTAGCATCAAATCCAGCAACAGACTAACCAGCGCCCCCTTTACGTAGATAGAAACCTTACGGTGAGGAATTCCGGCACTGTAACCGTCCAACCACAGATCAAAGGAAGAATCTACCAGCGAATGGTTAAAACGACCAAAGTTCTCAAAGTGCCGTTTAAATAGCTTGTTCAGTTCCAAAAAGTACTCAGCTTTTGTAAATACTCCGCTGCGTACCAAAAACAAGTCACCGTAGTACGTGGTTACTCCCTCGGCAATAAATCCGGTAGGAAAATAATTTTCTTTCGTATAATCATACGGGCACATCTCCTGGGGGCGAATACGGATAATATTCCAGGTGTGAAACAGTTCATGGGAGCTTATTCCCAGAAAATCGTAGTAGGATTTGCTTCCTTGTACAATACCTTCGTTCGGCCCCAAGGCAATCACAGTTGAGTTAAAATGCTCTACTCCGTGATAAGCTGGATATGGCAGAAACTGATACAGAAAGTGATATTCTTTCGCCGGAAACCCACCCATCATCCGTATTTGGGTTTCGGTAAATGCCCGAAATTGGTTGATCGTCAAATCTTTATTTAGCAAACATTTTCCTTGAAACCAAAGATGGAACTGATGACCGTCCACATCGTACTGCCAGTGGGTGAGGGTAGGGCTGGCAATGAGGGGGCTTTCTGCTAGATGATAAAAACTGGGGGCTTCCAGGGTATGGGCATCGATCTTTTTTAGTCCACAAGCCACTTCATAATTGTCAGGTAGTTGCAGGCTAATTTGGTAAGTACAATCAATTTGGCTTTCGGCGTACAGTATGCAATTGACAAAGTTGATATAGAGTTGCTCATCGTCCAGATAAGTGCTTCCGGCGTTCATCTCAGCCGCGTAGTAATTATACTGAACCTGAATACTATCTGTATTGCTGGTGTCTACCTCCCAACGGTCTTTGGCTACTTTCCGAAAGATAAGAGGGTGCCCTTCAGTATCAACAATACTAAACTGCTGAATATTCTTGGCAAAGTTACCCAGCTCGTAGCGTCCCGGTCGCCAGGCCGGAAGTTGTAGGTACGTTGTGTCTTCGGTTAGCTCAGAAAATTCTAGTTCAATATCCAGCCAGTGCTGGCGGGGCTTTTGATACGATATGGTGCAGTGAATCATGAGTAGTAAAGTGATTTATGGGGATGAGTGTTTGATTTCAGATGTATTCATGTGTTTGTGTGTTCAGGTACAAGCGAGTAACTTAGAACACAAGAACACAAGAACACAAGAACACAAGAACACACTATGATCTGGAATTTTCTTTGGGTAGGCATTGGGGGGTTTTTGGGTAGTATCGCTCGCTACGGAATAGGCATAGGGGTGGGGCGGTACTGGAATAATGCTTTTCCGCTGGGCACGTTTCTCGCCAACCTTATTGGGTGCTTTCTAATTGGTCTATTATTTGGCGGATGGCTCAAAGGGTATCTGAGTGAAACCCAAAGTCGTCTTTGGATTGCCGGGTTTTGTGGCGGGTTCACTACTTTTTCTTCTTTTTCTAACGAATCTTTCGCCTTGCTAGAAAGCGGGAAAATAGGCGTTTGGGCCTTTTATGTAATGGGTAGCGTTGGACTAGGAATATTAGCCACCTGGGGTGGCATTACAATTTTACGATTATACTAGGGTGTGTTGACATTCAGACTTGAACGGCAATTTCGGGCCAATTTCCGCCCGCTTTTCGTTACTTTCGGCGGCCAATGCTTCGGCATTTCCCTTCTCAAGTGCCTAAATCGGACGAAAATTACCTCCAAAATCCCTCGCTAGCCTGAATGTCAACACGCCCTAGACTTAACGTTTAGGTTTAGCCTTTTCATTACTACGATGCTTTCGCAGGTCTCGAACAAACTGAGTCCATCGCATTGGGTTTAAGAAATTATTGGGTGGCACTAACCCCCAATCAGTATTATACATCCGGGTAATGCCTTCGGTAGGCTGGTATTTACCGAGTACAATATCTTCCTCCAAAAGGGTTTTTAGCTCAGTTTGCATACTTTCTACCCGATCAGCGAAATCTAAGTCATTATCACTGAATGACTCCATAAATTCGCTGGTAGTGGGTAAGGAAGAAATAATTACTTCTTCCAGTAAGATCGTATCTCGCACTAATCCCTGTACAATAGAATAATGTTGACCTACGAGGTAGTTCGGTAAGATGTACTGAGTAGTCTTATAGCCAACCGCCGAAAAAAATAAAGTATCGCGGGGCGAAGCGTCCAGGCTAAAGTACCCGGTGTTACTACTGACGGTGCCTTTAGGAAGATGATTTACGTAAATAGATACATATGGTAATGCTTTGATACTATCCGTTGAAAAAATGATCCCGCTAATATTGATGAGATCTGGTTGGTTAGGGGAGCTATTGTCCTGAGCATGAATCATTCCTATTGTAACAAGGCAAAGAAAGGGGAGAATGATGAGTGTGCGAATCATACTAAAAGATAACAATTGCCTCTCTAAAATAAAAAAATCAGCCTTAGAAAACAGTTTCCAAGGCTGACCTTTAAGAAGTATTAAGTTAAGGGTGAAATTCAAGACAAATTACCCCTATCACGAGGGATAATCTGAATGGTGTCGCTTATTGTTTCAAGTAAGGTTGTACTTGCGAAAAATATATTGAAAAAAAGATGCCAATGGGTAGGTAATTTTGTAAAATGCTACTATTCAGTAAGTTGAATAAATAACTGAATTTTAAGAAATATAAAATTCCGTAGGGATTTGCTACACCTCTACCCAATGTGGGGAATTTTTCCTCATCCATCTTTCGTTTTCCTGTATACACAAGGGTTTTTCTGGAGTGGTACACAATTTTCTCAGGGAATTACTAAATTCGTCCGATGGCATCCAAACGAACTTTCGCTTTACGTTCCAAAGTAGTAATCGGGTTTGTACTGGTTTTTTCAGCCTTGCTTATTGCGGCTTATATTTCCTACGAAAGCTTTACGGAATTACAGCAGGCTTCCCAAACCATCTCCCGTCCTGACCTGAAAATAAAGCGTATTGATAGTATTTTAGTGGCAGTTACCAAAGCTGAAAACACGCTGCAAGAGTATTCGGTGCTTAGTTCATCAAATGAACCTAAAGGGTCTTCTCAAAAACTGGAAATGTACGGTGGTCAGGTGGCTGACGTAAAGCATATCATTGAGTCGCTCGAGAGTGAGACCCAAAATGAAGAGTACACCCTGGATTCAGTACTAAGCTTACTAAAAGATAAACTAGTTAGTTTAGACGCCTTCCGGGAAATTGGCGAACGAAAGAATGATTTTGATTTTTATAATCAGGCTTTATCTGAACTGGAAAGCGAAGTATCTAGTATTGCTTCTCAGCGAGAAGCTCCCCACTTTCTAGAAGATACTACTCGACAAAAGACGATTCCCCGAGTAGAAATAACGGTACCAGAATGGGTCACTAGACGCGATAATCGCTACACTGATGATATTCTTGCTGAGGAAAATAAACCAATTACTCTAGCCCCAGATTCAGTACGACAATTGCTACGGCAGGTACGCAACGAACAAGCCCGCAAGCAACAGCTAATTGACCAACGGGAGCTAGCCTATCTAAAAAATAATGCCCAGGTGATGGGTAACATCTACGAACTGGTTGGGCAATTGAAAGAACAGGAGCAGGTCCGCTCGCAAGAGCGAGTAGACAAAGCCCGCACGGCTATGGACGAAGCCATTATCCGTATTGCCATCATCCTGATCGTGGCCTTTCTATGCACCATCATTATTGTCTACCTTATTTTCGCCGACATTACCCGTAGTGATTTTTACCGCAACAGGCTGCTCAAAGCTAAATCACAGGCGGAACGCTTAGCGAGGGTGAAAGAAGACTTTCTGGCCAATATGAGCCACGAAATCCGTACCCCACTTACCGCCATTATGGGGTTTACTGAGCAATTGAAGTTCTCCCAGCTCGATATCCAGCAGCAGAAATACGTAGGAGCACTCGACAGTTCGTCCCGTCATCTGATGTCTCTGGTGAATGATATTCTAGATTTTTCAAAGATAGAAGCCGGAAAAATCAGCTACGAAGAACAACCCTTTGATGTAGTTCATCTGATTCGGGAAGTGAAGCACGATTTGCAACTTATGGCGCAGGAAAAACAACTAGACCTTCGCTACAACATCAAGGGAGAGGAGCAGAAATACATTACGGGTGATGCTTTTCGCTTGAAGCAGGTGCTGTACAACTTAGTTTCCAACGCTCTAAAGTTTACCCCCGAAGGAGAAGTGCTCATTGTAGCTAAATTACACCCACAGCCCAATCAGAAAATTCAGCTAACACTAGAGGTAGTTGATACGGGTATCGGTATTCCTAAGGAAAAGCAAGCTTCTATTTTTAATGCTTTCCACCAGTCTGATCTTTCAACCACCCGCAAGTACGGCGGAACCGGACTAGGATTGGCTATATGCAAGAGAATTGTGGAAGGGCAGGGGGGTAGCCTCTCGGTAGAAAGTAACGAAGGGGCTGGTAGCATTTTTCGGGTAGTGATGGAATATAATCCCGCTGATGCCTCAGCAATTGAAGATCACATCGATGAAAGCCATGTGCTCGACCAGATGTACCCTGATGGCGAAGCTTTAGTCATTGATGATAATCCACTCAATGTCACGTTACTAGAATTAGCCCTGAATGCCCGGGGAATTAAAGCGGTCGGCTGCCATTCGGGAAAAGAAGCTTTACTAGCTGCTGAGGAGCGGGTCTTTGATATTATCTTTTGCGACCTGCACATGCCCGAAATGGATGGTGCCCAGGTCATTCAAGCCTTGCAAGAAAATGCACTGGTGAATTCCTACAGTACTCCAATCGTTGCCTTTACTGCTAATGTGCAGGCCGAAGAAAAACGAAGGTACGAACAAATTGGGGTACACGACTTTCTGCTTAAACCCTTTAGCCAGGCGCAACTGGGTAAGTTGCTACAAAAGTACTTGTCAGAAATGAGCCAAGATTCTGAAGAAGGCCAGGTAGCGAAGACTGAGGCACAATTAGTATTATCCGAAAATAAAGAGACCAATATCTCTCTTGATAAGGTTCGTCAGTTTACGGGGGATGATACCGAAGCCCTAGTAGCCTATCTAAAGACCTTTATTGGAACCGCCGAAGAGGCCAATCAAAAATTTCAGGTCGCTTTGGGCGAACAATCCACCGATCAGGTTTCGTTTTACGCTCATAAGTTGGTATCACAGGTAGAGTTTCTTCAGGAGCAGGAATTAACCCAGCAACTGAAAATTCTGGAAGTTACGGCTAACGGTGAACCTTGGAGTAATCAACTGGCGCAGGCGACGGAGAAAGCTATTGCAATGAACAATCGTTTAATGCTTTCTGTGCAGGGTGAAATCGAGACACTAGAGTCTTCAGCGGTAGATAAGCTACTCTAGATTATACCGCTTTAATTTGTTGTAGAGAGTCTTACGGTCAATATTCAGTACCTTTGCTGCCTGGGTTTTATTATACCGTACTTTTACCAGGGTTTCTTCAATCAGGGCTTTCTCGGTTTTCTCCTGAATCGCTTTCAGGTCAGGGTTGTCAATGCTTGGCAAGACGGGCAAATCAGAAGTGACTGCTACTGTGGTAGGGGATACAATCTCGGGGGGTAATACGGCTGAGGTAACCGTATTTTCAGCCGTGAGCAACACCGCTCGGCGTACCACATTTTTTAGTTCCCGAATATTACCAGGCCAACTGTACGCCTGTAGCTTTTCTATTACCTCCTGGGTAAACCCACCTACATTTTTGTTAAGCTCCTGGTTCGATTGTCGAAGAAAGTGTTCTAAAAACAACGGAATATCCTCCACTCGTTCTCGTAGGGGAGGTACCGCAATCTGAAACTCATTGAGTCGGTGGAACAAGTCTTCCCGAAAGTGGCCTTCCTTAGCAGCTTTCTCCAGGTTTTCATTCGTAGCCACAATGAGGCGAACGTCTACCTTAATATCTTTGGTACTACCTACCTGCCGAATGGTGCGCTCTTGAATGGCTCTCAGTAGCTTTATCTGATTTTCGTAGGATAAGTTGCCAATTTCATCCAGGAAAAGCGTGCCGCCGTTGGCCGCCTGAAATTGTCCTTCTTTGTCCTGTAGTGCCCCGGTGAATGAGCCTTTCAGGTGACCAAATAATTCGCTGGCGGCTAATTCTTCCGATAGGGCTCCGCAATCTACCGCAACAAAAGGTTTTCCGTTCCGCTGACTCTTTTGATGGATTAATCGGGAAACATACTCTTTACCGGTACCGCTTTCCCCTAGTACAATTACTGAAATATTGGTTGGGCCTACCAATTCAACGTGCTTCTTCACTTCTTGTGAGCTGGAGCTTACCCCCTGAACGAAGGAAAGCGAAGAAGCACTTTTAGGGGTTTTAACCTGAGGGGCAGATGATGCTTCAGGAATTTTCTGGTCGAGGGCATTCCGCATTGAGAGTAAAATCTCATCGGGATTAATCGGCTTGGTCACGTACTCAAAAGCCCCTAATTGCATTGCTTTCACCGCTGTTTTGATATTAGCGTAGTTGGTCATGATGATGACCGGAAGATGAAAGTAGCGTTTTTTGATATTCTTTAGTAACTCCAGCCCGTCCATGTCGGGTAGGCGATAATCAATTAATACAATATCAAAATCGTGATCGTACACTGCCCGAATACCTTCTCTGGCCGAGTAGGCCTCTTGGGTTTCGTAACTGTTTTTTTTTAGGAAGTTATGAAGAAGGGTGCAGAAGGAAGGATCGTCGTCTATGATAAGTACTCGGGACATTCGTGCTAGGATCGGTTACTCAATGTCAATTTATCAATAAATTTGCAAATATACGTACTGATTGTGGGTCTTTGCGATGAGCAAGGGAAAAATTTTTACGTATAGCAATCGAGAAACGCGTAGCGATTATTTTTAGTTTGAACAGAAATTGCAAAAAAAAAGCCCCCGGTTTAGTTGGGAGCTTTTTGCAGGGTGAAAAAACGATGACTACTGTTCGATTTCTTCTCCTTCTTCGTTGTAAAGTACACTTTCTTCTCTAGTGCCATCTGATACGGTGACTTGATACTGCATAGTACCTTCGGGAGAAACCATTTGTCTTACTGAAGTAACATCCATCATTGCGTAGTCAGAACCTTCAAATGAAGTCTTAACTGCATCAGGAAGCTGATCAAACTCGATCTGTATTGCTTCAGCCGAAGCGGTGACGGTTTCTTCAGGTTGGGTTTGCTCTTCTACTTGGGCAAATGTGGATACACTTACAAAAAGAGCCGCGGCGAAAAATGCAAAAAACAATTTCTTCATCTTAGTAAAAATTTAAGGTTAATAGTTACTGAACCCTATTGTAAACTCTATGCCAAAATGAAAGAAATGCTCAACTAGCCTGTCAACCCACGCAATTAGCGGAACAAGGTTTTTGAGCATATTGAAAAAATACGCTAATTGAGGAAGTTGTCCCCAGTGTGAGCATGGTTCTAGTACCTTGTCAGGTTTAAATCTGAGGGAGAAGCCGTTTGGCTGGGTCAGATCCGGGTTGCTTTATCACAAATGATGAACAGTTTCAGGTTGATAGGTTGCAAGTTCTCTTAACTTGCAACCTATCAACCTGAAACAGACCATTATTAAAATGGAACTTGACCGAGCATTAATAACTTTCGTCTTCGTTCGGAAAGTTTTCTGATTTTATATCAGCAATGTACTGCTTTACTGCTTGGTCAATCACCGATTGCAAGTCGGCATAACGCCGCAAGAAACGGGGATTGAAGTCTTTAGTAATCCCTAACATATCATGCATAACCAGCACTTGTCCGTCGGTGCCCGCCCCGGCTCCAATACCGATGGTAGGCACTTTCAGGCGTTGGGTTACCTTAGCGGCTAATGCTGCTGGTATCTTCTCAAATAGTACCCCGAAGCATCCACATTCCTCCAGCAGCAGGGCATCTTCTATTAATTTATCCGCTTCAGCTTGCTCTTTGGCCCGCACGGAATAGGTACCAAACTTATAAATTGATTGAGGAGTAAGCCCCAAATGTCCCATTACTGGCACTCCCGCGCTAATAATCCGGCGAACTGACTCTTTAATTTCAGCTCCGCCCTCTACTTTTACCCCGTGAGCCCCTGATTCTTTCATTATTCGGATAGCCGACCGTAGGGCTTCCGAGGAGTTACCCTGGTAGTAACCAAACGGAATATCTACTAGCACAAAAGCTCGTTTTACTGCCCTCACTACCGAACTAGCGTGATAAATCATCTGATCGAGAGTGATAGGTAAAGTGGTTTCATGCCCCGCCATTACATTTGACGCTGAATCGCCTACTAAAATAATATCAATACCCGCTGTGTCAATTAGTGTGGCCATGGAGTAATCGTAAGCGGTAAGCATAGCTATCTTCTCACCCCGCTCTTTCATAGCCAATAGTTGATGGGTGGTAATTCGTTTAATATTAGCGGATGAATTGGACTGAGTGGACATGAATAAGGCGAGTTAAGTTGTGATTAGTAAGATTTTGAGGCTTAATTTTGGACAAATAGCTACCTTGAGGATACTAATCTGTCTAAGAAGAGGTTTGATATACTCGTGTAATATTTGAGAATTGTCGGTCAATTGCAAAGAAGTTTAGCAAGTTAAAGAAAGATTGACTCATTGAAAAGGCGTTTTTATCAACAAATTGGGCCATTTAACCAGAAAAATAGAGGGAAAACCAATTATCGGGACTAAGTAATAAATTAGCAGTTAGTCAGAATTACAATAATTTTTTCCTTTTATTTGAATTATCCGAGTATCGTAGCTAGATTATTATAAAGCACTATTTTTTTGTATTTATTTCATATAATTTTGTATTAAATGAATTAAAAGGCAGAATTATGTATCGTTATCCGGAGTTAATGAAGGTTCCTGAGATTGCCGGGCGCTTTTACAGCGAGTTCAAGGAGGTGTTGCCTCAGGAGAAGTTTTTCACAGATTTTCGCTTTGTAGACCATTGTGATGGCTTTCAATGGGCATTTCATAAACACCTACTGAATGGCCCCAGCACTTTATTTAAGGTCAATTCTGAGGTGCGCTCATACTTTTTTGAGAACACTGGGTATATTAAGCGTTTAGCTTTATACGCCATCTTTGTGAAAGAATGTATGGAAGAAACCGAGGAAATGTTGTTAGACCGAGAGTATTATGAGCTTATGCCTAAGTTTCTAGAGTCTCAGGAAAAGATACTCAGACTAGTCGATATGCTGATGAGCGATGCTCTCTAGGGTAAGTAACCGTGCTTTTGCATAAGTTGCTTCACCTTATCCAAGGGAAGTGCTTCAACTGTATGGCCATTTCGACCTTGCGTAGTTTCAGCCAGAAACATAGAGTTAAGTATTGCTTCCTCAGTGGCTTCAATTACCGCCCAAAATAGCGGGGTCATATCTTCATTTTGAACAATCTGAACCGTTCGGGTTAGAGAATCAGTAGAGATTACCCGGGAGGAACGAGCGGTTGAGAATGCGATGACATAATCGCCACTGCCGTTGGAGGCAATGCCTCCGGTTCGGGCTAACCCAAAAGTAGCCCGTTTTGCCAATCGCTTTAAATTTCGGGCATCCAAAGGCGCATCGGTAGCCACCACAATCATACAGGAACCATCAGATTTTTGTTGAAATTGCTCTTTCCAGTAAGGGTTTAGGGCTACTCCAGCCGGTACGCCTTTAATCAGTAAATCCCCGCCAAAATTAGTCTGTACTAATACCCCCACCGTGTAGCCACCAAACTTTTCTGGTAATTTTCGGGATGAAGTACCAATGCCGCCTTTGTACCCAAAACAAATTGTTCCAGTTCCTGCACCAGTATTTCCTTGAGCAACACTATCGTCACTAGCGGTGTAGATAGCATCCAACACATCTTGTTCGGTAACATGTCTGCCCCGAATGTTATTCAAGTAACCATCGTTAGTTTCACCAACTACCGCATTTACCGAGCGCACTTCAGCATTTTCGGGGTTTTGCAAGGTGTGGGTTATCAGAGCTTGCACTGCGGTGGAGACACTCAAAGTATTGGTAAGGACAATCGGGGTCTCAATAGTGCCTAGTTCCTCAACTTGGGTATACCCCGCTAGTTTACCAAATCCATTTCCAACATACATAGCAGCGGGTACTTTTTCCCGGAAGAGATTACCAGAGTGAGGCAGCACAGCGGTGACCCCCGTTCGGATACTATCACCTTTTACCAGAGTAGTATGCCCAACCAGTACGCCAGATACGTCAGTAATTGCATTTTTGGAACCAGTTGGTACTACTCCAATTTCAAGGCTCATGTCCCTTACCGAAATACGTTGGGCCAAGCTAGAAAGAGTTGGGAAAAGAAAGAGGAAAAATAGAAGAAGAAAGAAGTTGGCTCGGTTCAAAACTAAAGGTGGTTACGGCCGATCCGCTTCATTAACATAGAGTAATCTATAAAGTACAGTAGGCGAACCGAAACACTGTTACTCTGAGGTGAAGTGAAGGTGTTTTCCAGATTAGTAAGGTAGTCATGCTGAAGAATATCTTCATCCCGGACGATACTGTTTTTCCAAACGATGCTAATCTCACTAGCCGGAGCGAAAGCGTAGGTATACACCATATCTACATTAAACGTATTGTAGTTACGGTTTTCATTATCTTCATAATTGCTATCGAGCAGTTCACCTTCGTCACCTAACGTATAAAACTCTTTATAATCAGCCTCCGACCAATAGTGGCGCATTCTTAGCGAGAGATCCATTCGGTTGTTGAACGTATATTTAGTACGAAACACATTACTGATAGTATTAAGATCCCGTCGTCCGAAGGTAACTAAGTATTGGTCATCAATTTTCTCTTTTTCGGCGAACCCAACATTATTTGCCCGGGCTTGGTAGTTAATGCTACTAGAGAAACTAAGCTTGTTGTTTACCCGGAAACGCGGACCAAAGCTCAGATAAAGGCCGTCCTGACCCTCAAAATCAAAATCGGTGTAACCGACGTACCCACCTAAAGATAACTGATTACGACTATCAGTACGCATTGAAACCCCGAAGTTGTGGTACGCGGGTTCTACTACGTATCGGCCGTCTACCCGAGGCTCGAAGTAATCGTAACGCTGCACTGGGGCTGATTCGTAGCGAAGGCTCATAGATAGAAAGTTACGAAAAGTACCTTGGACAGACGCGGCTACATTGAACTCGGTGAAAACCGAAGGGTTATACAACCGCTGATACCTAAAGTCTAGGTCAGTAGAGAGTCGGAGTAACCGCCAGAAAGGTTGATAGATATTGTAGCCAATATTAGCCGAAGTCCGCACTTCGTTGTTAGCCCGTAAGAACCCCAAGTCGTTAGGGTCGTAGGTATCGCTTTCCATGTAGTTGGAGATAGAACCTCGTAGGTTACCACCCACCTTAGCCAAAGTGACTGATGACATAAAACCAAACTCATCGCCATCGGCTAGTCCGTACTTCTGAGACAAAGCTCCTCGTCCACTCACCGCGTATTGGTTCCCCTTATTGGCCAGCCGAAAGGTTGTTCCGGTTAAGTTGGCGTCATAGTGGTCTCCTTGTCGAAGCACATTGGTGTTAACCAAACTCACGTAAGAGTTATTGGGTAAGCTCTGATCAAATGCCAGCACGTTGTAGTTGGTGAAGGGATCGGTAAGTACCTCTCGCACGTTACCAGTTTCAGTATCGCGAACCCGAGCGTAGGTACGGCTAGTCATGGCATTGAATACTCCCATGCCAAAACCCTTGGTGGTTCGTCCCGAAATTTTGGTAGCATTGATTAAGCTACTTTCCTGCGGGTTGGCGATAATTTCTTCGTTATCAGCGAGCTGATCGTCTACATTTCCGTACAGTATGGGTTTGCCACCTACCCGACGGGAGTAAAAAAAGTCACCTTTGTTAAAGAGATCGGTACCTTCCTTAAAAAATTGTCGGTTCTCATCGAACTGCACCTCAAAGGGGGATAGGTTTAGTACGCGATTATCCGAGACGACTTGTCCAAAATCGGGTACCAGAATCATATCCAGCGTGAAAGCATCGTTAATTCCATAACGAAGATCCATTCCTCCGTTGAATTGAGTGTTGACTGAGGCCGGGTTCTCCGGGTCACCGGAGTAAGTATCATAATACGCAGAAACGTAGGGGGAAATTGATAGGCGAATAGGGGATTTTACGTTAATGATACCCGCCATCCGACCAAACTGATTGACGTATCCGTTGGTCTCAGGATCAATCTCGCTCCAGTAGTCGCTCTCGTTATTACGCCGTATAGCCCGACGAAAGTTCACTCCCCACTCCTGGATAGCCGTTTTGGGAAAACGAAGGGCTGAGAACGGGATTTCCATCTCTACGTACCAATTGGAGTCATCCATCGTAACCGCACTCAACCAGGCGGCATTCCAGCTTTCGTCCCGTCCCATGGCAGTCCAGCGACGGTCAACCTGCACTCCAGCCGCTGAAACCGAAAACTCAAATGCATTAATATCATCGTCGTAGGTATCGAAGTAAACCCCAAATACATCGGAGAAACCAAAATCGTCCCGCTTGGTAAACTCCCGCATGATACTGTCGGCCGATACATCGTACAAGTAAGCTCCAATGTATATTGAGTGATTATCGTATAGCACTTTTACTTCAGTAGGAACCGAAGGGGTGCCACCTGGATTAGGGCTTCTCTGAACGAAGTTCATGGCCGAACAACGGGTTCTCAGCCATACATCCTCATCCAGAAGACCATCTATTTTGGGAGGGGTTGTGATGCGGGTAGCGAATAAAGTCTTTTGCGGAACGTCGTCGGAAAAAGCCAAAAAGGATGTAAGAAAGAAAGTAGAGAAAAAAGCAAGCGAAAGTTTAAATGACATTAGGGTTAGAACTAGGGATTAAGACCTTACAAATAAGCTGAAATATGATTATAGGAAGAGCTTTACGGCTTAGAAAGCTTCAAATGCACAATAGAATATAAAAAAGTAAATATTATCTCAAATAACCAATACAATCAATTCATTAATATTACACCCCTTATTTTGCGAAAAACTTTAACTTAAATTAAATTTTTTACGATCCTATCAATGATTTCCGGTGAAGGTAGCTAATTTTGTAACGTGATGAAAGTAAGGTTTAGTGTTTTTTGGGCTTTTTTAACGATTTCCACTGTCGGCTGGGCGCAAAATATTAAAGTTGTCGATAAAAAATTACAACCGATTGCAGGCGTAATGGTCGTAGGGGCTGACCGAACCACATTTTCGCAGACTGATGATGAGGGAAATGTTACCTCAGAAATATTTTTAAGCAATGATACGATCTACTTTCAGCACCCGGCTTATCGCCCCAGTAAAACCACGCTAGGGAAGCTGGCGTCCCGTGATTGGAGGATTATTTTGGAAGAAAGTATAGTTCAGCTAGATGAAGCCGTAGTGCTAGTCAACCGCTGGGAGCAGCAGCCCGAAAAAATTCCCCAACAAATTATATCGGTTCGTCCTGAAGATATTCAGTTCCTCAACCCGGGAACAGCCGCCGATGCACTGGAGCAAACCGGGGAAGTATTTGTGCAACGCAGTCAACTGGGTGGTGGAAGCCCGATTATCCGGGGGTTTGCGGCTAATTCGGTGTTGATCGTGGTCGATGGTATTCGCATGAACAACGCGATTTTCCGCAGTGGAAATTTGCAAAATGTTGTCAGTATTGATCCGGCCCTTATCGGAGAAGCAGAAGTGATTTTTGGACCCGGTTCTGTGATCTATGGTAGCGATGCTCTGGGCGGAGTGATGGATTTTCATACCTATCGCCCCTCCTTCAATCTATCTGACGGGATTCAAACTGAAGTACAGGCATTGGTTCGTTACGGGAGTGCTGCTAACGAAAAAACCGGAAACGCCCGTCTGGAGCTGAGAGGAAAAAAGCTAAGTTCGCTATCTAGTCTCACTTTCAGTGATTTTGGTGATTTACGAAGTGGAAGCCGGCGTCTGGCTGATTTCCCGGATTTTGGCAAACGGCTTAGCTACGTAGTGCGAAAGGACGGGCAGGATACGCTAGCGCAAAATGATAATGTCAATCGGCAGGTTCCGTCAGGTTATCGCCAGTGGAATGTACTACAAAAGTTTCGTTACCGTCCGTCAGACTGGATCGACCTCACTTACGGCTTTCTGTTTAGCACTACTTCAGATATTCCTCGTTACGACCGGCTGACTGAGAGGCAGGACAACGGGCTGCCCCGAAATGCCGAATGGTTTTACGGACCTCAGCACTGGATGATGCACTACCTGAAGGGGAAGCTCTTCAACGCCAACCGATGGTACGATGAGGCAAAACTCACGCTGGGCTACCAGCAAGTGCAGGAAAGCCGCCATGACCGTCGCTACCAGGGCAATACGCTACGAAGCCGAACTGAAGATGTAAATGTCTGGACATTGAACTTTGATGCGGATCGTCAGTGGAATGCCCAGCATCAGCTGTTTTACGGACTGGAATATATCTCTAATGATGTACAGTCAACAGCCTTTCGGGAAAATATTGAAACCGGGGAACGTGAGCCAACCAGCACCCGCTATCCCGACGGGGGAAGTCGCTATCAGAGTCTCGCCACCTACACCAGCTACCAGTGGAACCCCAATCCGAAAACTACGCTGAGTGTCGGACTTCGGTACAGTTATATTTGGCTGACATCTAACTTTGATGATACATCTTTTTTCAATTTTCCCTACGACCAAATTGACCTAGGAACTGGAGCCATCAGCGGTAGTGTGGGAATGACGTACCGACCCAACGACCGGTGGCAGTTTCGCTCGTTGCTTTCCTCTGGTTTCCGCGCTCCGAATATAGACGATATTGGAAAAGTATTTGATTCTGAACCCGGTAATGTGGTTGTACCTAACCCAAATTTGTCGTCGGAATTCTCCTACAACGCGGAAGTGGGAACTACGTTTCGGTTATCGGATAACTGGCGACTCAACGGGGTACTGTACGGTTCGTTGCTGTGCGATGCGATGGTTCGGCGCAACTTTACTTTTGGTGGGCAGGATAGTATTGTTTACGACGGGGTACCGAGCCGGGTGCAGGCAATTACCAACACTGGGCGAGCTTATATTTGGGGCTACAGCTTGCAGTTGGAAGGTGATTTATCCGATCGTTGGATGTTAAAGGCTTCGTTATCAGATAATACCGGGCAGGATACGGAAGAAAATGAACCGCTGCGGCACGTAACTCCCTGGTTCGGAAGAACTTCACTGAGCTATCAGCAGAACAAATGGCGGGGTGAGTTTTTTTTGCGCTACAACGGAGCAATTGCTTGGGAAGACTTAGCTCCCTCAGAACAGAATAAACCGCACCTTTACACCGAGAATGGTTCGTTAGCGTGGTATACGCTCAATGTTGTTGGTTCTTATAAAATTTTGCCGGAGATTGATTTGCAAGTGGGAGTAGAAAATATTCTGGATCGGCACTATCGCCCGTACTCCTCAGGAATTAGTGCTCCGGGAATCAATGTATTTATGGCGTTGCGAGGAAGTTTTTAGGCTCAGCCAAATAAATGTTTCTCAATACGGGAAATGCGCTCATCTAGTTGGCGCATCTTGGTTACTTCTTCAGTAAGCACGTCAAAATTGTGCTTAATATTCTCAAAGCTTTCTTTTACAACGGTGGTAAGCCCATTGATATCCTGACGCATATCTCCCATTTCTTGGCGCATATCGTTTATATCTTTACGCATTTCTACCTGACCGTCCACTAGTTTTTCTAGTAATTCACTATGCCGATCTTGCTTGACCAACATTTCTGATAATAACTCCTCGATGCCTCTTTCGTTTTTCATAACTCTCGATTTCTACAATACACAAACGTAGAAATTAATTGAGAAGTTGACAACACTATCTTTTACACTAATACAGACTCAAAACGAGAGCCAGAGCTAACTATCCCTTTTCCCTTTTCAATTAATCACTGTTTTCTACCAATCTTCAATCCAGCGTAGTAATTACGAGTAGGGGCGGGCTGATAGTACCGTTGACCGAAAGCGTTGATGTCGTTGCCCAAGCTATAAGTTTGGTTCAGCAAATTATCCACTCCGGCAAATATTTCCAGTTGCCAGCTATCTAATGATTTACTACTTCGGAAAAATTTAGTCCACCAAGACCTTAAGACTTCTAAGGGAGGTTTGTAACCAACTTTAAGCTGTACCAGGTGATAGGCATCAGCGTAAACGGTATTACCATCATCCAGCGGAATTTCGTCGGTAAAGTTATAGGTGAGATTGCCGTAAATGCCAGTATTAGTTTGTAGCTGTAGGGCAGTAACCCAAACATTAGGAGCCACTCCGGTAAGTTGATTTCCTGAAAAGTCTTCATCACCTTGCTGGTAAGAGTCAAAGGTGAAATTATGGTGAGTATAAGCCGTTTGTACTTCCAGCGCACTAATGGTTTGTTGTGGGGCTTGAATGGCGAACCAAGTAGCGGCTAACTCAAACCCGGTTTGATCGGTGCTACCCGTGTTGGTGAAGAGCGTAGTGCCCCGTTCCGACTGTCGCTGTACAATGGTTTCGCTGAGTTGGAAGTAGAAAGCCGAGGCGTCCAATTGAAGTTTGTCGTTTAAAACCAAACCGCGTAATCCCAATTCGTAGTTAATGCCCCGTTCGGGTCGTAAATCAAGGTTGATGCTTCCTTCGTTAGTACGAACCTCTTCAATGGTAGGTGGTGAAAAGCCCAAACTGACATCACCTCGTAGGCTTATGCGGTCAGTAATTTGCTTGCTAATGCCCAGGTGGGGAATCCAGACCGGATCGAAGCTTTTTTGTACCCGGAAACTACTATCGAGGGCTACGTCTACCAGTCGGTAAATATCGTAGTTAAGGCGGTTGTGGCTTAGCCCCAGTGTTACAAAAAACTCGTTAGGTAGGGCAAGGTCGGCTTTGGCAAAGAAGATGGCTTGACGGGTACGCAACTCGTCGTCAAAGTTTAGCGTGTCGGGCCTACCCATGTCATTACCGAAGTTGCGGGCAATGTTAAACGCAGTCTGAAATTCCGCCCCCACAGTGTAGCGCGCGGCTACTGTACCTATCGAATGGTCGTAGTAAAAGCGGGTTCGCCCCCCGCCACCCTGCCGACTGTCGCGCTTGTAATCAAAGTTGAAAGGGTTTTCAAAGGCGCTGAAGTCGCCGTAAATGGTCGTCTGGTTCCTTAATTTCTCGTTAAATTGGTATTCGTTAGTTAGTCCAATCAAAACGTATTCCTGATCGATACTGGCGTTGGATTCTTCGCTGCCCATCACAAAGGGATTGCCGGGACGGGCCTGACGGGGATTTTCCTGAAACTGCTCCAGATTTAATCCGCCCGGAATTTCGTAGAACAGATCAGAGTAGAGCAGGCTTGCCGAAATGGTGTGTCGTTCGGAAGTGGAAAATTCGCCCCGAATCTCTAGCATATCCCGTTCCATCTCAGTGTGGTCTCGATAGCCATTAGCCTGCTGATGAGCGTAGCGCACCGCCCAGCTACTTTGTTCGCTAAATTGCTCGATGGTGGCAGTATAGCGTTGCAATCCGAACGAGCCCCAGGTAGCTCCCACCTCAGCTTGGGTTCCGTTTTGTTGTCGAGGTAAACTGCGGATATTAACTACCCCTCCCGTACCGGCTCCGTAGACACTGCCCGCTGGACCTTTAATTACTTCTACCGAACCAAAGTTACTGACATCTAGCAGGTTCAACGCAGTGCTACCACTCGGGTCAGTAAAGGGAATATCGTTCCAGTAGACTTTTACATTTCGGACGCCGAACGGAGCCCGTAGCGCACTGCCCCTAATGGCGATGCGATAACTGCCCGGTGAACGTTGCTCCATTCGTACTCCCGGTAGGGTGTTCATAGCGGGTACCAGCGACGTTTCGTCATAAGCCCGTATTTCCTGGGAAGGTAGTACCGAAACGGCTACCGGGGTTTCTAGCAGTTTTTGTTCGGCATCGTAGCCAATCACCGTGATTTCATCCAAGGTTTCGGTTCTAGCGAAGGAGGAGTCGGGGTTAATCTGTGAATACGAATTGTAGAAAAATAAGGTAACGCAAAAGGTGGCAAGGAGGTGTTTTATCATGATATAAATGCTTGTTAAGCAGCAAAGGTAAGTGTGAAGACAATCTTTTTTATCGCAGAATAGTTATATAAATAGCTAACGCTACACAAAAATGTAAATATCATGAAAAATATAACCTATATAGCTATAATTTTCTTATTAAGTGCCGCTTGTTCGTCTTCGTATATCGGGAGTAGTTCGCGTGACCGCACCCAGCCTAATATTGTTCAGCCGGAAGAAGAAGAATACGAAGTACTGATTATTGACCAAAACTTCGACCGTTGGATTCTGACAAACGGTCAACCAATTGGTTTTTATTCACCGCAGTATTACGAGCAGAAAAACCGTCAGTACGTAGCTTCCTGGAATGAGAAAGTGGGGCGATTCGGCGGAAACTCACCCTTCCAAAACATTATCAACTACGACTATTCGGAAGACTACGGCATAGAGCTGAACTATCAGCTATTCTGGTACTTCAAATACATTGAGGATTTGTACGGAAGGCGGTACAATTTCCCAGTTTAGTCGCTAGCGATCCAGGAAATTTCGACTTGCTGCTTGCCCCATTCCCGGGCCTTCTGAATATCGTTGCCCATGTAGATGTCAATCCGTTTTTTCCAGCGTTTATTCATTTTGTCCAGCACTCGATAAGTGCCTGATAAGCCCTCTATTTTTACTTTAGAATTGTGGCCAAGCCCGTATTCATTAAGTAAATCGCGGGAAACGGCGATGGCTTTCATACCCGGCTTCAGTTTATCGCCCCAGGCGGCAGTAGTCGGGTCGCCTTTTTTGGTCTGGGCTTCTACTGAGTTATAAGCGGTAGCGGTGACCTCCAGCGTCTCCCGGGGGTGGCAAGAAAATACAGTGGAAATAAAAAGGATAGCCAGTAAGTAGGTGGTGTGTTTTTTCATAGCGACAGTTTTAAAAATCTCCTCCCTTCCAAAATACTGTCTAAATCAGTAAATAGCAAGAAAGAGGTTTTGATACCTAATTGTCAAAATTAAAATAACTGCTGCTGTTGTCCAATGACCAGCGGTTGGGGAGCTGATAAACGCAACCCACAGATTTGATTAAGCTGACGAATTAGATAGATACTCAGATCAACACAGAGGGCCTCTTCCGGCTGATGGACTATAAAATATATTTCGTGGATACCGAGGTCAAGCCACTTTTTTATTCGCTGTACCCAGGTATCAATCCGCAGATAATCAGTATGATGCAAGCGATTTCCGACAAAACGAACCATAACGCTAGGAGTAGTTAGTCGCATGTGGACAACATCGCGCCGTCCGGCAGTGTCGGTAATTACCGTGCTTAGGTTCATTTCTTCCAACAACTGAAACGCCCGGTCACGAATACGGGGCTGACTGAACCAGTCGGGATGGCGGAATTCTACGGCCAAAGGAATATCCTGAGGCCACTGTTCCAGGTAGCTGAACAATGACTTTCCTCGCTGTGGCGAAAAAGTTGGCGGAAGCTGCATAAAGGGAATGCCTAACTGGTTACCAAACGCCCGCAGTGCCGGGGCGAGCTGGTCGGTAGCGTAAATACCTGCACCAAAATCAGCCTGGTGACTGATGGATTGGGGCAGCTTAGGGCAGAACGTAAACGTCTCTTCAGCTTTATTCCGCCACTGCTCTACCTGATTCACCCTCGGAAGTTGATAGTGAGTACTGTTGAGTTCTATCGTAGAGAAATGACGGGAGTAGTGGGAGAGATATTCCTTAGCTGGAGTTTTGGGCGGATAAATTTTCCCAATTAGGTCACGCTCACCCCAACGAGCCGAACCTACGAAGACTTTAGGGGTAGAAGAATTTGCCCCACGTTTTAGTACTGACGAAGTAGCCGGATGGTCAAGAGGAAGTGAAAAATTTACCTTGGAAATATCCGCGAGTTTCCCAAATTTCATACAAACTGATACGTGAATAGAAGCGAGTTCGTTGTAGCTAGAATGCTATATTTATAGCGTAAATGTTATGGTAGCAGCTATACAGTTATTAGAGGCAAGTTGATGAAAGAGAAATGATACTTGTGATTTTTGTATGGACAGTAAGTCTTTTCTGTATTTACCTCTATAAAGTGTTTCTACACTATAAATTGCTAAGGATTGAAAAGGACGGTCAGTTGAACAAAGATGAAGACTACTTTCTATCGTTTTGGCTGAAAAATGAAAACTGGATATTTAAAGCTCAAGGGGGATCAATCGAAAAGATAACAGATCATTTTGATCTTGATGAGAGTATTCATTTAAAACAAAAAATTAATAGCCTAATTCAAATAGTTTGGACTGGAACAATTGTTCTGCTGATCGGAATATTGACTTATCAGTTAATTTGATTAGAGAAGGAAAAAGGAAATGTCTAACTCATAACTCAGCCCTCGTCTAGGCAAAATTGATATTTGAAGTCAGTTTCTCCACGGATTGAAAGTGATGATCGAAAAATAAATATCAATGCCACTCGATAGCTATTCTGGGCGTTGTGAGTAAGCCAAGAAAATAACTTAATGATGAAAATCGTTTTAAAAATATAAGAATACTGACTTTAGAGGTACCTGACGATATAGACTTAGAGAATCATGAACTAAAAATGATTCTGGCTACCAAACTCTACGAAAAAGGTAAATTATCTTTAGGGCAAGCCGCTGATATGGTTGGTCTTTCCAAACATACCTTTGCTGAACTTTTAGGAAAATATGGAGTCAACTATTTCTATCAAACGGAAGATGAGCTGCTAGATGACATTCAGAATGCCTAAATTGACTGTAGTTAGCATCAGCATAAAAATCTTTGAGAATTGAGTACATTCTTTTACGTACCTCAATAGTAAGACACTATAAAAAATTATGCACTTGAAAATATGAAAGTAGATGTAATTAATATAAATCCTGAAATTATGGGAGGAACTCCTGTTTTTAATGGGACAAGAGTACCGATAGAAACACTTTTCGATCATTTGGAACGAGGTATTACCATTGATGCATTTCTAGACGATTATCCGACAGTTTCCAAAGAACAAGTTACTCGAGTATTAGAATTAGTTGGGAAGTTATTTACTACTGATAAAATCAAGCAGTTTTATGAAATTGCTTCTTGATGAAAACATTCCTAGACAACTGAAGCGAGATATTTTAGATCATCACGAAGTATTTACGATTAGAGAGATGCGTTGGAACGGTAAACTCAATGGAAAGTTATTGACACTAATGTTAGCCGAAGAGTTTGAAGCATTAGTAACTGCTGACAAGAACTTACAACATCAGCAGAACTTCAATAGATATCAGATTCCAGTATTAGTTCTGAACACTTATCGGATTACCTACGAGGATCTAAAACCCTTAGTACCAAAATTACTTGAGTTGTTAAAAACAAATTTGCCAAGTGGGGCAACTATTGTAGAAAGGTAAAAAGCCAGCCAACACTTGCCCGGATGGCTGCCCAGACCGTTTTGCATAACCTTTCCCATCCCCGTAGCTAACTTCCTTCCATGCTAATTTTCCCACCGCGTTTTATTATCTCATTGCAAGTAATCATGTTACTTACGTCTTCCCTGGTCTACGGGCAGGTAGGAGGTATTCGGGTATTTGAGTTTTTGGAAATTAGCCCTACTGCTCAGATGACCGCCTTAGGTCGTCAGCAAGTGGCATTGGGGTACGATTCTACCCGAGTCCAGGAAGTAACTCAGTTCGTATTCAATCCTGCCCTGAATCAGCCAGGACTGCATCAGCAGGTTTCTATTCACTACACTCCTTACTACGCGGATATTTCCCAAGTATCGCTTGGATATTCGTATCACCGGGACAAAATAGGTACATTTGGAGTAGCTCTGCAGTATTTGAATTATGGCTCGTTAGAAAGTTTTGATGCAGCTGGGCTGCCTACCGGTGATTTCTCCGCCCAGGATTTTGCGGTCGTTCTGAATTATAGCCACGAGATGCGCCCGTTTCGGTTGGGAGGAAATTTGAAGTTAGTCAATAGTCAAATCTCAGGTTACACTGCAACTGGGCTGCTGGCTGATATTTCAGGCGTATTCCGCCATCCTACCCAGGATCTTACCGTGGCACTAGTGTTTAGCAATTTCGGCTTCTTACTACGCGATGAACTCTCCGCTGGTATTCGGGAATTACCTACTGATGTGAAAATTGGCGTTTCGGTAAAACCTCAGTATATGCCCTTTCGCTTTCACCTCACTGCTTATCGCCTCATTCGGGGTTATAATTATTGGGTGCGCGATGGAGAAGACTTAGGGGTAGGAGGGCAGTTACTTCGGCATTTATCCTTTGGGTCAGAACTATTGCTAAGCCCCAATTTTCAGTTGCGGGTGGGCTACAACCATTTGACCCGGAGCACGTTACAACTACTGCAAACCGCCGGGGGAGCTGGATTTACTTACGGACTTATGTTTCGAAGTAATACTTTTCGGGTTGATTTTAGTCGGGCGGTGCTACACGCCGCTGGGGGCTACAACCAATTTTCGCTCTCATTTGATTTAGATCAGCTCTTTTCCAGAAACTTATAGCATAAAACCAGCCGTTTATTCGTCATAACAATTTGATGACGTTTATACTTTATAAATCATACCAAAATTAAGAGAGAAAGATGTTAGAAGATAAGCAATATTTAACTCCTCGTCAGATTGTAGCTGAGTTAGATAAGTATATCATTGGACAGAACGATGCCAAGAAGAATGTAGCCATTGCCTTGAGAAACCGCTGGCGGCGGATGCATGTGCCCACTGATATGCAGAACGAAATTATTCCCAATAATATTCTGATGATCGGTGCCACTGGGGTAGGTAAGACCGAAATTGCCCGACGGTTGGCGAACCTGGCGGATGCGCCCTTCACCAAAGTAGAGGCTTCCAAGTTTACCGAAGTAGGTTACGTAGGTCGCGACGTAGAAAGCATGGTGCGTGATCTGGTAGAGCAGTCGGTCAATTTGGTGAAAGAGCGCAAGCAGGAAGAAGTGAAGGAGAAGGCGGCTGAGATTGTGGAAGATATTATCCTGGATGCCCTTATTCCACCCATTAAAAATACCCCCACCCGTAGCCAGCCATCTACCGTAGGCTTTGAAACCAACAGTGAACCTACCACCGACGAAGAACTAAACCAGCGCACCCGTGAGCGGTTCCGGGAGAAGATTCGTGACGGTGAGATCGACGATCGGAAGATTGAGATTAACGTAAAGCAGCCGAGTAATCCGGGCATTGGCATGATTGGGGGCGGCATGGTGGACGAAAGCTCGCTGATGAACTTGCAGGAGATGATCGGTAACATGATGCCCAAGAAAAACAAGAAGCGCAAGGTGAGCATTGGTGATGCCAAGCGAATTTTGTTAGAAGAAGAAGCCGCTAAGCTAATCGATATGGATGAGGTGAAAGAAGAAGCTATCAAGAAAGCCGAAAATACCGGAATTATTTTCATTGACGAAATCGATAAAGTTGCAACCGGCTCGGACCGCAAGGGTGGTCCCGATGTGAGCCGAGAAGGGGTGCAGCGCGATTTACTACCTATTGTAGAAGGCAGCGCCGTAAACACTAAGTACGGAATCATCCATACCGATCATATTTTGTTCGTGGCAGCCGGGGCATTTCACGTTTCCAAACCGTCTGATCTGATACCTGAATTGCAGGGACGCTTCCCAATTCGGGTAGAACTGAATGATCTAACGAACGAGGATTTCATTCGGATCTTACAGGAGCCGAAGAACGCCCTCACCAAACAGTACCAAGCACTGTTTAATGCTGAAGATGTAACCCTAGAATTCCAAAGTGATGCGCTGGAAGCATTGGCAGATATTGCGTACCAGATTAATTCCGAGATTGAGAATATTGGTGCCCGCCGTTTGCACACCGTAATGAGCCATCTGCTCAATGATTTTCTGTACGATGTGCCGGATGAGATTGGTCCGAACGCTCACCTGATGATTACTAAAGAGATGGTTGAGGAAAGCCTATCTAGTTTAGTGCAGAATAAAGATTTGAGCCAATTTATACTATAATGGAGGTGGGAGTCTGAAAACCGGAGTCCGGACGGCCCTCTTAACTATCCATTATCAACTATCAACTTTGAATTATTATTTTATCACCGGCACCAGCCGAGGAATCGGTAAAGCCTTAGCCGAGCGGGCTTTTCAGGAAGGAAATGCCCAGGTAGTTGGCTTTTCCCGTCAGCAAAGTATTGAGCACAAGCAGTATACCCATCATACTATTGATCTTGCTCAAGTGAGCGATCTCGGAAAATTGATTGACTCATATTTTACTCAACTCACTGATGCCGAACGGATTGTGCTAATTAACAACGCGGGCACACTGGGTGATGTAAAATACTTCGGATCAATAGCGGATACTAAGATCGATCAGCTTTTCTCCCTAAACGTTACCGCTCCCGCCATTCTAATGAACCACTTCATCCGGGCTTATCAAACCGTAGAAGCCGAACGGATTATCATTAATATTTCTTCGGGAGTATCCCAGTACCCAGTAGATGGTTGGTCGGGCTACTGTGCTTCCAAAGCCGCTCTGGATATGCTCACTGAAGTAGCTGCATTGGAACTAGAAAAGCAGAATATCCCAAACTTTCGGGTGTACGCGGTGGCTCCCGGCATTGTAGATACCCAAATGCAAACCGACATTCGCGAAGAAGTAAGCGAGCAAAACTTTAGCCGTCTACAAAAATTCAAAGACTACAAAGCCGATGGAGCATTAGACAACCCTCAGAAAACCGCTGAAAAGTATTTTTACCTGATTAACCACCCTGACAAATTCACAGAAGTACGACTGGATGTAAGAGAATTTTAGTACTCCGTTGCTTGGTTTCAAGATTCAAACTATTTCGGGTACGGAAAATTTGGTTCTTAATCTCAGTAAATAATGCTCACGATAGTATTTGGCTGTCAATCAAAAGATTGCCTAAACTCTGAGGGCGTTAGACCGGTTTTTGACTTAAATAGCTTGCTGAATGACTGGGAGTACTCAAAACCTAATTCGTAAGCAATTTCGCTAATAGATAATTCGCTGAGAGATAATTTTTCTTTGGCTCGCTCGATCAATTTATCGTGAATGTGTTGTTGGGTGCTTTTACCGGTTAACACCTTCAGTAGACCACTTAAATAATTGGGCGATATGTTTAGCATGTTTGAGATATACTGAACAGATGGTAGACCATCATTCATTGCGTTTTCGGTATTGAAATAGTCGGTCAGTAGTTTTTCCAATCGGACTAAAATCTGATGATTTTCCTTTTCTCGAGTGAGAAATTGTCGGTGATAAAATCGATCACCGTAGTTCAACAATAATTCAATCTGGGAAATAATGACAGGTTTGCTAAATTGGTCAATATTAGCATGGCATTCTTCGGCAATACTTTGCAGAACGCTAACAATCGTTTTCTCTTCCTTTTCGGACAGATAAAGCGCTTCATTTACCGAGTATCCAAAAAACTTATATTGCTTGATTTTCTTTGTCAAGGAAGTACTCCAGAAGAAGTCAGGATGAATCAGTAACAACCATCCCGAATGGGTCAAATTACGATTCCCTCGAAGGGAGTAGACTTGACCAGGAGCGATAAAAAACATCTGGCCTTCATCAAAATCGTAATCCTGCTGTCCGTAGCGCAACGTGCAATTCACATTTTTCTTCAGAGCCACCGAATAAAAATCCTGAACGATATGTTCTGGTTCATCATCCCTAAGTTGGGCAATCTCTTCGATACGGAAGATACTGATTAACGGATGAGCTGGTCCAGGTAATCCTCTAAACTTATGGTACTGACTGACTGTCTTCAATCGATACGGTTGCATTTTTCTCTATTGCTGATTATAGACAGTGGCGAATTCTTTCGCAAAATCTTTCATTTTGACTTGACCCAATATTTTGGGTTGATGCAATTTATAATCTTCGTATAATAATCCACTGCGAATGGCTGCATACATTTCTACCATTCCTTCGGCTATCTCCGGCTTCATTCCTGCACCTTTTAAACTTTCTTTTAACTGCTCATCAGTAATTTTGACCCATGGCAAATCTGGCTTCCCAATGGCTGAACCTAACGTGCTGGCCACTTCCCGATAAGTCAACTCATCACTGGCTACGTAGCGTACGTCACGGCCAGATCCCGATTTAGCTAGTTCTTCTACTACTACATCCGCAATATCTTGAGGGGATACCCAGGCGTTACAGTCACCTTCTGCTAAATTGCTGGCCATAATCCCCTGATTTTTGATTAAGTTAATAAACTGAAATAAATTGTAGTAAATCTCCGTGGGTCTGACGTGCGTAATGGCCACGTCTTCTGGTAGATTGTTCAGGGTCTGTTCTACGAAGTGGGTACCTTCTAGAATTCCATTACCTTTCTCTAAATGTGCACCAATGCTGCTCATATTAACAACTCGTTTAACTTTTGTTTGCACGATAGCTTGCGCGAAACTATTCCCAAGTTCTTGGAAATACTCTAATAAGTTGAGGTTATGGTCGAAGTAGTTGGCCGGAGGAATCATGACGTAAACCGCATTAGCATCTTGGAAGCTAGCTGCTAGAAAATCAGTGTCTTGCAATCGGCCAATAGCCGGAATTGCTCCTAATGTTTCAATTTTTTGGCTTCTGGCTAGATTACTGCTAATGACTGTAATTGTATGCCTTTCTTCTAGTAACTTTTGTGTCAATGGTGTCCCGATGCGTCCCAGTGAACCTGTAAGCGTAATTTTCATTCTTTTTAATGTTAGATTTCTAAACTGCTTTACAAAGTTCAGCAAGGGCGAAGAGCCATATGTGTCTGAATGTATTTTAGTTGTGTTTAAATGTCATACTTTCGTCTAATATAGATCGCACTCGGCTAAGTATTTCAATGATTGAAAATGATTGTAGTCGTTCGTAAATGATTGATTTGCGTTCCTGGTCAGATATGCAGACAATATAAGTCTACTAATGATTCTCTTTAACGATACTCTGGGTTGGGGTGGTCAAAACGGCAGCCGGCTTCCCATTCAGATCGTTGGTTGCCATGGGCGGGAATGCCCCCGGCTCCTTTCAGCATCTTGGCGAGGTGCATCAGGTTCCAGGTCATAAAGGTCGTATTGCGGTTGGTAAAGTCGTTTTCGGGACCACCTGAGCCTTCGTCTAGATAAGAAGGTCCTGGTCCTGCTTCTCCCAGCCAGGCGGCATCGGCTTGGGGAGGAATGGTGTAGCCTAGATGTTGTAGCGAATACAAAATATTCATGGCGCAGTGCTTGGCTCCGTCTTCATTTCCGGTAATCAGCGTACCGCCCACCTTGCCGTAGTAGGCGTACTGTCCCTGGTCATTGAGCGTACCCGAGTTGGAATACAACCGTTCAATTACCTGAGTACAAACGGATGACTTTTCGCCTAGCCAAATGGGAGTGGTGATCACCAGAATATCGGCGGCTTGTACTTTTTCGTATATCTCTGGCCAAGCATCTTTCTGCCAACCGTGCTCGGTCATATCAGGATACACCCCAGTAGCAATCGGGAAGTCAACCGGACGTAGTACTTCTACCGATACGTCCTGTTTTTTCATAATGTGTTGGGAGATGTTGATCAGCCCCTGCGTGTGGGAGCGTTCGGGCGATTTTTTAAGTGTACAGTTTAGAAATAGCGCGGATAGGTTGGAAAAGTCAGTTGCCATAATTTTTCTGGGAAAGATAGTTGTTATGACTAGCAACTTAGGTAAAATTCCTGACACTCTAGGGCAATGGCTGGGCTAGAATAGCCAGATAGGTTTCAATGCCTCGGGTTAAATTTCCTAATCGTAGGTTTTCGTTGGGGCTATGTTGGTTATTATCGGGATTGACGGTAGGCACAATTACCGCTGGAATACCGAGGGTATTTACAAAGGGAGCGATAGGTACCGAACCTCCGGTAGTGCGAATTTTAATCGGGTCTTCCCCAAACTGATGAGCCAAGGCTGCCGAAAGCCAGTTACCTACTTCGCTATTCAACTTGGTGCGAAAGGCCGGATAAGAAATTTGGGAGCGAAAAAAAGCGATTTTAGGATACTTCATCCGCTCATTATCAGTAGGCAAACTATCTACTAAATGATAGCCTTGCTGTTCAATGTGCTCTTTAACCAAACGAACCAAGCGTTCAGGATCACTTTCCATCACTAATCGGATGTCAATCTCGGCAGTAGCGGTGCTAGGAACGATCGTCCGTACTCGCTGGGCAACCCAACCCGAAGAAAGTCCCCGGATATTCAGTGAAGGATACTGCAAGGCTTCCTGATAAGTTTCACCCACTTTATCAGTTTCAGCAATACCCAGTTTCTGCTGAATAGCGGCTTCGTCGTCGGGTACTTGCCGAAGTACTTGCTGGCTGGCTTCGTCCAGTTCAATACCGTCGTAAAATTCTGGAATGATAACCCGGCCTTGCTCATCTTTCATAGAAGCCAGCAGATGACTCAGCCGAAAGCCTGGGTTAGGAGCATAGTTTCCGTAGTGTCCGCTATGTTGGGGAACCCTCGGGCCATAAACCGTTAGGGTAATAGTAGCAATGCCTCGGGCACCGAACTTCAATGTAGGCTGATTAGAAATATGAGGTGGGCCGTCGTAAATGATAAGCATATCGGAAGTCAGGGCTTTTTGATGAGTCTTCACTGCGGCCGGAAGGTGTGGTGAGCCTAGTTCTTCTTCAAAATCAATAATTACTTTGATGTTGTAGTTGGGGGTAAACCCCGTTTGTTGCATAGCATCCAGGGCGGCCAAAAACATGATAATGGGCCCCTTAGCATCCGAAGCCGAGCGGGCAAATACCCGCCAATCTTGGTAATCCGCTTTAGGGGTTAGTTGTTCCCAGTTCATTTCCTGCCAGCTACCGTCTTCGGTCTGGGTTTTGAGTACCGGAGTGAAGGGGTGAGATTGTTTCCAACGGGTGGGGTCTACTGGCTGACCATCCGCTTGTAGATAGATTAAAACCGTTTTTCCCGAAGGGGCAAATTGGCGTTCAGCTAACAGCAGTGGAATCCCACCTTCAGTGGGTAGTCGCTTAGTCTGAAATTGGCGGCTACGAAAAGCACTATCTAGCCAGGCAATATTGGGTTCGATATCGTCCGGATAATGAGCATCGTTAGGCAGACTAAGTAATGCCCGAAAATCATTCCAGGCCGTTGGCAGTTGCTGCTGGGCTAGATTTTCAATTTGTTCGGGCGAGAGTGACTGGGAAAAAGAATCAGTCCATACCCAAAAAAGAAGAAACAAAAGGCTGGTTACTTTCATTGAGCTGGGGAATTAGTATGTATCGTCGTCGTCATCATCGTCTTCCTCTCCCTCTCCCTCTCCGTCAAATTCAGTGTCAGACGAGAAGTCGCTCCGTAGGGTACCATCGTCATCGTAGTCATCGTCCTCTTCAATAATCTGCCGGGCTTCCATTACCGTCATACGAATGAGGTAGTAAATCTCTTCGGTGTCAAAGGGAAGGGCTGACACCTTTTTGCCCTCCCGGTTGACAAAAGTGATTAGGTTGTCTTCAAAGCCGTAAGGATATTCCACTTTCACCCGTTCAATAATTTCTTCGGGTAGGTTTTCGTAGTCTTTGACGATGCGCTTTTTATCCATACAGTGGCAAGTTTACGTTAGTGTTGAATGCCGAAGCATTTTAAAAACACTAACTGAGAAAAACAACTAAATTTTTATTCTTGATGGTATCGTTACCTCAAACCTGAGAACTGTAGGCAACATGAACTCGGTTGGTATACTTCTTTTACCGGATTTCTTTAGTAAATTGTAGTTAAGTATAAAAAAATCACCTAATCATTGTCGCTGTCTAAAAAATTTCTGGAACGGGTTGCCTATCATAGCCATGAACCTATGATGGAACTTAACCAGTACGGCGAAGTGCAACACATAAATAGGGTAGCTAAGCAGCTCTTCACTTTCCGTGATAATGAACGCCCGGTTTTTTCCAGTCTGGGGCTGATAACTTTAGAAGGCGAAACGCTGGACTGGGATTTTTTGCTTGAGAATATTTCCTATTTGCCCAAGGTTATAAAATATTTGGCCGACCCTCACCATGAACCGTATCTTTTTTCACTCTCCGTTGAGATGCTAGAAACCGAAGCAGCTCCCAACTACTTTTTGCTGCTTAGTCCAATACCTAACCATGATAATAATATCGAAACCTATCGCTTAGCGGAAGAGAAGTTTTATAAAGCCTTCCATCTCAGCCCCGATGCTATCAGTATCACCCGACTTGCCGATGGTATGTTTCTGGAAGTAAACGAAGGGTTTATCAATTTAACTGGGTACCAGCGTGAAGAGCTGATTGGTAAAACAGTGTTGGACATCAAAATGTGGTACTCACCGGAAGAGCGCGCAGAGATGAGAAAGGGGTTAGTACAGGAGGGAAAAAGCTTTCGGGAGGCAGTATTCCGGATTAAAGGTGGAGAACTAGCCGAGGGGCAGATCAATGCCCGGGTTATTGTGATTGATGGCGAGAGGTGTCAGATTAATGTGGTTCGTGATCTACGCAAGCAAAAACAAATTGAGCGGTCACTGCGGGAGCGGGAAAAGCAACTGCAATTGATTAACCGGGCTACGAACGATGCTATTTGGGACTGGAATTTAGTAACCGACAACTTGGTATGGAATGATGGGCTGGAGCGTATCTTCGGCTATACTCCGAACCAAGTCAATTCTACAATACAGTGGTGGGAGGATCGAATCCATAGCGAAGATCGCCAGCGGGTTATGGAACGCATAGAGTTATTCATTCAGAAGAAGGAGGAGAACTGGTTTGATAAATACCGCTTTCTACGCAGCGATGGTTCCTACGCCTACGTGTACGACAAAGGAAATATTACTTTGGACGAAGACCAGCGGGCGGTTCGAATGATAGGGGGTATGGTGGATATTACTGACCGCGTGCTTGCCGAAGAAAGTCTCATCATCCGTAACCAGCAAATTGCCGAATACGCCTTCTTTAATTCACATAAAGTACGGGCACCACTGGCTCGATTGCTCGGGCTAACATCTTTACTTCAAAACGACCCTGAGCCAAATAGCGAACGGCGGGAACTCATCGGGAAGGTCAGGCTAGTAGCTGAAGAGATCGACGAAATGATCAAAGAAATTACTAAAATATTTTACTAGAGAACTAGCGAGAAAAAAGCCGCTTAACTGCTCGCACCATCTTCTTTTCTTTTTCCCAGAAGAAGGTAAACTGACCTAACAAAAAACCATAAGCCAATAGTAAAAGCTGATAAGCGGGCATCACAAACAGTAAGTAGGTAATAGTTTTTATCCAGAATGGGGTAAACTCATCGAAACCAATTAAGCCGAAGAAGAACTTGCGTAGCATCACCACGGTGCTTCCCGTGAGAGAGAAAACGATGAGTACCAGAATTACTTGTCCGATGCTTTCCAGATTCCACTTGTGCTGTAGTTTCTGTAGAAATGTTGGTTTAGATAAGGTGGTCGTAACAGCTACTTCTTTTTTCATACAATCACAACTATTTTCTACAATAATACGTGCGAAAATAATTGAAAAATATGATAAAAGTCAGTATTAGTTAAATTTACACGTCTACGGTTCTATAATTTTTCATTCATCCCTTATCCCTTTACTCTAAATCCCAGGCAATGCCTACTGATAGAGTGGCACCATCGTAAATATTCTGACGGTCAGTGATAAATCCGGCGTAGTCGCTGTAAGAGGCAGTAAGCTTTAAAACATCGGTGATATCAGCCATTGCGGTCAGGCCGTAAGTGGTGTAGGTAGTTCCTTCACCGTATAAGAAAGATACGGTAGGTTGCGAATTACCGGACACACTCTCCTGAATACCCAGCCGGCCCATAAGCCAGATTCGGTCAATAAACTGCTGTCCGACCTCCAAGCCCAGCCGATACTGATCGGAAAAACCCTCAGTGCGGAAGTTGTATTGCCCGTAGAAGCTACCGTAGGTATTTCCGGTAGGTAGACTTCTGGAGACAGCTAACGTTGACCATACATTAAACTCACCATCGGTCACTGGAAGGTTAATTACCTGATCGGGAACTACCGCATTTTCAGTAACGCGGGCAAAATTAACCCCATCACCCGTAGGAATTTCAGCCTCAATCGCAAAAGAAATGGGCAATTTCTGAGAAAGGGCGTATTTGGCACCGACCCGCACGTCGCCCAATCCGCCAACCCGTTCGGTATCTGTGAAGCGGTTGGATTTGTATAGGGGCGCGTTTAGCAAACCCGTGATTCGGTTCGTAATCCCGTACTCTCCGTAGATGGTCAGTGCCTGGCTTTGAAAGTTATTACCTTGATTGAACAATTCCCCAGTAACTGAGTAAAAATTGTTAGAACTAAAGGTATTCACCGAGGCTTGCACAAATGCCCCACCTTTCTCTCTCGTCCAGCCGCTTTGCCCAAATGTGTTGATTTGAAGCAAAAAAAGATACAATACAGTAACAATATATTTCATAATATCAGGCATAAAAAAACAGAAGTTGCCTTATTCTTTCTCTACTAATCGTTTCTAAGGCGAACTTCTGTCCTGTTCTATTTACTTCTTCTACTTACTGTAATTGGGCGTTTCCGAATGGTATACCCACTGACTCGCACCACAGAATTATGTGGGTGAACTTACCCTCAGGCGCGCTGGATAGCTTAAAAAAGTCTTCACCAGTACCTTGGACTGCACCTACTAGCTTTGCATCAGGGTTTCCAGCTCCGGCGTCTCTCATTAGCACATCGGAAGTAGAAAAGTAGATAGTTACGGTGCCCGTAGCCAAATCAGTGGTAAAATCATTGCCGAAGCGTAAAAAAGCTTCTCCATCCTCATCGGTACCAACCTGAACCATTCCAGCCGTTGACTTATTGTTTTGATCAACAAAAGTTCCCTGGCGCTGAACAGTTAGTTCTCCGGTAGGTACTGAAGTATCAATAGTTTCAGTGATGGTTTCGGCATCGTCTTCGCAGCTTACCATAGCTAGCGTGCCAACAATCATTAAGGCGGATAAAAACAAATTTTTCAACAACATAATTAATTAGTTTGAAGATGATAAATGAGTGATTAATTGATTTATCCGTTTGTACGCCAGTCTGGGGGTGGAGTTATCACAAAAGTTTAACAAGAGTATAACTTGTATATAGTGTAATTATCACAGATAAAAAAGGAACTCAGGCTGGGGTGTTCTTTAGGTTGCTTCTGGCAAATTATCGTCTAGTTGACGCAAAGTCAGTAGAAATAATGAAATGTGAGATGAGAAAAGTTAATAGTCAGTGAGCAATCAGTGATCAAGCAATAGACAATCAATCGTTGATCTGAAAGATTAAGAATCTGTTGGAACCATAATATTTTCCTAAGGTTATAGTATAGATTAACAGTAGTATTTTGTTGATCAGTTTTTATTGTAAACTTTTTAATCTCTCTACTATGGAATTTTCAAACATTTTTGACCGAAAGAAGAAGAAAACCTCAGCCTACCGTTTTCCTGAAAACTTTGATTGGGGTATTGTAACCAGTGCGGTATTGACGCTCAATAAAGCTATTAAAGCTAAACTGAATGAACAACGCTACGATGTGTTTCGGAAGCGTCAGGAAGAAAAAAAGCAGCAAGGGTTATTGATGCTGGCAGCGGGATTAGTCGGAGGACTCGTAGCCGGAGCAATCACTGCACTGCTGGTAGCCCCTGAATCGGGTAGTGAATTTCGAGGAAGGATTTCCGGAATGTTTGGCAACGAGCACGATGAGGAATCTGCCATCAAACAAGCCTCGGAAAAGGCGGAGGAGCTGGCTGAGACGGCTAAACAGGCTGGGCAGAACATTAGCGAGAACTAACTACCTGGGCTTTACGCATCTCATCCCGCAGGGCAGGCAGGTTTGGTTTATGATGATACAGTTGCCAAGCGAGCGCATCCGCCTCGTCTCGGTGACTGGGAATTTGCTGCATTAGTTGTAACCAGCGAGCAATCATACGATAGATTGCCCGGCCCCGTTGCTCCATGGCCCGCCAGCACTTCTGCTCTAAAATCACAAAGCATTTACCAGGGTATACGGTCAGAATGGGTTCAATCAATTTTTCGAAATGATAATCCTGGTCAATCCGTTGGCGCACATGCTGAAGGATGTCTTCGTACCGTTCTTCTACCGCTAGTAGTTGAACGTACTTTATATCATTGGGCTTCACCGATTGAATGAGACGGTTTTTCTCATTTAAGGTAAGATGGGGGCGTATGGTTTGGTAATAAGCGGTTTGATTACCGTGCTGAACCAGGTGGGAGTATACTGCCTTGTAAAGGGTTAGGTCATCATCGGGCGATAGCTTTTCAGACAGGTACCGGGCGGTTTTTTCTGGAAAATTTCGGAATGCTCGCTGAGCAATATCCAAAAAAGCATTATCCCCATCTAGTTGGTGCAGTTTATCCAGCAGGGGCAGAGCTAATGTGTCGTCAAAATCCAAGAATTCCTCAGCGGTTCGGAGCCAAAGGGCATCATCTGATAATCGTTCGGCGATATGCAGCACGACATGAGCGGTGTCTACATCTACCAAATCTTCTTCTCTTAGCCGCTGCCATACAAAACGGGCAACGGACGGATCGACCAGGATGGTTTTCAAAAACAGTTCAAAATCTTTCAAATAGTAAATTTCTTCCGAGTGAGGAGAGGAAGATGCAGGGCGGTTTTCGTAGTGTTGGTAACGCGCAAATAGCAGATCGATAGCAGCCTCTACTTCTATCTCAGCCAGCACCGTACCACTCATAGACTGGAACAAATCAGTAAGCTGCTTTTTTAGCACTCGCTGAACGTTCTCACTATATTCATCAATGATTTCTAATGGGTCTTTCGCCGGATAAGAAACCGAAAATGCCGCCTCGTAAGTGCCCAGTACCCGGCTCAACCCCTTCACTAGCTCCCCTTGCTGAAAGTAGTGCCTTGCTTTTTTTAGGTAACCAGATAGTGCTTCAGCAATAATTTTCTCAGCGCCTCTAACAGCATCTTCCCATTCATCGTAGTAACCACCATTTTCGTAGTAACCCGGCGGAAAAATTTCTTCTTCGGTAAATGATAAAGATTCTAGCATCACCTGAACCTCCTCCTTCACTTGCTCAATTTGGTTGATGTTTTCATCCAGTAGTGCTTCTACCGAGCGTTGCTGCTGGGCGGCAACGTACTTGACAAACTGCGTTTGAAGCGGAGTATTTTGGGAGAGTAGCTGCTGGAGAAACTGTAGTTTGGAAGTGTCTTCAGTACGCTTATAAACATCACTAAAGTTTTTTAGGGAAAACGCATTTTCTTCGGCTACTGTGTCTTCATAATCATCTGATTCGTCTTCAAATTTCCCGTCTAGTATGGCTAACCCTACCGCTACGATGTGCTTGCAGATGCCACCCCAATCGTAAGGGCAGCTACAATGGGTATAGGTATCGGTAGGCGTACCGCTAATCTCTACCCGGTACGGATGCGTGCCCAGAACTTTGGCCGTGAACTGCTGCCCGTTGAACTTGATACTTTCTACATAATCTTGATAATAGTAGTCCTCGCCCCGGGCAAAGCTTTCAGCCGAGGCCATGCTCTCCAGCGATTGATAGGTGATGGGAAGTTGCATAATCAGAAGTTAGTCAACTATAACCAACACCGGACGGTAAGAATTCTATCCCGCGCTAGCAAAAACTACATCCTACCTCACGGTAAATCAGCCAACTGTGAGATTCACCTTAACTCTTGAGTGGCTAACTGCTGGTTCTGATAATCCTTAATTAATTTCTGAAATTCTGGTAATGGATGAAGGTTCTTCAGGTCTTCGTCTTTCTGAAGATGTTCTAAGTTTGAAAATCCCATTTTTAGAGACTCCCCGATGTATGATAGAGCCAATTCGTTTTCTCCTTGTAGCGCAAAGAAGTTGCCGAAAGCATAGTAGGCGTTCATCTTTTCTCGGTCTGTGTAAGAGAATGCTAAAGCCTTTTGCATGGCGTTTAGCCCTTCCGTAAAATTATTCTGTCTAGCGTAAATCATCCCTTGAAACTCATAAATCCGAGAATAGTGGATGTCAAGACCAGCTAATTTATCAAGTAGCTGCAAAGCACTATCATACTCATGCTTCTGGTAAAATTTAGTAGCTTCACGAAACATACTTTTAACATGGTCTTGAACAATTATTTTATATTCTGCTCGTACCGGAGAGCCATTAGTCCAGTCGCCCCAATAATGATTGCCCGAGTCAAGAAATCTTTCGTAACCAAGGTAGATGTATCTGTTTTCCATTTTTTCAAAAGTAGTTGGTAAATTATCACCTTCGGTAAAAGTAGGGTCAAATGCAACCCAGCCGTAATCGGATAAATAAACCTCTACCCAGTTGTGGCGAGGATTTTTGTATGAACCAACAACTACTCCGTACACAATGCGCGATGGGATATTTTTTGCTCGGCACAACGTAATCATAAGTTCAGAATACTCCGTACAATCGCCTTTTCCAGTTTTTAGCGCTCGTAAGGCACCCCGGTCTTGGTTAGGAAAGCTTTTGTATTCTATGTTTTCAACTACAAACTCGTGGATTTTTCTTACGATTTCTTCTTCAGTTTCCCCGTTAATACTTTTGGCTACTGCTTGGATACGTTTGTTATTGACTTGGAAGTTTTCTTCCCGCTTTAGATAATCAGTTAGAGGTTCAGGTGATGAATGAGTAGAATCGAGGCGGTGGCGACGGAGTTTATTGGTATGTAAATCGTTACGATACAGTAGCAGATCATAGTGCATAACTAGCTTTAAAGAATCTCGCTTGCGAGGATTCTCAATGTGAAATTTAGCGTAGCGAGACCCATCTTCAAACCACACGGTGTCGGGTTCTACAGAAAATGTTTCGGACAATACTTTTTGCTTACCCGGTATATCATAGGGCAATAGTTCTACGCACTGAATACGAGAAGTGGATTCTTTAATATGGTAGCTAATTGCTTCAGTATACGAGACAATAGTCTGGGCAAAACCAGAAGTAATTGTAACCAGTACGACCAGAATTGCAAGTGGGGAGGTTTTCATAATCCATCGCTTTACTCAGAGAGAAAGATAGGGTAAAATTACTACCACTTCTAGCTTGTTGTAGACTTTCTTACTGAAATCTTGGTTTGGTAGCTTTTGGCCAGAATAGAGATATCAAAAGCTAAAGTTACACCGTTAGCAACAATAAAAGCTATGCGTGTTTCCCGAGTTTTAATCCTTCTATTCATTCTCTCTTATCTTCCATTTATGAGTTACGCCCAATCAGGTGATCCTGCGATGGTAAAGAAAATTGAAGTCAGCGGTAGTGCGGAAGAAGAGATTGTGCCGGATGAAATTTACTTTGCCATCACGCTGAAAGAATACGTGGATGATGATAAGAAAAAAGTGAAGATTGATAAACTAGAGCGGCAGCTAAACAATGCTGTTCGTAAAATTGGGGTGGCGGAAGATTTTCGGATTGAGGATATTCAGAGCTACAACTATGATTGGTACCGTAAAAAACGTCCGCAGCGGGAAGAGTTTCTGGCGAGTAAAAAGTATACGATAAAGTTTAGCGAGTTAAACAAAATCAACGACCTATTTGACTACCTAGATGCTAAAGGAATTCAGAGTACTAACATAGATCGCTACGACCACTCGGAGCGGGAAAAATACGAGCGGGAGCTGAAAATTAAAGCGTTACAGAACGCCAAAGCGAAAGCTGAATATTTGCTAAGAGGAATTGATGAACAACTAGGTGGGGTGTTACAGGTGACTGAAATCGCCGCGGGAAATCAGCCACCTGTTTACCGTAATTTATCCTATGCCCGGATGGAAATGGCGGATAGTGAATCTGTCCCCGCCCCTGATATCGGATTTCAGAAAATCAAGCTACGCTACGAAGTGCGGGCGGTGTTCGAGATTCAATAATTTATTCAACTAACTTCACTGGGTTTGCGAAAATGTTTCTATCCATTGGATAAATTCATTCCAGGCGGCTTTACGCTGACCGTTTTCATATTGAATTAAGCCTAAACTAGCTAAAACGGCACTGTACTGGTCAATAAACGACTGAGGTGTACCCGGCTCGTAGAGGGTGTTGAAAAACTCAATGGTCTCTGTCGACCAATCTACTAGTTGAAACACGTAAGCAGCCTTCATGCGAGGTTCATTTTCCATCACTTGAAAAAAAGTAGTGAAAAACGTTTTCTGTATTTCTTCTGAGCTATTGAGCAGCGGTTGGTTGGTATGCATTCCTACTTCCTGGAATACGATATTTTGTTCTCCTGTAAAATCTAAAATCGCATCAATTTCATCCCGAATTTCTTGCGGAGAGTAAGGACGGTCGATAGGAAATAGTCCTGAGCCATAAATATTAAATGACGCCACATCCATTTCATCGCGTAACTTTTGCATATCGGTCCGGCTTTGCGCCAGATTGCCGATATTAAACGTAACCGTTACGGCCATCTCGTCATTAATTTGATGGATATGAGTCCGACTATTTCGCAGAAAAACTAAAATTTCGTCGGCCAGACCAGGTTCTTCGGCAAAAGCGTTGTCAGGTTCGTTACTGATCGTTATTGCCCATCCTTGGTACTCTACCAACATCGGGATAACCCAGTCCATAAGCAGTGCAAATTGGGTACTAATCTGCGGGTCGTCGAACGAAATTCCTTCCAGGTAATCAGGCACTACCGGACCCTCGCTATCGTAGGCAGCAAGGGTTAGAAAGGGTTGCAGGCCCTGATTTTCCAAATCTTCTAGAACGCCCTGCAAGGCACCTTTGTCATACTCTCCTGGTTCGGGTTCTAGTTCCGGCCAATCAATCTGAACTCGACCAATGCTCATTCCGGCCTGCACGGCCTCTTGCCAGCGGGCTTCAATTGAATCAGTGGTGGCCGCAGGGTTACTCGGGTTAAAACCGACGATCATACCTAGGTGTTGGCCACTGTTAAGTAGGGGAAGGTCGCCCGCAACTGAGGAAGACGGGGCAGGGTCATTGTTAGCTTCTTCGCATGAGAAACCTAGAAAACAAGCCCAAATCAGAAGGAAAAGATAACTTTTCATAACTAAAATGTAAGTTGAACGACAAATGAATTATTACTATGGGTACGATCAGCCTGTTTTGGAGGCTGGTCAGATTCATTGAGGTTGAGGTTCTTGAGTGATACTTCAAATTGGCGATAATACGCCTGATTCGGGTTGTTGATGACGATCTTCGGAGTGTGTTTATTTCCCTTTTTCATACTATTCAAATTCATTGGTTCTAAAGACTTTTTATTCTCCTACCACTACTGATTCTCCCGCGACGGAAGAAGCACCGAAAAAGCCCAGTGCGTAATTCTCCTCATCAGTTGTATTGGTTATGTTGCCTCTTATTGGGTCAGGTGGAGTGTCAAACAGCCCACCCACATTGTTGATAAGTTGCTGAATTTGGGTGAGAAAGTCCTGGGCTTCCTCATTAATGGAAAGTTGTTCTACCGTGAGTTTGTCGCCCTCTTCCATCGGTTGCTCTAGGAAGAATTCTGCACCAACAATCTCATCTCCATCAATAAACTCATCGGAGAATACCAGTATATCCTCCGCCAGGCTTTGTAGTGTATCATTGATGTAAAATTTCCAGCGGTAGAAATTGTCTGACCCTTCTGGATCAGTAAAATCCCAAGCTGGATAAAAGCCTTCGTCCTCTACCTCAGGCGACTCTCTGAACACTGTATAGACAGAATCTAACGGAGCTACCAGAGATAGCAATTGTGGGGTAGATTGGTAGCGTTGTCCGTCGCTGGTCTCGATAGTTAAAGTATAGCGTTCGCCCACCGAGCCACGAAAATCAGCTTGGTATTCACCGGGACTTGTCTCTGAGTAGGCAAAAACTTCGCCATTCTGAGTTGTTACGCTCACCTGAGCGTTGGTCTCTAGCGGTGGTGTTTGATTATCGAAGTAGGGAGACGAATTGGTGAGCAGAATGGTTTGGACATCCTGATTGTCATACACCCAACCTTCAACGACGAGCCGGGCGGCACCTTCGGGGGCGTCAACGATAATAACATCCTCACAGGCTGAGAATAAAATCAGCGTTAGTAATCCGAGGAAGGAATATAGTTTTATAACAAGCTTCTTCATCAGAATGTAAAGTTGTAAGTGACAGAAGGGATAATGTTGGCAAAAATGGAAAGCTGAACTGCCTCAGTAATTGCTGGGTTTTCCTCACTAGGCCGGAAGAATACTGAATACGGATTCCGACGAGCGTATACATTGTATACTCCAAAATTCCAGCTATTGCGCCACCGTCGTCCGGGTTTTGGCGGTGGCTCGTAGTTGACTGATAAGTCAAGGCGATGGTAATCAGGGGTACGAGCTCCGTTTCGACTAGTGTAATCAGGTACTACAATTCCTTCGTAGACAAATCGCCCTGAAGGGGGAGTGGTAGGCCGTCCGGTCATGTAAGCAAAGTTGGCTGAAGCATTCCACTTTTCACTGATATTGTAGTTAAGCACTAGTGATACGTCGTGGGGCTTGTCGAAGTTTGATGGGTAATACTCGTTATTGTTAATACCATCAACCTGCCGTTCGGTACGAGCTAGGGTATAACTCAGCCAGCCGGTCCAGCGACCTTCCCGTTTTTTTAGCAGTAGTTCCAGGCCGTAGGCTCGTCCCGTTCCGGAAAGTAATTCGGTTTCTAGAGTTTCATTGAGGATAAGCTCGGCGCCATTTCGAAAGTCAATCAGGTCTTGAAAATTCTTGTAGTATACTTCGGCGGAGAACTCATAGGTGTTTTGCCGAAAATTGCGGAAATAGCCCAGGGCAACCTGATCGACGATAGCCGGGCGAATATACTGGTTGGCCGGAGCCCAAATATCGATGGGAGTAGCGGCGGTAGTATTCGAGACTAGTTGAATATACTGAAACATCCGGTTGTAGCTTGCCTTGAGTGCCGTTTGCTCACTGAGGGAGTAATTTATTGAGAAGCGAGGTTCCCAACCATTGTAAAACTCGATAATTTCCCCTGCGCCGTAAGAGACAGTATCCGTGACCGGATTTTCTGGCGAAGGGTTTCCATTTTGGTACTCAAATACATCTCTCCGCCCCACATTGGCAAAGGCTGAATATCGCAAGCCGTACTGAACAGTAACCCGGTCGCCGAACTTTTTTTCGTGATTGAAGTAAGCTGCCGCTTCAATGGCATGCTCTTCGTCTAAATCCAGCGGAAATTCAGCCGGTTCATCCGAAGTGCGAATCTTTACACTACCCGGATTAAAGTCGTAGTAGATGCCACTGACCCCAAAGTCAATGGTGCTGCTAGGGGATGGGAAATAGGTAAAGTCAGCTTGCAGGTTACGGTTGGTTACCCCTGATTGCCATTCAAATTCTTCCAAAGTAGCATCGGTACCCTCATCAGCAAATGCCAATTGGTAGTTATAATCACTGTAAATGGCAGTAAAGTTAGAAAATAGCTTATCGTTGAATAGATGATTCCAACGTATGGTACCCGTACGGTTTCCCCAATCAAAGCGTAGGTTTTCTACTGCACCACCGAATACATCGCGCCCAAAATAGCCGGAAAGGTAAATGCGGTTACGGTCGTTGATTTTATAGTTGACCTTGGTGTTTAGATCGTAGAAATAGACAATGCTGTTATTAATATCTTCGTTATTAGATAAACGGAGAAACAGGTCGCCGTAAGAACGTCGTCCGGCTACCATAAACGAACTTTTATCTTTCTGAATCGGCCCCTCAACCAATAAGCGACTGCTAATCAGTCCAATACCACCTTTCAGTCCAAACTTCTTGGTGTTGCCTTCTTTCTGGCGTACATCTAACACCGATGAAAGACGACCACCGTATCGCGCTGGAATGCCGCCCTTGTATAACTTAATATCCTTAATGGCATCCGGATTAAAAACCGAGAAGAATCCTAGCAAATGCGAGGAACTGAATACCGGGGCTTCGTCCAGTAAAATTAGGTTTTGATCAATGCTACCCCCCCGCACATTAAAACCGGGGGCACCTTCCCCTACGGTAGAGACCCCCGGCAATAGTTGAATACTTCGGATAACATCTACTTCACCCAGAAGGGCAGGCATCTTCTGAATGGTTTGAATATCCACCTTCGCCGTACTCATTTCTATTTCTTGTACTTCAGGTACAACTTCAGCGGCGGTCACGACAATTTCCTGTAGTTGCACTTCTTCTGACAACATCTCTACGTTCAATGTTTGACTTTCTTCAATGGGTACCGTGAGGTTCTGTCGCTGGTAGCCGATGTAACTCAGCCCGATGGTATATTCACCAGGGGGCACTGAAAGTGAATAGTAGCCGTATACATTGGTAACCGTACCAATTTCCAGCTCCTGAACGTAGACCGTAGCGCCAATTAACTCCTCTCCGGTAGCTGCATCAGTGACATACCCGCTAATCGTGACTTTTTCCTGGCGCATTTTAACGGGGGCTCTCTTTTTTTCGCGCAACAGTAGTATTTTCTCATTCACTGTTTTGTACTGAATGGGGTGATCCCGGCTAATCCGGTCGAGAAAATAGCGGATCGGCCCCTTCTTTTTATCAAAAGAAACTTTTGCCTTTAGAGGCAAGCGGTTGCTATACGAAAAAGTATAGCTACTCTGGCGGTCTAGCTCCTGAAGCAGCTCCTTAATGGTTAACGTGGGCTGAGAAAGGGTTACTTCTTTATCCAGTGACTCCGGGGTCTGGGTAATGAAGTTGAAATAAATGAGGGCAATAAATACTAGTGGTTTCATGGGTTACTTATGAAAAAGTTGATCTGGTTATTTTCTAAATTATACTGAATATCGAGTAAGGCACTGATTTCTTCCAACACGCTTTCTAGAGGTTCATTTTGAAAAACTGAGGTAATTTGTAGCTCGCTAATCGCTTCGTCTTCTAGCTGAACACTCACCTGATAATGCCGAGCAATATCCTGGGCTACCTGACTGAGAGGAGTATCATCGAAGCGAAGCGTACCCGTTTTCCACGAGAGGTAGTTTGGGTCAGTGTTGACGAACTCCCGTAGTGGTTCACCATCGGCGTACAAACCCACCTCGTCGGGAGTTAGCATCAACGTATCTTCTTGATGGGAAAAGGCCACTTTGCCGGAGTTTACAGTAACTTTTACGGCCTGATCAAGGGAGTTAATGTTGAACGATGTTCCTACCACCCGCACCGTAGTAGGATCGATATGGACGAAAAACGGTGATTCTGGGTTAGATACCACCTCAAAGTAGCCTTCACCTTTTAGATGGACGGTACGGTTGCGTTTACCAAAATCTTCTTGATAGCTGAGTTGGGCATCTTCATTTAAGTACACCTGGCTACTGTCAGGAAGTGTTATAACTTCTACACTGTCTTGGGCAATAAAGGTATGTACCAGCAGTTCAGAAGAAGGTTGCCTCTCTTGCCAAAATACCCAAGCGGTAGTAAGCAGCAGGGCGACCGATGCAGCAATTTGCCATACTCGTTGTCGATACACCGGAAGGCTACGGACAGGAGCAGAAACTGCTTTATCTTCTGCTTGCATTTTATTCCATACTTCCAACCATTTGGCTTGGGGATCTATCTGTCGGAGGTGGCTCGCTTGGCTAGTTTGCTCCCAAAGTTGTTTTAAGGCTTTCCATTCGGCTTGGTTCTCAGCACTCTGCTGAGTCCACTGTTCAATCTGGGCTTGCTCCTCGACACTAAGCTGATCTTTTGCATCCAGGTAGCGGATAAGTAGTAAGTGATCTATTGAATTATTTGACTTCATACACCACTATGACATCAGCCGAAACTAAAACACGTATCTCTTTGCAAATTTTTTTACGTCAGTCCCATTATCCAGAGGAAAAATAGGATTTGAGGAAGTAGTGATTGGCGCAGTAGTTTGAGGGCTTTACTAATTTGGGTTTCCACGGTGCGCTTAGAGAGGTTAAGCTGATCGGCAATGGCCTGGTTATTCATTCCCTCAAAGCGGTTCATAGTAAAAATTTGCTGACATTGCTCCGGCAGCTTACGGATGGCTTTGTAAATCTGCTGGAGGGCTTCAGCTTGCTCCAGAAGATCGGTGTACTCAGCAGGGTTTCTTTCTTGACTTACTTCTCGGTGGTGGAACTGCCGACGTTCCTGCTGAGTAAGTGAATTGAGGTAGCGCCGATAAACTGCCTGAAATAGATAAGGCTTTAGTGATCTTTCAATCTGGATAGACTCGCGTTTGCGATAAAGGGTGACAAATACTTCCTGTACGAGTTCTTTAGCGGCATCTAAGTCGTGGGTATACTGAAGGGCAAAGGTGGTTAATACCGGATAGTATTTCTCAAATAGGGTCCGATACGCGGATTCCTCCCCCTCGCGAAGGCCTTGAAGGATCTCTTCTTCTTGGGATGGTGGAATGGCTGGCGATGGATCTTTCACCGGACTTAGGCGTAAAAATTATTTCGCACAACAATAATGCTACGAAGCTATAAACGAAAAATAAATGCAAGCTGATAAAGACAGTCGCCAAAATTTTATTGATACCCAATGAACTGAAATGGGGGGAAATAAAAAAGCCTCCCCGAAGGAAGGCTCTTTATCACTCAATCATCATTCACTAATCTAAACCAATACCGTAGAATTGCTTCTCGGCAGGCTCGTCGGGGTAAATCCCTTCTACCAAGACCCCGCCTCGCTCATCTTCCAATACTTCTCGCAAGTCGTCCAGCGACCGAATGGGCTGGTTAGCAATTCGGGTGATGACAAACCCTTCTTTTACTCCTTGCTGGCGCAGCTTACCGACAAATGTTTTAGTGATCTGCACTCCGCCAGAAATACCCATGTCATCCAGCTGCTCGTCGGTTAACTCTTTGAATTCGGCACCGAGCTGGTCAAACATTTCACCTCGCTGGGCTTTTACCAGTTTAGTCTCCCCACCGCGGGTTTTCAGCATCATTTCAAACGATTTCTCTTGTCCATCGCGGTTGATCACTACGTTCACTTGATCGCCGGGGCGCTTTCGCCCAATGTAAGAGAGCAGGTCAGAGTTTCGTAAAATTCTCTTCTCATCTACCTGTATAATAATATCACCTTCTTCAATGCCCGCTTCTTCGGCCGAACCACCCTCTATCACTTCTCGGACCAGTACACCTTGGTTCAAGTCTAGATCAAATTCTTTGGCTACCGCAGCATTAATTCCGACAATAGAAACACCTAAGAACCCACGTTGTACCGTCCCGTATTCTCGCAAATCTTCTACTACCTTCTTGGCGATATTAGAAGGAATGGCAAAGGAGTAACCCACGTAGTTTCCAGTTCGGCTGGCAATTGCCGTGTTGATACCAATCAAGTTACCGTCCACGTCTACTAGTGCCCCACCGCTATTACCAGGATTTACTGCCGCATCCGTCTGAATGAAGGATTCAATGGAGGTTCTTTCCTCGTTGCGGAGGATGCCAATACTTCGCCCCTTGGCACTCACGATTCCGGCGGTTACCGTAGAGTTCAGGTAGCTGAATGGGTTACCCGCTGCCAATACCCATTCGCCGATCTTTACCTGATCTGAGTTGGCAAACGAAAGAAAGGGTAAATCTTCTTCATCTATTTTGATCAATGCCAAGTCAGTAGTAGGGTCAGTGCCAATTACCTGAGCCGAGTAGCTTCGGTTATCAGTCAGTACTACCGTTAGCTCATCGGCATCGGCTATTACGTGGTTATTTGACACAATGTATCCATCAGAGCTAATAATAACTCCCGAGCCAGCTCCCATGCGAGGACGTTGTTCTCCTGGGCCTTGCTGGAAGCGATCGCCGAAGAAATCCCGAAAGAACTCAGGAATTTGCTCCATATCATTAGAGGCAGTAGCCGATTGCTGTACTGAAGTAATATGCACGACGGCAGGGGTTACCTTTTCAGCCGCGGCGGTAAAGTCAAACGGGGCCATAGTTGCTGAGCGGTCAGCTACGTAGTTGACGAAAGCCGGAGTGTTTGTTCCATCTACTTGAAACACTCGGTTGTCTTCCACAAAGTAAGTATAAGCTGCCAATGTGATTAAGCTGGCAAAAACCGCAGCAAGCACGGTCGTTAAAATATTTTTCATGGGTTCTCAATTTTATTTTTCTAAAGAAATACTACTTGGTTAACGAATAAAGCATCAGCTAGTTCAAGCTGAAACTACTCTTGCGACTAAATTTTATAATTAGATTACGCACTTCTAACAGAATCGTTGGACGATAAATTACGGTTAGGCTGTTAAAAATTGTTAAGAAGGCTAGTTGAGGAGATCAGTACAGGGAGAGTAAGTGAGGAAGAGGATAGAAGCTGGAAGCTAGAAATTAGTGATATGAAATTAGTAGAAATTGCTTCTTAGAAATTAAGAAATTGATCAGTGACTAGTAATAACCGACAATCAGCAATTAACAATTGATCCGTACAGTACTTCAGTAATTTTTAATCTGCAATCTGCAATTTTCTAATTCATAGAAAAAATTAGGGCATTCAGTTGAAAGTAAATAACTTGCGGCTGGTCAGCCAACTTAATAGTATTGTTCAGGACGATTATTGCTTATGCCCGAAACGATCTTAATTATTGACTTTGGCTCGCAGTATACCCAGCTCATCGCCCGCCGGGTGCGCGAACTAGATGTCTACTGCGAAATTCATCCGTATAATCACTTGCCTGACTTAGCCACCCTTCCTACGCTTAAAGGAATCATTCTATCGGGAAGCCCTTGTTCGGTCACTGAGAACGATGCCCCTAACTTGGAAGTCAATGCTATGATTCGGGAACTTCCGGTGCTGGGTATTTGCTACGGTGCTCAGATGATGGCTCAGCAGTTAGGCGGCGAGGTACTGCCTTCCGAGATTCGGGAGTACGGACGGGCGCGATTGTCTCACCTAGATTTACACTCTCGCTTACTAAAAGAAATGACGGCTGATTCCCAGGTGTGGATGTCGCACGGTGATACCATTGCCGAGGTTCCGGCTGGAGTAGAGGTGATTGCCAGTACCGAATCGGTGCGGGTGGCCGCTTACAAGCTACAGGACAAAGAGGTGTATGGCATTCAGTTTCATCCGGAGGTAACCCATTCCATCGAAGGAAAAACGGTTTTGCGTAACTTTGTGGTGCATATTTGTGGTTGTGCTCAGGACTGGACATCCGATCAATTCGTAGAGTCTACTGTAGCTACGCTGAAAGAACAGTTGCAGGACGATAAAGTGGTGCTAGGATTATCGGGTGGAGTAGATTCATCAGTAGCGGCTATGCTGATTCACCGGGCGATTGGTAAAAACCTACACTGTATTTTTGTCGATAACGGGTTACTTCGCAAGCATGAGTTTGAAGATGTGCTACACTCCTATAAGGATATGGGATTAAATGTAACTGGAGTGGATACTAAGCAGGATTTTTATGATGCCCTAGTGGGAATTACTGATCCTGAAGGAAAGCGTAAAGCCATTGGCAAAACATTTATTGACATCTTCGATCGGGAAGCCCACCGTATTGAAAATGTAAAGTGGCTCGCTCAAGGAACTATCTATCCTGACGTGATTGAATCAGTTTCAGTGAAGGGGCCGTCAGCGACGATTAAATCGCACCACAACGTGGGGGGATTGCCCGAAAAAATGCACCTGAAAGTGGTAGAACCCCTCCGGATGCTATTCAAAGATGAGGTTCGGGAAGTAGGGAGAACACTAGAAATTGACAATGCTATCTTGGGGAGACATCCGTTCCCCGGGCCTGGACTGGCTATTCGTATCTTGGGTGATATTACCGAAGAAAAGGTTAAGATTTTGCAGGAGGTAGATCATATTTTTATTTCTGGCTTGAAAAATAGTGGCTTATACGCCGATGTTTGGCAAGCTGCTGCAATATTACTACCGATCCAAGCCGTTGGAGTGATGGGAGACGAACGGACCTACGAGCGGGTGGTCGCCCTTCGGGCAGTCAGCAGCGTGGACGGAATGACGGCCGATTGGAGTCATCTTCCTTATGATTTTTTGAGTAATGTTTCTAATAAAATTATTAACCAAATAAAAGGGGTAAACCGAGTGGTGTACGATATCAGCTCTAAACCTCCCGCTACCATTGAATGGGAGTAGTATTATTGTAACTGTTTGTAGCAGTTCCAGTTTGTAATAGTACTGTACTGAGCAACGATCTATCAATTTTCAATTATCCACTGTCAACTACAATAATGTCTTGTTTTTTGCGAATTTCCATCATTTCATTTTTTATATGGTCTGGAGTTGTTGTTCAACTGTCGGCTCAAACGGGTACCAACTATCGGCAGCAGTATCAGCAAGCAAAAGCGTTATACGAACAAGGAAACTATCCCTTGGCCATTGAGCAGTTTCAACCCATAAGCCGAGCGGAGAAAAGTAATCCTTACGCACCTTACGCCTCTTACTTCTACGCCATATCTGCCTTCAAAATGGAGGATTTTGATTTAGCCAAGAATATGTTTCGGCAAATTCAAAGCAAGTACCCACGCTGGCGGCAAATGCCCGAAGTGCTGTACGGACTGGCTAACTGCTACTATGAATCCAGTGATTTTGAACAGGCATTTTCCGAATCCGAGCAATTGCAAACCCATCCGCTCGTCCAGGCTAATGATCCAATTCGTGACGATTTGCAGGCAATGAAGCGGTTTTACCTAGCCCGATCTTCTAACGAAGTACTAGAACAACTGTTACAAGATTACCCCAACCAAAAGGCGGTAGCCGAGCAATTAGTGACTAATATCAACTACAGTGTATACAGCGAAGATCAGGAGCGCAAGAAGGATTCCCTAATACGGGTTTATGATATTAATTTGTCGGATTTGGGAGTAGCTAGTCAAGCGGCTTCCGTTCGTAAAGAAGAATATCACGTGGCGGCGTTTTTACCGTTTTTACGGGATAAATTGGATGTGTCTACTTCGGGTGATCAGGTGGGTAATCAATTTATTCTGGATTTGTACCGAGGTATGAAGCTAGCCGCCGAAGATTTAAAACAGGAAGGAATTAACGTGCAATTGCATGCCTACGACACTGAGCAAGAATACGAAGTTGCCCAGCAACTGTTAGATCAGGATGAAATAAAGTATATGGATGTATTTGTGGGGCCATTGTACCAGGGGCCATTTCGGGCGGTATCGGAGTACGCCCGTCAGAATCAGAAATATATGTTTAATCCCCTCTCAGCGAACCCTCAAATTATCGGTGAAAACCCATTCTCATATCTAATAAAACCAAGTCTTATTACAGAGGCAAAGTTTGCCGCTCAATATGCTATTGATTCACTAGATGCTACCCAAGCCGTAGTAGTAACCGGACCGGGCAAGCGGGATTCAGCCCGGGTAGCTACGTTCATCAACTACTTTCAGGAGATATACAATCAAGAAGTTCATCTGGAAATTATTGATGACTACAATGAAGAAACGATGGAGCTTTTTGTTGAAAAATTGCAGGAGCTACACGAGCTAGGAGAAACTGCGGTTTACGTAGCCTCTGATCAGGAGTTAGTAATTACCAACGCCATCAGCGCTGTGGCGATGACCCGTTTACCCCTAAAAGTCATTGGCAACGAAGCTTGGTTTGATTTTACTACAATTTCTTATGAACAACTAGAGGATTTGGGCGTAAATCTCATCAGTCCGATTTATCTGGATTACCGCAACCCCATTGTTCAGGAGTTTCGCGACCGTTACCGCCAAGAATACTATCAGATTCCCGGTAAAAACGTTTTTCTAGGCTACGATACGATCTATTTTATCGGTCAGATGCTGAATGAGTACGGGGTGTACTTTCAAGAATTTTTCACCACTGAAAATCCGGTGCCCAGTCGGTTCTTCCAAGGATATAACTACTTTCAAGCCAATGATAACCAGTATATTCCGGTGATTCAGTTTGAGGAGGGGTCACTGATTATTTCAAAAGCTGATTACTAAAACCACATGCAGAGCCAACGCAGCCAGACCCTGTTTGAAGAAGCCCAGAATTATATTCCCGGGGGGGTAAACTCGCCGGTTCGCGCCTTCCGCGCCGTAGGAGGGAATCCACTATTCATAAAATCGGCGGAAGGAGCATATGTCTACGATGAAGATGATAACCAATATATTGAGTTGATCAACTCCTGGGGGCCGATGATTCTGGGGCATCGTAATCCGGCAGTAGAAAAAGCTTTAGCTGAAGCTATTCCGAACTCAGTTTCTTACGGTGCCCCTACATCTCGCGAGGTAGATATTGCGCGATTAATAGTCGACATGGTGCCTTCTATTGAGAAGGTACGCATGGTGAACTCCGGCACTGAAGCAGCCATGTCCGCCGCCCGTTTAGCCCGGGGGTTTACCGGGCGGGATAAATTTATAAAGTTCGAAGGCTGCTACCACGGGCACGGTGACTCATTTCTTATTGCGGCGGGTAGCGGAGCAATGACCATGGGCGAACCCAATAGTCCCGGAGTCACAAACGGCACTGCTCAAGATACGCTACTCGCTACTTTCAATGACCTGAATAGTATCGATCGACTCATTGCCAGCAATCCCGATAATATTGCCATGATTATGGTTGAGCCAGTGGCCGGGAATATGGGCTGCGTGCTACCTAATGAGGGGTTTTTAGAAGGATTACATTCCCTATGCGACGAACATGGTATCTTATTAATCTTCGATGAAGTAATGACCGGGTTTCGGTTAGCTCCCGGTGGGGCACAGGAGCTGTACGGGGTTACTCCTGATATGTCGGCTCTAGGAAAAATTATCGGGGGTGGTTTGCCCGTTGGTGCTTACGGTGGTAAGCGGGAAGTAATGGACTATGTGTCGCCGGTCGGGCCAGTGTATCAGGCGGGAACTTTATCGGGAAATCCAATTGCCATGGCAGCAGGTTATGCTATGCTAAATCAGCTACAAGAGCAAAGCAGTAACCTTTATGAGCAACTAGAGAGAACTACTGCCGCTATTGTAGAAGGGTTTAAGGAAAATATGAAGCGGTTAAATCTATCTTACACAATTAATCACGTAGGCTCAATGTTCAGCCTGTTTTTTACCGAACATCCGGTCTACGACTTTCAATCGGCGAGTGCCTCAGATACCAAACGCTTTGGAGCTTACTTCCGCGAAATGCTCAAACGAGGAGTTTATCTCGCCCCCTCTCAATTTGAGGCTTTATTTATCTCATCAGCTATCGACAATTCTCTGATAGAAACCATTATCCGGGCCAACTACGAATCTTTGAAGGCTATCCATTAGACCGGAGACCGGAGACCGGAGACCGGAGACCGGAGACCGGAGACCGGAGACCGGAGACCGGAGACCGGAGACCGGAGACCGGAATTTCCTGATTTCTAACCATCCTCGCAAATTTTAATTTCAATCAAACTTCAATCTCCAATTTCTTCCATCTTCTAATTTCCAGCCGCGCGGCGGACCGCCTCTAATTTCTTCTAGCTCCCATCTTCCCTCTTTAAATTTCACCAGTTTATTACGTGTGCAATGAATCGCTTGTATTGCGTACTTATTTCTCAGTATTGTATCTAGTTTAGTGACCGGGAATAAGACCACTAAATTAAGGTATCTTGAAACGGATCATATTACTGCTTTTGATAGTTGGCTTTACCACCAAGTTTGCAGAAGCACAAAATTTCGGTAGCCAGGCCATAACATATGAAGAGCTTTACGATGACCCCTATGGCATCAATAAGTTTTTCTTGCACCTTCAGCCCATGTACGCCGATGTTTTTGCAACGAATATCAATGCAGGGTTTGGTATTGCGGCTAATTATTATTTAAAAGATAAAGCTGATTTCCACGCCAACTTTCGACAAGCCTACACCCGCTCATTTGATTTGGTTCGCGATGCTGCGATCAAAAATCAAGTTATCCTGAATACTCCAAATAACTTTACCTACTTTGAGTTAGGAGGAACCTATCACATTAAGGACGAAGAAAGTGACACCGAGACAAAATTAGTTCTCTATTCCCGTAAGTACGCCAAAGGCAATCGTTGGGCCGCCCATGTGCCTGAGCATACAGTGGTGCCTTCTAAAGTTAGAAAGGTGATTGGTGTCCGGGCGGGTGGGTTCGTTTTCGATACATCAGTAGATATGAAGCGGGTTACTGAAGATCAGCAAGTGGTTTTGGTAGATGAAATCGGTGATCCGTTTCCGTTACAAGGCTTCTATCATACCAATCTGGTTGCTACTGGTGGATACATTGGAGGTTCAATGAGTTGGATCAAAAATATGGCAATTAAGCCGGATAAGGGCTATGGTGTACTGGTAGATGATTTTATTCTGAATACCTACCTTGACTTTTTACTAGCTCCCAGTCTCACCCTCGATACGGTACAATACCGTGACCCGAACTTCAATAATGATATTCGTAAGTTCTCGGCTGATGTGGTAGATACCAAAATCTGGGGATATCGGCTAGGCTTAGAAGGTAAATATAACCGCGAATTAGGTTGGGCCTATGGTGCTGAGATCGGCTCACGACCAGGTATTAAAGGGCGGGGTTTTTACGTATTGCTAAAAATTAGCCTTCCAGTATTTAGTACCAATATGAACCACAGTCGAGAGGCATTTGGTAAGTAGAATAGTACTCAATAAATCCGTTTTCCCTGAGTGGAAAACGATAAGCCCTGCTGCCCCAGTGTTGAAATCATAATTGCTTCAAACAGAGGTTCTTGAGTGCCGGACTGAATTTCCCAATCGAATACAAAGTTTGCTCCAGTTCCACCCTGTCGGTCTACTCCGGCAATCACTATATCGACAGTTTCCATTGGAGATAAATAGATAGGTTGGTCAAAATACACCCGGATAGATTCCCCTTTAGAATCAAAATACTCAGCTTTGGTGATATAAATGCTGTCGGCTCGGTCAGTATTGCGTATGCTGACGGTCACGGTTAGGTCATGCGTTCGGAGTTCAGTCATGCTGTAAATTTGAGAGTAGACCGAAAGGTAAGTTCCACCTGCTTCTAAAGAATCACCTAAGGGAGTTTTTACTATTCTTCTTTCCCAATTTACCGGATTGTTAGAGCTAACTTCCTTTTCCTGACAAGCTGCTAAAAGGAATATAACAAGTATTGGTGTTAGGTTTTTCACGAGTGTATCGTTATAGGCTAGAGCATTCCTTTAGTACTAGGTAAGTTACTTAGCTGACCTTCGTCTCGCTGAACTGCCATTCTCAGGGCTTTAGCTAGAGCCTTGAAAGTAGCTTCAATTTTATGGTGCTCATTATCACCTTCTACTTTAATATTCAAGTTGCACTTAGCTGCATCGGAAAAGGACTTGAAGAAGTGATAAAACATTTCCGTAGGCATATCGCCGACCATTTCGCGCTTAAATTCGGCGTCCCAGACTAGCCACGGCCGTCCTCCTAAATCAAGGGCTATTTGAGCTAGGCTGTCGTCCATCGCCAGTAAAAAACCGTAGCGGTTTATGCCACGCTTATTACCAATTGCTTTTGCTAGAGCTTCTCCTAATGCTAAGGCAGTATCTTCAATGGTGTGGTGCTCATCAACATGCAAATCACCTTGTACCTGAACCGATAGGTCAATGCCAGAATGCTTGCCAAGCTGGTCGAGCATATGGTCAAAAAAGCCCAGACCGGTTTGATTATCGGTTTTTCCGCTTCCATCCAAGTTCATTTCTACCGAAATCCTAGTTTCTTTGGTATTGCGGATATGTGTGACTTTTCGGGGTGAGAGAACCAGGTAGCGGCATATTTCATCCCAGCTTACGGTAGTCAATTTAGCGTCAGGGTGAGCATCTTCACTGATAAAAATAGCCTTACAGCCCAGATTATTGGCTAGCTCCACATCCGATGCTCGATCACCGATCACATACGAGTTTTCTAGGTCATACTGACTGGAAATATAGTGGGTAAGTAACCCAGTGCGGGGTTTTCGGGTGGGAGCATTATCGGCGGGAAAAGACTTATCTATGAGAATTTCGTCAAAATTGACGTTTTCTCCTTCCAAAATATTAAGCATCTTCTGGTGAGCGGGCCAGAAAGTGTCCTCAGGAAAAGAGTTAGTCCCCAAACCATCTTGGTTGGTGACCATCACAAGTTTGTAGTCGGTTTGCTCGCTTATTTTTCGGAGGTTACTAATAGCACCTGGTACAAACTCTAACTTTTCTAGTGAGTCAATCTGTTCGTCCTCGGGTTCCTGGATGATCGTGCCGTCGCGGTCGATGAAAAGGATATTTGCGGAGTATGACATTGTATTCTGGCTTTCACCTCACATTGTTGATTGAAGAACAAGGAACACTGATTAACGATTGCAGATTTATTCTCCATGGTTTGATTTTTATTTCATCCTTATACTTCTACAATCAAAAATCGTTAATCCTTGCTCGATATTCAAAATCTACTGCTGATTTCGCCAGCCCTTGCTCGAAGATAATTAATTGCTTAGCGTACTTTCGGCCTTCGGCTGGTACTGACTGATTGCATCAACGAGTAAATGGTTTTCCCGTTCGGTTCCGACAGTAATTCGTAACCCACCTTCGCACAAGCGTACTGATGAGCGGTTGCGGACAATCACTCCCTGATCTACTAAAAACTGGTATACCTCAGGGGCATTGGTAAATTTTATCAGAACAAAGTTGGCATCGGACGGATGGATTTTTTCCACGGTCTCCAGCGATTGGAGCTCGTTAACTAACCCGTTCCGTTGGTTTTTAATTGCTGCAATGTAGGATTGATATTGCTCAGTCTTTTGCAGTACTTCTAAGGCAGTTTGTTGGGTTAAGGTAGAAACATTGTAAGGCATTTTTACCTTGTTGAGAAATTCCAGAACTTCTGGCGAGGCAAAAGCCGTTCCCAGACGAAGAGCTGCCATGCCCCAAGCTTTGCTAAACGTTTGCAGTACGACTAAATTTGGGTAATCAGCTAACTTCTCAAGAAAGCTAGGCTGATCAGTGAAGTCAATGTAGGCTTCATCTACCACCACTAATCCGGCAAAGTTTTCTAGAAAATAAAGAATATCATTAGTTGCCAGTAAATTCCCGGTAGGGTTGTTAGGCGTACAAAAGAAAATGATCTTGGTGTTTTTTCCAATAGCTTTCTCTACGGCTGCCCGGTCAATCTGATAATCGGCGGTAAGTGAAGCTGATTTTACTTTTACATCGTTGATTGAAGCGGCCACTTCGTACATTCCGAAAGTAGGCGGAAGGCTGACGATATTGTCTACTCCCGGTTGGCAAAATACTTTTATAAGTAAATCGATGACTTCATCGCTACCATTCCCCAAAAAAATGTGGTCAACAGCAACGTTATTTATCTCGCTAATCCGCTGCTTTAGGGCTACTTGGTACGGGTCAGGATAACGGTGAAAAGCAGTCTCAATACTACGCCCGGGAGTGCCGTAAGCATTCTCGTTAGCATCTAACCACGCCTGGGCTTCCCCCGAAAATTCCGACCGGGCCGAAGCGTAGGGTTTTAGATTGAGCAGGTGAGGGCGGACTAAAGATTTTACAGAAAACGGTTTCATTACTCAGCTAGAACTTTTTGGAGATAGATCAAAGGTTTAGTTTGTCTGTTAAGTAAATCAGTGAATAAACGATTTAGACTGTTGGTACGATGATTAATTATACTTTTAAGTGATCTATTTTTTAAATCTGGAAAATAACTCGAGAGATCAACCTAGGCGTTTTTGCAAATATAAATAATCCATTCTTCTAGGCGTGGGCAAAGTACAATCAATCTACTCTTTGTAGTTGGGTGCTGATAAATCTCAATTTCATACTTACGGTTCTTTTCCTTTTTGAACGATTGAAAAGATGTTGGACGCGGCTTCATGGGGTCTTCGTCAATCATACCGATAACTTCCACTTTACTAGCAACTTTGAGAATTACCTTGCTGAGCGTTCCGGCTTGAATAACATTTCGGCGGCTAAGTGAAGGTCGTAATGACTGTATAAGTTGCTGATCGGGAATCCCCTCAATGTACACTTTCACCTTCTAAAAATGTATCAAGGTTAAAGAAAATGCTGGCATCTAAGTCTAATAACTCGGAGACCTCGTCACTATTCAGAAGCTTTACTTTGGTTTGATAATCCTCTAAGTAGGTAATAAAGATTTGCAAATCGTCTTTATTAGTCTTTTCAGCTAATGACAGTAAGAAATATGGATTATGGGTTACTAGAAAATACTGATTGTCAGTGTCCTCAGCGATCTCCTCTGCCAAGTATTTTGAGTAGAAGGGAAACAGGTTATTTTCCGGTTCTTCAAAAAGCAGCGTAGAATTCTTATTAGTTTTAATTGCTGCCAAATAAAAGACCAAACGCTGCAATGTATCCGACAAAGTTTGGTAAGGATAAGCGTACAAAATCTGATCAATTACCTTCGCGATTTCAATCTCCCGATCCTGTTGGCGTAACAGAAGTTGGGATCCTTGGTCTACCAAGATTTCAGATACTATTGAACGTAGTTTTTTATTAGAAGAAAGTACTTGAAAAAGATTCTTTCCATAGGGTGGTTCTAAGAATGTATAGTATCCCTCAAACTGTTCTAATACCCTGAAAAGGTAGTACTTTATCATTCCATGATTGGATACTCTAAGATCGTTTGTCTGGATGTAATAATCGAAAAGATTATGTGTACTATCTTTTTCGTTAAGTGCGTGAATTGCGGGTATATTGTTGCCGGGAGATACTAGGCAGGTAAAATCATCTGCTGCGACTACAATATTTTGAGAAAGGTCATTGTCATAAAACAAGTTGTTGTAGTCTTTGTAACGGATTTGACCCTGATTTCCATGGCTTAGAGAAAACAAACCAAGAGCTTCCAACAAGTTTGATTTACCCACATTGGGTTTGCCAATGAAAATATTGACTCGTTTAGCTTCAAGCGAAAGCTGCTTGATCGATTTGAAATGCGTTATGGAAACTTTCTGAATCATAGGTAAAACTAATATTGAGATAATCGTGGGTCAAAATGAAACGGAACTTGTCGTTTAATATGAACTTTTGCAAACAGTGGATGATTTGGGTTTAGGAGATAATTTACATCTTCACTTACTACTACCGAAGGAACAGCTAAGATTAAATGATGGTTTCCGGTTAAAAAGTCATCGCCAATTTTCTTAGATGGTAGCTCCGGCGGATGGCTATTCCATCCTTTTGGTAAGTTGTTCAATGTAATCATTGTAGCGGATTCTGGTATGCCTAACGTAGTCATAATCAGATCATCAGGCAGATCATTCAGGTCTAAATGAACAGCTAACTCTACGGCAGCTAGTGCCCGACTACTGGCGGTATACAACAGACTTTGCCCCTTAGAATTCCACCTTCCTCCGTGTAATCGTGCTCCAGTACCCGTTAAGTCTGATGCGTATTTTGCTCGGCTAATTCGGAAAACCTCTGATGGAACATTGCTCACGCGAGTACACCGTGTTCTATTCTTCCTAGCTCATCGAGCAGAAGCTGAATACCGAAGTATGTGTCGAGGAATTCCATAGGAGGCTTCTTTCCCAATGCCTGGTGATCTTTTTGCATCCATCGGCGAAACCGTTCTGTACCCATAAAATCAAACCCTCTGGCGTACAACTGCGCGAGAAGTAAAGCCCGTTCGGCTACGGTGGGTTTTAGCTTATCGTCACTACTGTACCCCTGCCAAGTGCGGACGGTAATGTGCAAACTGCGTGCTAACTGCTCGTTAGTCAATTGCGCTTGCTTTTGCAAGGAAAGCACATCTGCTTTCCTTACTCCAGCTCTGCTTCGCTTTATGAGAGTTACCGTATCATGAGGAGTAGTCAACAAATTCATATTGCATTAATTTCATGTAAAGATACGAAATAATTCGTGCAATATCTTTTTCACTTACCTAGCCTCTAACGCCGAATCTTCACTTTCAGTTATCTTTTGCAATCGCAAACTTACCGCGTTTTTATGAGCATCTAGCTGTTCGGCTGCTGCCATTTTTTCTACGTGTGGTCCTAGCTTACGAAGCCCTTCCGGGGTAATAGACTGGTAGGTGATTTTCTTGACGTAGCTATCCAGGGAAATACCGCTGTACGACTTGGCAAATCCGTTAGTGGGTAGGGTGTGGTTTATTCCCGAAGCATAGTCGCCTACTGACTCAGGGGTATAATGACCTAGAAAGACTGAACCTGCACTGTGGATTTTCTCGACGGCTTCATCAGGGTTTTGAGTGGCGATGATGAGATGCTCGGCAGCGTATTCGTTCAGTAGCTCATAGCCTTCTTCCAAGCTTGGCATAATAAAACAGACGCTATTCTTCAACGCCTCACGGGCAATCTCCTGACGAGGTAGTTGCTTAAGTTGGTACTTCACCGCTTCAATGGTTTCGTTTACTAACGTTTCACTGTCTGAAACCAGTACTACCTGGCTGTCAACCCCGTGTTCAGCTTGGGAAAGCAGGTCGGCGGCCACAAAGTTGGGATCAGCCGAAGTATCGGCCAGTACGGCAACTTCCGACGGCCCAGCGGGCATATCAATAGCCACAGTTGACTTACTAACTAACTGCTTGGCAACGGTTACATACTGGTTGCCGGGACCAAAAATCTTATGCACTTTAGGAATGCTCTCGGTGCCATAAGCCATAGCGGCAATGGCCTGAGCCCCTCCCACTTTAAATACCTTATTAATACCGACCAACTGAGCGGTGTATAAAATGGCTGGGTGTACATGACCCTGGCGGTTGCAGGGAGTACACAGTACAATTTCCCGACAACCGGCAATCTTGGCAGGAACCCCAGTCATGAGAACGGTGGAGAACAACGGTGCCGTCCCGCCCGGAATGTATAGGCCGACTTTTTCAATCGGTACGCTACGTCGGAAGCAACGTACGCCTGGCATAGTTTCCATCTCCAACGTGTCGGTCCGTTGGGCTTGGTGAAACTTATAAATATTGTCGTAAGCCACCTGGATTGCCTCCTTCAGTTCCGGCTCAAGCTGTTCCTGGGCCGACTCAAACTCTTCTACTGAAACGTGAATTTGTTGTAGGTTGACGTGGTCGTACTCGTGGGCAAAGTAACGAAGTGCCTCATCGCCCTTCTTACGAACCTTTTTCAGAATGGGCTTAACAATTTTTTCTATCTTCTTGAACTTCTGAGTAGGGCGACGGGTCAGTTTTTTCCACTCTTCCCGTGCCGGATTTTCTACAACTATCATACAATCATTTTTTCAATAGGGACTACCAGGATACCTTCGGCTCCGGCTTCCTTGAGCTTTTCAATCACTTCCCAAAACTGGTCTTCCTGCACCACCGAATGAATAGAATGCCAACCTTCGGTGGCCAACGGCACCACAGTAGGGCTACGCATTCCCGGCAAAAGATTCACGATGGCATCAATAGAATTATCTGGGGCGTTTAGTAAAATATACTTATTACCTTTTCCAGCTTGCACCGAGTCCATGCGGAAAACAAGCTGATCAATCAGACTCTTCTTCTCTCCGGTAGCTTGGCGGTTTCCAATGAGAACCGCTTCGGAGCGAAAAATGGTTTCCACTTCCTTAAGCCCGTTGCTGAGCAAAGTGCTACCCGAGCTTACGATATCGCACACCGCATCGGCCAGTCCAATGCTGGGGGCAATCTCCACCGAACCTGAAATTTCGTGAATATGTGCCTGAAGCTGCTGCTTTTCCAGAAACTGGTTCAGAATGCGGGGGTAGGAGGTAGCGATATTTTTATCCTGGAAGTACCGGACATTAGTGTATTCCTTGTCGCGGGGAATGGCAAGGGAAAGGCGGCATTTGGAGAAGCCTAACCGCTTGACTAGTAGTATGTCTTTATCTTTCTCAACCATCTCATTTTCCCCGACAATACCTAAGTCAGCTACTCCATCTTCTACGTAACCCGGAATATCGTCATCGCGCAGAAACAGAAACTCCGCCGGAAAGTTGTAAGAAACAGTCTTGAGCCGGCTTTTTCCGTTATTGAAATGGATGCCACATTCATTAATCAGCTTAATAGACTGCTCACTAAGCCGTCCTGACTTTTGAATGGCAATGCGTAGTATATTTTCCATGAACATAAAAAATCTCAGTAGGTATGTTGGGTAGCCCGAAAGAGCATTATATTGCCTAAATTGTAGTAATCAAGGAGTAAACGTAATAATCGGGAACAAATATACTCTACGGGTATTGGAATACGAAACAAACCACTTATGAAATACGCACCGATAGCATCTGAGCTTTTTATTGAAAATCGCCGCCGACTAAGGGAGAAGCTAAAACCTAACTCATTGGTAGTGCTTAACAGTAATGACATTATGCCGACCAATGCGGACGGCACCATGAAGTTTATACAGAATAGCGATCTGTTCTATCTCAGTGGCATTGACCAGGAAGAAAGTATTTTGGTATTGTTCCCCGATTTTCCCGACGAGAATTTTCGGGCGATATTATTTGTGCGGGAGACAAACGAAGAGATTGCGATTTGGGAAGGGCATAAGTATACCAAAGAAGAAGCTACGCAAACCTCGGGCGTAGAAAAAGTGATGTGGACGTCCCAGTTTGAAAAGACTTTTTTCACGCTGATGGCCCAGGCCGAGCACGTATATTTAAATACCAATGAACATATTCGCGCTAGCGTATCGGTACAAACCCGTGATGCCCGTTTTGTGGAGTGGTGCCAAACGAACTATCCACTGCATAAGTACGAACGCATCGCCCCAATTATGTACCACCTCCGGGCTATTAAATCGGAGCATGAGGTAGCAGTACTGCGGCAAGCTTGCACTATTACCCGGGATGCTTTTCTAAGGGTACTCAAGTTTGTAAGGCCGGGAGTAATGGAGTACGAAATTGAAGCGGAGTACATTCATGAGTTCGTCCGACAACGCTCCCGAGGATTTGCTTACGAACCCATCGTCGCTTCGGGAAAGAACGCCTGTGTGTTACATTATTTAGATAATAGCGAGGAGTGTCAGTCCGGCGATTTATTACTGATGGACGTGGGGGCTGAATACGCCAATTACAATGCCGATATGACCCGCACCATTCCGGTAAGTGGAAAATTTACCGATCGCCAACGAGCCGTGTATAATGCGGTACTGCGAGTGCAACGGGAAGCGATGCAATTACTCCGCCCGGGTAATGTAATTAAAGACTACCACAAAGAAGTGGGCAAGATTATGGAAGGTGAATTAATCGATTTGGGCTTACTCGATCGCACCGAAGTGAAGAATCAAAACGAAAAGCAGCCACTGTACCGGAAGTACTTTATGCACGGCACATCCCACCATCTAGGACTGGACGTTCATGATGTAGGAAATATTTATCGAGAGTTTGAGCCAGGAATGGTATTTACCGTTGAGCCAGGCATTTATATCCGGGAAGAAGGGCTAGGAATTCGACTGGAGAACAACGTGGTGATTCGGGAAGACGGTTTGGACGATCTAATGGACGATATTCCGGTTGAGGCCGATGAGATTGAAACCCTGATGAACGAAAAATAGCCATCACCCGGATAAGCAATGGCTATTGTTGGAAAGACGAAATATATTAGTAGCGGCGCTCCTGCATTTGCGGGCGAGGCCGGGCTTTACTTACTTTCAAATTTCGGCCTTGCACTTCGGCACCATCAAGTTCGTTGATAGCCTGCGTACCCGCTTCATCGTCGGGCATTTCTACGAAAGCAAAACCGCGTGATCTTCCTGATTCGTGGTCTTTGATAATTTTGGCTGAGGATACTTGTCCGTACTCCTCGAAAAGCTCCTGGAGCTCGTGATCTTGAACCCGGTAATTTAGGTTCGCAACATAAATGTTCATGAGTGAAAAATTATAAATGGGAAACTGTCGGAACTACAGCGAGCAATTATTAGGAATAAAAGTATGTTTAAGTTCGGAATAGTTGATACACTGCAATTGGTCGATCTATACAGGTTCAATGTACAAATTTTTGACTCGATTTGTTCATAATTATAAAAATTAATTTTTAATAGGGTCAGTAGAGTTGCTAAAACGGCTTTTTAGCCTAAAAAATCTGCGAAAAATATTGAGAAATATGAATAAAATCTGGCTCAGAATTTATTCAACCTACGGACTGGTCGTTTTCGGGGGAGTCTTCTTGATATTACTGCCCCTATTTTTTTTGGCCACGCTCAACCGAAAGTGGCATCGCTACGCACTGCTTTTAAACCAATTCTGGTCGCGGGCATTTCTCAGTGGCATGGGCGTCCCGGCTAAAGTATACGGGCGTCATCATCTTGAAAAGAAGCAAGCCTATGTAATCACTCCCAACCATTTTTCTTTATTAGATATTGCCCTAATGGGCTACATTCCCAAACCCTTTGTGTTTGTAGGGAAAGTGTCACTGACCAAGATTCCGCTGTTTGGCGATATGTTTCGCCGACTCCATATTCCCGTCGATCGCAATAGCTTAAAGAGTCGTTACCATGCGTTGCAACAAAGTATGCAGGCCGTAGACGAGGGTAAAAGTCTAGTGATGTACCCCGAAGGCGGTATTAGAACCGAACAACCGCCCCGATTAGCCCGGTTTAAAAATGGGCCGTTTAAAGTAGCCATTGAGAAACAAATTCCGGTAGTGCCAGTCACTATTCCGTTTAATTACCTAATTTTACCCGATGATGGAAAGCTGCTGATGCGCCCCCGTCGCCCAGTGATGGTGATTCACACTCCCATAGAAACGCAGGGAATGACCGAGAATAATGTGAATCAGTTGCGGGAAAAAACCTTCGGCATTATTGAGCAAGAGCTTGCCAAGTTTCATCCTTCTGATCGAATAACCCATGAAGATTGATCGTGATACTGTAAAAAAAATCGCCCACCTAGCCCGGTTAGAGTACGACCCGGAAACGGAGGAAGCCATGATGGCTAGTATGACCGAAATTTTGGATTGGGTAGAAAAATTAGATGAAGTAGATACCGAAGGGGTAGAACCACTGATCCATATGGCCTACGAAATTAACATCATGCGCGAAGACGAAGTGAAAGAGCACCTCGATCGTCAGGCAGCTACCGACTTGGCACCCCGTCACGACCAGCAGTTTTTTAGAGTTCCCAAGGTATTAGATACCAAGAATTCCGAGAAAAAGTAGCGCATCCTCCCGCGTTACTCAGACACATTCTACAGCATACTTTAGTTTATGAACGTCATTTTGCCAACTGGTTTTGGTATTAGCCATCTACCATAGACTTTTAGTAGAAGAAATTTGAGGTAGCAGTAGCGTAATCAGTGCAACCAATTCACAATCGGCGGTACTATTTATTTGACCTGATGTAACTTTTTTACTAGAAAATTCGTAAATTCGGCTAATATAAACATAATTATTAGATTCGTCTAAATTTATGGATCAATCGAATCTTTGGATTGCCTTTGGTTTAACCCTGTTTGCCGGGCTTTCAACCGGAATTGGCAGTGCCCTAGCGTTCTTTACTAAGAACCAAAGTGCTCGTTTCTTGTCAGTATCTATGGGACTTTCGGCGGGGGTGATGATTTACATTTCTTTTGTAGAGCTTTTAGCCGGAGCCCAGGTTTCACTGGTGGGGGAGTATGGAGCTAAATGGGGTAATTGGTACACAGTTCTGGCATTCTTTGGGGGAATTGCCCTCATTGGAATCATTGATAAATTCGTTCCTAAGTACGAAAACCCTCATGAATTTCCGGAAGAAGAGCCAGCGTTGCAGCGAGAAATTATTCAGCTAAAAAATCAAAAATTACTCCGGGTCGGGCTGTTTACCGCATTAGCGTTAGGCTTACATAATTTTCCCGAAGGGATCGCCACTTTTCTGAGTGCTATGAAAGATGTATCGCTGGGAATTCCTATTGCAATGGCAGTAGCTATTCACAATATTCCCGAGGGAATTGCCGTATCAGTTCCCGTATTCTACGCGACCAATGATCGGAAAAAGGCGTTTACATACTCTTTTGCATCCGGCCTGGCCGAACCAGTTGGGGCGTTTATCGGCTATCTGGTACTGATGCCATTCATTAACGAGACTATTTTTGGGGTAATATTTGCCGGCATTGCGGGCATCATGGTTTTTATTTCGTTAGACCAGCTATTACCTGCTGCCCACGCCTACGGTAAGCACCACCATGCCATCTACGGTCTCATCGCCGGGATGGCGATTATGGCCATGAGCCTGCTGTTGTTTATTTAATAGGTCGTTTTTCTACACGTCTCATTTTTTACATATACCCGCCAATACTAGGCAATCTACCTAGCTATGAGATCAATGGCTATTGCCTACCATCAACTTCCCCGTAAACTCAAATTATTTATAACTAATTTAAATAAAGCTAGTTATCAGTTCTATCTGACTACACTACGCACCTACTAACCATGCCGTCAATACGGGGAAATCATAAAAGAAGTAAAGTCGCTTCAACTAATGTCCGAACTCCCACCGGGTTTGAGCAAGTCGACAACCATCTGATAAGTTACCTGATTAGTATTGCCTATGATCAACTATCAGACGAAGGTGTATTCCCATTTTTTAATAAGTATACGGTACACTACACACCGAATGAAAACCTCACGATATAGAACAAGAGCTTCTGAACTTGAAAAGCCATCTGAGAATGGAAACCCCAACCGGATGAGCAATCGCCCGAGCCTATCGTTGTCTAGTTCACCGAAGGGATATGATATTACCACTAAGGAAGGCTTTACAACTTTGTATGACTTGTATTCATCCAAGGTTTTTGGATTTCTAATGCACAACCTTCAGGATAGCGAAGAGGCGAAGGAACTACTTCAAGATGTTTTTGCCGATGTATGGCATCAGCGCCATAGCATTAAGATTCAGCGTTCTGTGGAAAGTTACCTGATCACTATGTGTAAATACAAGCTGGTAGATTACTTTAAAAACGACCGCAACGTTGTTTCACTAGAAACCTCATCACCGACTGAAACATCCTCCTCAACAACGCCCGAGGATTGGGCAATTTTTACCCAAGTAAAAGCCCGCATGCTGACTGCATTCAAAAAAATGCCAGCCCGAACCAAAGAGATTTTTCTTCTCAGTAGAAAGGAAGGACTCACCAATAAGGAAATTGCTCACAATCTTAACGTGACTGAGAAAACCGTAGAGTACCACATTACCAAGACATTAAAGCAGCTGAAAACCTTCTTTTTTATCTTTTTTTAAAAAACTTTAAAAATCGTTTAGGGTAAATCCTACTTTTTCAGACTACTGATTAATTGTGCAACACAAGCGATTAATCAGCTATGAAAATTTCACGGGAATTACTCAAAAAATACGCAAGAGGGACTTGTACCGACGAAGAACGAGCGGCGGTAGAAACCTGGCTAGCTGCGGAAGATACGTTCGAAGATACTAGCTACGATGCTATTTTCATCCCCCAGAAAGACTCAATCCGAGAAAACCTACAATCTCGCCTATGGGGGGATAGACCCGCATTCACTGGACAAAGTGAGCAGGCCCGAGTAGTTCCGCTGTACCAAAGACTTTCTCGCTACGCCGCCGCCGCCTGTATCCTTCTCTTGACCTTCTTCGGTGGTCGCTTATCGGTGAGTACTGCTAATGCTACTAGTTTAGCCGTTAAACCTCTAAAGGATCGTCTACACGTTTTCGGTCAAAATGGAGTAAAGACTCAAATTTATGGACAAGAGTTTAAAGTAGTAATCGATGGAACGGTTAAACTGTTTAACGGCTCGTTTGCGACTAAAACTCTAGTGGTAGGAGATACTTCTTTTGTGTTAGAATCTCAACAAACATATTACTTAACTGGTACGAATGAAAATCCCAAATTTTTGAATTTAGATATTCTTTATGATGATAATTATAGTTTCAGAGAACCACCATTAGGAGGCTATTTCTCTTTTCATTGTATGGAAAACTAGGTAAAATACTATTGAAGGTAAGCAAGGGGCAGTTGAAAACCTCGTATCAAGATTTTTATGTACAGGAGAAATAGCAAAGTCATTAGGTACCAATTAATCATATTTTTAAAATTACTCCCTTTGGGAAGGGCGGATCGAGTACGCAGTGGCGACTGTCGATTATGCCGATATTCTGGTATCCTTTTCAGAATTGCAATCGGTGGATGTATACTGTCTTTTGTATCTTCTGCCAATGCCCTTGCCCAGTCTCCTACTTTAGAAGTAACTTCTTCCTTCACCGGGACTGTTACCAACCAGAATAATGAACCCTCTCCCGGCATCGCTGTACTCTTGAAAAATACCACTAAGGGAGCGGTTACCGACATAGAGGGTAAGTTCTCTATCACCGAAATTCAGCCCGGTACCTACACGATTAAGATTTCCGGGGTAGGTTACGAAAAGCAGGAATTCCGAATTACTTTCAAAGCTGCTCAAAAACTTACTCGCTCCTTTACCCTGAAAGAAAGTACCTCACAACTAGATGAGGTTATCGTGACCGAGAAGTCAGAAGCCCAAGAATTGAGGCTTTCGGCCAAGGCAGTGCAGGTAATCGAGACGAGAGAGGCTAAATTAAAAGCAGCAGACCTGGGAGAGGTACTGTCAAGAACTGAAGGGGTCAGTGTACAACGAGGTGGTGGATTAGGTTCAAATGAACGATTTGCTCTGAATGGGCTATCGGGAGACCAGATTAGGTTTTTCTACAACCATATACCTTTACAATTTAGCCCTTATAATTTCGGGGTTACTAATGTTCCGGTTAACAGAATTGATCGTGTTGAGATTTACAAAGGAGTCGTTCCAATCGAATTCGGAGCTGATGCCCTGGGAGGTGCTGTCAACCTTATTCCACCAGCTATTTACGACGGATTTAACGGTTCTGCGTCTTATCAATTTGGTTCCTTCAATACCCATCGCTTTACTACCAACATCAGTCTGGCAGATGACAACTCAGGATTATTTGCTTTGTTTGGTGGGTTTTACGACTACACCGACAATAATTATAAAATTGATGTAGCGGTGCCTAATGAGCGCGGTGACCTCTCGCCTTACACGGTAGAAAGATTTCATGATGGGTATACTGCTTTAGGAGGAAATTTGAAACTAGGAATCCGAAACAAAAGCTGGGCCCGGCATCTATCAATTGAAGGATATTATGGGGAATACGAGAAGGAGGTTCAAAATAGTCAGGCACCAGGGCTCCTGGACTTACCAACACTAGGCATCAATGAAGCAGTGGGCGGCAGGCCTTTCGGTGAATTGCTGTTTAGCAGTGTTTCTGGCGGTTTGAACTTGGATTATGGGACCGAGTTAGGCAGGCTTGATATTGAGTTAAGAGGTGGATACAATTATAATGAGCGAGTTTCGCTTGATACAAGCCAAAATTTATACAATTGGTTTGGTGAGGTGGTTCGGGTACAAAATTTCGCCGGTGAATTTGCTGGTCCAGATAACTTGGTTACAACCAATCAAAGCTATTTTTTAAGACAGCAAACTATCTTCAATATAGCTAAAAATCATCAATTGAAATTGGCCATAGCCCCAACCTACAGTTTTAGATCAGGAGATGACCTGCTCCTCGAGGGGCCCTTTGACCCGGCACTGGATAGGGGCTTTCTTTTGGATATTGTGAGCGGTCTGGAGTATAAAGGCGATTTTGCTCAGGAAAAACTACAGCTCATTTTATTTGCCAAAAATTACATTCAGGACATACGCATTGAATCGCTGGAACCAAGTATTGAACAAGAGCTTACGATCGAGAGGCAGGTATCAAACTATGGGGCGGGAACGGCACTGCGCTACAATTGGACTTCCAACCTAGCCCTAAAAATGAGCTATGAATTTGCTTATCGTATGCCGCGGCCAGATGAACTTTTCGGAGATGGTTTTTTTATTTTCAGAAACTTCGAGCTTCTCCCCGAAAACAGCCATAATTATAATTTGCAATGGAGCCTTAAGAACAGTCTAGAAAGTCTTGTTTCATGGCAAATAGAAGGAAATCTCTTTTTACGCCAGACCGATAATCTGATTTTTCTACTCGTCAACGATCAGGATTTTGGATCTTATGAAAATGTATGGAGTGCTACTTCCCGAGGATTTGAATTTGGTGGAAAAGTTAAAAACCTCATCAGAGACCTTAATATAAGCTTGAATGCAACCTATCAGGATTATTTGAATACATCAGACATTGGGCCTTTTGAAGACTTTGAGGGCGACAGGCTGCCCAACAGACCTTATTTCTTCGCGAATTTTAATAGTGACTACAAGCTATCAGAATTATTTAAAAGTAAATCCAGCCTATACTTATACTGGAGCAGTCGCTACGTTCATTCCTTTTTCCTGGGTTGGGAAAGTGTAGGCTTACTTCAGTCCAAGAGTCAAGTACCTAGCCAAGCGGTACATGGAACCGGTATCACTCACAAATATAAATTTGGGAAAGTACAACTGTCTACAACGATTGAGGTAGCTAATCTGACCAATGCTAAGGTCTTTGACTTTTTCGGCGTACAGCGACCCGGAAGGGCTTTTTATATAAAATCAACCATTCAATTTTAACACTAAATGCCTATGTAGAAAAGCGAAAATAACAAAGAACGTTTGGCCAAATGGCTAAATCTGCCCTGAATTTGATTCAGGAGCTTGTCCCAAATCTGTTTTGGGAAACCTGCTAGGTAATGTGTTGTCGAAGAACACATTACCCTACACAGCAGGCAAACAATTCGCAAACTGTTTAACACAAAGAAAAAATGAAATTTTTAAAATCAAACAATGTTAGTAACAAATTGGTACGGACGCCTATACTATTATTAGGCTTTATTACTCTTGGGCTGTTCTCTTGTAGTGATGATGATAATGATGTTACTATGGCAACAGATGAGCAAGAAGCTGAGTCTGGCTTCATTTTCGCCTACCGTTTCCAAACCGATCAAGGAAGGGTATGGTATATGAGTGCTCATCCCGAAATCCCTTCTGAACCTGATGTTGAAAACTCTGTAGAATTAGGGTTTAATGCGCAGATTTATTCGTATAGAGAAAATGTTTTTACCTGGAATGGAGATGCTTCAGCAATGACCAAATGGGAGGTGGATAGAACTACATTTGAAATAAGACCAGTCGCAGTCCTTAGTTTTGCTCAAACAGGGATATCGGGTGGTTATTTAGGGCCTCCGGTTTTTATCTCAGAAACTAGAGCTTATTATACGCTGTTGCTTGAGGGAGCCATCGTGGAGTGGAATCCATCGACCATGGAAATTATTGAGGCACACCAAGTCGAACCTAATCCTTTAGGTCCTTTAGTTCCTGTCCAGTTTACAAGCGAATGGTGGAAGTATATTAGAAATGACAAGTTAATTATGCCAATTGCGTACAATGAACTTGCTGAGTGTTGTGATTTTGATAACCCAAATGGTGCCATGGTTGCCGTATTCGATTTAAATACTAAAACCATCGAATATATACAAGACGACAGATTATTAGTATCAGAAGACAACTTTATTTTAGATGAGAATGATGATATGTACGTTGTTCCTGGTTGGTCTTTTTTCGTGCGTGAGTATTTTGATGTAGATACTACTAATTTACCTAATCAATTCTCGATGCTCAAATTTAATGACGATGGAACATTTGATCCCAATTTCGAGATCAATTTTGAAGAAATATTCCCCAGCGAGCGGATTCAGGTGTCTCATATTTTCGGTAATAGTGTAGTTGTCAACTACTATGATACTAGCTATACTTTACCCCCAAATTGGGATGATCGTTTTAGTCTTTTTGATCAAGAAGTTAAATGGGCCACTGTTGATTTAACAACAAAAGAAGTTCAACCTTTTAATGCATTTGACAATTACAATTTTGTGATTGAGTGGACAGAAATTGATGGAGTATCCTACTTCCTGGCTGGCGGAGACGAGACAATTGATTTTATCAGACAAGATGGTCCAAATAACTTTCAGGTTGCAGTTACCGGTGTAAATGGTGCTCAGCCTAGACATCTTGCCAGATTATGGGGGCCTGGCGAATAGCTTGTTTCTAACTACCGACGTCTCGCTATAACTTTTTTATGACTTTTAAAAAAGTTGTAGAAACAGAATAGTCGGACCGATACACCTCTGGCTCGGGATTTCTTCCGGGTCAGTGGTGTTTATTGTCTGCATCAGGATGTACCGGATGGGAGGATTACCATGATTCATGAAAGATAGAAAGAAACCACCCACTGAAACTAAGCCAGCACCCGTTGAGAACCAACAAAACCTCGACCGCTATTACTGGGAGCTCAACCGCTGCCTACGGGATGATCCTGATCATAAACATCGTATTCTACTTCGGGCGATGCAGCAGACCGATGCGCTGCGGAAGAAGATCAAGTCCCTCTATCGAGAGTCTCCCAACTGACAAACCATACACGATCACTTCGCTAGGTAATCCTCACTTTTAATTCATGTAAGGTATTCATTATCAGAACGATCACTTGTCAGGATTTCTTTTGCTTAATAGGTTTAATGTTCTGACACCGCAACTTACTATAGTCAGTATCACTACATATACGGTTTTGGCAATGGCTTCCATTTTTAGCCTATTTATAACCATTTCAAATAAGGTTGGTTGTTAGAGATATCTGATTGTACACGCACCTACCAGCCATGTCTGCATTTTGCAAAAATAATAACAGAAGTAAATCCATTACTCCCGATACTCAAATCCACAAGGAGGCTGAGCAAATTAAAGATGATCCGGTAGATTACATTGATAATCTTCATGATAAGAAAGACCCGCCTCTCCGCCGTAGCAAAGATCTTGAAAACCTATACCAAAGAAATTACCGGAAGCTTTTCCATATTTCCTATAATCTGATAAAAGACAGGGAAGTTGCTAAGGGTATAGTGCACGACGCTTTTACGGATATCTGGTCTAAGCGTGACACTTTCAGGGCAGATATTTGCTTGGATTCGTACGTAACCCAAGTGGTGAAATTTTTATCCATTGACTTTTTAAGGGCCAAAGCGGTACGGGACAATGCGCACCAAGAATTAATGGCCACCTCACCGAGTGAGCACAACCACACCGAAGAGCAAATCGTATTGGATAATCTCCAATCTGAAGTGAACCGCTTGGTCTCGCAACTCCCTTCGCGCCGTCAGCAGGTTTTTCGGATGAAACGCGAGAAATTTATGAGTAATAAGGCTATTGCCGTGGGACTGAACATATCCGAAAAAGCCGTAGAAAAGCATATGACCAAGGCACTACGCTATTTAAGGGAAGCCACAAAGGGCACTTTCTTGTTTTTTTTCTTTATGGGGTAGGGTTTCGCCCGACCTGAATCGATATAATAGTAAAGGGGACTTAACCAACCTTTACTATGAAAATCACCGATGAACTTATTACAAGATATCTTTCAAACCAGTGTACTGAAGAAGAACGCCGGTTCGTGCAAGAGTGGTTGACATCCAACGAGTATGATACTTCAGCATTAACGGATGACGAACTTGACGAGCTGGGAAAAAGCACCTGGGAGGCTATTGAGAAGTCCAACTATGAAAGTTTCAAGCAAGCCGATGCTGCCCCTCAACTAACGGACGGCCAAGCTACCAAAACCATCTCTCTGCCCAAGAAACTGACGAGATACGCCGCGGCCGCCTGCTTCATCATCGGAGTTTTTGCAGCGGGTTTATTGACTGGGTTCACCTTCGCTAAACCATCAACGGACACGGAGAAGCAAGCTAGGCAGCTCACCGATCTGCCCGGTCTACTGCACATCTACGGGGGCAACGGAACTTACGGCGTAGTGATGGAGGACCGCTACCGGGTGGCGTTCAAAGGAAAGCTGAAGCTATACAATGAGGCACAGTACCCTAAGCAGATTGTGTGTGGGAAGCAGGAGTTTACGTTGGAACCTCGTCGAACGTACTACCTCAGCGGCTCCCATCATCAAGCCAGCCTAGTAATCAGTGAGGATTGGGAAATGGATACTTATTGGGGAATAGATATTTACCGCGAAGAGCAACCTGAATTAGTCGGTGATTTTTCGTTTCTACAGCTCGACTAGATGGTAAAAATCAACGCTTCTTTCCCGTATGAGAAATTCAACTTCTTCGGTGGGCGGAAAGCGAACCGAGACGTTTCCTTCAAAACCACTACACAATTTTTATTATAAACCAATGCTAAATTTTAACATAATGAACAAAATAAGTACTACAATGAACACTAGCAAACGGTGGGCCTGGCTCACCATGCTACTGATAGGAATACTGGCGATAGGAACTGTTTCCTGCAATGAGGACGATGATGACAACGGAGCACCCGTAGATCCGGGTACGGAGGTGGAGTCGGCTTGGCTTACTGGATTTCGCAAAGGAACACCACAAGGCCGGTTGTACTATATGGAGGTCAACGAAGAGATTCCTTCAGAGACAAGTCTTTCTAATTCTATTGAGCTAGGACTCAATGCCAGGATTATATCATATGGAGAGCATCCATATACATGGAACGATAATGCCGTAACTCTCACCAAGTGGGACGTGAATAGGACTACACTCGAACTTTCAGCGAATTCAGTTATGAGCTTCGCATCGACGGGAATAACCAATGGTTTTGCAACAACATTCGTTTCCGACACGAAGGCTTATGTTCAGAATATCCCTGAAGGAATCATTGTTGAGTTCAACCCAACTTTAATGGAGATTACCGAAGTAATAGAATTCGATTTTCCATTTCCTCAACCCCCTAACGGAGAATATTTTCATAGGAAGTATTACGCAGAAGAGACTGGAAAAATCATATATACCATCCAATACTTTATAACTGGGTGTTGCGAATATGATGGACCTAGAGAGTTTAATATTATGGTCTTTGATACAGAAACAAATACTGTTGAGTTTAAGCAAAGCCAAAACGGCATGTTAGTTGAAAATGATCTAGTCCAAAGCGATGACGGATTCTTATATACTAGTCCGAGTTTATTTCAAGCGATAGCCAAAAAATATCTGACCGGTGTCCCGGATAGTCCGGCCTCGGATTTTTCAGTTCTTCGAATGGACCTGGATGGCAATATCGACCCCGATTATTCCCTCGATCTATCTGAGCTGCTATCCGCTGAGTTCGCGAGAGCCTTTGAAGTTTCACCTTCTAACAACGTTCGGCCATTCATCGTTACAAACAACGATTTTGCAGACACCTGGGACGAAAGATTTGCCATATTCAATGATTTCACTGAATGGGAAATAGTTGGGGTAAATTACGTCACAGGGGAGGTTACACCGATAACTGCCTTTGACGGATTTAATTATGTGATAAGTCCTTCAGAAATTGATGGGGAAGACTACGCTATTGTAGGTAGAGTTGAACTTACTAGCGATGAAGATAATGCTCAAGTAGAGCAGGAAGTTTCTTACTTGGTAAGAATAGAAGATGGTTTCAATATTACTCTTCTTACGAGGAACCCAGGCGGAACTCTGATGCATAGTTCTAAACTCTGGTAGACTAAATTCGGATAATAGATTTTATAGCCTGGACGAAGGGAGCAACGGTTCTGATCTTTAATTAATGAGATTACTTCGAGTAATCCTAGTTCCTTTGAAAGTGCACTTTCACGAGGGTTAGGCAAACTTTGGGGAGATTGATCTTTAACCCGAATCTTTCTATAGCCTAATTCATCAGGAGGTACACACAGTAAGTGGGTGCCTTCTGTAACTGTCTGTATCGGGATTCTCAGGATTTGAGGATGAACAAGATTTTACCTTCTCACAAGCTTGGTAAAATCCCTTACCCTACTTTCACCAAACCCTGTAATCCTGTTAATCCAACAATTCAGTAAATCCTGATACAGACAAT
>JBCCTI010000008.1:0-139902 GCA_039198955.1 Bacteroidota bacterium | reverse complement strand
GAAGATCAGCCAGATCACCGCTCGGCTCCCGAAGAAAATCCATGCCGTCACGATCGAGGGCTTTCAATACAAAGTGTTTCTCACTGTGATGGCCTTTGGTCTAATCAAGTACATAGATTTGTAAGTAGCAACTTGGATTAAGTAGTTGTAATACTGATCGACCAGTTTCTACTATTCTCATCCATGGCACTGAGGATGTTTTAGTCCCGTTCAACGGTATTCCTGACTTTTACCCGCCCGTACCTACTACGCCCGAATTTTGGGTCTCCCGTAACAACTGCTCATCAGAGCCAATCGTTACCGAATTGCCTGATATAAATACTGAGGATAATAGCACTATTACACGGTACGAGTACACCAACTGCGATGGTGAAACTGAAATGGATTTCTACATAATGAACGATGGCGGGCACACTTGGCCGATGGGCGGGTGGCCAGAAAGCGAGGTGTGGGGAAATGTGTGGCCTGCGTTCTTAGGTCCAGTCAACCAAGATATCAATGCCAGCGAGGTAATTTGGGGGTTCTTTGCCGATCATCCTATGCCCACCCCCACGGTTAAAAAGTTTACGCTAGTGAATGCGCGGAATAACCAAGATATTATGGAGTTGAAAGATGGTGACGTACTAGATTTGTCCCGATTGCCTTCTCAACTAAACGTTCGAGCCGATGTAATGGGTCATCCAGAAAGTGTACAATTTACGCTGAATGGCGATAAGATACAGCCCCAGAACGCTGCACCTTACGCCCTATTCAGTGATCGGGATGGTGACTACAAACCGGGTAAATTTGCTGAAGGCACCTACATACTTTCGGCAACGCCTTACACTGAAAGAAGCGCTGCGGGAATTTCGGGTACATCCTCAGAAATTCAGTTTGAAGTGGTTAAGCGCAGTACGCTGGCTGAGATAGTACGTAACAGTGAGGATTTTTCCACCTTAGCTACTGCACTGCAACAAGTAGGATATATGTCTACGGTCAACAATGCCGGGCCATTCACCGTGTTTGCCCCTACCAACGCTGCTTTTGAAACGTTGCTTTCATCGATAGGCCTACAAGACGTGAAACAGATTCCGACCCCTACACTGTTGGAAGTAATTCGCTACCACGTAGTAGTCGGGCAAGAAGTACAATCCTCAGATCTGACCGATGGACAGAAGATACAAACGCGACAGTACGATGATGTGATGGTTAGCATTACAGATGGTACGGTGAAAGTAAACGATGCCGAGGTGGTAGTCCCGGATGTATTAGCCAGCAACGGGGTAGCTCACGTAATTGATCAAGTACTATTACCACCGATGATGGTAACCATGAATGCGCCGAGCATGCGTATGGAAGCTTTACCTAATCCGGGTGCCTCAGAGGTTAGCATTCAAGTGCTAGATCACCCAAATCAGCAGATAGAAGTAGCCATCATGAATCAGTACGGCTGGCCAGTGTCCAGTACATCATTCCACGTAGCCAACAAACAGCAAACTAGTTTTTCACTAGATGTGTCTTCTTTACCTACCGGGGTATATATGGTTCACGCTCAACTGGGTAATGAGCGACAAATGTTGCGGGTTGTGAGATAGAAAAAGCGGGTCCAATATCAGTGAATCACGTAGATAAAAATTCTAACTGTCGGTAAAGGGGATATTCCCATTGCGCTTTTATTTCTCTTGGGCGTAAGAGGTAAGAAGTTGCCAGTAGGCTTCGGTACCGATCTCTTTATCGGCATCCAGAATCTCGTATACTTTCCCGTCCGGATTTAACATCATGACGGGGTGGTGCTTATTGGGGTCAATCTTTTGAAAGGACCACCTCCGATAATTGGTTACGTATTTATCGCTCAGCAATGTAGCTAAGGCATTACCATCTCCGTCTCGTTGCAAAACTTCCTGACTAGGGTGTCGCTTATTAATCATCCACTGGGTAAACGCATCTCGAGGTAACACTTCTTTTAAGCGATCTTTGGGTACCGAGGGCATTTGAAGAAATGCGTGCCCAAAATCACCATTGTCTTCTCTAAACTTAAATGAGACCACCTTCATTTTAGCGAGGATAATTGTCCAAGCCCAGGCATCTAGATTAGCATTATAATCAATTTTGGGTGCTCCAAATAGTCCTAGCACGATAACTCGGTCAGCAATAGTGCTGTCCAGAAGGTAGGCATTGGCCACTGAAGTGAGTTGTCCGCCAGTTAAGATAGCCAGAGGCTGTTCTGGAGAAGCTTGTTTGGCCTCAGAAACAATAAATTGGCTACCATCAGTATCTAAGGTTTCTGTATCCCTTATTTTTCCAGATTGGGGCACCGTTAGGGTTTCATTAGTTCCAGAAAACAAAGAGTAGTCAACTTTTAATCCCGCTTGTTTTGCTTTTCCCTGTATTTCTTCTCTGCCTTTTACAAACTCAGGATATTCACTATGCTGGTAGGTCGTGATAATCGCCTTCAGATCCAGAACGCCTAAATGCTCAGCTATCATCAGCATCTCCTCAGTGTAGGTATCCCGGTGATCGTCATTATCGAATACCACTCCCGAATAGTTAATGTCGAGCGCTTGCGCCCAAATTGATACAGAAGGCATAAAACCACTCAGAAAAAAGAGAAAAGCAACTAGTTTATTTTTCATAGATGAGGAATTAACTCGCTTCATTTTAGTATCAATCACTAATGCTACTCAGTAAGAAGATAGCGTTGGCGACAAGAGAATAATCGCTAGCAACTTTACAACAAAAAAGCCCGATCAAGTGATCAGGCTTTGAGAGCTATAAAAAGTGGAATTACGCTATCGCCCAACCGTCGCGGTACTCACGGTGTAGGTGACGGTTCACATCTTTATTATTGGTGAATTCCATCTTCTTGCCATCGTATCGTAAGATCTCACCTGGAGCATGTAGGGCAACTACTCCAAGTAGCATCGTCTCGTTTAGTGGAGCCGCGTACTCAAACGGACAAGATATTTTCTCCTCACCTTTGATGGCGCGTATCCAGTTCATTTCGTGGGCACCGCGTCCGCCTTCAATACGTTCGTAAGTTTGCGGAGTATCTGCGTACTCTTTCATTAGCGACTGCGGATACATCTGCGGATCGGAACCGTAGGTTTTGTGATACAGTATACCTTTCTCACCCTGGAAGATGACTCCTCCACCCCGGTCTAGCTCTACATCGTCAGGTAGCTCCGCCGGACGGGAAGGCATTAACCCACCGTCGTACCAATGCATAGTTACTTCGGGTAACATACCTCGAGCGGGGAAAGTGTAGTGAACGGTAGTGGATAGTGGATAGGTTGCCCGATCCTGTTCGTTACCGCCCCAAGGGGTAGATGTTCCCTGAACAGTATCGGGATACTCTAATCCTAGTGCCCAGTACGGATGATCTACCAAATGCGCTCCCATATCACCGAGTGCGCCTACGCCCCAGTCAACCCAACCCCGCCAGTTGAACGGATGGTAGATTGGATGATATTCTCGGTACGGAGCAGGCCCTAGGAACAAATCCCAGTCCAGATCCTTTGGCACTTTGTATTTGCCATTCATGGCTTTGATCATACGGTCTTCTAAACCGCCTCGGTTCCATTTCATGTCATTACCTGCTTCGGCAGTAGGGCGAGGAACACCCTGGGGCCAGATAGGTCGGTTCGTCCAAACGTGTACTTCACGCACCGGGCCAATAGCACCAGCTTGTACCCATTCATTCAATTGACGGGCATCATCACTGGAGTGCCCCTGATTACCCATTTGAGTAACTACACCCGTTTCTTGGGCGATGCGCTTTAACTCACGGGCTTCCTTTACCGAGTAGGTCAAGGGTTTTTGTACATAGACATGCTTACCCATTTGCATGGCGGCACTAGCTGCAACCGTGTGGAAGTGATCGGGAGTAGCAACTACTACTGCATCAATATCATCTTTCTGCTCGTCCATCATCTTGCGGAAGTCCTTGTACCAGGTAGCTTTCTCATAAGCTGCTTTTAGCTCGGTGCGATTATCACGGCTCATAGACTCCTTCACCCGATTGTAGTCAACATCGGCCAGGGCCACAATATTCTGGCTGGTAAGGCTATTCATATTGTTAGCCCCCATACCACCGGCACCAACAGCAGCTACATTCACCGTATCGCTAGGTGCTTGGTAGCCTGTTCCGCCCAGTACGTACCGAGGTACGATCATGAACGAGGCAGCAGAAGTAGCGGCTCCTTTCAGGAAATCGCGGCGGGGTAAAGCATTTTTCTTGTTAGGTCTTTTTTTCATTATGTTGCGTGTTCTGTAATAAAAATGAAACAATATAGTTCGTGGGCCTACAATTTAGTACAAAAACCCCGCTTTGCGAAGTTCCAATCTTACAAAAATCCTGAAGACAATATGCATTCCCAACTCAGGGACTATGTTACTCAGCTAGCCCCTCTTACCAACGCTGAACTAACCTATCTAGAAAATCACTGCGTGTACCGCGAAGTGCCCAAGAAGTTTTCGCTGATAGAAGAAGGAACCGTAGCCAAGGAAGTATACTTTATCAACAAAGGCTGCCTACGATTGTTTTATTCCAAAGAAGGGGAGGAAATCACGGCATTTATTTTTATGGAAAACCTCTTTGCTACGTCTTTGGAGAGTCTGGTACAACAAGTCCCTAGTCAACAGTGTCTGGAGACATTGGAAGAGAGTGAATTGCTGGTAATCAGCTACGAGAATCTAATGAAAGTCTACAACCACTCGGTCAATTTTCAGACAATGGGTCGGCGCATTGCTGAGCAACGGTTTATTAATGCCCAGCGTATCTTATCATCTTATATTCTCGAATCGCCCGAAGAACGCTACCAAAAGCTACTGACTGCTCAACCCGAATGGTTTCAGCGCGTCCCTCAGCATTACATCGCTTCTTTTTTGGGCATTACCCCGGTCTCGATGAGTCGAATCCGCAAGCGGATCAGCTCTAAATGATTAGAAAGCTACAAGCAGTTACAGGGTTCACTGATCTCCATCGTCTATTCTATTCTCACATTACTAACGGTTACCTCCTCTACTACTTCAGGATTGTGCGAACAGACAAACAGGCCAACGAATACCTCTTCAGGCAGACGATCCATGGTATGAGAGCCAACCAAGCGAAGCTCCTCCCCTTTGTTAGCTACTCGCATGGTGATAGTTTGCCCTTTACGCTCCAGTTGAATAACATCTATATTTTTATCGGGAAAAAAGATTTCGTCTTCAGGGTCGCGCATAGCCGCTCCAGGCTCGGTACGCCACTGGAGCACTGTGAGTCCATCTCCGTGTGACACGGCACTGAGATGTACCGCAGTATCAGCTAAAGACTCCCGAATCATCCATCCGGTTTTACGATGAAGGTCTACCCCTTTGCCTACAAACGAAAACTGGGCGGTTACGATAAAATCGCCCCGATGCTTGCGGTATAGATAATGAAACTCATCTCGCTCAAACCAGATGTTGTAGCCTGCCCCTCGCAGGGTATAAGTTTGGCTAGCCTGGTCGTACTGTACTGAACCCAGCAGTTGAGGACTACCCACATCGGCATTTTCTTCAAATAGCCCTATCTTTTCCGATGAAGTACAAGCACTGATAGTCAGTGTAAAACAACAAAACAGCAAGATAGCTATCCAGAAGAAGTCAAGCTGGTAGCGCAGTAGCATAGGTTGTCTATTCGGTTAAAACGAATCCAATATAGCAAAATCTAAGTAGACTGTTTTCTTAACAAAAGATAACGCCACCCGCCAAGTTACTTGCTTACCTTTGACAAAACGATAGATGGTGAAAGGCGGTCGCTGCGCGGTAAAAGGTAGAGGGTTCAGCACCGTATACCCTTCTCCGTTTACCGTTCTACCCTCTACCTTTCCACCCTTTAACCCTTTAAACTCATGAAAGAATTAACCACCGAAATTATTATCAATACATCAGCTGAGCAAGTTTGGCAAGTACTCACTGATTTTTCTGCCTATCAGAAATGGAACCCGTTTATCGTTGGCTCATCAGGCAAAGCCAGAGTGGGCACTTATCTTACCAATAAGATGAAGCAGGGCGAAAAAACGATGACTTTTAAGCCCAAATTGGTAAAGGTAGAGGAGAATCGCCGATTGGAGTGGTTAGGCAATTTATGGATTCCAGGTTTATTTGATGGACACCATATTTTTGTGATTGAAGAGCTTGCCGCCCAGCAGGTAAAATTTATTCAAAAAGAGAAATTTAGTGGCTTACTGCGCGGACTGATTATGAAGCAGATTTCCGAAACCACGCAGGCCGGATTTGTAGCTATGAACCGGGCGTTGAAAGAACAGGCAGAACGCCAAACCATCTTGGTTTCCTGATCGTAGAATAAGGCGAATAGATGTCTCGTTAAAGTCATTTCTGAATATGAATTTTGAGCAAGACGTTGTTGCCCGCAGCGAACAAGTCCCCGTAATAGTAGATTTCTGGGCACCTTGGTGTGGCCCTTGTCAGTTTTTAGGTCCGGTGATTGAACAGTTAGCCGAAGAGGCAGCTGGTACCTGGGAGCTGGTAAAAGTAAATACTGATGAAAATCAGGCTATCTCTCAACAGTACCGAATTCAGGGTATCCCAGCAGTGAAGATGTTTCACCAGGGTGAGGTTGTGGCAGAGTTTACTGGGGCGTTGCCCAAACCTCAGATTCAGCAGTGGCTAGATACGAATTTGCCTGACGAGCGCAAGGAGCATCTGGAAACATACCGCAAGCAATTGTTTACCGATCAGCACGCGGAAGCGGTGACCCAATTAGAGCAGTTCGTGCAGCAGCACGACGATATGGAAGAGGCTGAATTATGGCTAGCGGCGGCTACTGTGGGACAGCACCCCGAACAAGCTCAGGAGGCAGTGCACCAAACCCACCGTAGCTTTGAGTTAGGCGAAGATGTCCGTAGCCTAGCTGATTTGATGACTTGTGAAGAAGAGGCACACCCTAAAGTTATGGAGCAAATCCATTTGGCCCAAACTGCCCTTAAGGAAAATGAATTTGAGAAAACGTTACAAGCCCTGATTCAGGCCACAATGCTAGATAAGACTTACTGCAACGAACTACCCCGTCGGGCATCCATTGCCCTCTTTCGGTTGATGGGTACCAACCACCCTCTGACTAAGCAGTACCGCAAGCGATTTGATATGGCTTTGTACTAAAACTAATTTTTCCGTCCAGCTTCACTTTCTTCCGTCTTGGTAGCGGTGGCTTCGTGAGACTCTATTTCGCTTTTTACTAGTTCGGGTAAGTTTTCACCTCGAAGGTTTTTTGCGATTATCATGCCTGAGGGTGAGATTAAAAACGTGGTGGGAAATGAAGTAATTCCGTAGGCCTCAACGGCTTGCGGAGCTAGCGCATTCGGATACGGCAGTGGATGTTCTTCCAGATACTTTCTTAAGCTAGGCTCTCTATCCTGGGCTAGTCCTACTATCTGAAGTTGATCGGTAGGAAAAGCCTTCGATAACGCAATTAGATTAGGAAACTCATCCAAACAAGGGCGGCACCAGCTTCCCCAAAAATCTATGTACACATACTTTCCGGATAAATCTGCCAAGTGCAAGCTATCTCCGGTCAGTGTCTTCACTGCGAATGCTGGAGCGGGTTTTCCGGCTATCGTCCGCATACCAGTCAATTGCTTATCTACCGCACCTTCTTTTACGTAATAACTTTCTGGATACTCTGTCTGCAATTTTTCCAAGACGTTTACTCCTTTATCGGAAGCTTTTCCAGCTCGTAAGTACTCGTAGCTCAACGAAAACAAAATAGTAGCTGCTTTTTCTTCGTCAGATGCTGAATCGGCATAGTCTACTATATATTGGTGGTAGTGATCCTCTTCCAAATCATAAGTATCACGTAAGTATGCTGAGCGTGCCAAATACTTATCTAAACTAGCTAATCGAGGTATAGCACGGGGCTCCATCAATGGAGACTGCGGATCTAGTGTAGCTGTAACCTTTTGAACACGAGTCATAAAATCGTCGAACTGAGCTGAACGAAACAACGAATCGTAGGCTTTATCCTCCGCGGATTGCTCACTAAGTTGACGAACTTGAATCATAGCCGGGTGCATATATATCAAATCAGTGAGTTGATTCTCGGCTATTATTTGAGGGAATTGTGGTGCATACTCTTCGTATAATGGATCAAAGCGATCCCAATAAACTGCCGCTTCCTTCTCTCCAGCTTTGCCTTTAAAGATAGCTGGCACTACTACATAACGTTCTTGCTCTGCTACTAATAGACTATCTCGTAAGGCCTGATAAGCCGCATTAATAGATCTATCGGGCCACGATACTGATGACGAAACGTATTGAACTGGGATGTCGGTAGAATCAAATTCAATGGTAGTACTGTCGTAGTAGTTTACGAATCGTCCTTTCGTACCATCAATCTTGACAGGAAGGCTCGGAACGTACGTGCGATATTTGCCATTAATTACAAACTGATACTGCATATCGGTACTCAACGCGCTAGTATCTGCTAATATCCACTGCGATCCCTGGCGATGCAACGCTATACCATTCTCTCGTTTCCAATCATTGAAATCACCTATTATTGCCACGGAATCAATAGTATCTTTAATATGAAAGGGAGCTAGTTTAACGGTAGTTTTCTCATCAGCACCAGCAGGTAGTAGCATCGGGAAAATGATACGGTGGTGCTGCACTCCTTCTAGTACTACCGCATACGCACCTGGTTCTGCCGATATAGCGAACGATCCATCTTCCACCATTACAGTATCCAACGGTTGCCCTAGCCAGTTACGACCATAGGCCTCACCGCGATAAAGTAGGACATATATTTCTTCGTCATAGGACTGTTCAACGGTGCCCATCAAAGTAGCCGATTGAGCGTACCCGTTGAGAATGAGCGTTAGTAGAAAGAAAGTAGTTAGGATGTGTCGCATCAGAATTCTGGTAAAAATTTAAGCTAAGAACTCGTAGATTAATATAACGAAAAGTCAGCGAAATAAACGGTCACTGCTAATATTTATTAGCGTGCTTCCTAGCGATCAATTGTCACTAGGAATACTGACACATTCTAAGTAAATTAAGCAGTATGGCAAAAGGAAATATCGGGTAAGCGTATGGGTTATTGGCGGACTGCTGATCAGCTTTTTTACGCTGGTTGGAATCCAAAGCTTTGGTCAAACCCCTAAACTGAAGGTTGGTATCTACAACAGTTTCTATAACTTTCTTCATAACCGTCCCATCCCTGCCCAGGTTTCTGTATACTATCCTCCGGCTGATTCGGTCGATCCGCTGTACCATACGTATACCGGGTCAATGTTTGATTATACGGAAGATTACCCCTCTGTTTTGGCAAGTAACATCCGTATTGAGTGGGATATTTCAGTAAGGCGTCGGCAAGAGATAAGGCGCAGTATGTGGGGCTTCTACGATGGCAAATACGTATACATCAGTTCCAGAAATTATACTAGCCTACCCGTCGTACTCTACAGCCGTATTTTAGGATACGGTAGATATAGCTACTTTTTAGGAGCGGGGGACGGTTACAAGAAAACGGCTGATGCAGTCGGGACCTTAGCAGGTGCTTTACCGCCATCTACCTACTTTTTACTAGATGTAGAGACTGGCAACATCCACAGAGTAGACCCGCTAACCGTTGCAGAGATCCTAAAGGATTATCCAGATTTGCTCCATCAGTTTGAAGAAGATAAAAAAGATAAGGAGACTCTTCTAAAATATATTCGCGCCTGCAATGTTCTGTATGCCCAGGAGCTGAGATAGCCTCCCAATCTCATAAGCAAAGCTTATTTCCCACGTCCAACACCTGAAATTTCCCTTCTTACTCAATAAGTCCCCAACGGATTTTCTTATCTTAGCGTCCGTATGGATTCGCTGCACTTTTACAAGTACCAGGGGGCGGGCAACGACTTTGTGATGTTTGACAATCGGGAAGGTATATTTCCTTCTCAGAATATCACCCTTATCTCTCGACTGTGCGACCGTCGGTTTGGGGTGGGGGGCGACGGAATCATTCTGATCAACCCTCACGCTGAGTACGATTTTGAAATGGTCTACCACAATGCGGACGGCTCGGTCGCTATGTGCGGTAATGGGGCGCGTTGTGCGGTACATTTGGCGAACCACTCGGGAATCATTGGTATCGAGACTACCTTTCTGGCACATGATGGAGTGCATAAAGCTCAGATTAAAGGTGATCAGGTAACTGTGAATTTGTCGGACGTATCATGGATAGATAGCTACGAAGATGGTTACTTCCTGGATACCGGAACCCGTCATTTTGTCAGAGTTTTGCCCAAAAATCAGTTATTGTCAGACTATGATGTAATTGCCGAGGGAAAAAAAATCCGTTACGACGAACGCTTTATGCCTGCGGGCACCAACGCTAGCTTTGTACAGCAAACCAACGGGCAGGTGCAGATGCGAATCTACGAGCGAGGAGTGGAGAATGAGACATTATCGTCGGGTACAGGCATTACGGCGGTAGCTTTAGCTCTGGCCTACGCTGAGAACCGGAAGAGTCCGATTGTAGTACAAGCCCGAGGCGGTGATCTGAAAATTACTTTTGAACAACTTGAAACTGGGAAGTTCACGCAGGTCTTTATGACCGGACCCGCCGTAATGGTCTTTGAAGGCACTGTTTTTGTCTAATGGAGGTTTATAATTAGTCGACAGCTAATAGTCCACGGTCTACGGAGATTTTCTTTATTTGTATAAAATTCCATTAAGTAAAATAGCTCTGTGGACTATCAACCGTGGACTGAATGCTAAAATACTGAACACTAAAAAATTAACAACAATATTCTAAGTACATGATTAATGCACTTACCAAAGGATTAGCCAAGCTCTTCGGTTCTAAGTCAGACCGGGATATAAAAAATATTCTGCCCCTGGTGGATCAGATCAACCAGGAGTTTGCCGGGTTAGCCTCTATCACTGATGACGAGCTTCGGGCTAAGTCCGACGAGTTACGTCAGCAAATTAACGACGGGCTAGCCAATATTGACAGTCAAATTGCCGAGCTAAACCAGCGGGTGAAGGACGAACCCAAAATGGACATGCAGGAGAAAGAAGAAGTCTTCGCCCGCATCGACCAATTGGAGGAAGACCGCAACAGCCGATTGGAGGAAATCCTGATGGATGTGCTTCCCTTGTCTTTCGCGGTAGTGAAAGAAACCGCCCGGCGTTTCAAGGAAAACAAAAAGCTAGTAGTTTCGGCTACCCTGCACGATAAGCAATTGGCTGCTAAATATCCCAATATCATCATTGAAGGTGAGCAAGCCACTTGGCACAATGAATGGGATGCCGCCGGAACGCCCATCACCTGGGATATGCTGCACTACGATGTTCAGCTTATCGGCGGAATTGTGCTACACCAGGGAAAAATTGCGGAGATGGCTACCGGAGAAGGAAAAACGCTGGTCGCCACACTACCCGCCTTCCTAAATGCCCTCGCCAAACGAGGAGTACACATCGTAACGGTGAACGACTACCTTGCCAAGCGTGATGCTGAGTGGATGGCACCCCTCTTCCGCTTTCATAACCTATCGGTAGATTGTATTGATCGTCATCAGCCTAACTCTGATGATCGCCGAGCGGCCTATGCTTGCGATATTACCTATGGTACTAACAATGAGTTTGGCTTCGACTACTTACGTGACAACATGGCGCGTGATCCTGAAGATATGGTGCAGCCTAGCCACCACTTCGCGATGGTGGATGAGGTGGATTCCGTACTCGTCGACGAAGCCCGGACCCCACTCATCATTTCTGGTCCAATTCCCAAAGGGGATGAACATGAATTTTACGAATTCAAACCACGGATTGGCAAGCTCTACGAGATGCAGAAAAAGGTAGTTAACGAATTTCTGCAAGATGCTAAACGAAAGATTAAAGAAGGCGATACCAAAGAAGGCGGTGTTTCTCTATTCCGAGCATACCGGGGACTACCCAAGCACAAAGCCCTAATCCGCTACTTGAGTGAGACTGGGGTACGACAAATTCTGCAAAAAACGGAGAACTTTTACTTGCAGGATAATCAGAAAATGATGCCCGAGGCCGATCAGCCCCTATTCTTCACTATTGAAGAGAAAACCAACAATATTAACCTGACCGAAAAAGGACTAGAGCAAATCACCAAGCAGGGCGAAGACCCACAGTTCTTCATTATGCCCGACATTGGTACTGAGATTGATCAATTGGAGAAAGATGAATCCATGCCGGATGAGGAAAAGGTAGAGAAGAAAGATGAACTGATCAAAGACTACTCGATCAAGTCGCAGCGTATCCATACGGTCAACCAACTGCTGAAAGCCTACGCGATGTTCGAGCTGGATCAGGAGTACATCATTGCCGACGGCAAGGTAAAAATTGTAGATGAGCAAACCGGGCGGGTGATGGACGGTCGTCGCTACTCTGACGGATTACACCAAGCTATTGAAGCCAAAGAAAATGTAAAGGTAGAAGAAGCCACCCAAACCTACGCGACCATCACCTTACAGAATTACTTCCGCATGTACCACAAGCTGGCGGGCATGACCGGTACCGCTGAAACCGAAGCGGGCGAGTTCTGGGACATCTATAAGCTCGATGTAGTGGTAATCCCCACCAATCGCCCCATTGTTCGGGCTGACCGTCAGGACAAGGTTTTCAAGACCGTGCGTGAGAAATTTAATGCGGTAGCGGAGGAGATCAAAGAGATGACCGAACAGGGACGCCCGGTGCTAGTAGGTACCACTTCGGTAGAAATCTCGGAGATACTGAGCCGGATGCTAAAGATGCGGGGCGTAGAGCATCAGGTACTGAACGCCAAGCAGCACCAGCGCGAGGCCGAGGTAGTCACCAACGCTGGGAAGCCAGGAACAGTAACCATTGCCACTAACATGGCGGGGCGGGGAACCGATATTAAACTTACCCCCGAATCTAAGGAAGCGGGTGGACTCGCTATTGTGGGTACCGAGCGGCATGAGTCGCGACGGGTAGATCGGCAGCTACGTGGACGTTCCGGTCGGCAGGGCGACCCTGGTTCATCCCAGTTCTTCGTTTCCTTGGAAGATAACTTGATGCGCCTGTTCGGTTCCGACCGCATTGCCAAGCTCATGGATCGCATGGGATTGGAAGAAGGCGAAGTCATTCAACACTCCATGGTCACCAGTTCTATCGAGCGGGCGCAGAAGAAGGTAGAGGAAAATAACTTTGCTATTCGTAAGCGATTGCTGGAGTATGACAACGTAATGAACCAGCAGCGCGAGGTAATCTACAAACGTCGCCGCCACGCCCTATTCGGGGAACGGTTGCAACTGGACATTATGAACATGCTCTACGATACCTGCGAAGATATCGTACTGAGCACCAAGGGCGTGAGTAACTACGAAAGCTACAAACTAACGGTACTAGGCACACTGGGTCTCGATCATCCTATCGATCAGGATTACTTCACCAGCGTGAATGAAGCCAACCTTACCGAAGAACTGTACAACTATGCTTACCAGCACTACCAACGGAAAAACAGCGAGTTAGCCAAACGAGCCTTCCCGGTAATCCGTAATGTACACGAAACCAAGGGGGCTACAGTAGAAAATATTCTCGTGCCCTTCACCGATGGTAAGATGCAACTGACTGTTTCGGCTAATCTAAAGCAAAGCGTAGAAACCGAGTGTGAGGACTTAATCCAATCAATGGAAAAAGCCATTGTGCTGGCACTAATTGACCAGAACTGGAAAGAGCACCTGCGGGAAATGGACGACCTGAAGCAGTCGGTACAGAATGCCGTGTACGAACAGAAAGACCCGCTCATTATCTACAAGTTTGAAGGTTTTGAACTCTTCAAGCAGTTTCTGGCAAAGGTCAACGAAGAGACGATCTCCTTTCTGATGAAAGCCAACCTGCCCGTTCAGCAGCCCGACGAAGTACGGGAAGCCCGTCAGCCTGTTCGGCGACCCGAAAAGGGAGTGAAAGCTTCTAAGGAAGACTCGGGTTCTATTCTTAACCGCGGTGGACAACCCGCAGCTAATCGTCCTCCGGCTGGAGCTGCTGAACCCGTCAAACCTGCTAAAACGAAGAAAATTGCGGGTCGTAACCAGCGCGTAAGTGTACAATATAATGACGGGCGGGTCGTAAAAGATGTAAAGTTTAAAACGGTAGAAGACGACGTGCTGAATAACCGTTGCGTAATTATTGAAGACTAATAGCAATTATTGGCATAGTTTTCCCCGGAGTGTTATCCGGGATAGCAGCATTGGTTTACTACTGCTAGGTGGTATTTTACTGCAATGTACCCCCATCCAGCAATCTGACCGCTTCGTGCCCGATGGACTTATTTCGGGCGAATTAGGTTCCTTCCACGGGTATACTATGTATTCCTTTTTGTTTCAGGAACGGCAGTGCCGGGTAGTAGTGCCCAATAAAGCAGCCGAAGGTAACCCCTGGCTGTGGCGGGCCCGCTTCTTTGGGCATCGCCCCGAAGTTGATCTGGCGTTGCTGCAACGTGGTTTTTACGTGGTGTACATTGACGTAGCCGATCTCTACGGCAGCCCCTCCGCCGTACAACTCTGGAACGACTTTTACGAACTACTCAACTCCCGTTATCTGTTTGCCGACAAAGTTGCTTTAGAAGGTATGAGCCGGGGTGGGTTATCGGTATTTAACTGGGCGGCTGAAAACCCAGAGAAGGTAGCCTGTATTTACGTAGATGCGCCCGTATGCGACATAAAAAGCTGGCCCGGTGGCCTCAACGGGGGGATGGGCAGCAAAGAAGACTGGCAAAAGTGCCTGACTGCCTACAATTTCACCGAAGAAGAGGCGCGGGAATACCAACACAACCCGATCAACAAAGTAGAGCCTTTGGTGAAGAACCAGATTCCGCTGCTGGTGGTGTCGGGCGATCAGGATCAGGTGGTTCCCTACGAAGAAAATGCTCAGCTAATCGTAGAGCAATACGAGCAGCTAGACGGTAAGGTAAAAGCAATTATCAAAAAAGGGGAAGGGCACGTACACGGTTTGCCCAACCCCCGCCCGATCATTCAGTTTATTCTCAAAAGCACCCGCGAACACCTTCCTTTATAATGGCCAATCGTTCTCGTAAACGTCGTTCTTCCAGTACTACTCGCGCCCTGTTGGTGACCGCAATCGTGGTAATCGGAATCATTTTATTCCTCATGTACCTGAAGCGGAAAAACCCGACAGCCACCCCGGAAATTACAGGGTTCAATTATTTACCGTCGGTACATAAGGGGTACGTTGTATCACATCAGCACTACACACTTTCGTACGTGGAAGAGCACGAACAGGCTGAGTGGGTGGCTTACGAGCTTACCGAAGCCGAGGTACGATCGAACGTAGCTGACCGATCTGATAATTTTCGAGAAGATCCATTTGTGATTACCGGATCGGCTACGCTAAATGACTACCGCCGTTCAGGCTACGACCGGGGACATATGGCTCCGGCCGGCGATATGGGTTTCTCTGAAGATGCCATGAGCGAAAGTTTCTATATGTCGAATATGAGTCCACAAGACCGGGCTTTCAACCGGGGTATTTGGAAAAACTTAGAAGATGATGTACGCAATTGGGCAGTAGCTAATGACGGCATATACGTAGTCACCGGACCTGTTTTTGGTAACGCTCCTAAAAAAATAGGCGACAATGGGGTGAGTGTCCCCGACTACTACTACAAAGTTTTATTAGACTATCAGCAGCCGGAGATTAAGGCCATCGGTTTCCTTATCCCTAATAAAGGCACCTCCGAGCCCCCTCGGGCTTTCACCGAATCTATCGAGAACATAGAAGCCTACACTGGCGTTGATTTCTTTCCTGAACTACCCGATGAGGTGGAGGAAAAACTAGAGAGCAGTATAAATACTGAAGACTGGTTTAAGTAAGCTCGCTACTCAACTTTGCCAATCGAGTTCAACCTACACCTTCCTCCAATGCTCTGTTAAAAAACTATTGTTTCTTCAATTTTTCATTATGGCTCTAAACTGGCTTTCTGATTCCAGTAAACCTTTAAATTCTTAGTTGCTCGTCCCGAAGCAACAATATCTAAGTCACCATCTTGGTCTAAATCAGCAACTTTTAGGTCTTCGCAGGCCATGCCGTCTTCATCAATCCAGAAGTGCATCCAGCCATCGCCCTCCCCATCTACCGGAACAAAAATTTTAATACCTACTTTTCCCTGTTGGTTATCTTCCCGCCAACCTACCACCACCTGGTCGCGCCCCAATCCGAGCAAATCAGCACAAGCCAGAGCGTGCCCTTGTTTGAGATCATCGAATAATACCGAACGTTCGCCAAAGTTTTCCCCCTGATATAGTACCAACTGACTGCCGTGCAGGGGTTCTACCGTCACTAAGAACGGAGCATCTTCGGTCAAAAATCCCTGACGAACCTCGCCCACACCCTGATTAAGGTTGGGTAGCGGATTAATCTGCCAGCCGAGACTCTGATAGCTGATTTCTTTCACCCCTTCTTTTCCAGCCACTAGCATGGTTGAACCTTCTACAATATCAAAGTTGTGGGTCAAGTGCATCGTAGAGTCCAGCACCGTTGTGGTCCAAGGCTGATTTACGTTTTTGGGGGGCCGATACGCCAATACTTTCACCCCTTTCCCTACTCCAACTCTATTACCCCTACCGTGCAAGGGCAGCACCACCAGTTGGTAGCCGCTGTCGGTTTTTACCCAGTGCATCCGGTGTACCGTGGGTTCGTGATGAAGCTGAACCGGTTCCCACGGTTGAGTTGGGTCATCCGGGCGAACTAAGTAATGTACTGATCCTGAGGCAACAGTATCGCTAGTTTCGCCGGGATTCCACTGGGCACCCACCGCTAGTTCTACTTTTCCATCCTGGTTAATATCAGCCGCTGCCAGACACACATTGTCCCGTTCGGTCAGGTTTTCCACTATGATAAACCGTTGCCAATCGCCATTGCGGTACCAAACAAACTCTTTCTGGTCAGCTAGTAGAATATCGGGACGTTCGTCACCATCTACGTCGCCAATAGCTAAGCCATAACCAATGCTAATTGTGTCTAATGTCTGAGTAGTAAAATCTGGCTGAATAAGCTGGGCGGAAGCTGCTGAAGACAGCATCCCACAGACTAAAAAAGAGTAGTATTTGGCAATGGCCATAGAGCAGATAGTTTTAGGTAGCTATAAATATGTCAGAGCTTGGGTGAATTTACGAAAAATAGTATCCCGGATCACACATGACTAGATTTCGCAATCTGAACTTTAAAAAAAATGAAAAAAATGCTATTTTGGTAATCTTCCTATTGTTTTAACCTATACACTGTAAGATGCACCGAACTACCGTCTTTTTACTACCTATTCTGATATTATTAGGACTCACTCTATGGCAATGTACTCCTCAAGAACCGGAAACCGCCGTTGATTATGAATTGCTGACCGATGAAGAAAAACGCTCGGTAGAGTACGCCTTAGCTGGTTTAGAAGTGGCGGACGACTTAGAGGCGACGCTCTTTGCGGCGGAACCTATGGTGGTCAACCCTACTAATATGGACATTGATCACCGGGGGCGAGTATGGGTCTGCGAGGGCTACAATTATCGCCCCACGCTAAACCCAGATAATCCTACCAAAGGTGAAGGCGACCGCATCCTAATCTTAGAAGACCAGAATGGTGATGGGAAAGCGGATAAAAGTACCGTATTCTATCAGGGTAATGATGTAAACGCCGCTCTGGGTATTTGGGTGATGGATAATCAAGCTATCGTTTCTTGTAGCCCGAACGTCTTTATTTTGACGGATACGGATGGGGACGATGAAGCCGATAAAAAAGAAATTCTATTTACAGGATTAGGAGGAGAGCAGCACGATCATGCTATCCATGCCGTAGTGTTCGGGCCCGATGGCAAGCTGTATTTTAACTTTGGTAATGCCGGTGAAAAACTTCTGGATAAAGAAGGTAATCCTATTACCGAACAGACCGGAATTCCCGTCTCAGCCGAAGGTGACCCGTATCGCCAGGGAATGGTATTTCGTTGCGACCCCGACGGTAGTAACTTTGAAGTGCTAGGCCATAATTTCCGAAATAATTACGAAGTAGCGGTTGACTCCTACGGAACGCTCTGGCAGTCGGATAATGATGATGATGGTAATAAAGGGGTTCGCATCAACTACGTAATGGAGTACGGCAACTACGGCTACCGCGATGAGATGAGTGGCGAAAACTGGCGAACCTACCGCACTGGTATGCACGATGAAATTCCCAAACGTCACTGGCATCAGAATGACCCAGGAGTGGTTCCTAACCTATTACAAACCGGGGCAGGATCGCCTACCGGAATCCTGATTTACGAAGGTGATTTGCTGCCTGAACGATTCCATAATCAAGTGATTCATGCCGACGCCGGGCCCAATGTAATTCGGGCTTACCCCGTAGAGACTGATGGGGCAGGTTATTCAGCTTCTATTGATAATATTGTGAAAGGAAAAGATCAGTGGTTTCGTCCGGCCGATGTCTGCATTGCTCCCGATGGCTCCCTCTTTATTGCCGACTGGTACGATCCCGGAGTAGGCGGACACCAAGTGGGCGATTTACAACAAGGACGTATCTACCGTATTGCGCCCAATAAGAAATACTCGATTCCTAAAATTGATTTATCTTCTGCCGAAGGAGCGATTGAAGGATTACAAAACCCTAATTTATCAGCCCGCTACCTGTCTTGGCAAAAGCTACGCGAAATGGGAAATAAAGCGGAAGCCGAACTAGCGGAACTGACTCAATCAGAAAACCCTCGTTGGCAAGCCCGGGCTTTATGGCTACTTTCCAAGTTAGAAGATAAGGGTGAACAGTACGCTAATCAGGCGTTACAGAGTGAGAACTCCGATCTTCGGATTGCCGGAATCCGAATGGCTCGTCAGCAGAAGCTAGATATGATCCCTATTTTGCAACAAATGGCCCAAGATGAATCACCTCAAGTACGCCGCGAAGTAGCCCTTGCTTTACGCTACCTAGATTCTCCCGAAGCCGATGAAATTTGGGCAACCCTGGCTACGCAGCACGATGGCAAGGATCGCTGGTATTTGGAAGCATTAGGCATCGGAGCCGATCTACACGCCGAGTCCCGCTTCCAAGCTTGGATAAATAAAGTAGGAGACGATTGGGATACTCCGGTAGGTCGCGACATTGTTTGGCGAATGCGGAGCAAAGAAACCATTCCCCTACTAGCGGAACTGATTCAAGAATCGGAAGCTAACACATACCCTGACCGTTTGCGCTACTTTCGGGCGTTTGACTTTCAGCAGGACGATTCCAAGCAGGATGTTTTAGCCAGTCTGGCGGTACAACAGCACCCTAACCAAGAGGAAATTACTATTCTAGCCCTCAACCATATTGACACCGAACGAGTAAAGCGTTCGCCTCAGTTAAAAACTGCCTTGCAAACCTCACTAGACAAATTACAAGGAAGCGACACGTACGTCGAGTTGGTAAAACGCTACGAACTAAGAGAATATCAACCGGCTTTGCTCGCTCTGGCCATGGAAAAGCCCGAAGAGTCAGCAGGAGTAGAAGCTGCTAAGCTACTGTTAGATTTTGAGGGCGAAGCTATGATGTTAGATATGCTGAAGGAAGGAAGTACCGAAGAGCGGTTAGCAATCATTCAGACACTGAAGCGGGTAAATAACGACCAGTCTATCAGCTTACTTCAGCAAGTGATTGCCAATCAAGAACAACCTATTGATCTAAGAAAAGAAGCAGTAATGGCATTTGCAGGTAGCTGGGGCGGTGAAAATCGCTTGTTAGATATGGTTCGCAACGGCGACCTCCACGCTGATTTAGACTCCACTGCTGCCAAGGTCTTCTCTATGGCTATGCGGAACGCTATCTACGAAGAGGGCGCTCTCTTGCTCGGTATAGACCAGGAAGCTTCTGACCTACCACCTATCAAAGAACTAGTAACCATGCAGGGCGACGTAGACCACGGTAAAACCGTATTTGCTCAGTATTGCCAAAACTGTCATGTAGTAGATGGTCGAGGAATTGACTACGGTCCGGCCTTATCAGAGATTGGCGATAAGTTAGGGAAAGACGGTATGTATATCGCCATTCTTGAGCCTAGCAAAGGAATTAGTTTTGGCTACGAGGGCTACACTGTTAAGCTCAAAGAAGGGAGCCCGGTAACCGGATATATCCTGAGCAAGACTGAAGATGAAGTACAGCTTCGGATGTATGGGGGGCGGACCGAAACCTTTGCCCGCAATCAGATTACCTCTATCGAGGAAATGGAGCAATCACTCATGTACGATAATCTAGAACGTAGCATGAGCCAAGATGACCTTATATCGTTGGTAGAATACCTGACTACACTGAAAAAAGGAGCGGCTATCAGCCTGAATTAAATATTGGATCTATCTAACAATTAGGTTACAGGAAGATTGTATTATAGTGTGTTTCCAATTTTTAGCATACTGTATAATTATTTTTTTGTACATGTCTAACTAAACCTAATTGTTACAATTATGAGTATTCTTGCATGGATCGTCGTAGGTCTTATTGCTGGTGGCTTAGGTAAATTTCTTATGCCAGGGCGAGATCCGGGTGGTTTTATCATCACTATCTTAATCGGTATTGCTGGTGCAATAGTTGGAGGGTTTCTAGCTCAAAACCTATTGGGTATCTCTTCCGGGGGATTTAACTTCGTTACAATATTAGTAGCCACTGGCGGATCGGTACTACACTACTGCTTTTTCTTTACCGACTTATCAAACGATAAGTTCAACTATAACGAGTTTTCGTACTAAGCCAATGCGGAGACGGCATTGGCTTTTTTGCGCCAGAAAGAAAGCTAATGACTGAATAAATACGGACAGGGAATTGTCCAGAAAGTGTAACTCAGTGATACTCCAATAAAGTAGTACCAATCGTTATCGTGCTGATTACCGTACTCATAATTCTTGGCCGCCGAGTCACTATCCGATACATTATCAATATAATCGAAGAATGTTTTGCGGATACCAGCCTCGGCCGAGAGCGTATATTTTGGCGATAGAATATACTTAAAGCCTAATCCTACTGGAACTACAGGTTGAATACGGCTGTGTGATGGTGTTTCAGCCGCTGGTGCCCCAAAAAATGAAACCCCAATCCCCATAAAGAAATATGGCGACCAGCGTAGCAGATTAACGTTCCTCTTATAATCTAAAAAATGATACTCAACCACGGCCGTTAGCTCGGCTACAGTAGTACTAAAAGCTGTGTCGCGCTGTTGAGCTAAAGCATCAAAGGGAGGATTATCAGATCCGGCTAACCCACCGAACATAAAATTACCCCTTACACTTAGGTAGTCAGTAAAGTTGCGTCGGTATAGCAGAAACCCTCCTGGGCGGGTGTGCCTTACTCCAAACGCTCGTACTACGTCGCCGGTGTAATTCGTTCCACCAATGCCAATACCCACCTCATTATGTTGCGCCTGCAACATTTGCCCTGACAGGCAAAAGCCCAGCAATAGAAAAAAGATAACACTAAATTGCTTCATACCCTAAGCTTAGAATGGGTCTCTCTAACCCTAACTATAACTGCTAGACTGAGAGGTTTGGTATACTTAAAGTACAAATTTTAAGAAAAATTGCTAAAAGTCAATGTTAGCGCGGTTGGAATCCAGAATTAGAAAAGGGACTGCGTCCTAGCATAATAACCAGACGAAGTGTTGTCGTGAGAAAAACATCGTTATTACCAGAATTGCCCCGCTGGGCACCAGCCTGACCGTAGCCGGGCAGGTGAACATACTCTACACCATCTGCCCCAGTATAGGTAGCTAAGTTAGTATTAAGAACATTATCATCTGTAAACAGATTTTGCCGGGAATCTCCCGAAACTGCATCTACTGGCTCCAGGGAGCGATCCGACATAATTTTGGCTAAATCACTTCCAAGAACACCTTTATCTACGTACTCGGTACTCACATCATCTAAATAGTCTGTGAATGAAAAGCGGTAGCTCACTTCAGCCTCCAGATCCATTAGTTGGTTCAAACGAAACCGTACCCCAGCCCCCACCGGTATACTAAAAGAAAAATTAGAATAATCGTTTCCTTCGGTTCGCAAAGGTTTTAAGGCTACCCATTCCCCCGACTGGGGTATCTGTTCAGCAGAAAGCGTATCGCCGGGAGACAGGAACGCAGCCGACGGTACTAGTCCCTGAGGATTATGATGAAACACTGATATACCCGCGAAAATGTAGGGGGTAAATGACTGACGCAACGTTACGGTGTAAGGGTTAGGAAAGATATCATATACCAGCATCAATGATAAATCCTTGATATTATTACGAAACTGTAAGTTCCGGGCATACCGATAAATATTATTCCGATCATCAGGGCTGGCCACCTCAAAATCACTACTGCTAATTCTACCCCACATGAACCCTAGCCGAGCTGATAGTGACTGCCCTAGCCGAACACTGGAAGAAATGCCAATACCAGGTCGGGTAAACGAAATATCGGTGCTGGCAAAGCTCGATTGGGGAGCAATATCCCCGAAATAGTTTAGCGCATTGGCTGAAACTTCTAAGGTGATGTACTGCTTGGCATTAGCAAAAGCCAACCGTTTACCTGAGAACTGGGAAACCCGGCTATTTTGATTACGGTAGACCCGCTTTCTCCGGCGGTTTTGGGCATCACTATCAATGGGGTTAATCATCAAAAAGATGAGTGCAAAGCCCAAAATCGTAGCTAAGCGAGTAGAGGTTTGAATAGTCGACATAAAAGTGGGAATCAGGAATGGATAGTCAGGGCAATTTTACTGGGTTTTAAGCCGCGAAGCAACTCATTAAAGACTAATTTCTTACATCGAGCCCCCAATTTAACTTCTGCCGTAATGTTTCCAAAAAGTCATCTCCTTTGAACTTGACCAATTTCACCTGAAACGGGGCTTTGCGTATCTGAAAAGAAGTCTCACTTGATATACCGTAAGAACGGGAGTCGAGGGCAATCAGATAGCTATCGCTACGGCTTTCCACCTGAATAGATATTTGACTTTGGTCAGATACTACCAATGGTCGGACAGTAAGGTTATGAGGGCTAATGGGGGTAATGATCAAATTACTGGACTGAGGGGAAGCCACTGGGCCACCGCAACTTAGTGAGTAGCCCGTTGAACCCGTAGGAGTGGAAATAATTAACCCGTCAGCCCAGTAGGAGTTAAGATAACGATCATCTAAGTAAGCGTGAGCCACGATCATGGTAGACGTATCTTTCTTAATAACCGTTAACTCATTTAGGGCAAAATTGAGATCGGAGGGTATTTCTTCTGTTCCCTGAACTTCCACTAAAGCCCGGTGATCATACGAATATTGGTTTTGGAACAGAGCACTAATTGCGGTCGCAATCTGATCTTGGGAGACGGTAGCTAAAAACCCCAGGCGCCCTACATTGATCCCCAGAATAGGTATTTCCTTTTTACGAACGTGGGTTACCGTTTCCAGTAAAGTGCCATCGCCACCAATGCTGATGACAAAATCTACATCAGGAACCCCTGTTTGAGAAGAATACACCAGTTCTGCCGGATGACTAATCGAGGCATCACTCAAGTGGGATTGTAAGGTATCCGAAATTATGACGGAGGCTTGCTTCCGATTAAGCTCAACCAATACGTGCTGAATGCAGTTTAAGCTACCTTCGTTCGTTTTTCTTCCGTGAATAGCAAACCTCATTCATAGTAGTTTAGATATCCAGATAGCGCAGTAAGGCATCTAGGCGCTCCTTCTCATACGAAGCTACCGAAGCTTCTTGAAATAAAGAAACGACTTTATAACTAAATCGCTCTAGCGTAGCTACTGTTCGGGAGGCATCTTTGCGGTCTAGCTTTAAAGTAACTCTAATGCGGCTGGGATCATCTAGGTCACTTTGCAGAAAACAACCTAAAATTTTAACTCCATCGGCCTCAATTAGGCGGGTAATTTCAGCTAGCGAATAGTCAATGAGCTTACTGGAAATCTCCACAACACTACCCGAAGACTGAACCGCGGTTATTTGAGCAAAGCCTTTTAGTAAGTCCCGAGCGTGAAATGCCCCCAGGTATTCCTGGTTTTCATCTACAATAGCCAGCGATGTAGAGTCACAATCATAAAAGGCTTTCACTAACTCATAGAAGTGCTGATTGGCATAAACAGTGCATTGGTTAGCATCGAGGTGGTACTCCCCCACACTGGAATGATCAAATAAATCATCAAACAGCATATCGCTACTAATAAACCCTTGAAACCGTCCTTGATCTACTACGGGTAGCTGATCGAGATTTAAATCATCCAGCAAAGCAGTAGCTTTGGCAATATTATCTTCCAGCTTAAGTGCCGGTATCAGCGGATTAGCAAAGGTGAGGGCATTCATACTAAAAGGGGTTCTTCTAAAAATTCGGCTAATATATTGTTAAATTTTTCGGGTTGTTCCATCATGGGGGCGTGGCAGCAATGGTCGACAAACCGGAGCGTAGAATTGGGAAGCAGACGATTAAAGTCATGACCAACCACCGGAGGGGTAATTGTATCATTCAAACCCCAGATGAGTAAGGTTGGCACTTTAATTAAATGAAGTTCATCAGCCATATTGTTCCGTTGAGCGGATTTGGCAATCTGCACAATCGATAGACACTTGGGGATACTACTTACCGTCTCAAATATCTCATCAATATATTCCTTGCTAATGGTTGCCGGATCATAAAAGGTATACTCTACCCGCTCCTTAATATATTCGTAGTTACCCCGCTTGGGAAATGAGCCTCCCATAGAGTTCTCGAACAAACCGGAGCTACCCGTCAGTATCAGACGTTTTACCAAATGTTGATTGGCGATGGTGAAAATTAACCCAATATGCCCCCCCAGCGAATTACCGATTACTATCATGTCGCTAAGCCCCATCTGGGCAACAAAGTTTTCAGTGAACGTATGAAGTCCCTCCAGTCCGGCCTTGCGAACCGGCATCTCATAAACAGGTAGCATGGGAATGAGGACGCGGTACTGATTTTTAAAACGTTCTACTACCTTCCCCCAATTACTTAGTGCCCCAAACAGGCCGTGTAGTAGCAGCATGGTTTCACCCTCACCTTCATCTACGTAGCGGTACCCATCTTTTTCGTGTATCTGATACTCCATAAATTAATGATCGTTGCGATATACTAAACACAAAGTTTAATCCAATAGGTTTGGTAACTTTTGTTTATTGGGTTTAATGTAATGATTAAGACTGTTTTTCCTTGAAAAAGTTGTCAATAGTTTCTACCATCTCCTCCATTGCCGGAAACCACAGTATTATCTGGTTAATAACCAGTGAGGAAAACGGACGCAATAATCCATAAAGCTGACTGTCTTGCATTGAATCTATCTCAATTTCCGCCCAATCCAGCGCCGCCAGCAATAGGCTAAGCACAAACGCCCACTTTATTGCTCCCAAGGCTGCCCCCAGTATTTCGTCGGCAAAGCCGAGGGGGGTCAGGCGAATAATACTTTTTAGCAACCTTCCCAGCATAGTAATCGCCACTACAATGGCAACGAAGGTTAGGAGAAAGGCCAAGATGGGAAGTAAACTATTTTCAGAACCGAACTGGTCAGTAAGCCAAGCGGTAGATTGGGGCAACAGGTGAAGAGCAGCAATGATCGCTACCACAAACCCAACAATAGCGATGGCTTCTAGCAGTATTCCCTTCCGATAACCCCGGTAAGCCCCCAGAAACAAAATAACGATGAATGCCCAATCCCATCCGGTCACTGCTACTGACTTAGAAGTTGACGGGTAATGGCGGACATGGTTTTACCGTCGGCCCGTCCGGCTAATTCTTGAGATGCCCGTCCCATTACTTTCCCCATATCTTTCATACCCGATGCATTTTCTTCCTGTATAACCTTCTTAATCGCATCAGTGATTTCTTCTTCACTCAAAGGCTGGGGTAAGTAACGGTTTATTACGTCTAGCTCAGACCGCTCTTTTGCTGCCAAATCTTCCCGACCCTGCTGCTCAAATGTTTCCAGGGATTCTTTACGCTGCTTGGCAGCTTTAGTTAGTAGTTGCATCTCAGTCGCTTCGGTCAGTTCACCACCCGCTCCCTTCTCAGTTTCTGCTAGAAGAATCATAGATTTAATACCTCGCAGAGCGCGCAGGGTATCCTGGTCTTTGGCTCGCATCGCTTCCTTTAAATCGGCTTCTATTTGCTGTTTCAGGCTCATATCTTTTTGCTAAGTTAGGAAAGTTACTGATCTTTGATGAATAGTGATTAATGATAGTAATTGGAATGTAAAGTATGAGGAAATAACATTATTCATTAGTCCGCGCCACGGTGGCATCATTCATCAATTATTATTAATCTCAAGTATACATAAATTTGGAGTAATGACGAAGTTAAGCGTAAACATCAACAAAATTGCTACGTTGCGTAATGCGCGGGGAGGAAATAACCCTAGTGTAACGCAAGTAGCTCAAGACGCTGAACGGTTTGGTGCTCAAGGAATTACGGTACATCCTCGCCCCGACGAGCGCCACATTCGCTACGATGACGTAATGCAATTGAAGAACGTAGTAACGACCGAGTTTAATATTGAAGGCTATCCGGATGATCGCTATATGAAAATCATTGAAGAAGTTCGTCCAGCTCAGGCTACCTTGGTACCTGACCCCCCTCACGTACTAACCTCCAATGCTGGTTGGGATACCGTGAGGCAAGCCGATCTTCTAAAGGAAATTATTGCCAAAATTAAGGATCTGGGAGTGCGTACTTCTATTTTTGTTGATCCCGATATGACCATGGTTGAGGGCGCGTCTTCCGTAGGTACTGACCGCATTGAGCTTTACACTGAGCCTTACGCCAGCCATTATTCTGAAGATAGGGAAAAAGCGATTGTTTCTTACATCAGTGCAGCACAAAAAGCTCAAGAATTGGGATTGGGAATCAACGCTGGGCACGATCTAGATTTAAGAAATCTACGATACCTGAAGGAACAAATTCCTTTTCTAGATGAAGTTTCCATTGGTCATGCGCTAGTTTGCGACGCACTTTACTACGGGTTGGAGAATACTATTCAAATGTACCGCAAGCAATTAGCTTAGTTCCTAACTATACTCTATTTTTATAGTATTCATAAGTAATTTTTAATCCTTCCGCTCGAGATACTTTTGGCTCCCAACCCAAAATTTCTTTGGCACGGGAAATATCGGGTTTGCGCTGCATAGGATCATCTTTGGGGAGTGGTTTGTAGACGATCTTCTGATCAGTACCAGTTAGCTTAATAATTTCCTCCGCAAAATCTTTGATGCTGATCTCATCGGGATTACCGATGTTCACTGGGTGAGGGTAGTCACTCAGAAGTAAACGGTAGATACCTTCTACCAGATCATCTACGTAGCAAAAAGAACGGGTTTGAGAACCATCGCCAAACACGGTAATATCCTGACCACGCAAGGCTTGTCCCAGGAAAGCAGGTAAGGCACGCCCGTCATTTAAACGCATTCGGGGGCCGTAGGTATTGAAAATACGGATAATCCGGGTTTCCAGCTTATGATAAGTATGGTAGGCCATGGTAATGGCTTCCTGAAAGCGTTTGGCTTCGTCGTACACTCCTCGCGGCCCAATTGGGTTTACATTTCCCCAGTAGGTTTCCGGCTGAGGATGTACCGTTGGGTCACCGTACACTTCTGAGGTAGAAGCTACCAGAATCCGAGCATTTTTTGCCCGGGCTAACCCCAGGCAGTTATGTGTCCCCAGTGAACCTACCTTTAAGGTTTGGATAGGCATTTGTAGGTAATCGATCGGACTTGCAGGTGAGGCAAAATGCAAGATATAATCTAGATCACCCGAGACATGCACATAATTAGAAATATCGCTGTGATAGTATTCAAAATCAGAGCGATGCATCAGGTGTTCAATATTTTTGATGTTTCCGGTAATCAGGTTATCCATCGCAATGACGTAATAACCCTCTTTCAAGAAACGTTCACAAAGATGGGAGCCGAGAAACCCGGCTCCCCCAGTAATTAATACCCGTTGTTTACTCATAAATGTCTTTTCTTCCGATGCTGTAATAAACGTAGCCCAACTCCTTCATGGCTTCAGACTCGTATAAGTTTCTCCCGTCAAAGATAACTTTTCCTTTGAGAATCGAAGAAAGTTTTTCAAAATCTGGAGTGCGGAAAATGGGCCACTCGGTCATGATAAAGATGGCATCGGCCTGTTCAGCAGCGTGATATTCATCTACGCAGTACTCTATATCATCACCCACGATCTCACGAACATTTTTCATGGCCTCAGGATCGTAAGCTTTTACTTTCGCACCAGCCGCAACTAGCTCCTTTATATTGTACAAAGCGGGAGCTTCCCGAATATCATCGGTATACGGCTTGAAGGCCAAACCCCAAATAGCAAAGGTCTTATTATTCAAATCCCCCCCGTAGTACTGCTTGGCTTTTTCAATAAGACGGGTTTTCTGACCCTTATTAATATCCATGACCGAGTTCAATATTTTGAAATCGTACTCAGCATCTTTAGCTGACTTGGCGAGTGCCTGTACATCTTTCGGGAAGCAACTTCCCCCGTAGCCAATACCCGCAAACAAAAACCGCTTGCCAATTCGGGTATCGGTACCAATTCCTTTACGAACCATATCCACATCAGCTCCTAGAAGTTCGCACAGGTTAGCAACTTCGTTCATAAAAGTAATCTTGGTCGCCAAGAATGAGTTAGCCGCATACTTGGTCAGTTCTGCCGAGGCCTCATCCATAAAAATCACTGGATTACCCTGACGTACCATTGGTGCATACAGCTTATCCATAATCTCTTGAGCTTTAGGCGAGGTGGTTCCTACTACCACCCGGTCGGGCTTCATGAAGTCCTCTACGGCCACTCCTTCTCGTAGAAATTCTGGATTGGATACTACGCTAAAGTCTACTTTAGCATTTTTGGCAATCTCTGCCCGTACTTTTTCAGCCGTACCTACTGGTACTGTGCTTTTATCTACAATTACCGTGTATTCTTCCAGCATTGGCCCCAGATCGGAGGCAACTTTCAGTACGTACTGTAAATCAGCTGAGCCATCCTCACCGGGAGGTGTAGGTAGAGCTAAGAAGATAACCTGGGCACCTTCAATACCTTCTTTCAGATCAGTAGTAAAGTGAAGGCGTCCCTGTTTGATGTTTCGATCGAAAAGGGCATCTAATCCTGGTTCATAAATTGGGATTTCACCGTTTCTAAGCTTGGAAACTTTTCTTTCGTCAATATCTACGCAGGTTACAGTATTTCCGGTTTCAGCAAAGCATGTTCCGGTAACTAAGCCCACATAGCCAGTTCCTACTACTGCTAACTTCATAATTTTCTAAAATTTAATTTGTGAACAAATATAGTAAAAGGCGAATATCTTACAAATGTACTAAAATTATACTATTCTAATAATTTTATTGAATAAAAAACTAAATTTGTAGGCTAGGATGAAACGACCAATGAGAACCTTCTTCTCGGTAGTGATGTTAAAGGAACGGATTCAGAGGTAGTTTAGCGCAAAAATGTTGCCCACCTTGAAATCATTTAGTAAATTTGCGGACTCGCTTTAGAAATAGCAAAAATAACAAAATATTTTATGATTACAGTAAACGTAAAAGAAAACGAATCGATTGATCGCGCGTTAAAGCGCTTCAAGAAAAAATTTGAGAAAACTGGTACCCTTCGTGAATTACGCTCACGCACTCACTACGAAAAGCCTTCTGTGTCTCGTCGCACTGAGCGTATCAAGGCAGCATACCGCCAGCGAATGCAGTCTAAGGAAAATAGCTAGAAGAAAAGATACTTCCGATTATTTTCTTATCTTCAGGGCATTAGCCCTTTTTTTATGATTGATACTTTCATCAAATTCCTGACTTACGAAAAGCGGGCAAGCCCCCACACCATCACGTCTTATCACACTGACTTACTGCAATTCCACGCTTTTCTGAAACATCACGCCCCGGGTTTACCCACTGAAAAAGCTGATCACCAAGAAATACGGGCGTGGATTGTCGATTTGGCTAACAAGCAAAATACAGCCCGCTCAATTAACCGCAAGGTGAGTACGCTACGCTCGTATTACAAATTTTTACAACAGCGGGAATATATCAAACAAAACCCCACCCATAAGGTGAAGGCACTGAAAGCGAATTACCCCCTACCCCACTTTGTGCAGAATAATGACCTGTTTGAACTGCTGGATAAATGTACATTCACTAAAGATTTTCCAGGATACCGCGACCGCCTGATTTTAGAGCTTTTCTACGGAGCGGGCATTCGTCTTTCAGAACTCATCAATCTGGAAACTGACTTAGTAAATTTGTCTAATGCTACACTCAAAGTGCGGGGAAAAGGAGCTAAAGAAAGAATTATTCCATTCCCAAAAAGTCTGGCAGAACTAATCTCTCGATATTTAGAGATGAAAGCCAACTATTTTAATGACGACCCCTTTCATCATTTTCTGTTAGTGACTAACAAAGGCGACCAGTTGTACCCGATGATGGTCTATCGCACGGTACGAAAATACCTCGATCAGTATACTACCATTGACAAACGAAGTCCGCACGTGATGCGTCATACCTTTGCTACCCACCTACTCAATAACGGGGCCGATCTGCACGCAATCAAGGACTTACTCGGTCATGCTACGCTAGCGGCAACCCAGGTGTACACCCACAACTCTACTGAGCAACTGAAAAAAATATTTAAACAGGCGCATCCGAAGGCATAATTTCTATAAATTCGGATTTATCGCATATTTATGTTTGAAAAGACAGTTGTGCACATAAAACGATTTTTTACTTAACCTAAATTTGATATGAAGCTGCAGATGAATGCCATCCATTTTAATGCGACCCCGCAATTACTCGATTTTATTCAACAGAAAGTTGATAAGTTAGAAGCCATTTATGAGCGCATTGTGGATGGGGAAGTGTTTCTGAAACTTGAAAATGGCGAAGCTATTGATAATAAAATTGTGGAAATTAAACTTAATATTCCAGGGAATCAGCTTTTTGCCAAGGAGCAAGATGAATCGTTCGAGGCGGCGGCCGACCAAGCCGTGGATGCCTTACGTAGGCAATTAAAGAAGTATAAAGAAAAGCAATCTTCCCACTAATGGATAAATAAAAAAGGATTCGGAATGCTCTGAACCCTTTTTTATTTGAATAGCAGACTGATTATTACAGCCCGAAAGACTCTTTAATTTTGTCTACATGGTCTAGTTTTTCCCAACCAAAGAAACTAACCTTCTTTTTTACTTTTGTATTTACAGTACGGTTTACGTTACCTTCTTGCTGTACTTCAATCATCTCGATATCTACTTCACCTTCGTAAGCTTCGCGTCCCATGTGACCGTAAGCTGCCGTAGGGGAAAAGATAGGTTGCTTTAAACCAAATCGTTCCACGATGGCTTTAGGGCGCATATCGAATAGTGAACGAGTAATTTCGGCAATCTCAGCATCAGTTTTATCTACTTGGGCAGTACCATAGGTATCTACCAGCAATGATACTGGATCGGCTACCCCAATGGCGTAAGCCACTTGTACTAATACTTCATCGGCAACTCCGGCAGCTACCAGATTTTTGGCAATATGCCGAGCCGCATAAGCTGCACTTCGATCTACCTTACTGGAATCTTTTCCTGAGAACGCGCCCCCGCCGTGCGCCCCCCTTCCACCGTAGGTGTCTACAATAATTTTTCGTCCGGTTAACCCCGCATCGCCGTGCGGACCACCAATTACGAAGTTTCCAGTAGGATTGATATGATAAATAGTATCTTGCAGTAAGTCTCCCGGAATTACCTTTTTCACCACATGGGCGATTACATCCTCGCGGATACGGGCCAGCATCTGTTCCTCAGCTTCACCTTTCGCTTGAGCACTATCATTTTCCGGCTGAACAAAATCATCGTGCTGAGTAGAAACTACTACCGTATGTACGCGGGTAGGTTGTTTATTATCATCGTACTCAATGGTAACCTGAGCTTTAGCATCAGGTCGAAGGTAGGGAATCAAATCGGGTTGTTCGTGGCGGATACGGGCCAGTTCTTGTACCAACCGATGTGAGAAGGCCAATGCCATAGGCATATATTCAGGAGTTTCTTTAATAGCATAGCCAAACATCATTCCCTGGTCACCAGCTCCTTGTTCCTTATTTTCACCTTCATCTACTCCCCGGGCAATGTCGGGCGACTGACTGTGCAGGGTTACCACTACACCACAAGAATCAGCATCGAACATATAATTGCCTTTGGTGTAACCAATTTTCTGAATAGTTTTTCGGACAATATCCGGGATTTCTACGTAAGCGGTGGTAGTTACTTCACCACCTACCACGACTAATCCAGTAGTCACGAAAGTTTCGCAAGCCACCCGGGAGTTGGGGTCTTGGGTGAGCATTGCATCCAGAATAGCATCGGAGATTTGATCAGCAACTTTATCGGGGTGTCCTTCAGAAACTGATTCGGACGTAAATAAATAGGACATACAGTATTAGTTGAAAATGAAAAGTGGATAATTGATAGTGTGGAAATAATCGAAATTCAAAATCTTAGTCAAAGAATAATGATAATCTCAAAGCTGAAATAATATGGATTTCACGATAAGATTTAGTTGGGCAAAGTTAGTGAAATGCCGATAAACTCAAACCTAATATTAGGTTCGTTATTGAAGATATGAATAGGATGGGTGATTAGGGCATGAGTGAATAATCAGCCAGCACTAACTAAATTCTTCTACTAACTCATGCAGAAAAATGTATTTTAGCAAAAGCGAGCGCAAGAAACTACCGAGACTATGACCCAAACCGACCTATTCCGCCAAATTCAAAAGAAACAATCCTTTTTATGTGTAGGGTTAGATCCTGATCTAGCCAAGATCCCGAGGCATTTGCACAGGGAGGAAGATCCAATCTTCGCGTTCAATCGACAGATTATTGATGCTACGGCTAATTACTGCGTGGCCTACAAACCCAACATCGCCTTTTACGAGTCGCTGGGGGCAAAGGGTTGGGAAAGCCTGCGGAAGACGCTGGACTATATTCCGAATGACTTTTTTACGATTGCTGATGCCAAGCGAGGGGATATTGGTAACACCTCAGCCCGTTACGCCCACACCTTTTTTGAAACCTACGATTTTGATTCTATCACCGTGGCACCCTACATGGGTGAAGATTCAGTAACCCCTTTTCTGCAATACGCCGGAAAGTGGGTCATTTTACTAGCCCTTACCTCCAACCAAGGTAGTAATGATTTTCAGCATTTGACAGTAGGTGAGTCACAGACCCCGCTGGATCGCCAGCCGCTATATCAGCAAGTTTTGGAAACTAGCCAGAAGTGGAGTTCCGTGGAGCAAATGATGTATGTAGTGGGCGCTACCCAGGCCGAAAAGTTGGAGGAAATCCGAAAGATTGTACCTAATCACTTCATATTAGTACCCGGAGTGGGAGCCCAGGGAGGAAGTCTGGAAGAAGTAGCCCGCTACGGGATGAATGACCGCTGCGGTTTACTGGTCAATTCAGCCCGGGGAATTATCTACGCTAGCGATGGAGAAGACTTCGCCGAACAAGCCGGAAAAGCCGCCCAACAACTGCAACAGCAAATGGCGCAACTACTCGAGAACCTATGAAAACTGACCCTAGCCAACGACTGCTTTCCCTTGACCTATTTCGGGGAGCAACTATGTTTCTGCTGGTGGCCGAAACCACTGAACTGTATCACCATTGGCTAGAACACACTACCGAAGGTTCTTTGGGTCATGCTGTAGCAATGCAGTTTCACCATCATCCTTGGAACGGACTACGTTTCTGGGATCTGGTACAGCCTTTCTTTATGTTTATTGTAGGAGTAGCGATGGTTTTTTCGCTAAATAAGCGGGCTCAAACTCCAGGGGATTGGCCTAAAACGCGGAACCATATTATCCGCCGTTGCGTAATCCTGTTTTTTCTGGGAGTACTGTTGCATTGTGTGTACAGCGGAAAGATTGTCTGGGAACTGTGGAATGTACTAACTCAATTAGGATTTACCATTCTGATTGCTTTCTTCCTATTTCGCTACTCGTTGAAAACGCAGATTGCTGTATCGCTAGGTTTATTGCTACTGACTGAGCTACTGTACCGACTGATGCCACTGGGCGGCAATCCGCTGGAAGGTCTTGATCAGCCCTTTGTGCAAGGCGAAAACTTTGGTTCCTGGATGGATTTGGTACTGATGGGAAAGATCAATGACGGTGGTTGGGTAGTGATTAATTTTCTACCAACGGCCGCCCACACTATTTGGGGAGTTGTGGCGGGGAAAATCCTAATCTCTGACCGTAGTGCTTCGGAAAAACTCAAACCGCTGATAATAGCCGGATTTATTGCCCTAGTAGTAGGCTACGGAATGGATTGGCTGGGGATCACCCCGATTATAAAGCGAATTGCTACTACTTCATTCACTTTTGCTAGTGGTGGTTGGTGTTTGCTAGTGTTGGCTGCTCTGTACTGGCTGGTCGATGTAAAAGGTTACCGACGAGGGGTATTTTTCTTTAGTGTAGTCGGGATGAATTCCATATTTATTTATATGACTACCCAAATGTTAGGTTACGGCTGGATCAACGGATTTGCCGCCATCTTCACCGATGGTATTTTAGGCTGGCTAGGGGCTAACGCAACTGCGCTGGCGATTGGTGCTTCGCTGGGTGCGCTGGCTATCAACTGGTATCTTTGCTACTGGCTTTATCAGCGTAGGGTTTTTATTAAAGTATAGATACTTTTGGGTTGGAGTAAACTTTGTATTTTAGGGGTTTGAACTTTACTGTAAATCACGAATCTACATGACCAAGCAAAGAAAAATTCTACTAACCGAGGCGGAGATGCCCGAGAACTGGTACAACATTGTGGCCGATATGTCCAATAAGCCATTGCCACCTCTCAATCCTCAAACTCACGAACCGATCGGCCCCGATGCTTTAGCTCCGCTATTTCCAATGGGACTGATTCAGCAAGAAGTAACTCCCGAAAAATGGGTAGCTATTCCGGATGAAGTGCGGCATTTGTACGGTTTATGGCGACCGACTCCGCTCTTTCGAGCCTACGGCCTAGAAAAAGCTTTAGATACTCCGGCGAAAATTTATTACAAATACGAAGGGGTAAGTCCCGCTGGGTCACATAAACCGAATACGGCTATTGCCCAGGCGTATTATAATAAGCAAGAAGGGGTAAAACGGATTACTACCGAAACCGGAGCTGGGCAGTGGGGAAGTGCCCTAAGCTTCGCTTGCCAACACTTTGGTATTGAGTGCGAAGTCTACATGGTGAAAATCAGCTATCATCAAAAACCCTACCGTAAACTAATGATGAACACTTGGGGAGCCAGCGTAATTGCTTCTCCTAGTGATAAGACGCAAGCCGGACAAAAAGTGCTCGCTGAGCATCCCGACTCGCCCGGCAGTTTAGGGATTGCTATCTCAGAAGCAGTGGAGCGAGCGGCTATGGATGAGCATACTAAGTACTCACTCGGTAGTGTATTGAACCACGTACTAATGCATCAGACAATTATTGGTCAGGAAGCAGCTATTCAGATGGAAAAAGCCGGAGAATTTCCAGATGTGGTAGTTGCCCCATTTGGCGGTGGCTCTAACTTCGCCGGAATCGCCTTTCCGTTTTTACGCTACAATCTGGAAGAAGGTAAAAATATCCGCTGTATTGCTAGTGAACCAGCCTCTTGCCCTAAACTAACGAAGGGAGTATTCCGCTACGATTTTGGCGATACAGTGGGTATGACTCCGCTACTACCGATGTACACATTAGGGCATAACTTCGTTCCAGCTCCTATCCACGCCGGCGGATTGCGCTATCACGGAGCAGGAGTTATTGTGAGTCAACTACTAAAAGACCAGTTGATTGAAGCCCGAGCCCACCATCAGCTAGAGTGTTTTGAGGCGGGTATCCAGTTTGCCCAGGCCGAAGGAGTTATTCCTGCTCCCGAAGCCAATCACGCGATTGCTACGGTAATTGCTGAGGCGGAACAAGCCAAAAAAGAAGGAAAATCCAAAACGATTTTATTTAACCTTTGTGGGCACGGTAACTTCGATATGGCAGCGTACGAAAACTACCTATCGGGTCAGCTCCAGGAGCATCAGCTTACTGACCAGGAAATTCAGCAAGCTATTTCGGAGATTGACACTCCGGAGATTGCTTGATCCTAAGAACAAAAATAAAATACCCTTGCTGGATGAGTAAAGCGAATTCCGGCATCTCCCGCATGGAATAGTGGAGACCCCGGAATTCGCATTCGCTTATCCGGGGAGAGTGCTCTTAAGCGAAAAGATCAGTATAAGAACTAATTATCACGCTGGGGCAGAGGTTTTTCCAACTGCACAGGTTCAGTAGAAAGACCGTAAATTTCCGCTACTTCGTAGTAATCATCGTAGTTGATGCTTTCGGTTCGGGCATTTACGTTAGGCGATGCTTCAGCGGGAACTACAACAATTCGGGCGATTTCCCCATTGTAGGCATCACGCTCGGCATCAAGTGTAAACCCTGCCTCAGCAAAGACCGAGACATCGTTTAGTGTAAAATCATAATTGATTTGAAGAAGCCCGGCATCAGTGAAGAAACTCACTGGCATAGGACGCCAGACATCAATAAATCCACCATCATCGGCTTCTAGCTGCTCCCAGAGTAAGTAAACCAATACTACGTCTTCAGGGAGAATCTGATCCAAGTCTTGAGCAGGAAAAGCGAAAACTACCTGCCAGTCATTGGTTGTGTTGAGATCGAATTCAATTTCGTACATCAGGCCGAGGGGGCCAGGGGCTCCGTCAATGCCGGGAGGGCCCTGGGGGCCGGGAGGGCCAACTGGTCCAGGGGCATCACTCTCGAAGCTACAACCTGCCAATAACAGTAATCCTAAAACCCAGATAAAAATATTATGAGATCGCATAGTATAATTATTTATTGTTATGAATAATTATAACTATGGCAAAAAGAATGCCTCAATAGCGGCTCACTTAGAGATAATAGCAAAATTTATCGCTCAGATACTATATGAGGCACTACTCGATTAAGTCATTGTAGTCAATAAGTTTAATGCCTAAACGACGAATAGTTTCTTTCACTTTTTCGTCGGTAAGTAAGTCAGTAACTCCCTGGCGATCAGTAGCTACGTCAGTATAGCCAATATGGTGAATGGCTTGTATTTCGGGAGTGTCGTAGGCGGGATGATCTACAAATAAATGAGTACCTGGAGTGAGGCTTTCCAGCATGGCAATAAAACTGTTAATTTTTTCTTCGGAAGTTTCTTTTGCCCCTTGATAACTCGCCCGTTTTACACCTAAATCTTCAGGAAAAATGGCTAGATCATATTCTTGCGCTAATTTTCTGACCAACTCATTCACTCGCTCATCCATATTGCTGCAACCCATATGTCCGGTTACGTGAGTAAGCTGAGGAATTTCCCGTTTAGCTAATTCAATTTGAGCTCGGAATTCTTGTTCAATCTCTTCTAGTTTCCAATCTTGGGTGTGGAGAGCCTGGTCTTCACCGTAATTATCATTGGCCCAAATCATCGGATAAAAATATCCCAAGTCGTCAGTTAGACTTAGTGCCGAAGTTATGGGTTTCCATTTGATATTTTCCCACTCACTGGTCAGAGTCAGATGAACTCCTACATCCAAGTCAGGATAATTGCGCAACATTTTCACCGCTTCAGGAAACCAAGGCGTTGGCACCATCACCTCCACTGAAGTAGTGATTCCATTCTCATAAGTCTCGATAATTGCTTCATTCGCCGCGTGGGTAGACCCCATATCATCGCTGCGAACAATTAACTGAATAGGCTGAGCGTAGCTAGTGATACTTAATAATAGACAAAGAAGACTGAGTAAATATTGCATGAGCGTAAAAGAATCAAAAACCTCAATCAGAAATTTCTCATCGGTAGATTACCGGAAATGATTTGTATTGCTAGCAAAAGATACAGTATTATGTTGAAATAGTAAATTAGAGCACTACTAACCACTTAACTCGTTAGAGAATGAACTACACAATATGGCTAATTCTACTACTGTGTTGGATTGTAAAGTTTAGCTACGCCCAATCTTGGGAAAACCACGGGACTCTAAAAGTTTCGGAGAACGGGCACTTTCTGGAGCACGAAGATGGGAATGGCTTTTTCTGGCTGGGCTGCACGGCCTGGATGCTCCCCCGTCTAGCACCCGCTGACGTTGATCGCTACTTGCTAGACCGCAAAGAGAAGCAGTTTACGGTGATTCAACTTACCACCAACAATATGGGGAGACCGAATTATGCAGGAGAATTACCTTTTCTGGGTGGTGAGCGTCCGTGGAATAAGGTGAAACCTAATGAAGCTTACTGGCAGCATATAGATTACATCGTGAATCAGGCGAAGGTGCAGGGTTTATACCTAGCAATGTTTGTATGGTGGGGTTCTGATGCTAATAATCCGGGTTGGGAGGAAAAAGAATCTACCCGTCAGCACTTTACCGATCCCGATCAGCATAATTATGAATTTGGCCGGATGCTGGGTGAGCGTTATCGCGACCAACCCCATATTATTTGGGTAGGGGCTGGGGAGTATCATAAGCCAGTAAGTGTGATGTTTCCTAACAATCAGCGTCCGCTGACGGATAGCCATCGCACCCGACTGGTGAAAGTGATTGATGGAATCAGGTCTACTAACACGAAAAATCATTTGTACACCATTCATCCCATTTCGTTTATGTCTTCTTCAGAAGAGTTTCACAATGAACCCTGGATGGACTTCAATATGATTCAAAGCCACGCAATCCCCAGCTTGATTATACCGCTTACGCTGGCCGACTGGAACCGTACTCCTACCAAGCCTACCTTTAATGCGGAGGGCTGGTACGAAAATGAGCATGCACTCTACAAGCGTTGGACAGGTATGGAAAAAGCCGATAATTCAGAAGTAATTCCGGGCTGGAAGCAGCGGTACCAAGCTTACTGGTCGGTGTTTGCCGGAGGTATTGGCTTCACCTACGGTCATAAAAATTTATGGCGAATGGAAGATTTTAATGGCAACCCAGGTACTTTGCTTAGTGAAGTTCTGGATGCTCCGGGTTCAGATCATCTAATGCATCTACGTACGTTGATCGAATCTAAGTCCATTCAAAACCGTATTCCTGACCCTGAGCTAGTATCGTCGGGAACTACAGGGCGCGATGATGGCTTATCGCCGGACTTGCGTATCGCTACCCGTTCCGAAACTGGTGACTGGGCGTTTATTTATTCTACCCGAGGTTCCCTCATTCGGGTGGTAATGAGTCGGTTCGCTGAGGGGCAGGCTAATGCGTATTGGTACAATCCCCGTTCTGGGCAATGGTTAAGCGAGAAACAGGAAAGTAGTGATAAAGTGCCCTTTCAAACTAATATTCCAGCAGGTGCAGGCTCACCGGATATCTATTTTGACCCGCCCGGTAAATCCGAAGATGGTAATGACTGGGTTCTGGTGCTGGAGGTAGAGTAACCTTACCTATATTTCATGTTTGTGTTAAGAATAGCATAGTGCCTAATGCTGAAGTTTCCGCTTATTAGTACATTCGCTACATGGCCACCGAAAACTCTTCCCGACGCACTTTTCTGCAACAAATTGGCTTAGGTTCTTCCCTACTTCTTGCTCCTTCTCCCAACACCCATTCATCTAGCAATTTTTCTCCCGATTTTTATCCTACCCTAGACTCTTTCCAAAATGAAAATGGCGATTATTTAGTGAGAGTAGGCGTTCGCTTCAAAGAGCTAGTACCTAATGGTATTTCCGCTGAGGTGCAAGTCAGAAATGGAAATATCCGGCGGGCTAAATCGTATTTTATGCCAATAGATGAGTGGGAGTTTCATCCAAACCACCTTTCCTGGCAGATGCCGGGTTTAACGGCTTATCCGTATACCATTGTTTGTTGGATTACTCCTGATGAGGTCGTTCCCGAATTAAGTATCCAGATTGATAGAGAGACGAGTTTATCACTAGCTGAACTGTTTGACCAACGAGGTTTAGAATACTCTACCGATACCCTGGACGTATCAGTAGGTTTGCTAGGGTCGCAGGAGGTTGGAACGGTTGGTCAACCGTTCTTTAGCGTTTCGTCCGATGGTAATAAGTTTCAGTTTGCGGTGATGGCTGACCCACAGGGAGGCGATGCCCAGGATATGACCAACGGTAGCATTACCCGAATGAAGATTCATAACGCTTTCGTAGAAAATAGTGTATCGCTGGTTTCACTGCTGGAAGACCCAGCTTTTTGCTTGGTGCTAGGCGATATTGTGGATAGTCAGGGACAGGAAACCAATTTTGAGCAGATGTTCACTTACTTTAAGAAGGCTGATATTTCCTGGCTATACAGCGTAGGTAATCATGAAACCAAGTACCGGCTTACCTTCGGAGCCGATTACGAATTTTCAGGATTTAGCAATTACCTAACTGCCCAGAAGAAAATCAATGGTATGGAAAAATTACTGTACTCATTTGATCTGGGGCAGTGGCACTTTATTGTCTGGCCTGACCCCTTACGAAAAAATTTCTGGGAAACGCATCCCCATTACTTCGACTGGCTAGAACAAGATTTGGAGCAACACCAAGACCAACCCACTTTCTTCTTACAGCATATTCCGGTTCACCCGATTGGGATTGACCCGTTGGTAAGCTACGTGGAGTCGGTGGTGGTGAAACGCACATTACTAGACATACTAGCCAAGTATGGCAATGTAAAATATGTGCTAAGCGGTCACGTGCATATTCCACTGATTGCCTCACGCAAGACGGCAGTCACGTACGAGGGAATGAATTTGATTAACCTACCCGCGGCTGGTTTTCGCCCGCGGGGCTTCGGCGAAGAAGATATTACTGGTGGACCCGTGCAAGGCGTTGCGGTAGCTAATGTTGATGGCAAAGAGGCTCAATTAGCTTTTCACACCGTGACGGATGAGATTTATGAGTATCCGACTAGCTTCCGGGAATTCTCTCCTGAGGAGTACCCACTCTGGCTGAAGCACAAGTGGGAGCTGGAAGCCAGCGAAAAAATTCAAAATAGCAACTTTTCGGAAGGGTTGAAAAATTGGCATCGCCGCTTTGTTTACGAAGAAGATGAAAACCCCTCTAACATTTGTGAAGCCCGTTCTTGGCAAAATCAATCAGCTTTATACTTGTACTCCGCCAGCCGGGGCTACCGCGTACCGGGGCAAGACCGTCTTCCGCAGACCATCAACCGAATATGCCAGGCCATTTCGTTAAGCATCGGGCAGAATCCAATTCTGTCGTTTCAGTACCAAGTAGATGATGAAAGTTCTAATCCTGATAAATGGGTAGGATCTTTTATTTGGATTGAAGGGTTTGAAAAAGATTTGAAAAAACTGAATCAGGTGTACGCTATCGGCAAAGCCTACGGTAATTTACGCGATAACCACCGAGGACTAAACCCTCCTGCCACTAGCTACTTTCATCTGCCGATTACTTCTCAAGCCAAAAGCGTACAGTTGGACATTGCCCGCCACCACGAAGAAAACCAGACAAGCAGTTTTTCTTCCCTCAGTCTGGACAGGCTAGTGATAAACCTGGGCATTTGGACCGCCAATGAAAAGCCCGACCAACGGATGGGTGTCTATTTTACTAATTTCCGTCTGGACGAAAACGATAATGGAAGCTCTACCACTGCCTTAAACCCTGAGAATATCTGGCGCAAAGGCATCGACCATATTGCCGGAGAGCACATCAATGTAAAAGAACGCTACGTACCGCCGGAGCGGAGCTAAGGAAGTCGAGAATATGCCTTGCTTAACTTGATACCATGATCAACTAGTGGTAGTTATCATAACGGCGACCACACCGGGCAATGGAATAGACGAATCTAAGGGTTACATTAAAGCTTTCGTTATTTCCAATTGGGGATAATCCAAGAATGCCGACGCCATGTTGGTTTTCCCATGATTCTTTTTGTAAATGATAGATGTAACCTACCTTCAAACCAATATCAAATCGGTTCTTTTTATTCACGACAGCGTAGAGTAACTCAAGTGCTGGTTGTACCATTCGGTTACCAGAGTTCGCCATAATGGCCTGTGAATTATCTAACAGTGGACTTACATTCCGATCAATAATTGTGGCTTTTGAGATACGTAAAAAATAATACGCGGCATTTAGATCAGCCGATGCCATCAAAGAGAGTCTATTCTTTAAAACGGATACGACCTTACCCCTTATCCCAAAACCGACGTAGGTTCCATTCAAGGCCGATGACAGAAAAAGACGATCTGCCCCAATTATTGTACTAAAACTGTTGGTAGCTAGCACTGTAAATGTGTTGTAGAGCTCGAAGTGAGTTAATCCAAATCCAACTTGGATAGTGAAATTATTAGTATAAGGGTCCAATTGTAACAAATCAAGCTGATCAAGTTCACGATTAGGCGTCTCGATATCTAGAAAATTAGACCCAATCTCAAAACCCACAACTACATGGGAGAAAATACTGTACCCTTCTGTCGCGGGTTCGTCTGGTAGGGGCTGAGCATGAACAATTCTTATCGTACAGAAGCAAGCAAATAGATATATAACTTTTCTCATGCGATTTAAGCAATAGGTTTACTTGAAAACGTATGAGTAACTTTTTCAATTGTCTGAGTGGAAGATGTAGACAACTGATCTACGGCTTATCTTCAGTCAGAAGGCAAGTCTTTTAAAGTGAGGGGCGACGAATAAGGTAAAAGGGGTTGCGAATTTTCTCGTTGCGCTTTTCCAAGATAAGCTGGGCCGCAGTCTCGCCCATTTTCGGAAAGTCGGTAGAGATGACAGTAATACCATCGTGCAACACCTCTTTAAGTGGGGTGTCGTTGTACGAAATAATGCCTACGTCCTGCCCAATCGTCAACTGATTATTTTTGCAGTACTTTATTACTTCTACCAAATCGTCATCTTCAATTATCAGGTATAAATCCTTAGGGCGCACCCAAGTGGGGTCAAACACATTGGTGATACAGTAGTCGAAGTGATATTCGGTACAGAACCGCTTAAAGCTCGTTATCAGCTCGGGGCGATACTGGTTTCCGTCAGGAAAAATGAAGTAGAGCTTCTCATACTTGTTGAGGTCATCTAGTGCAGATACTAAAACCTGGTAAGTGTCTTCTTCAAAATTTTCACACACAGCTTTGTACTTTCCCTGCAAAGTATCTATGTCCTTATCAATAAGTACTAGCTTATCGCTGGGTATTTTCTCTATAACTGTTTGGGTCTTTTCCGAAAAATCTTTGAAACAGGGAATAATAGCGTAGTAATTAAACTTACCTAGATTTTCTTCAATGATCCGCTCCAACTTCTCGGTACTGTAGTGGTGAACAAACGTTTCTACAATGGCTTCTTCGCCCAATGATTCTACAAATGCATTGACTACCTTTTTTTTGTGGGCACTGATCTTATTAATCGCCAACAGTACACGTAATTGCCCAGTAGGTTGGCTTGTATTTACGTAATAACCCTTGCCGGGCACTGATACAAGTACTCCTTCCTCCCGGAGCCGATTGTAGGCTTTTTCTACTGTATCGCGCGACAAGTAGAAATCTTCGCTAGTTTCGTTAATAGATGGTATACGTTCTCCTTGCTTAAAAATACCCTGCTCAATATCCGACTTGATTAGGTTAATTACCTGTCGGTATTTAGGAATTCGGGAGTCACCAAAAATAAGGGGTTCATCAGATGGGCTCATGTTAATGTTGTATTAGTAAGGTCGCGAAAGTAAAATACGGATTATCAGTGAAAAGTCATTGTAAAACCACGTTACGCATATGATAACGTATAATAAGGCGAAAAAAAAGCCTGAATCTAGTCAGGCTTTAGGTAGTTCTATCTGTTCCCCAGTCTTGTTGTGAAAGTGGTATTCCATCATACCAAGCGACGAGTCTTTATCTAAATTGACCCATTTACGGTATTTAAAGAACCAGTTTAGTCGCTTCGACACAATACCGTGGGTGAAGTAAGCGTACAAGTACGGATGCAAGGCAATGGTCAGCGATTTTTCGTTTTGCTTGCCTAGCAAATAATCAATATCCCGCTCAATCTGGTCGGCAATTAGTATAGAGGGAGCAACCTTGCCTGTGCCATTGCAGGTAGGGCAAATTTCTTTAGTCACGATATTTAGCTCAGGGCGTACCCGTTGGCGGGTAATCTGCATCAGACCAAATTTAGTCAAGGGCAAGATAGTGTGCTTGGCCCGGTCGGTCTTCATCACTTCGCGCATTTTCTGATAAACCGCCCTTTTGTTCTCAGAACTCCGCATATCGATAAAGTCCACCACAATAATTCCGCCCATATCGCGCAGGCGAAGCTGGCGGGCAATTTCCTGTACAGCTTGCAGGTTCACATTAAGGGCGGTAGCCTCCTGATCTTTTTCTGAGTTAGACTTATTGCCACTGTTTACATCGATTACGTGCAGGGCTTCGGTATGCTCGATAATCAGATAGCCCCCGCCTGGCACACTCACCGACTGACCAAACAGCGACTTCAGTTGCTTCTCAATACCATAACTCTCAAATAGTTTGGCTTTGCCGTGGTAATGTTTGACAATTTTCTCCTTTTTAGGGGCAATTGTCTTAATGTAGGTTTTTACCTCGGAGAAAATATCATTATCGTCCGTAACAATACTGTCGAACGACTCATTTAGTACGTCGCGCAGTAGTGAGGAAGCTCGCCCCACTTCCCCAATAACCTTTTCGCGGGGCTTAGCAGTCTGAAGCTTCTTCATACCGTCTTGCCAGGACTTTACCAAGTTTCTCAGGTCACGGTCTAGTTCGGCTACCTCCTTACCCGAGGCTACAGTACGGATAATTACCCCAAAACCCTCGGGTTTGATGGAAGACACCAGGCGACTCAGACGTTTGCGTTCCGTTTTATCGGTTATTTTCTTCGATATGTTTATCACGCTCGAGAAGGGTACCAAGATGAGATACCTTCCGGCAATAGACAACTCGCAGGATAATCGTGGGCCTTTGGTAGAGATAGGTTCCTTGACAATTTGTACCAATACGGACTGGTTACGGTTCAGCACCTGATTGATTTTTCCTAGCTTATCAATGTCAGGCTCAGGCTTTACTTTACCGATGGGCTGCCCGTTACTTTTCTTATTCAGTATAGCCCGGATATGCTTGTTGAGGGTACGAACCTGAGGCCCCAGATCGAGGTAGTGCAAAAAAGCATCCTTTTCGTAGCCGACATCGATAAATGCAGCATTCAAACCAGGCACTACTTTTCGGACGGTTCCTAGGTAGATATCGCCAACGGTAAATTTATTGGTATCAACTTCCTGATGAAACTCTACAAGGCTTTTATCTCGCAAAAGTGCGATACGACATCCATCTTGAGTTGAATTGATAACTAATTCATTGCTCAAGGGATTAATATTTTAAAGGTATGGCATTCGTCTGTGCTCTGTGTAGTATTGCCACGCTTTAAGGCGGCCAGCAGACGAATGCAAAAATTGGTATACTGGACGAGGGTGTAAAAAGTTTTATACACTAACCCGCCCTAAAGCAAACCTTGTATTATTTCTTCTTATGACGATTCTTTCTTAGACGCTTCTTACGCTTATGCGTTGCAATTTTGTGTCGCTTACGTTTTTTTCCACAAGGCATATTTTTAGTATTTTAGTGAAACAAATAATTTTATATTTTTCTAGTGTTCAAGTATTTATGTGTTCATGTATTCAGGTAAAATTACCCAGCCTACTTTAACACATTAACACTGTAATACCTGAACACCATATTACTTAATTAAATTCTCTCTAGATAACCTTCTACATTGGCAATAATCTCAGGGTCGTCGCTAATCGTTTTAATATGTTCAAACTGCTCCCGCGATTTTTCAGATTCACCCGCTTCCAAATAGCTCACCCCGAGTAGAAACTGCGCTTGTAGATTATCGGGGTTTATCTCCTTCACTTTCTCAAACCGTTCTACTGCTTTTTCGTGCTGCCCCGATTGCATCGATAGCAAACCCAGGTTGTAAGTTGCTAGTTCATGGTTTTCATTAGTATCTACCACTTCACGTAACATCTGAATGCCCTGCATTGGATTAGGCGAGCCAATGTAGGTCATAGCTGACTTAGTTTTGGCATCCAGATCGTCTGGGGTTTGCTCTAGCACCTTGTCGAAATAGAAACGAACTTTTTCGCCTAATATCTGGGATTGCCCCGTACTCATTGCCCGCATAAAGGCTTCATAGTACATTTCCCCGGCTTTCTTCTGATTCGCCAATGCCCCAGTTTCATCAGCTAGGGCTTCAGCGTAGTAAGCAGCACTGTCGTAGCGATTAGCCTCGGCAAATAGCTCGATTAGAGAATTGGCAAAGATAATGTTTTTTTCGGTATTCCCATTGCTCAGGTAGAGCATCCGGAGGCTGTCAGCTTCCCGTTGTACGGTAGGGGCAATTTCAGGCAGGTGGAGGTTTTCTTCAGACTCCGGTTCAGCTACTGGAGCGGCTGTCTCGGCTACGGCGTTTTCATCGTTATCAATTACTACACGGGGTAAGCTGAATAACAACCCTACCACAATTACGGCTATCCCTATTACCAACCACTGTTTCTTAGCCATATCTCAAGAAATTATTATACTGAACCCGTAATTTTAATATAAGGCGAGCTTGCTCAGCTGGGCTCGGTTACTTTCAACTTTTCGTTGAGCTTTTCGCTACTTTTAATCTTCTCTACAAAGACTTTGGAAGGCTTAAAACTAGGGACGAAGTGTTCCTCAATGACCAGTGCCGTGTTCTTGGAGATGTTTCGGCCTATTTTCTGAGCTCGTTTTTTATTGACAAAACTCCCAAATCCGCGCACGTAAATGTTTTCACCATCTGCCATTGAGTTTTTTACTACAGTAAAGAAGGCCTCCACAGTGGTATATACGTCTGCTTTGTCAATACCGGTCTTGTCAGCAATCTGTTGAACTACTTCTGCTTTGGTCACGTTTCGTTTAGGTTTTAGTTAAGTACTGGATTTGGTAGTTACCCGAAAGTAGGGAGCGTAAATTTAATGGTAAATCAGAAATTAAAAAAAAAAGAAATAAAATATCCTGGAGAGGATAGGTGTTTTTAAAATTCTATCTCATTATCAGCCAATAAGTTTGGAAAATACGTTTTTTGCCAACAGCATTATTCAGTGGTACCAGAGACACCATCGTGATCTACCGTGGCGGCATACATTAGACCCGTACCAGATCTGGCTTTCGGAAATTATTTTGCAACAAACCCGAGTGGCCCAGGGACTCCCCTATTATCAGAGATTTATAGAAGCTTTCCCTACGGTACATGACTTAGCGAGCGCCTCTGAGCAGGAAGTACTACGGTTGTGGCAAGGGCTGGGATATTACTCCCGGGCTCGCAACCTACATGCCTGTGCCAAAACCATTGTTGCTGACCACAGCGGCAAATTTCCCCAGACGTATGCTGAACTCATTAAGCTAAAGGGGGTGGGAGCCTACACTGCGGCGGCCATTGCCTCTTTTGCGTTTAATGAAACTGTACCGGTGGTAGATGGTAATGTGTACCGGGTACTGGCGCGGGTGTTTGGTATTACTGACGATATTTTATCGTCCACTGGACAGAAGAAGTTCCGCAAGGTGGCTGATGAGTTAGTTCCTGAAGGAAAAGCTAATGTATATAATCAAGCCATTATGGAGTTTGGGGCTTTGCAATGTACCCCAGCTACCCCAGCCTGTTTGATCTGTCCGCTAGAAATCATTTGTTATGCCTACCAGCACGGCAAGCAGAAGGAACTACCCGTAAAAATTAAAAAGGGGAAGATAAAAGACCGTTATCTACACTATCTGGTAGTGCAGCAAAATGGAAAGCTGCTGATGAAGCAACGCCCAAAAAAAGGTATCTGGGCGGGTCTGTACGATTTTTACTTAGTAGAAACCAGTAAATCTCAGGAATGGGGTACATTAGACGATGCGCTAGTAAGCGAACTGACGCAGCAGCAGCTTACGGTAGAAGAATCAAAGATTTATCAACACCAATTATCACATCAGCGGTTGCACGTAATTTTTTTTAAAATTACCCTCGACGGAGGCCTATTGCAGGAACCTCAGCCTACCTCTGGGCAATTTTACTCACCTGAGGAAGTAGAACGCTTGCCTAAACCCATTTTGATTGATAATTTTTTACAGAGTGAAATTCTCTCTCATTAAATATTTTAGTAACTTGTTGAAAGGCAAACGGTAATTATTTACTCGTCTTTTGCTAACTTTTCCGATTATCGGAACATTCAGTTTACTTTTTGAGTAGAAAAATACGTATCAATCTCAATTATTTATGGCAGGAGTTAACAAGGTAATATTAGTAGGTAATTTGGGGGCTGACCCGGAAGTCCGTCATTTGGAAAGCGGCTCAAAAGTTGCTAATATCAGTATCGCCACCTCAGAATCCTACACTAACCGGAATGGCGAGCGGGTGGAACAAACCGAATGGCACCGGGTAGAACTATGGGATCGCTTGGCTGAACTATGCGAAAAATACCTCTCTAAGGGACGTACCGTCTACATCGAGGGAAAAATCAGAACAAACGAATACCAAGATAAGGAAGGAATTACCCGCTACGATAAGCGTATCCGGGCTACCAATATGACCTTTGTAGGTGGACGAAACGAAAACGAAGAAGCAGGAGGAAGCAGTTATCAATCTTCGGCGACTAAAACTAACGCATCCGAGCCTAGTGCCACCCCGCTACCTGATTCTGCACCAACTCCGGCATCTAACCCAAGTACAGCAGCTAACGACGAAATGGACGATCTGCCGTTCTAATTGTTCACCTAAATCTAATCTGTTGGAATCCTCTCTTGAAGACCCCTTCCCGGAGCCCCTGTTATTTATTTTAGCCGACCAGTTTGCTTCGCTTGATCTATTTTACGCCGGAATCATCGTCACTTTGCTGTTGCTGTTATTTTGCTCGGCTATGATTTCTGGCTCAGAGGTGGCTTTCTTCTCTCTCTCCCCCAACGAGGTAGATGGCTGCCGGGATAATCAGACTCCGGCCGACCGCCATATTACCGATCTGTTGGATCAGCCCAAGATACTGCTGGCCACTATCCTGATTCTCAATAATTTAGTAAACGTAGCAATTGTTACCCTATCCACTTACGCTACTTGGGAATATTTCGGAAAAGATGCTGACGGTAGTGTCATTGTAGTACTTACTACTTCGGTTACTGTCGCTATTCTGTTCTTTGGGGAAATTTTGCCTAAGCAGTACGCCGTACACTATTCCCTGATTTTTGCCAAGCGTACCGCGGGGGCATTACGCACCGCTGCCCGCCTGCTCAGACCGTTCTCAGTCGCACTGATGTCGTTCAGTAACCTGGTAGAGAGACGGCTGGAGAAGAAGGGCTATCAGGTGTCAGTAGATGAACTTAACCAAGCACTGGAAATTACTACCCGTGACGATAAAAATGCTACCGAAGAAGAAAAGGGTATCTTGAAGGGAATCGTCAACTTTGGCACACTTTCGGTGAAGCAGGTGATGCGATCGCGAATCGATATTACTGCCATTGATATCGAACTGGATTTCCACGAGTTGATAGATATTATCAATAAAACGGGCTACTCCCGCCTGCCCATCTACCGCGAGACCATTGATAGTATTGAAGGGATTTTATACGTAAAAGACCTGCTTCCCCACCTTGATCAGGAGAATGCCTTTAGCTGGCAAACCTTGCTGCACAAAGGCTTTTTTGTACCCGATAGCAAGAAGATTGACGCCCTATTGAAAGATTTTCAGGAAAAACGGGTACACATGGCAATTGTAGTCGACGAGTACGGAGGCACTTCGGGGTTAATCACCCTGGAGGACATTATTGAAGAGATTGTCGGTGAAATCAACGATGAGTTTGATGAGAACGATATTCACTACAATAAGCTAGACGAAAATACCTTTATCTTTGAGGGTAAAACTTCGTTGAATGACTTCTGCAAAATCCTGGACGAGGATATTTCCCTATTCGAGAGTGTGAAGGGAGAAAGTGAGTCATTGGGAGGTTTGCTGCTGGAGATTCACGCCAAATTACCCAGGGCTGGTGAGAAAATTCAGTACGATAAGTATGTATTTACCGTAGTGGCGGTAGATAATAAGCGGATTAAACGAATACGGGTACTGCGGCAGTACCCCAACTCGGTGGTTCAGCCCCAGGAGAAAATCAATTCATCAGTCAATCGTTAATATGGAACTACACTACCGTAGTTTGGGTGCAGGAACTCCTATCATCATTTTACACGGCATATTTGGCACCTCTGACAACTGGCAAACCTTCGGAAAACAACTTGCCGGCGAGTATGAAGTTTTTCTGCCAGATCAGCGCAACCACGGCCTTTCCCCCCACAGCGATACGTTTGATTATCCAGCGATGGCAGAGGACTTACATGAATTTATCCAACAGCATCGGATTGAGAACCCCGTCATTATTGGGCATTCTATGGGTGGGAAAGTAGCCATGTTCTACACTCTAGCCCATCCCGAAAGCTTTGATAAACTAGTAGTGGTAGACATAGCCCCCCGTGGCTATCCGGTGCACCACCAATATATTCTGGATGCCATGAGCGGAGTAGACTTGGCATCAGCCACCAGCCGAAAAGATATTGAAGAGCAACTCAAACCGCATTTGCCCGATTTTGGGGTGCGACAGTTTATTATGAAAAACCTAAAGCGGGAAGGTGATAATTCCTTCTCCTGGAAACTCAACCTGTCAGCCATCCGCGAAAATATTGCTAACGTAGGCATAGCCGTCGATACATCAAATCCGGTACAAAAACCCACTTTATTCGTTCGGGGAGCAAAGTCCGATTACATTCGCCGAGAAGATGAGGGACTTATTCAGCAGATTTTCCCTCAGGCGGAGGTAGTTACCGTAGAAAATGCTGGGCACTGGGTACACGCTGAACAACCAGACGCACTTTATAGGACACTGATGGAGTTCTTACAATCTAGCTAAATCGCCGAATGAAATAGATAATCGCCGAAATAATTACGCTCAGCAGAATGCTAGTTGCCAGCGGAAAGTAAACAGTAAAATTTTCCCGCTCAATACGAATATCACCGGGCAGTCGCCCAATAATCGGAATTTGATCGGAGAAATACACTAGCAACCCGGCAATGACGGTTATTATTCCCACAACAATCAGTAAAAGTCCCATATTTTTTCGTTGATGTTTCACTAGCTATGCACGATGCTTCGTCACAAGGTACCATTTATCTCATTCCCACCGTTATTGCGCCTGATACCCAAGCTCAGGTTTTGGCTCCGCAGGTTCGGGAAGTAACTAACCAACTTAGTTATTTTCTAGTAGAAAATGTGCGAACTGCCCGTCGCTTCCTCAGCTCTCTGTCCATTCAAACCCCTATTCACGAACTTCAGTTTGAACTACTCACCAAAAAAACGAAGGCTAAAGAAGTAGTTGAACTAATGAGACCTGCTCTGACGGGACAAAACATCGGAATTATGTCGGAAGCGGGTTGTCCGGGCGTAGCTGATCCCGGGGCTCAAGCAGTAGCTTACGCTCATCAGAGGGGCTTACGGGTTGCTCCTCTGGTAGGGCCTTCCTCCATTTTACTGGCGTTGATGGCATCGGGCTTTAGTGGGCAATCATTTACCTTCCATGGCTACTTACCCATTGATAAGGAAAAGCGGGTTCAGACAGTCAAAAGGCTAGAGAAGCAGTCGCAGCAGTATCGTCAAACCCAAATCTTTATGGAGGCCCCTTACCGAAATAATCAACTACTAGCCGATGTAGTTAAACACTGTCAGTCAGATACGCTGGTTTGTGTTGCCAAAAATATTAGTGGCACAGATGAGTACATCCAAACCCAGCCCGTTCGTCTCTGGCGAAAGAATTTGCCAGATTTGCATAAGGTACCTACCGTTTTTTTGCTCTATGCGTCGAAGAACTGAACAACTATTTTCTACACGAGATGTAGAATAGAAGAATAGCGAGTAAAATCGCTTTGATTCAACAAGAAGGTAATTGGAATACACTTGGGTGATCTGACAGTGTTTCCTGCGAAGAATGACTAGGTTATACTGAACAAACCGATAGTATTGCGAATTAGTCTTTGTAGAGAACTAATCCCTCTTAGTGACGCTTCAAAAGACTTTTTAGAAAATGAAAACCACCTTATTCTTCCTCATATTCTCCTTCAGTGGTACGGCTATGCTTGCTCAGTCAGAAACTGCAACCTGCGACTGCTCACAAAACCTCAACCAGACCATAGAAAAAGTTGAAACAAACTACGCTGGCTATCCAGCAAAACTGAAAGCAGAAGGCGAGATGAAGTACCGTCAATTGGTAGATAGCCTACAGAAAATGTCAGAAGGTATAAGCGACCCCATGCCATGTTTCTACATTATTACTTGCTTCGTAAATTTTTTCGAGGATACTCATTTGGGCTTTAACTTCGTCGGGAGTGAAGCCGTTGATACTACCCGGATAAAAATATCAGCCGACCAAATAAAGGAAAAGTTGAAAAATACTCCGCCAAGCTTTATTGAGGGTATATGGGAGAAAGCGGATAGCTCTCTTACCATTGCCATCGTACCGGACACTTCAAATTTGGGTCACTATCATGGTATTGCTTTGCAGAGTAATAAGCCAGACATATCTCAAGGGTTGGTCTATTTTAGGCTTCAGCCTTCCACTTTCGGATACGAGGTGAATTATTATAATCGCTTCTACAGTGGTGCGTCTATTGGAAAACAGCGTAATAACCTTTTTCAGATTGGTACCTCTGAGCTTTGGCTTCGTACCTTTCCTTACAACCTTACCGAAAAAGAATATCAAGCAGTGCGGGAGTGGAAAAAGTATGATAAAGGATTGCGCTTTAATCAGATAACTTCTGATTTTGCCTATCTAAAGATTCCGACCTTTACTAGAACAGATTCTCAGATTGAAGAATTAGTGACCAACAACGACAGCCTGATTCGTCGCACTCCTAACCTAATTATCGATTTAAGGGGTAATGATGGAGGACAAAATGGTTGGATTCACTTCCTTCCTTACTTATACACTCAACCAATTTTTCAGGGATACTCCTACTATCGAGTGTCCGAAGATAATAAACCGGAGGTACTAGATCTACTGGATATGCTGGCTAACCAGCCGCTACCAGAAGACATAAAGGCCTATTTTAACGAGGATGATATCCAAGTAAAAAAACGGGAATTTGCCGATTTCAAGCATTTTGAGGGCAAGTTTTTCCCGATGGCTGGTGCCACGTTTCGTTTCGATTCAGTGCTGACCTACCCCGAAAAAGTAGCCGTGATTGTGGACGAACAAGGTGGAAGTTCTACCGAATTCTTTATGAACCTCTGCCAACAATCCGATAAAACCACCACCTTTGGTCGTAACACTTTCGGTATGATGGACTATCAAGGAGCTAGTTCGCCTACCCCATTACCCTACTCAAATTACTACCTCTACATTCCAATATCTAAATCAGACTGGACAGATACCGATCCTAAGAACGAAACTGGATTTGAGCCAGAAGTAATAATTCCGACCAGCGTGCCTGCAGATAAGTGGGTTGATTTTGTAACGCGTAGTCTCGAGTTACCTTGATCTTCCAGTTAAGAAATATCATTAACAGACGGCATTTTGGTAACTTCACTGTAAATTGACCAAACTACCTGATTATCTAACCTTTCCTGATTACAGTTCAATGATCAAAAACGTACTTTCCCTATTCTTCGCTACTGTACTTTCCCTTTCTCATTTTACCCTAGCCCAACCCACCAAACCGGCTTTTTCCCGCATGGATGTGTTTGAACTGGAGTGGGTTACCTCCCCGCAAGTTTCTCCCGACGGTAGCATGATCGTCTACGAGCGGCGAGGGATGGATATTATGAAGGATCGTAAGACCTCTAGCCTGTGGCTGATGACTGCCGATGGTCAGTCACACTACAAACTTACCAGCCGGGAGGTGAATGAGTCTAGTCCTAGCTGGTCGCCCGATGGTAGCCGAATTGCTTTTGTGAGTGCCGCCGAAGGCCACGGGTCAGAGATTTACGTATACTGGGTGGAGAACGATAAAATCGCCCGTCTGACCCAGACAGAACGTTCTCCTTCTAGTCTTAGTTGGTCTCACGACGGACAGTATTTGGCTTTTTCAATGCTAGTACCAGAGAAAGAACCTACTCTGGTGAGCCCTCCCCCCAAGCCAAAGGGTGCTGAGTGGGCCGAGCACCCAAGAGTAACTACCCGCCTGAAACACGAATCGGATGGCTCCGGCTATATTGAACCAGGTTACCGTCAGTACTTTGTGCTGCCCGCCGACGGAGGTACTGCCCGGCAGATTACTCAGGGTGAATTCCAGCATCGTTCTAGGCCAGTCTGGACGAGGGACGGGCAATTCCTGGTCTTTTCTTCTAACCGCAGCGATAACTGGGAATACAACTTCCGTAATTCCGAAATATACCGGGTTAGCATTGCCGATGGACAGGTACAAACTCTAACCAATAGAAATGGCCCGGACAGAGAACCAGTTCTCTCCCCTGATGGCAAGCAGATTTTATACGTAGGGTTTGATGATAAAGTACAAACCTATCAAGTAAGCAATGTGTACGTGATGGATGCCGATGGCTCCAACAAAAAGCAGGTTCCACTGGAGCTGGACCGCAGCGTTAGCAGCCCGGTGTGGGCAGCGGATGGCAAAGGCTTTTATTTTCAATACGATGATAGGGGAAATACCAAGATCGGCTACGCTACCCTGAATGGTAAATCCGAGGTGGTGACTGGTAATTTGGGGGGTATCGCTATCGGTCGCCCCTACGGCGGCGGTTCGTACAGCGTTTCTAATATTGGTACGATTGTTTTTACCCAAACCACGCCCTACCACCCTTCCGAATTAGCACTGGTGACGCGCGGAAAAGAAGCCGAACAAATCACTCATCTCAATCAGGATTTACTGGACTACCGACAGTTGGGCGAAGTGGAAGAAATCTGGTATAAGTCCAGTGTAGACAATCGGGATGTGCAGGGCTGGATGGTGAAGCCACCCACTTTTGATGCTAACAAAAAATACCCGCTGCTAGTAGAGAATCACGGCGGACCAATCTCCAACTACGGTGATCGCTTTTCGCCCGAATTGCAGTTGATGGCCGCCGATGGGTACGTAGTATTTTATCCTAACCCTCGTGGAAGTACCAGCTACGGCGAAGAGTTTGGCAACCTACTGTACCACAACTACCCCGGAGATGATTATCAGGATGTGATGGACGGAGTGGATGCCATGATTGAGCAGGGCTTTATTGCCGAAGACAGCCTGTTCGTGACCGGAGGTAGTGCCGGAGGCATCATGACCGCCTGGATGATCGGCAAGAACAATCGCTTCCGGGCGGCCGCGGTAGTAAAGCCCGTAATGAACTGGATCAGTAAAACCCTGACAGCGGATAATTACTACGGCTACGCCAACTCCCGCTATCCCGGTCAGCCCTGGGAAAATATTGAAACCTATATGAAGTTCTCTCCGGTATCGCTGGTAGGCAATATTGAAACCCCCACGCTGGTGATGGTGGGTACCGCCGACCTGCGTACTCCTCTATCCGAGGCCAAACAACTCTACCATGCCCTGAAGATTCGACAGAAAGAAACCGCCCTGGTGGAAATTCCCGGAGCCTACCACCTGATAGTAAACCGCCCCAGTCAGTTAATTACCAAGGTTGATCATATTTTAGCTTGGTTTGATAAGTATCGGGATTAAGACATACTTTAAGAATTGATGAAATAACGGCAAAGAGTTACCAACTGCCAGAAGCACCACCCCCTCCGGTACCAAAACCGCCTCCGGTAAAGCCACCCCCGGAAAATCCTCCGCCTCCGGAGAAACCTCCTCCACTCCAGCCTCCACGTCGGTAGCTACCCCCACCGGGAATTACTACCGTACGGCTACGCTGTAATCGGGGTATATGGTATCGTTGGGCATCGGTATAGTTGCAATTCTTGCATGCATATTTACGCATACCCTCGCCAGCATGAGAGTAAGTCGCAGAACGTAGTACTTGACTCTTAGCTAAATGATAGGTGATATAACTGCAGCTAGGGCACCTGCTGTAGCGGTGGTTAAAGGTGTTTTTGTAGGCAATAACAGAAACATCATTAGGCTGGTCAGATGTCCACACATCGTAATCTATTGATCCAATTTGCTCTTCAATCTGTTGCCCGCGATCCAAGTGTATGTCTTCTTCCTTTTCACTGAGTTTACGCATTTCCAACCCAGTCTTTTTGCTTTTGCGAGGAGCATTACGGCGGCGTTTCCGGATGATGAACAACCCGGCAATGGCCGATACAATGCCTAGTAGGATGGTTGTGACACTAAACCCTCGATTCTGTTTCACAATTTCCCGTTCACTCAATTCGCTGATACCCTCTATTTTTTCCAGGATGGCTCTCACCCCGGCAGTTACTCCAGCATTATAATCACCTTCACGAAAATACGGGGCAATTACCTCCCTAATAATTCGTCCGGCATATGCATCAGTGACGTAAGGTTCTAGAGGGTACCCTACTCGTATATTCATTTTGCGGTCGTCCGGCACAATTGTGAGAAGTATGCCGTTGGACATATCTCCGCTGCCCAACTTCCAGGTTTCATAAGTGCGAGTAGCAAAATCATCAATACTGCCCTCATCCAGACTAGAAATAGTAAGTACTGCTACCTGATTGGTGGTTCTTTGATAATGATCCTGCAATTGGAAGCTTAACTCTTGTATCGTCTCATCACTCAGTATATTGGCGTCATCTACCACGTAGCCAGAGAAGTAGGGAACTTCCTGGGCAAAACTTAATTGAGCGAATATCAGTAAGCTACCCCCTATGAAGTATTTAATTAGTTTATTCATTGACACGCACTTCATTGGATAAAGCATTATCGTCGTCATCAATTGGCTGGTGCACTCCGCTCTCCTTCAGTAATTTCCCACAGGCTTCTATGGCTTGACAGATACTTTCGGTGGTTTGGTTCTGTTTCAGACCTGAAGTAAGCTGTTGCACAATTCCTTCCCAACGAGCATTAGCCACTAGCTCACTAATACCTACATCGGCCAGTATCACCGCCTGATGCTCAAAGAAACTGACGTAAATTAAGATTCCGGTGCGAGGCTCGGTTAAGTATATGTCATGCTCATAAAACATATTTTTGGCTTGGTCTAACGCCCGGCTTTGCATCAATTGTTTACTTAGAAACCAGCGTTTAAACGGCCAGGAAGAAACGGCTATCGTCATACCAAGTAATCCAGCTGCAAATATAATGAGTAACCATAGATAGGGTGGCATGAAGAGCACAAGATCGGTAGTAACGAACAACAAGGTCAGTACGATTCCGGTAATTCCGGCGAATAATACCCCAGCCCGCCACAGCGCAATCTCATAAAATGATGACTGTTTAGCCAGTACTGGCACAACCTCCCCCCCAGTTTCAGCCTCAACCTGCTGTACAGCTTGCTCTATCTTTTGTAAATCCTTGGTGGTTAACATGGTTAATGAAGTAATGATTGATGACGAATGATTAATGCTCGTATTTATTATTCCGTGCCACGGCGGCATTAATCATTAAAGTCTATGTTAGGTGGTTCAGCGTTGGTGGGGTCGGTAGAGAAATACTCTTTGGTATCAAATCCTAACAAATTGTTTGGGAAACGGCGAGCTTTGGCATTGTAGCTTTGCACCGACTCGTTAAAGCGGCGACGTTCGGTGGATATTCGGTTTTCGGTTCCTTCTAATTGGTTTTGCAGGTCGCGAAAATTTTCGGTGGCTCGCAAATCGGGATACTGCTCAGCTACTGCAATCAAGCGACCGAGTGAACCGCCTAGTTGTTCCTGGGCCTGGGCGTATTCGGCCAGTTTTGTGGCATCTTCCAGGTCGTCTACGTCAATCTGAATAGAATTGGCCGCCGCTCGGGCTTCTACTACCTCCTTTAGCGTCTCCCGTTCGTAATCCGCCGCCCCCTCTACCGTTTTTACTAAGTTAGGAATAAGGTCGGCGCGACGTTGGTACTGGTTTTCTACTTGTGCCCAGGCACTGTTCACATCTTCTTCTAATCCGACCATACTGTTATAGGTATTAAAGTAGCCCGCAATGAGAAGAACTGCTACCCCACCAATGATTCCCCATTTAGTAAATTTATTGCTACGGTTCTTTTCTTTAGTTTCGTTGCTCAGGACACGGCGTTTGTTATTCAATTCCGTTTTTAGCTGTATCACGCCCGGATGAGAGGGAGTAATACTAAGGGTTCGATTGATGTAGTACTCTGAACGATCGTAATCGCTCGTTTGGCTGTAGCGATTACCCCGAAATAGAAATGCTTTGGCTGCAAGGTAGTTCGCATCCTTGTCGTGCGGCATCAGCGATGCAGCATTTTCTAGTTCATTAGCCGCGTCATCGTAGTTTTGGGCGTTTAGGTAAGCAGTACCTCGTTTTAGATGTTGTTTAGCCTTTTGCTGAGCTTGCTGCCAAGCTGATTCGGTAAGTCCGGCTTCTAGCGCAATGTTTTTAAGTTCTTCTTGGGTAAACTGCTGTTCGGTACGGTTACCGTACTGAATCTCCATTAGTTTTTTCAGATAGTTTTCCAGGGCTTCGTTAGAATAGGCCATGTTGAAAAATTTTACGACAAGATAAAAAAATTTGCTCGTGCCTCTGCACCAGCGTTGGTTCCGCTTTTTGAAAATACAGAAAAGTGACCTAATTTATCATCTACAACAATCTAACTTGATTTCCTATGTTTCGCTACTACTGTTTCGTACTTATCCTAGTCAGCACATTATCCTTATCGGCATTTGCCCAACTTTCCCTTCCTCACATCTTTTCCGATCATATGGTCATTCAGCGCGACCAGCCGGTACCTATTTGGGGCAAGGCTGATCCGAAGGAAAAGGTTACGCTAACTTTTAACGGCAAAACACTGAACGCTAAAGCTGACCAAAATGGTAATTGGGAAGTGATGCTTCCGGCTACCGTAGCGGGCGGGCCTTACACGATTAATATACAGGGTAAGAGCGAATCGGCTTCTTTTAGCGATGTGCTGGTGGGAGATGTTTTTCTCTGTGGGGGACAGTCTAACATGGAGTGGCGGGTGCGTCAGCTACCCTACGCTAACGAAGTGGCCTACACCGCAAATGATACTCAGATTCGCCTAATTAAAGTAGCCCACGACCAAGCCTTGCAACCGAAGGATGATATTCTGCCGACTGAGTGGAAAGTGAATAGTGAAGAAAATGTGCGAGAGTTTTCGGCGGTAGCTTATTTCTTCGCCCAGCAGCTTCGTGCACATTTAGAAGTTCCGATTGGGCTAATCAGTTCAAATTGGGGTGGCACTCCGGCGGAGGCTTGGATGAGTGCTGAAGCTCTGAGCGAATATCCACGTTTGCACGAAGCCGTACAGCAGTTGCAAATGGAAGGCAATACGATGGAGAAAGTAACGGAGGACTACCGTGCCAAGACTAGCAGTTTCTTCAATGATGTGGATAGTAAAGATCCGGGTATAAATGAAAACTGGGCTTCAGCTAGTGTCGATTTCCAGAACTGGGAGACAATGCTGCTTCCTAGCCCGTTCAATCAACCAGCCCTTCGTCGTCACGATGGTTCCGTTTGGTTTAAAAGATCAGTCATATTGCCTCCCGAATTTCAGGGAAAAGATTTGCTACTGAACCTGGGAATTATTGACGATGAAGATCAGGTTTGGATCAACGATACCAAAGTTGGGGAGACCCAGGGTAAAGATCAGTATCGGCGTTATAAGGTTCCCGCTTCAGCCGTCAAGGCGGGTGAAAACGTTATTACGGTCAGAGTAGTTGATAAAGGCGGAAGTGGAGGGTTTGCTACCGCTGGTAAAGATTTCTATCTGACTCCAGCCCAACAGCAATCACTTCGTTTCCCGCTAGCTGGATATTGGTATTACCAACGCGGGGCCGGGCGTGAAAACTATCCAACCCAACTCCATCATTACCCTAGTTTGCTTTACAATGCCATGATTCATCCCTTAGTACCTTACGCTCTGAAGGGGGCCATCTGGTATCAAGGGGAGACCAATGCCTCCCGGGCAAAAGAATACAGTGAGATTTTTCCAGCCATGATTCAACAGTGGCGAAACGATTGGAATAGCGAAATGCCGTTTGCCTTTGTCCAGTTAGCTAACTTCATGGCTCCAGTAGAGACGCCGCAGCCGAGTGATTGGGCAGAATTAAGAGAAGCTCAAACTAAAGCCCTAGAACTACCCAAAGTAGGCATGGCTACCATCATTGATATTGGCGAAGCCGATGATATTCACCCAGCCAATAAGCGCGATGTGGGCAAGCGACTAGCCTTGGCTATGCGAGAAATTGCTTACAGTGAAGACGTGGTTGCGTCCGGCCCTACTTTTCAATCAGCTCAAGTAGAAGGAAGCAAGATGATCGTGAAGCTAGATAATATCGGCAGTGGCTTAGTAGTAAAAAATAAATACGGCTACTTGAAAGGATTTACCTTAGCGGGAAGTGACCAAGAGTTTCACTGGGCAAAAGCGGAAGTTACTGGTGAAAATGAAGTAACCGTTTACAGTGATGCGGTAGTTAATCCGGTGGCGGTACGTTACGCCTGGGCCAATAATCCCGATCAGGCTAATTTGTACAATGAAGAAGGACTACCCGCTGTACCGTTCCGATCCGATGATTGGGAAGGCATCACTGAGGATAACACATTTACTCTACGCTAGATTGATAGATTTTACCATCTTTCATCTTGAAGTTAACTTTGCTACATCTCTTCTAGTCTCGTTGCTTATTATGACTTATTCTAATTCCAAAAGCTTGGCTCGTGAATACTCCTGGTCAGGATTGATTTCAACTGCTTTCTGATACCACTCAATAGCTCTCTCTGTTTCTCCTAAAGCAAGATACGCTTCGCCTACACTTTCAAACCAAGAGGCATTATCCGGTTCTAAACTGACATTAAACTGAAAAATATCTAGAGCATGTTTGTTAAATCCTCGATCGATTAATTCGTATCCAAAATCATCCAGGCACCAACTCTCAAACACATACTTATTAGGGTTGCTTTCTTTTTCTTCAAAATATACCTCTTGGCATTTTTCAATTCCCTCTGATAAAATGTAGTCCTTCAAAATATGGCTAATCGGTACTTGCCATTCTTTTTCTACTCGATTTAGTAGAAGCTGTTGTAATAGAATTCTTGAGGCATTGCCGCTCCAGTAGAAATCATTATTGGCCATCATCACTAATGCCGTACCATTCTCTGGGATGAAAGCAAAGAATGATAAATAGCCGTCATCGCCTCCAGAATGATTTAGGACCCGATACGGGCCCACATCGCGGACGAACCAACTCAAGCATACACTATCAGATCGCTCAGCTTTAAGTTGAGACTGGGTAAGCATATCATAAGAGGGCTCGGAATAAATCCTATTACCATTAATCTCACCCTTATTCAGGTTAACTTGAGCCCATTTCAGCATGTCCTCAACATTTGAGTGCAGTGTAGAACTAGGCGCATGTCTACGATTGTATGGATAGACTTTGCTTACGGCAATTTGAAGGGAATCCCCCAATACGTGCGGTTTAGTAGCAAGCTCTTCGGGTACTTCTGGTTTAAAAAATGTACTGTTTTCCATTCCTGCCGGTTCAAAAATATTTTTCTTCATATACTCTTCGAAGGTCATTCCAGAAGCTCTGGAGATGACATTAGCCAACAAATCGAAGGCAGCATTACTATAACTATACTGCGTTCCGGGAGTAAAATCGAGATAGGTGTCAATAAAACTTCGAGCGTATTTTTCTGCCGCTCCATCATCATATTGGGGTTTATGCCACTCGTAATCTTCCACATCAGGAATTCCTGAAGAATGGTTGAGTATTTGTCGGATTGTGATTGTTTTATAGTGCTCATCAGCCATTTTGAAATCAGGCACATAATCTATCAACTTTCCGTCAAGTTCAATTTTACCATTTTCAACAAGTTGCATAATGGCTGTAGCAACAAAGGGTTTAGAAACTGAGGCCATGTGAAAAACAGACTTGATAGTTAACGGATCATTAGTGTCAATCCCTTGCACCCCAAGCGCTTTGGTGTAAGCTACTTCACCGTTTTTGATAATTCCCAAAGCCACACCAGGCAAGTCCCAAGATTCTTTTTGAACATGCAACAAAGAATCAAAAGTCATTTCTATAGCCTTGCTTTTATCTTCTGTTGCTTCACAACTCCAGAAAAACGGGATTGTCAACAAGAATAGAAATAATAATGCTTTCATTTTTTTAGTTGCTAAAGCAAATCAAATGAGACATGGACGACAGCGGATTTCATCTGGCGAGGATAGCTCAATCGGTTACTGTGCAGTCATGATACGATATTTCCGCACCGCAACTGTCTAATCAGGCTACATATTTTCACCATCGAATACTCGATCGGGTTGAAGCAGGAAAAGGGTACCTTGAGCCTAAAGGTGATAATAGCAGGAACATATTGATCGTAGTCCTAAGCAATCAATTCATTGATCACATGACCGTGTACATCGGTCAGACGGTAGCGGCGCCCTTGGTGTTTGAAGGTCAGTCGTTCGTGGTCGACGCCTAGTAGCCGAAGCATGGTGGCCTGAAAGTCATGGACGTGTACCGGATCTTTTACAATGTTGTAGGAGAAATCATCGGTTTCGCCGTAGTTGACACCGGGTTTGGCCCCGCCCCCCGCCATCCAAATGGTAAAGCAACGTGGGTGGTGGTCACGACCGTAGTTGTCTTTGGTTAGTTTACCCTGAGAGTAGTTCGTTCGTCCAAACTCCCCGCCCCAAATCACCAGCGTATCGTCCAGTAGACCGCGTTGCTTTAAATCCAAGACCAAAGCGGCGGACGGCTGATCAACACTCTGTGCCATTTTTTTAATGTCTTTCGGCAGGTTTCCGTGCTGATCCCAGCCCTGATGGTAGAGCTGAATGAATTTTACGTTGCGCTCCACTAGTCTTCGGGCTAAGAGACAGTTAGCGGCGTAGGTGCCGGGCACCTTGGCATCTTCTCCGTACATTTCATAGATGTAATCCGGCTCATCAGCGATATTCATGGTTTCCGGCACCGAAGTTTGCATGCGGTAGGCCATCTCGTACTGGGCAATTTTGGTATTAATTTCCGGATCGCCCAACCGTTCGTATTGTATCTCGTGCATTCGCTCCAGAAACGCTAGTTGCCTCCCCCGGTCATCTTTGCCGATGCTAGGTGGGTTGCTTAGGTACAGTACTGGATCTTTCCCCGAGCCAAATAATACTCCCTGGTGGATTGACGGTAAAAATCCATTCGCCCACAGGCGGGAATACAGTGGCTGAGGCCGCGAACGCCCTTCGGACTGGAGTACGCAGAACGTAGGCAGGTTTTCGTTGTCACTACCCAATCCGTAGCTAATCCAGGAGCCAATACTGGGTCGACCGGGTTGCTGGGAACCCGTCTGAAAAAAGGTAATTGCTGGATCGTGGTTGATGGCTTCGGTGTGCATGGATTTGACAATGCACAACTCGTCTACAATCTTGGCAGTATGTGGCATCAACTCACTCACCCAAGTTCCAGTCTCTCCGTAGCGAGCAAATTTATAGTGAGAACCCGCTAGAGGAAAGGAGGTTTGTCCGGAAGTCATACCAGTGAGTCGTTGCCCCTTTCGTACTGATTCTGGCAACTCTTCCCCGTGCATTTTCTCTAGCATCGGCTTATAATCGAACAGTTCCATTTGGGATGGTCCGCCACTCTGGAAGAGATAAATTACCCGTTTAGCCTTGGGGGCGAAATGTAATGTCTTGAGTGTACCTTCCGTTGGATCAGTGGAACTTCCAAAGAGAGAGGTCGGCTTGAGCAATGAAGCCAAAGCGGTAGCTCCTAACCCTAAGGTAGTTTTAGTTAAAAAGTCGCGGCGGCTATAATGGGGAGTATACTGGTGGCAATCACTCATAGTCTTTATCGTTTGGTGTAAACCTCATCGTAGTTCATCATAATATTAGTCACTACGGCAAGGGCCGCTAGTTTGGGTAACTCTAGCGATGTATCATATGGATAGTCACCTACCTCAAGCAACGTTCGGGCATCTTCTGGGCTGCTCTGATATTTATCATATTCCTGATTGTAAAGCTCCACGAGTAGCGATGATTCTTCATCATTTAGGTTTCGGCTGGTCAATAGTCTAAAAGCCTGGTTTATCTGGTCTTCAGTGCTCTCGCTTTTGTCCTTCATGCAGCGTTCAGCAATCAATCGACTGGCTTCTAGCAATTGCGGTTCATTGAGCAGCAGCAAAGCTTGTAATGGAGTGCTGGTTCGCTGACGACGGACAATACACATTCCCCGGTCAGAGGCATCCATCACCGTCATAGTAGGAGGCGGTGCGGTACGACGGACGAAAGTATACATGCTACGTCGGTACAGTTTATCACCTTCGTCGGGTTCATATTTAGTCAGTAGCCTTGAAAAGTGGGTTTTGTCCCATAAATCTTCCGGCTGATAGGTTTTTACGCTAGGGCCGCCTACTTTTTTGACTAACAACCCCGCTGCGGATAATGCGTTGTCGCGAATCATCTCGGCAGACAATCGGTAACTGGGGCCACGGGCTAATAAAACGTTATCCGGGTCTTTCTTTCGCAGATCCTCATCAGCTACTGATGATTGACGGTAAGTAGCCGAGGTAACAATCAGTCTGAGCAGCGCTTTAGTATTCCACCCCGAATTGATGAACTCTACCGCCAGCCAATCCAGCAACTCGGGATGAGAAGGTAAATCACCCTGATTACCAAAATCTTCCAGCGAAGCCACAATGCCTCGCCCGAAGAACATATGCCAGAAGCGGTTGACGGTAACTCGGCTTGTAAGCGGATTTTCCGGGTTTAACATCCACTGAGCCAAGCCTAGACGGTTAGGAGGATATTCATTAGTGAATGGTAGAACATCAGCTAGAGTACCGGGTTGAACTTCCTCAGTAGGAGAGTCGTACATGCCACGGTCAAGTACGTGGGTTTTGCGAGGCGGATTCATTTCCCGCATCACCATTATTTCGGGCACTGTGTCCAACGTGGCTAATTCGGCTTGCCGGAGTGTGGTCAGGTTAGCTAGATACTTTTGATATTTTGGATCATCGTTTAACCGATAATGCTCAGCTACAAGAGCCTGTTGCTGCTCATTCAACTGATCGTAAGGTTTATCAACCCAAAACCGATCACCGACAATACTCGCTACTTCTAATCCACTAAGTTGCCGATCATAAACCCGAACCTCGTCAATAGCTCCCTGAAACAGACCAATATCGAGGGCAAACCGATGGCTCCGCCCGACTTTGATAGGTTGCGGTTGCCTTTGTAATTCGGCGTTAATAGTTCGGATACTTTTGTACAGGCGATTGTACAGTATCTGGGTCGGAGCTAATTTTCCGTTGATATAAATTTTAATTCCCTGGGCTTGGCTAGAACCATCGTAGGTAAACATCACCTGGCTCCAGTCATTGACCGGAATACTATCAGATGTGATGACTTGCAGGCAGTGGTCGGGCAAATCATGGGTAAGGCGAACGCTAATGCGGTTTAACTCATCCAGAAATATTTCGTAGCCCCGCCAGTGGGAGTTCTTTCCCCCGGCATTGCCCATAATAACTGTATACTCTTCCCGTTTTTCGGGATACACCCAAGCACCCATAGAGAATTGATCAGTCCGTTCAAAGTCGCCAATGTTCTTTAAATCAACCGATTCGTATTCGCTATCAAACCGGATAGCTTGCCCTTGGTAACCTTCCACTTCTTCTACCTCGCCCCGCACGTCGGCCGGGTGTCGATTACCTGCTAGATTAGGTGATTTATCTTTTGCTATTTGGTCTAAGGGATAATACCCTACTAAACCTATCTTCTGATTTACTTTTACTGATTTATCCATCGGCAACTCGGTGAGTTGACGAGTGTGCTGCGCTAATTTTTGCTCTTGTTCAGCAATAAGCCCTCGGATATACTCCACTTTCTCAGCCGTCTCTTCTTCCATCAGGGGAATGGTGGGAGCAGCATTACCATCGTTGGAGATCATTCCCAGTTCATCCACATTGTTAAAGAAGGCACTGAACTGAAAATATTCTTTCTGAGAAATGGGATCGTACTTATGATCGTGACAGCGGGCGCACTCCAGCGTAAGCCCTAAAAATGTCTTGGCAGTAGTGTTAGACCGATCAAATACATTTTCCAGCCGATATTCTTCCGGTACGATCCCCGCTTCCGAGCTGGCCGGATGGTTACGGTGAAAGCCGGTAGCCAGCATCTGCTCTTGTGTAGCATCCGGCAGTAAATCCCCTGCCATTTGCCAGGTAACAAACTGGTCGTAGGGCATATTTTCGTTAAAAGCTTTAATCACCCAATCGCGCCAGGGCCACATCATGCGGTAACCATCCGCATGGTAACCATGGGAGTCAGCGTAGCGGGCAATGTCCAGCCAGTTAGCAGCCATTCGTTCGCCATAAGCCGGAGAAGCTAGTAGGCGATCCACTACTTTTTCGTGAGCATTGTCAGATTTATCCGCCAGAAATTCATCAATTTCCTCTGGCGTGGGTGGTAATCCGGTTAGGTCAAAGGTTACTCGGCGAAGCAAGGTTACCCGGTCGGCTTCAGGAGCAGGTAAAAGGCTATCGCGCTCCAGCCGGGCTAGTACAAACTGGTCAATAGGATTTTGTCCCCAAGATTCATCTTTCACATCAGGAAGATCGGGTTTTTCGGGAGAAATAAATGACCAGTGGGGTTTGTATTCGGCTCCTTCTTCTATCCATCGAGTTAGCAACGCTACTTCTACTTCCGAAAGGCTAAGGTTAGATTCAGGGGGTGGCATCACTACCTCAGGGTCATCAGAAGTGATGCGGTGAAACACCTCGCTCTTCGTCAAACTACCCGGTACAATGGCGTAGTGATCCTGCTCCTCGCCTACCGGGGCGTAAGCAGCTTTGGCAACATCTAACCGTAAACCTGCCTCCTGATTGTTTTTATCCGGTCCGTGGCAGGCAAAGCAACGGTCGGAAAGAATGGGTTTGATATGGTAATTGAAATCAATTTGATCGGGTAACTGGGCTTCAATCTCAGGTGAAAATGCCGTTCGGTCAGGAGAGCAGGCAAATGCTATCAGCCCAAATAGGAAAAAAATAAAGATGTGAGATGAAGCTCGATTCATAACAGAGTCTATATGCAGTACATAGCTATTGCAACAAAATAATTAACCTTTATAGGGTATAAAATTCTCCCAGTACCAGGGTAGCCAACGATCAGCAATAGCAATTTCCAGTAGTTCTTTAAAAATTCCTTCACCGTTAGAACTGTTGCACATGATGACCATACCAATATCTTTTGTCGGATACAGGATCGCATAATGCTCCCAACCTTCTATATGGCCTTCTTTAAAAACAGCCTTGCCAAAAGGAGTGTCATAAATCCCCCAGCCCAAACCATAGCTTAAGTTAATATCTGTATTTTCATCGGTGGTTTTTCGTCGGTTCCTACCGAATTGCTGCTTAGATTTGATCGCAATTTGGGGCATGAACATCTCTTCATACGCGTCTCGACTTAATCCCTTCCTTGCTAGCATCGCTTGAATAAATTTTGCATAATCTTCTGGAGTGGTATCCATACTTCCGGCTGCGTATTCTTGATTTCTCTTTCTTCTCTCTAGAACGTCTCCTTTCTTACGATGCCCAACAGCATAGTTATCATCAAACCGCTCTTGCCATAAAAAACTCGTCATACGCATATCAAAGGGCTGGAAAACATGCGTTTGAGCCAACTCCTCTAAACCTTTTTTAGTGATTTGTTCCACGACAAACTGAAGCAATTGAATCCCTTCTCCAGAATAACTATAGTTAGACCCAGGACTTGACTCTATCTCCAGTGGCTTATTCATGTTGATACTAAGCTTACCGATGTATCTCCAGTTAGGAAATCCTGTCGTATGAGACAAGCACATTCTTGCTGTTATCTTCTTATACCTTTTATCGCCCTCCAAGTCTTTATATCCCTCGTAATGATATGGAAAGCCATAAGAGGTAAGTGGGTTGTCCAGATATTCTACCAAAGGTTTATCCAGATCAATTGCTCCTGAATCTACTAATTTCATTACAATAAAGGCAAATAGGGGTTTGCTCAGTGATGCCGCATAAAAATTGTGCGTAATTGCTAGCGGTTGCTTCTTTTCTAAATTTCTAGAACCATACGCTTTTTGAAATAACACACTGTCTTTGGTGACGATAGATATAGTGAGTCCATGAACATTAGCTGCCCTTTGCAAACGTTCAAAATTCATATCCAAATCCTCTACGGCTATTGAGGAATCGTCTATTCTTTTGATAGATTGAGCGTGAACTCTACAAGAGAACATAAATACTAATAGAAATAAGAGCTTAGTATTATTCATAGGTTGAAGGTTTCGTCCTGAATCTATGGGGTAATCTTCCACAATCTCAGTAAAAGTATTTTGTAGTTGATAGGATGTATCTTCATCCCTGTGACTGTTACTTATTCTTAATCAAGCAAGAATATCATTCACCACGTGCCCATGAACATCGGTGAGCCGATAACGTCTGCCTTGATGCTTAAAGGTCAACTGCTCGTGATCGATGCCGAGTAAGTGCAGCAAGGTAGCCTGGAAATCGTGGACGTGTACACCGTTCTCGGCGATGTTGTAACTGAAATCATCGGTCTTACCGTAAACCATTCCGGGTTTGATACCGCCCCCGGCCATCCACATACTAAAGCAGCGGGGATGATGATCGCGACCGTAATTGTCTTTGGTTAATTTGCCCTGAGAAAAACTAGTCCGCCCGAATTCGCCACCCCAGACGACTAGTGTATCATCTAGTAAGCCTCTTTGCTTCAAGTCGGTTACCAGAGCCGCCGAAGCTTGATCGCTGGATTTTGCCAGCCGCTGAATATCTTTCGGTAGGTTACCATGCTGATCCCAGCCCATATGGTAGAGTTGAACAAAGGGAACGTTACGTTCGGCTAGGCGACGAGCGAGTAGACAGTTCGCCGCAAACGTACCAGGAACCTTCGCTTCCGGTCCGTACAAATCAAAAATATAATCTGGCTCGTCAGATAAGTCAGTTACTTCGGGTACCGAGGTTTGCATTCGGTAGGCCATTTCGTACTGGCTGATCTTAGAATCAATCTCCGGGTCACCCCATACAGCTTGCTGTTCGCGTTCTAATTGTTCCAGATAATCCAGCTCCCGACGACGGCTCGTCCGGTCTATGCCATCAGGGTTGGATAAGTACAGCACCGGATCGGCTCCCGAGCGAAATTGTACCCCTTGATGGTGGGACGGAAGAAAACCGTTACCCCAGGATTGCATATTCAGGTTCTGGGTATCCGCCTTGCCACGGGAAAGCAGTACGATGAACGAAGGTAAATTCTGATTAGGACTTCCCAACCCGTAACTCATCCAGGAACCAATGCACGGGCGACCTACTTGCTGGGAACCCGTTTGCAAAAAGATAACGGCGGGCTCGTGGTTGATCGCTTCGGTATACATGGAATTCACTACGCAGATGTCTTCGGCAATCTGCGCAGTGTAGGGCACCAGGTTACTGAAGTATCCTCCTGTTTTCGGATTTTGAGTGAATTCAAATTTGGAACCCACTAGTGGGAAACTGGATTGAGCTGCTAGCATTCCGGTAATCCGTTGATTACCTCGGACACTATCAGGAATCTCTTCCCCGTGCCGCTTCATCAACTCTGGCTTGTAGTCAAACAACTCAATTTGGCTGGGTCCACCGCTTTGGAAGAGGTAGATAATCCGCTTCGCTTTGGGCGCATGATGTAACGCCTTAAGGACACCACCAGAACCCGGAACCGTATTGGGTTGTGCTGAAAGCAAATTCGGTGCTATTAATGAGCCAATGGCAGCAGCACCCAACCCCTTGGTAGTCGTGCGAAGAAAATCGCGACGGGTTTGATTATACTGTGCTCGCTGTATATCGTTATTCCAATTCATGCTTTATTGAAAAAATTAGTTTTTGTAGTAGGCTTCAGTAGTGTTGAGAATAGTATTGGCAACCCGAGCCAGAGCGGCCACCTCAGTCACCGGCAATTCACGGGAGGGTGACTGATGTCCAACTGCTAAGTAAGCTGATGTTCGCCCTTGATCTTCTTTAAAGTACGCTAGTTCTTCCTGATATTGCCCGATCAATAGCTGAAACTCCCGCTCAGTGGGCTCTCGGCTGGTTAGTAACTGAAACGCCTGTCGAGTGGCCTCCCGGACATCGCCTTGAGCTTCATTTAACATACGTTCGGCTAATACTCTACAGCCCTCAATCATTTGCTCATCATTTAGCAATACCAAGGCTTGTAGTGGCGTACTACTGCGCTGGCGGCGTACCTGGCATTCGCCTCGGCTGGCAGCATCAAAAACCAACATGCTGGGTGGCGGCATATTGCGTTTCCAGAAGGTGTAAATGCTGCGTCGATAAAGACCGTCTTTGTAATCGACTTTATAACCAGGGAAGAAAGGATGTGAAGTGGTTTCTTTCCATAGCCCCGGTGGCTGATACGGAAACGTAGACGGGCCACCAATGGTAGGATCAAGCAGACCGCTGGCCGCCAAAACATTATCTCGTACCATTTCGGCCGAGCGACGGTAGCGGGGCGAACGGGCTAGAAGCACATTGTCTGGGTCAATTTCCTGTAATTCGGGACGAACTTTAGATGATTGGCGGTAGGCAGCCGACAGTACCATCTGCCGAATAAGTCGTTTCACGTCCCAGCCATTTTGTTGAAAATCAACCGCTAGCCAATCCAGTAGTTTCGGATGAGATGGTAATGCCCCTTGGTTACCAAAATCTTCTACCGTTTCTACCAAACCTCGCCCGAACATTAAGTACCACATCTGGTTTACGGCTACCCGAGCGGTGAGTGGATGGTCTTCGTGGATTAGCCATTTCCCTAGTCCGAGGCGGTTACGCGGAAACTCTTCCGGCCAAGCCAGCAGCGCATTGGGAACATCTCGGTTAACCACTTCGCCGTGAGCATCGTAAACGCCTCGTTCCAAAATGTAGGTCTGGCGTTCGCTCTCCCAGTCACCCATCACCATAATCTCCTGCACGGTATCAATCGTAGCCACTTCCTTCAAGCGTAAATCCCGCAGTTGAGCCCGTTCATTTTTTAGTTGAGAATCTACAAACAAATCGTAGAAGTGGTCTAATTCTTTGGATTGCGGGCTCAGGGCTTCTTTAAAAGCAGCTTTGCCTTGATCAGCGTTATATAAATATTCAGCTACCAAACTACTCGCCTCCCGATTTAGAATACGGACTTCGTCGAGTAATCCTCCGGTAAAATCCTGATCGTAGTGGCGACTCCCGATAATCAGTCCTCGGTATGGCATATATACAGTTGCGCGAGTATCTAGATAAGGTTTAGTAGAGCGATACAGATAATCCCGCTTGATTTCTGGCTGAATTTCTTCTCCATTGCGGAATATCCGCATTCCTTTAGCTTTACTGGAACCATCGTAAGTCCATACATAGTGCACCCATTCGTTGATAGGTAGTGGTTCTGAATCACGAATATCCAGTGACTGATAGGGGTGGGCATGATTTAGACGGAAGTGGGTGCGGGAACTATCTAACATAATGTCCCAGCCCCGGTAGCCCTGTATGCGATTGTTACCATTGTACATGACGTGAGCTTCTGCAAATTCTTCGGGAATATTGATCCAGAAACTTATAGTGAAAGGATCAGTACGTTCAAAGATCGATGGTTTGCCGTCGGCCACGTATTGACCAGAAGCATTGCTGCGAATGGCTTTCCCTTTAATGCCCTTGGCAGTAGCAATGTCATCACCGTAAATAGGTGAATCATTTCCTCTGACCTCATCCTGATCTTTTCCGTCAGCCATTTGGTCAAAAGTCAGGTGGGTGACAGTGGTTTGTCGGACGGCTTGCTCCAAGGCAGATGCATTCGTTTGTTGAGATTGCCATTGCTGCACCGCGTCAGTATTCTGCTTGGTAAGTTTGTTTAGATCGGTTTGCTTTTGATTAATCTGATCTAGCAAATATTCCCGGATTTTCCTGGTCTCAGCATCGGGCAAAGCCAGCACCGGGCCGGCGTTCATGGCCAGTTCGTTAGAAACTTTTTGGCCATTTTCTATTGCGTTAAATGCGAAAATACCATCACCTCGCTCAATGGTTGAATTGAAAAAACTAAAGAACTGAAAGTAGTCTTTCTGAGAAATAGGGTCGTACTTATGATCGTGACAGCGAGCGCAGGCCAGAGTCAACCCCATAAAAGCAGCTCCTAGAGTATTAGTACGGTCAGCCACGTACTCTACCCGAAACTCCTCAGGAATAATTCCCCCTTCTGAATTTTGTTTATGATTGCGGTTAAAGGCGGTTGCCAGAACTTGTTCCTCCGTAGCGTTTGGTAACTGGTCGCCACCGATTTGCCAGAGAATAAATTTGTCATAAGGAAGATTACGGTTATAAGCATTAATGACCCAGTCACGGTACGGCCAGAAGGTATGATGAAAGTCGTCTAGGTAACCTTCCGAATCGGCAAAGCGGGCTACGTCCAACCAGTGCGCTGCCATACGCTCACCGTAAGCAGGCAAAGCCATCAAACTGTCTACTAGTTGTTCGTAATAATCAGTACGGTTATCGCTCATCAACCGCTCTAGATCTCTTAAGGAAGGTGGTAGTCCAGTCAGATCAAAGTACAGTCTCCGGATGAGTTGTTCACGGTCGGCTTCCGGGGAAGGCTCGATAGCATTTTGCGCTAGTTTTTCCGCTACAAAATGATCAATTGCGTTAACGGCCCAGTCATTTTCAGTTTCGGGTACCTCGGGTTGCTCCGGTTTAGTAAACGCCCAGTGCGGTTTGTATTCGGCACCTTGCTCAATCCACTTAACTAGCACAGCTTTTTCACGAGGAGTGAGTTTCAGGTTAGATTCCGGAGGAGGCATTATCGTTTCTGGATCATCAGAAAACAGCCGCTTTACCAACTCGCTACGATGAGCCTTTCCCGGTACAATCGCCTGTTCCCCACTTTCCAGTACAGCATACGCCAGGGTATCATCACTTAGACTCAGTCCTGCTTCTACCGCCGCTTTATCTGGGCCGTGGCAAGCAAAACATCGGTCAGATAGGATTGGCTTGACGTGGAAGTTATAGTCAATCTCTTTGGGTAGTGTTTTATAAACCTCCGCTACCTCATCGGGCATATCCGGATTGCAACCGAATGCATAGATAATGAGAAATAGAACGAGGAGAGGCTGAAATCGCATAGACTGATGTTTTGATTTTCTTAGGTAGAAGGCAAAAAAACTTAGCTCTTCATATCAGATTTAACAGAATAGAAAAGTTATTCATTCCCCGTTTGAATTACAGGATTTTACGTACGAAATATAATAAATTTCGCTTAGAATAGCATCTAAGTGCTTATCATACTTCCAGTTATCCGACTAACTTTATACTTACAACCTTACTATCAATCATGAAAACATTTACGGTATATCCGATTTACTTAGGGTTTTTTCTTCTTCTATGTTCTCACGTCGTGGCTCAGTCTGATTCGACTGAGATTGAACTCCTAAGACAAAGACTTATTGATGATGCACTGATAGATAAAGGTTTTTTGAACCGTACTAGTCAGTACTTAGCATCTGATCTCGAAAATGCTGCTGATCATCTGCGTAGTCTTCAACCAAATGGGAGTTGGGCAGATATAGATTATCAAGACCGGGACAATAGCTGGGCACCGCTTCAGGCGCTGACCCGCATTTTAATATTGACCTACGCCTACAGCCAGCCATCTAGTGAACTGTACCACAACGCGGAAGTGCTTGCTGGAATAGAAAATGCATTGAAATACTGGTACCAGGTAAACCCAATTTGTAAAAACTGGTACAAAAACGAAATAGCCAAACAGTTTTATCTCAATGTGATTGCTCTGCTGCTTCAAGACGAAATTTCCGAAGAGCTGTTGCAAAATATGATTAGTGACCTGACACCTACTCCTCGTATGACGGGTTCTAATCGGACGTTATTGTCTATTTCGGTGCTATACCGGGGAGTGCTGGAGGGAAATCCCGAGCGGATTGCTGATGGGGTGGCCGGGGTGATGCAGCCGATACAAATTACGGATGACGAGGGAATACAGCCGGACTACAGTTTTCACCAACACGGAGCATTTTTATACAATGGTGGCTACGGAAGCAATTTCTTGCGGGAAACGATCTGGCTAGCGTCTATCGTGGAGGGTACGCAGTTTGCTTTTACGGATACTCACCTCAAAACATTACGGGATTATTATTTGAAGGGAACCCGGTGGATGATCTTCCGTCACTTGTTTGACTATAATGTCCGCGGACGACAGGTAGGACGCTCCGGTGGTTTTAGCCCTCAGGCAGAGCAGCTTGTTCCTCAATTAGACGATTTTATTGACGCTGATCCGGCTTACGCCGAGCTGTACCGAGAGTCTAAGCAGCGAATCTTAAACAAACAACTGCAGGGGGTAGAAGGTAATAAGCACTTTTGGCGTTCCGATTACACAGTTCATCATCGTGATAACTACTTTACTTCCTTAAAGATGTGCTCCAAGCGCACGGTGGGGATGGAAATGGACGTTAATACCGAAAATCTTTACGGCTACTATCTACCATTTGGTCTGACTTACATTTATCGACGGGGCGATGAATATGAGGATATTTTTCCGGTTTGGGATTGGGCCTGCTTGCCCGGAGTAACCAGCCCACATCATGAATTCAGCAGCAGCGGAAGGTCTTCTCAAGACATAGCTTTTGTAGGTGGGGTAAGCGACAGTACTTACGGGGTTTCAACGATGCAGCTAGACGTGAAGAATACACAAGCCAGAAAATCCTGGTTTTGGTTTGATAAGGAGTGGGTAGCTTTGGGAGCAGGTATTGAGTCTAAAAATGAGCACCCGATTGTCACTGGAGTCAATCAAGCCCGATTAGTTGGGGATGTTTTCATCGATGGAAACCATTTTTCTAGGGGAAATAAAACGCTAAAAGATCCAGGTTGGGTGTGGCACGACAGTATCGGCTACGTGTTTCCGAAGACAGAAATAATGAGACTTCAGACTGAAGAGCGGGAGGGGCAGTTGCAAAAAATCTTTAAGTTAGGCGTTGACTCAATTTATAGTTCCAAGCTATTTTCACTATGGTTTGAGCACGGTCTACAACCTGAAAATGAAACTTATGAATATGTAGTAGTACCCAATTGTAGCTCTAAAGAATTAGCAGATTATGCAGGTGATTTACCCTATCAGGTTATTTCTAACACCTCCCAAATACAAGCAATCAGTCATTCTGATTTGAAAATCACTGGTATTGTCTTCCATGAAAAAGGGAGGGTTTCGTTGGCCGATGGACTAACCATAATAGTGAATAAACCATGTTTGTTGTTGATCAATCAGCTTAACAATACGATTACCGTTAGTGACCCTACTGCCCGTTTAAAACAGTTAGAGATAAAATTCAATACTGCCTCTAGCCGAAGGGTTACCCAAAAAATAGAGCTGCCTCAGGATCAACTCGCGGGAAGTAGTGTAATGGTTAAGCTAGGAGGATAGGCGATTTTCCAGAAAATAATTACCCATTATATTGGCTCATGGTGCGGTCAATACCAATGGTACAAAAGGAAAGAATCATGTCACCAGCGCGATCCATCACTTCGGGCAACTGATCTAATTCTTCCCGGGGAAATTGACTTAGCACATACTCTACTTGTTGCCCTTTATGAAAATCATCACCCACTCCCATTCGCAAGCGGGAGTAGTTTTGTCCGCCCGTAAGTTGCTCGATATTTTTCAAGCCATTGTGACCCGCACTAGAACCTTTTGCCCTCATTCGCAGCGTTCCGAAAGGTAAAGCAATATCGTCGGTAAGAATTAGCAATCGCTCCTTCGGGATTTTTAATTCCTGAAGCCAGTAATTCACGGCTTTACCACTTAGATTCATAAAAGTAGTAGGCTTCACCAAATGTAGTGTTCGCCCTTTATGCTTTATCTCAGCAACTTCGGCGAGCCGACCAACTTCAAAAATCGACTGATGCTGATCAGCCAAGCGGTCTAGCGTTAGAAAGCCAATGTTGTGGCGAGTAAGTTCGTATTTCGGACCGGGGTTTCCCAGCCCCACAATTAAGTACTTCATAAGCAAAAAAAATCCCGCTCTAGGTTAGAACAGGATTGTAGTCAAAAATTAACAAGGAGTTAAACTTCGGCCGCCTCTTCGGTCTCAGTTTCACCTTCCTCTCCCTCTTCATCGTCTGATTTGCCACGTAGAGCCCGGGGAATCTCGATAACAGCGATTGAGATCGCATCACCATCCAGTACCTCATAGTTTCCTTTCGGGACATCTTTCACCTTAATAGATTTACCAAAGTCCAGATCAGTCACGTCTACCTCAATGGAGTCAGGCATATCCTTAGGAAGGGCTTTAAGCCGTAAGAAATGTCGCTTGTGCATTAATTTTCCTCCTTTAGAAACCCCTTTGGCATTTCCGTTGAGTTGCACCGGAATATCCATTTTCACTGGTTTTCCTTCGTGCAATTCAAGAAAATCCGCGTGCATAATCATTTCATTCACCGGGTGGAATTGAATATCCTGTAAAATACAACGCTTTTCTACCCCTTCTACGTTTAGAATAACGAAGTGAGCCTGATCGGTGTAAACCAATGGCCGAAATAGAATCATAGGAGCGTGGAAATGAACTTGTTCGTCGCCACCATATAGTACGCAAGGAACGCTTCCTTCTTCCCGTAATTGCTTTGATTCTTTCTTGCCGAGATTTGCTCTTTGATACCCTATAATCTCTAACGTTTTCATAATTGATAAATTAAAATCTGGATTGAGAAATAAATAAAGGACTGATTGATTCGTATTTGTGAATTTTCTTGATAGCGTTGGCAAATAGTTCAGCTACGCTCAAAACTTTAATTTTAGTACATTCTTGCTGTAGTGGAATGGTATCAGTTACAACTAATTCTTCCAGCGCAGAGTTCTCTATATTTTCGTAAGCCGGTCCAGAAAGTACCGCATGAGTAGCAATGGCCCGGACGGACTTCGCTCCGTTTTCTCTAAGTACTGTTGCTGCCTTGCAGAGTGTACCTGCTGTATCAACCAAGTCATCTACAAGCACTACGTCTTTTCCGTGCACATCACCAATCACCTGCATTTCAGCTACTTCGTTAGCCCGCTTCCGGTGCTTGTCGCAAATCACCATATCAGTACGAAAATACTGGGCGAAGTTGCGAGTACGCTTCACTCCTCCCACATCCGGCGAAGCAAAGATCAAATTATCTTGAGGAATTTCTTTTAGGTAGGGCACGAAAATGATGCTCCCACTAAAGTGATCCACCGGAAAGTCAAAAAAGCCCTGAATCTGTCCAGCGTGTAGATCACAGGTCATAAGACGATTGGGAGCAGCGGCTGAAAATAAGTTAGCTACTAATTTTGCACCAATGGCTACCCGGGGTTTATCTTTACGATCTTGGCGGGCGTAGCCAAAGTAAGGTACTACCGCCGTTACGTACTTAGCACTAGCCCGCTTGGCAGCATCGATCATAAGTAGTAGCTCCATAAGGTTGTCGGTAGGAGCAAACGTAGACTGAACTAGAAAAACATCGCATCCGCGTACTGACTCATTAAAGTACGTAGAGATTTCTCCGTCGCTAAACCTATCAATGGTGACCTCTCCGAGGGTTTTACCATAAGTATGAGCTATTTTAGCAGCAAGATATTGGGTGACTGACCCAGAGAAAATTTTTACAGCGGCCATGGAAAGGTTTCTCTAGTAAGTAGCTATAAACACCAATCGCACGGCGAATTGTCCTGGTTCAGTGAGTTGGGACGGTTTGCCGTGCGATTGAATACTGTAGTTGTCCGGCAAGGACTCGAACCCTGAATAAAGGCACCAAAAACCTCTGTGTTACCATTACACCACCGGACAAGCAATTGGGACACAAATGTAGAATAATATGCATACAAAGCCAAAAAATGATTTGTCCATTTCACTAGATATTTTTCCTTTACCAAGGAATAGTTGAGCGGACAGAATCTGAAAAATAGAAACGATATACTCTATTACTTTAGGTTACACTTTGGTATGTAAGTTGTACTTATTTATCGAGTAATTTCATCAGTAGATTACTTTTCTTTAAAGATTTAGTAGCAGGAACGGAATAATTATAATTTTTTCAATTTTAAAATTTATTTTTCCAATAAATTTATCTTATATTTACAGAAAAATATTACGTTGTAGTAAATACTCAATAATCTCACTATTTTGACATGGATTTCTTGCAAAAATTAAAGAGAAGTCATTATTCAAAATCACTACTAACTGCCCTGTTATTAATTGATATTTTGATAATTATCGTCTCATTCCGAGTATCGTTCAGTCAAATATTAGTCAGTACCTCCGAATATCTACCAGTTTATCAGCCATTTTTGGTCATCTCAGTCTTACTTTGGGTGGTTACCTCGCTGTTTTGCGATGTGTACCAAACTAATAATCTGAGGAAAATATCCACAATTTTAATCAGTACCATATGTAGTTCGGTGCTAAGTGTGGGTGGTGTAGCTATTTATGTTTTATTCTTACAGCAGTACAAGTTCCCTGACTTGTTTCTTATATTATTTTCCTCCATTTCAATAGTTTCTTTAGTAGTCGTTAAGATACTGTTGTTTTTGGGTTATAAACGATATCGGTCTCTTGACAAAAACAGAAAGAAAGTTATCATCATCGGGTACACCACTACTGGAAAGAACCTTTACAACTATTTTGTAAAAGACCAGCCTCTAGGGTACAAGTTTATGGGGTTCTTTGACGACGGCCTGAAATTCATCAATAATGAGAATGATTATCGGGGTAATTTGAGTCAAGTCAAGCAGTTTTGCTTATCAGAACATATCGATGAAATATACTACGCATTACCCAATAATGTCTCTTATGTGAAAGATGTTGCCAAGTTTGCTGATGACAACTATATCTACTTTGGCATAGTACAAGATGCCGGAGGACTCGATCAAATGAGTATAGATACTCAGCTCTACGATAAGGGGCGCATTCCTATATTGTCACCCCGCCGCGATCCACTCAAAATATTTTATAATCGACAGGTCAAAAGAGCGTTTGATATTCTGTTCTCTTCTGCCGTAATTTTATTCCTCTTTCCATTCATTATACCGCCAATTGCTATTCTCATCAAATTAGACTCCCCTGGCCCCACATTCTTTAGGCAACTCCGTAGCGGAAGAAATGGCAAACCTTTCTGGTGCTACAAGTTCCGGACCATGAAGGTGAACTCAGAGGCTAACTCTAAACAAGCTGAGAAAAACGACTCGAGAATTACCAAAGTAGGGCAGTTTTTGAGGAAGACTAGCTTAGACGAACTACCCCAGTTTTTTAATGTATTTTTAGGAAATATGTCGGTGGTAGGTCCACGACCCCACATGTTGCAGCATACGGAAGAATATTCTGAAATTATTGAGAACTTTAAAGTAAGGCATTTTATTAACTCTGGAATTACTGGTTATGCTCAAGTAAATGGTTTTCGAGGTGAGACAAAAGATGATGAACTCATGAAAAAACGAGTGGAATACGATACCTGGTATCTGGAAAACTGGAGTCTATCTTTAGATATTAAAATAATATTCCAAACTGTGTGGAATGCAGTACGCGGTGAAGAAAATGCTTATTAGTTTCTAATAATTGATTTATATAATTATCTTTGTAATTATTTGAACTTAAAAAATAATTAATATGAAAATTAGCGTATTCGGATTAGGGTATGTAGGTGCAGTTTCTTGTGCTTGCTTTGCTAAAATCGGACATCAGGTTATTGGGGTAGATGTTAATCAAAAGAAAGTTGATCTCATTAATGGTGGAAACTCCCCCATCGTAGAGAGAGACTTAGATGAATATATTGCTGAAGGGGTAGAAAAGGGTACTATCAAGGCTACCACTGATATTCATTCTGCCGTGCAGAACTCCGATATATCCATTGTGTGTGTAGGTACACCCAGCCAAATCAATGGGAATATTGATCTGTCTTACATCTACCGGGTTTGCGAAGATATTGCCGAATCGCTCAAGTCTAAGGACACCTACCATACTGTTGTTATCCGAAGTACCGTAGTACCTGGCACTATTCAGGAATGTGCTCAGATTATGGAAGGTGTATCGGGTAAAAAGCATATTGAAGAATTTGGAGTGGCCTCTAATCCAGAGTTCTTGCGGGAAAGTACCGCTATTTATGATTTCTGGAACCCTCCGTACACCATTATCGGCACTAAAGCTCCTAAAAGCGAGCAACAGCTAGAAGAGCTTTATCAATCTATTGACGCACCCGTTTTCAAACTGAAGCCCGAGGAATCGGAAATGATTAAGTACACTAATAATAATTTTCACGCTCTTAAAATTACATTTGCTAACGAAATAGGAAATATCTGTAAGGAACTAGGTGTGGATGGCCATAAGGTAATGGAAGTGGTTGCCCGTGACACCAAGCTAAATCTATCCCCTTATTACATGAAGCCGGGATTTGCCTTCGGCGGGTCCTGCCTACCTAAAGATGTACGAGGGCTAAATTATCGGGCGCAGTTACTGGACGTGTCTACGCCTCTACTGAATAGCTTACTTCCCAGCAATGCCTATCAAGTGCAACGAGGGCTACAGATGGTATTTAATACGGGTAAAAAGAAAGTGGCATTCCTCGGGTTTGCTTTTAAAGCAGGAACTGATGATCTACGCGAGAGCCCAATGGTTGATATGATTGAAACTCTTATCGGTAAAGGATATCAATTGAGCCTGTATGATAATAATATTTCCCTATCTAAGTTAATGGGTAAGAATAAAGATTATCTCACCGGACATATTCCGCATATCACTCGCTTATTGAAAGATGATATCCGGGAGGTGATTAAAGATGCCGAAGTGATTGTGATTGGGAATAAATCTCCGGAGTTTAAAGAAATTATGGAGGAAATTACTTCTGACCAAATCATCATTGATCTGGTAAGAATTGATAAGGAAAAAGTAACCAATGAGAACTATGCCGGAATTTGCTGGTAAGCACGTATTAATTGTTATTGAAAACCTTCCTGCCCCCTTCGACCGAAGGGTTTGGCAGGAAGCCACCACATTGAAAGAAGAGGGGGCAGATGTATCAATCATCTGTCCCAAAATGAAAGGATACACCGAGTCTTTTGAGCAAATAGACGGTATTGACATCTATCGTCATCCGTTGCCTACCGAAGGACACGGTGCTTTGGGTTATCTTGTAGAATATTCTACTGCTCTGTTTTGGGAGCTACTACTTTGTATCAAAATTTTTCTGAAAAAGCGATTTCACGTCATTCACGGTTGCAATCCACCAGATTTAATATTTCTAGTAGCCCTTCCTTTTAAGCTCTTCGGGGTGAAATATGTGTTTGACCATCATGATATCAACCCAGAACTGTACATTGCCAAATTTAATAAAAAAGGGCTGTTTTATCGGGCAATGTTACTTTTCGAGCGCTGGACTTTCAAAGCGGCCGATTACAGTATTGCTACTAACGAGTCGTATCGTAAGATAGCTATTGAGCGAGGAGGGATGAATCCAGAGAATGTGACTGTGGTACGAAGTGGCCCTAGTTTAAAACGCCTGAAACTAACTAACGGAAATTCCGACTACAAAAAAGGAAGAAGCTTTCTGATTGGCTACGTGGGCGTAATTGGGGTGCAGGAGGGACTAGACCTTCTGATGGAATCAGCCAAATATATTGTGCAGAAGCGTCAGGATGTGCAGTTTGCGATTGTAGGCGGTGGTACAGCACTAGAGGAGATTGAAGCACTTGCTGATGAAATGGGACTGTCAGAATACGTTGATTTCTACGGGCGGGTAAGCGACGAGAAACTAGTAGATGTACTAAATACCTGCGACGTATGCGTGAACCCAGATAAGCCAACTGAAATGAACAATTTATCTACCATGAACAAGATCATGGAGTATATGGCTTTGAAAAAACCGGTTGTGCAGTATGATTTGAAAGAGGGTCGGGCATCTGCTCTAGAAGCCTCTCTGTACGCCAAGAACCATGACACAGCTGATTTTGCCAAAAAAATTATGTGGCTGCTGGACAACCCTAAAGAAAGGCATCGCATGGCTGAGTACGGATACGACCGGGTGCTTAACAAGCTCTCTTGGGATTACGAACGGGAAAACCTCATTAGTTTTTATCGTACTGCGTTTCAAGTAAAGTACGCGCCAATGGCGCAAACTATTTAATAATTATCTACACTATTTATTACAAGAAGCATCGACTAACAATCGATGCTTTTTTATGTTTAAAACCTTGTCATCAAGAGATAGAGCAGGAATGGCAGGAAAATTGAAAAGCCTTACTGTATTAGTAGGTGTCAAATAGGTTATTTTCAAGCAAGAATCTGATAATGTCTACCTTGCACTTGACATCTGTTATCGGGTGGCATGAAATATCTCATGGATACAAGCTACCTAGGATAGGAAAGTGATACCAAAAACCCTTATAAGTCTTATTCAAACCAATAGGCTAGCATTGCCTTAAAAATAGTGCCTCAAGTCCCTATTATTGAATACCTTTTTACAGCCCATGATTATTATGAAAAAAATACAATCCCTATTGCTGATCACTGCCGTTCTAGCAATATCTACCCAGTGCGCTACGGTGCCTATCACGGGACGCTCCCAGCTCAGCCTGATTCCCAACAGCCAAATGCTACCCATGAGCTTTGATCAATTCAACCAGGTGAAAAATACAAGCAAAATTGTAACTACGGGGCCTGATGCTGCTATGGTCAAAAGGTGTGGCACCAGAATCCAACGAGCCGTGGAGCAATACTTTAAAGAACGAAACCTGAGTGATCAACTAAATGGCTTTGAATGGGAGTACATATTAATTGATGAGAATACGGTCAACGCTTGGGCCATGCCGGGTGGTAAAGTGGCTTTTTATACGGGCATTCTACCGGTGACCAAGGACGAAACTGGATTGGCTGTCGTGATGGGGCATGAGATTGCCCATATCGTAGCCAATCATGGTCGAGAGCGCACCAGCCAGACCCTGGCAGCGCAAACTGGACTAAGCTTAGCAGCCATTGCTGCTGGCCAAGGCGGATCCTCACTAACAGGTGATATGATCCTTCAGGCAGCCGGTGCTGGTACTAATCTAGGGTTGCTGAAATTCTCTAGGACCCATGAGAAAGAAGCTGACCAACTAGGGCTTTACTTCATGGCCTTGGCAGGATATAATCCCCAAGAGGCGGTATCATTTTGGGAGAGGATGACAGCCTTTAGTCAAGGCCAGGCACCGCCGGAGTTCCTGTCAACTCACCCCTCCTATGGAACCCGTATTAGCGAGTTGAAGAAGAACATGCCTAGGGCACTGAAGTACTACAATAAAGCGAAGTAGGGTTTCTTGTGCGGCAGCATCGGCCGTCCGACCTACATACAGTCAACAGTCCGCAGAAAACAAATACTACGGACTTATCGACAGATCGCCTTTCAAGTATTTTTGGTAATCTTCGCAGCTCATACGCCCACTACCATCGCTGTAGGGACAAGTGCGGTAAATAGCGCTTCCCAGTGTTCCTTGTTCAATAATTACACCACTGCCTTTGCAAACTGGGCACAGCACAAATGGAGTTGTATTACAATCAATTTGCTGAGGTTGAGCTTTAGCCGGTTGGATAGGCCGTGGAGTCGAATTGCGCTGTTGAGCTAAAAAATCGGTTTCCGAAAGAGCTAAGTACTCTTTTGCTTGGTCAAAAAACTGCCCAGTAGTTCCTTTAATCTCAATATACTTATTTAACCAATCAATACTTTGCTTATATTTCTTCAGATGATACGAATTCTTACCAAAGTAAAAGCACAACTCTGCCGGAATCACATCAATGTTAGTCAGCACCTCCTGAAAGTAGCTATCTGCCCGGTAGTAGTCACCCTGATTCATTAGTACAACTCCTTCGTCCATTTTCATCATCAGTTGTCGATATTCAGGATCAACGTACTCCTGACTGAACCCTGCGATCGGCAAGCCTAAAAAGAAAATAAATAGCCACCATCTCAATATCATATCAACTGAAGTTTCTGATAAGTATAACAAAAGTACTATAATTACGCAGAAACTAAGTAAATGGTGCCGGAGTTAGCTAGAAAGCTCTAAGAAAGTAAAACTAGAGACCAATGAATCGCCTGGAAGAAGGAACTGATTTGAGCCTACAATTTGAGAAACGAAATGGTCTGCTACCCGTAGTGGTACAGGAGCAGCAAAGTAAGCAAGTCCTTATGGTAGGTTATGCCAACCTGGAGGCATTACAGCATTCTATCCGTACTCGCTACGCAACATTCTGGAGTACCTCTCGTCAACAACTATGGACAAAAGGGGAAACTTCAGGCGATAGATTACGCATTGCCGATATTTGGGTGGACTGCGATCAGGATGCATTGTTGTACCAAGTAGAACTGGAGGGTAGCGGAGTGTGTCACACAAAAACTGCCGACGGTAAAGCTCGTAAAGCCTGCTTCTACCGCAAAATAGACCTCAATGAACAATCCCTTTTGTTTGAAGATGTAAAATGAGGATGGAAGAGGGCGTATTGCCAGAATTATTCCACTAGTTTTGTCCTGAATCACCTAATCTAACACTAAACCCGTTCATGGAGCCGCTTTACACTCAGTACCCACTTTCAGTCACTAATAGCCTGATGCGAGCCAAAGAAGTATTTAAACCCATAAATCCACCGTTGGTAGGTATGTACTTATGTGGTCCTACAGTGTACAGCGATCCCCATCTGGGCAACATTCGCTCGGCGGTAAACTTTGATATCATATTCCGTTATCTATCTCACTTGGGCTATAAAGTTCGGTACGTTCGTAATATTACTGATGTAGGTCATCTGGAAGACGATTTGGCGGGAGAGGGAGAAGATAAGATTTCTAAGAGGGCGCGGCTAGAGAAACTAGAACCTATGGAGATTGTCCAGTTTTACACCTACCGCTACCGAGATGCACTACGTCAACTTAACGTATTGCCACCTAGTATTGAACCCACAGCCACTGGACATATTGTTGAGCAAATTGAGGTGATTCAATCAATTATGGACAACGGTCTTGCCTACGAGACAAATGGTTCAGTCTACTTTGATCTAGATAAATACTCCCAAACACAAGATTACGGTCGGCTTTCGGGAAAAGTACTGGAAGATTTGCAATCGGGGAGCAGAGATACCGAAGGATTGGATGAGAAACGTAATCCGCACGATTTTGCGTTATGGAAAAAAGCTGGCCCTGAGCATATTATGCGCTGGAATTCCCCTTGGGGGGAAGGTTTTCCGGGCTGGCATCTAGAGTGTACTGCTATGAGTACTAAATACTTAGGCGAGACTTTCGATATTCATGGTGGTGGGCTGGACTTACAGTTTCCTCACCATGAGGCTGAGATAGCGCAGTGCTGCGGGGCTTTTCGTAAGCATCCAGCTAACTACTGGATTCACCACAATCTGATTACGATTGATGGTCAGAAAATGAGCAAGTCCAAGGGTAATTTTATCACGCTGGAGCAATTATTCACCGGAGATCATGAACTTCTGACGCAAGCCTATTCGTCTATGACAATACGTTTCTTCATTCTTCAGGCGCATTATCGCAGTCCGGTCGATTTTTCTGACGATGGCTTACAAGCAGCCGAAAAAGGGCTTAAGCGCCTGTTAAATGCTTTGGAAACATTAGAAAAGCTTAATCATACATCTGGGCAAGTTAACGAAACATTAGACCAGGAAATCAACCAGTTTTGCGAGCGGTGCTATCATGAAATGAGTGACGATTTTAACACGGCTAAATTAATGGCGGTGTTGTTTGATCTTGGTTCTAAGATCAATGGATTCTACAATCAGCAGTTGGACTTATCGTCAATTACTGGAAAGACTTTCCAGCGTCTGAAGGAGACTTTTACGGGTTTTATTAGCGAAATACTGGGCATACGCAAGGAAGCTTCGGAAGATACCCAGCAGAAAGAGGGTCTAATTCAGTTATTGATCGATATTCGCAATCAAGCGCGAGTTAATAAAGACTTTACTACTTCGGATCAGATTCGTGATCAGTTAAAGGCATTAGGTGTACAGTTGAAGGACGAAAAATCAGGGACAACTACCTATTCGCTAACAAACTAATTCATTTTTTGTACGTTATACTGCACACCTTGCGTTATTCTAATACCGCACTTACCTTACACGACTGATATAACAGCTCGGTTTGCACGGTAAATGAGTAGCAAATGCGCTAGGTTTTCAAGCAAAAACGTATGATACTGTCAGGAAAAGAGATTGAAAGGTTACAGGGCAGCGAGATCAATATTGACCCATTTTCACCCAAGCAACTGAATCCAAATAGCTATAATTTAAGACTGCACAACGAGTTGCTGGTCTACCAAAACCGGGTACTGGATATGAAAGAAAATAATCCGGTAGAAAAAGTAACTCTTCCCGAAGAAGGACTGATTCTAGAACCAGATAGGCTCTACTTGGGGCGAACTGTGGAACGAATTCAAGCGAACTTTCATGTTCCAGTATTAGAAGGTCGTTCCTCTATCGGGCGTTTGGGGATACTGGTCCACTTTACCGCCGGATTAGGAAATATTGGCTCTGATGGGTACTGGACGCTGGAAATCTCTTGCGTACAACCCGTTCGCGTTTATCCTGACGTAGAAATTTGTCAGATATACTTTCAGGAGCTTCGGGGCGACCATGTGAAGTACCAGAGTAAGAAATACCATCATTCGGATATACAGCCCAGTCGGCTTTTTCAAGAATTAACCTAACGTATGCTCGTTTATATAGCTAAAGGACTTATCCTCTTTTATCAATTCGCAATTTCGCCAATGCTGGGCAAAAATTGCCGTCACGTACCTAGCTGTTCACAATATACACTAGAGGCTATGCAAGAGTGGGGTTTTTTGAAGGGTAGTTGGCTCGGAATTAAGCGGATTGCCCGCTGTCACCCCTGGGGTACTCACGGCTACGATCCTGTTCCTAAACGGGACCAGATTACTGGAAAGTAGAGCCGAATTTCTGATTTATTTTCTCAAAACCTTTGACTGTACGCTGCGTGTTAGTACTGTATAATTGCGATACCATGAATACTGTTGATGAGTTGTACATGCGCCGGGCATTGGAATTAGCCACGTTGGGAAAAGGAAAAGTAGCTCCTAACCCCATGGTAGGTTGCGTAATTGTGAAGAATGAGCGCATTATTGGGGAAGGTTGGCACAAAGAATACGGAAAAGCCCATGCAGAGCGTAATGCAGTAAATAGTGTGGAAAACCCTGCTGATATTATTGGGAGCACTGTTTACGTTAACCTGGAACCTTGCTCTCATCATGGCAAAACCCCTCCTTGTTCCAACATGCTCATCCATCACCAAGTAAAGCGAGTAGTCATTGCCAACGTTGATCCAAACCCGTTAGTTGACGGAGGGGGTATTCGGAGAATGAGGAAAGCAGGCATTAAAGTAGAGATAGGTATTCTGCAAGAAGAAGGATTTCAACTAAATCAAGCATTTTTTCAGCAGATGAAAGCTAAACGTAGCCCCGAATCTGTTCTGTCTTGAACATCTCTATCAAAATTAGGTAGTAATTACTAATTTTGCGGGAACTTCTACAAGTCAGTTATGCAGTTACATAATCGAGTTGATCGAAAAATACTCAAGAAGCATATTGAAGCGAGTACTGAAGGGCGTGTCACTCTCTCATTTTATCAGTATGCTCGCATCGGTAATCCCCATCTTTTTCGTGATCACCTGTACCTGTATTGGTCGGAGCTAGGCGTATTGGGGCGGGTATATGTAGCTCAGGAGGGTATTAATGCGCAAATTAGTGTACCCGAAGACCAATTTTCTCAATTTCAGAATCAACTTGCTACAATCACATTTCTGGAAAATGTTCGCTTGAATATTGCGGTAGATGATAATGGTAAATCTTTCTATAAGCTGAAAATTCAAGTAAAGAGTAAGATTGTGGCTGATGGGCTGAATGACAATACTTTTGATGTAACGAATAAGGGTACTCATCTACAGGCCGAAGAGTTTAATGCCCTGGCAGACAATCCTAATACTGTTATCGTAGATATGCGGAACCACTACGAAAGCGAAGTCGGTCATTTCGAAAACGCCATTTTACCTGATGTAGACTCGTTTCGGGAAGCACTACCGGAAGTAGAAGGCATATTAGAGGATCACCGCGATAAAAATATTGTGATGTACTGTACTGGAGGAATCCGCTGCGAAAAAGCCAGTGCCTACTTTAAGCATAAAGGCTTCGAGCACGTATACCAGCTCGAGGGCGGAATCATTAATTACGCTCGTCAGGTAAAGCAACAGGGGCTTCCCAATAAGTTCCGAGGTAAAAACTTTGTGTTTGACGAGCGATTAGGCGAGCGAATTTCAGAAGAAATCATCAGTCGGTGCCATCAATGCGGTGCGCCATGTGATACGCACACCAATTGTCGCAATGAAGCCTGCCATTTGTTGTTCATTCAATGTGAGAACTGTGCGAAGCAGTACGATGGCTGCTGCTCGCCTAAATGCCAAGAGGTTGTTCAATTACCTCAAGAAGAACAGCGAGAATTACGTAAAGCAAATCAGAAAAAGCGAAATGTCTTCAAGAAAGGGCGATCTGAACACCTAAAACACTGGTTGAATCAGTAAACATCTGGCTAACCCTTTTTTCTCGCTTCTTCACATCTCGTATTATTTGGACCTAATCGCCGATTGAATATATACTCAGGAACGTTAATATTCTGATAAACAGATACTTATATTTTGATCATCCTGGCACAATCTAGTTAATCCTGGTAAAAAATCGTAAAAGGGATAAAATCCATCAATGTACTGTTTGGGTGAAGCTACAATTTATGTTTTGAAGCATAAATTGTATTTTTACTATACAAAAATTAAACTTATCTACCCTTAGTCGAAAAGGTAGGCTATCAGTCTCAAACCAGTCTTAACGGATGTCAAAAGTAAAATATCATTACGATACAGAAACTTGTAAATACGAGCCAATTAAACGTACAACGGCTAGTATTATCCTCGATGGCTTAATGTATAGCTCATTGGTACTGATTGGGGCAGTTTGTATTTTAGTGATCTATCTTTCGTACTACGATTCGCCCAACGAAAAGCTGCTTCGCAAAGGAAACGAAAAGCTAGTATTCAGACTCCAGATGATGAATAAAGAAATGAAGCAGGTAGACAATGTACTAGCGCAATTACAAAATCGCGACGACAATGTGTACCGCACCATCTTTGAACAAGAACCTATTGCCTCCTCTATTCGAACCGCTGGTATTGGGGGGACTCGTCGTTATCAGGATTTGATAGATCAGGGGCTTGAGAATGAGGAATTTTTGCTAAAGACCCTCACCCGCTTTGATCAGATTAAGCGGCAGATGTACATACAAACCAAGTCGTATGATGAGCTACTGAGCATAGCCCGGAGGCAACATTTGCTATTGGCTTCTATTCCAGCTATCACTCCTATTTCGCTAAAGCAGTCGTACTTATCTTCTGGCTTTGGCATGCGCTTTCATCCGATACACAGAATAAGGAGGATGCACTATGGGATAGACTTCGGCGCCCGGGTAGGCACCCCGATCTACGCCACTGGGGCGGGTAAGGTGACTAAAGTATCTACTCGTTTCACTGGCGCTGGAAAAAATATTGAGATCGATCACGGCTTCGGTTTTAAAACCAAATACTTCCATTTGTCAGAATTTAATGTAAAAGTGGGTCAAAAAGTGAAGCGAGGCGAACTCATTGGCTACAGTGGCAATACAGGTACGTCGTCAGGGCCCCACCTACACTACGAGGTAGTTAAAAACCGTAAAAAAGTGAACCCCATTCACTACTTCTATCAGGATATTACCGATGCAGAATTTGAGAAGTTGGTAGAATTAGCTTCTATCGAGAACTCGTCTATGTAGAGTTTGGGTTATGAAGCTTCTCTCATCTTTCTGTGCCTAGTAATTTGATGATACCGCTGTACTTTTTGGTATCGGCGGATAATAGGATAGGCGAAAACTGAGGCCAAGATAATTAAGGTACCAATATAAAACTGAGGGGTCATTTGTTCTCGCTCTCCAAATATCAAAATCGCCAATAAAATCCCGTACACAGGTTCTAAGTTATTGGTTAGGTTCATTGCGAAAGCCGTTACATACTTCATTAATTCTACCGATACAGAATAAGCGTAAACCGTACAGAAGAGGGCAAGTACTAGCAGCCACAACCAGTCGGTGGCAGAAGGATTAAGGTACAAGTTACCACTATCGCTAATCCATTGCTGGTAAACCGGGAAAAACGCCGCAATAATCAAAGTTGCCCCCACCATCTCGTAAAAAGTTACTAAATAGCCATCGTGGTTCTTGCTAAATTTTGCATTTAACACAGTAAATACTGAAGCGATCAGCGCAGAAAGTATGGCCATACTTAGTCCCAATGCATACGTAAGTTCAAACCGGAAAATTACGTAGAGTCCAATGATAACCACTAAGCCTAGAATTACTTCATACGCCTGTATCTTTCGGCGAGTCATTAAGGGTTCTACCAGAGAAGTCCACAGCGAGCAAGTAGCCATTCCGGCTAGGGTTACCGAGGCCGTAGAAACCCGGGCGGCACCAAAGAATAAGATCCAGTGTAGCGCAATAAGCCCTCCGGTACCCAACATGGCGAGTACTGAAGATGCCTGAAAACCAATGCCACGAAACCAGAGTAGCACCGCCAATGATACTGAGGCAATCAGGGTACGAAAGAATACTGTTTCCACTGGAGGGATACTAATGAGTAAGCCTAATACCGCCGTAAATCCCCAAATGAGGACGATAAAGTGGAGTAAAACATAGTGCTTGGTTCGAGCAGCCATCAACGGCGAACGGTGTAGTAAAGGAAAATACCAACAGCCGTAAAGATAATATTAGGAAGCCAAACCGCCAGCATGGGGTTCATAGAGTTTACTTCGGCGATGCTCCGGGCAAAAATGAAGAAAATGATAAAGATGAAAGCTATCAAGAAGCCAAGGGCAATTTGAAAACCGGCCCCTCCCCGGCTTTTTTTCGCCGACATTACTACCCCGATAAAAGTGAGAATAATTGCCGTGAAGGGCGACATATAGCGAATGTATTTCTCCACCAAATACACCGGAATATCATTGGCCCCCCGTTCCTGCTGCCGGGCAATATACTGATCTAACTCAGGAAGCGTAAGTGTCTCAAACAATCCATAGGTGCTACCAAAATCTTTAGGGGAAATATTCAGAGTAGTATCGAGGTTGACTCCATTCGAGATAGTTTCTTCATCACCATCGAACTGATGAAGCGTCCAATTTTTAAGTACCCATTTTGACTGGGTAGAATCCCACTCAATCCTTCGGGCTGATAGCTTTTGTAGCATCTGATTACCCTGAATTTGCTCTAGTGTAAACCGATAACCTACGTTATTACTGTTATTGTAGCTCTCCATGTAGGCATACAACTCTGGAGCTACTTTAATATGGATATTTCGCTCATCGTAGTAGAAGGGGCTTTTGATATACGCTTGTTCAAAAGCAATTCGGTCTTTGTTAGCATTAGGAATGACCCAACCGTTCAGAAAAAAGCTGACTACTGCGATGAGCGAAGAGCCAATAAAATACGGCACTAGTAAACGCGGAAAGCTCACCCCACTACTCAACATGGCAACAATTTCGGTGTTACCCGCGAGTTTGGAAGTGACGAATACTACCGCAATAAATACAGTAATGGGAGTGATAAGACTAGCCAGATAAGGAATGTAGTCCAAATAATAAGCTATAATTTCTCCCCCACCTAACTGGTGCTCTAAAAAGTCATCGTTCTTTTCGGTAAAGTCGATAACGCAAACGATAGACACTAACAATAGCACTACGAACCCAAAGGTGCCTAAGAACTTCTTAAGTATGTAGCGATCTAGAATTTTAAGCATTAGCCAAATTTACTTCAAATACGGTTACAACCGTTGCATCACTTTGGGAATAATCTGATTTTTCCAGGTAGCAAAGTCGCCCTCCTGAATTTTTTCTCTCGCCTGTCGAGTTAGCCAAAGGTAGAATGTCAGATTATGTACACTAGCAATTTGTGCTCCTAACATTTCTTTTGAGTGAATTAAATGTCGTAAGTAGGCTTTACTGTAAAACGTACTCACGTAGCCACCTAGTGTTTCATCGATAGGAGAAAGGTCATCTTTCCACTTTTCGTTCCGAATGTTAATAATTCCTTGAGTAGTAAACAGCATACCGTTGCGGGCATTGCGGGTTGGCATCACACAGTCAAACATATCAACCCCCAGCGTAATTGATTCCAGAATATTGGCCGGGGTGCCTACACCCATCAGATAACGGGGGCGGTCAGCCGGAAGAATGCTACAAACCAGATCAGTCATCTCGTACATCATTTCGGCCGGTTCACCCACCGCTAATCCACCAATTGCATTGCCTAGTCGATTTTGCTTCGCCACAAACTCGGCAGACTGTTTTCGCAAATCAGCGTAAGTACTACCCTGCACAATCGGGAATAGAGCCTGCTCGTAGCCGTAAAGACCTTCCGTTATGTCAAACTGATTGATACAACGGGTCAGCCAGCGGTGGGTCATGTGCATAGATTGTTCGGCATACTCGTAGTCGCAGGGGTAAGGGGTACATTCATCAAACGCCATGATGATGTCGGCTCCAATTGCCCGCTGAATATCCATGACCGATTCGGGACTGAAAGTATGGCGCGAACCGTCAATATGTGATTGAAAAGTAACTCCTACTTCCTTAATTTTCCGCATATTGGTTAGCGAATACACTTGGTAACCACCACTATCAGTCAGAATCGGTTGATCCCAGCCATTGAAACGGTGTAGCCCACCAGCCTGCTTCAATAGTTCTATACCCGGTCGTAAATAGAGATGGTATGTATTGCCCAGAATAATATCAGCATCAATATCTTCCGCGAGCTCCCGCTGATGAACCGCCTTAACTGTACCCGCCGTACCTACCGGCATAAAAATCGGCGTACGAATGGTTCCGTGATCAGTTACCAACTCTCCCGTTCGGGCATTACTCTTGGTATCAGTTTTTTGTAAGGTAAATTTCAAACTGAGTGTTATGGTGTTAAAGTATTACAGTGTTTAGGCCGTCATGGAATGATGTTCAGGCGGTTGCCGGGGCGGCGGCATCAGCCGTCCGACCCGCCGCGCAATGTTCAAAGGTATTCATGAACACACAAACACACAAACACTCTAATACACGATTAAGCTACTGATTCTTCATGCTGCTCAATCTGAACTTGTTTCTTCTGCTTATACCATACGTTTAATACCACTCCAGCAATTACTAATGTCATACCCAGATAGGTGAGTACATTGAACGTCTCGCCAAAAAAGAAGAATCCAAACAGTAGGGCGTAAATAATACTTAGATAATTCAGATTAGCCACTTTAGAAACCTCTTCGGCTTGGTACGATTTAGTCATAAAGTACTGGGCAAATTGGGTAAGTACTCCAATCCCTAGCAATATCAGCCAGTCCCAACCCTGGGGCATCACCCACTGAAAAGCCGAGAGAATTCCAGTGATAGGAAGCGTTACCAAAGGAAAATATAGGACAATAACCAATGGATGCTCCGAATGATTAAGCTTACGGATAATCGTGTAGGCCATTCCTGAGCCAAAAGCGGCTATTACTCCCATCAGTAAGTGGACTGGCTCCATTCTGGCTTCAAACCCACTAATGACTAACATTCCCAGAAAGGTGACCAAGAAGAAAAACCACTGCCACGTCCAGATCTTTTCCCGTAGCAGTAGCATGCCCAAAACAGCAGTGGCAATGGGAGACAAAAATTGTAGCGTAATAGCCGTAGCCAACGGAATATCTTGCAAAAGGATAAAATAAAGTACAAGTGCTACTGCTCCAAAAGCCCCCCGGGCTACCAGCCATTTACGGTTATTTCCCCACATGTTTACGCCTTGTGCCCGCAGTACCGAGTAACTCATCACTAGGGAAACCAGGCTGCGAAAGAAAACCGCTTCAACCGCCGGAATATGGGAAACTAATTTCACCAGTACGTTCATACAGGCAAATAAGAAAGTCGCTAATAGCATGTAGCGCACACCGGGTGAGAATACCATGGAGCTTGGAAGAAAAACGGCAAAAACTCTAGTAACGCAGAAATCTGGTGAAGGTTACCGGATAGCTGGTGCCCCTTCAACTTCTACTGACGGAGACAAGTCATCGTAAACAATCTCAGGTTCCTCATCAACCGGATCGGTAAGAGGAATACGGAAGTAAAACCGACTACCGGAACCTAAGTCGCTCTCTACGTAGATTTGTCCGCCGTGAGCCTGTACAATCTCCTTAGAAATAGCTAACCCCAAACCTAAGCCACCTTCATTCTTTTTACCTCGAGTCGATAATTGCACGAATTTATTAAACACTCGCTTAGCGTCCTTAGGTGAAATACCCGGACCAAAATCCCGCACTGAGCATTCTAGATAGCCCCCTACCTGTTTAGTAGAAATTACTACCTTTCCACTTTTGGGCGAGTAACGAATAGCGTTAGTGAGCAGGTTAATAAGCACCCACGAAATTTTCTCAGGATCAATAGTGATCTCGGGGAGATATTGGTCGGTTTCGGTTTCTAGGGTCAGATTTTTCTCCAGCAGTTTAGCTTGTACCGGGGCAACCGCGTACTCCACCAGCATCCGAGGATCAACCAGCTTCTTATCCATTTGGATTGTTCCGTTCTCGGCTCGAGCCAGATCGAGCAGTTCAGTCACCATTTTTACTAGTCGGTGTACTTCTTGTTTCATAGAACCTACCAACTCGGACTGATCTTCAGATAACTCCCCGATGCGAGGGTTTTGCAGGAGCATCAAACTCATATTTAAAGCAGACAGCGGGGTTTTTAACTCGTGGGAAACCACAGCTACAAACTTAGACTTGGCCTCATCTGACTCCTTAAAAGCAGTAATATCCTTCAGGATAACAATGTAGCCGATAAATCGCCGGAACGAATCTTCCCGACCGTATACCCGGGTAATCTCTTTGGTGAAAAAAGATTTCTTCCCGTTGTAGTCATCTACTTTCAGGAAGTTGTGAGTACCGTCTTGATTAGTTGTGCTCGATGGTTTGGTCGTTTCTCTAATTGCCTGGTTAAGCTCGACAGTAACTTCATTATCAGCAAAATCGCTGAGCTTTCTTCCCATAAGCTGGTCATCTTCCAGGTCGATGATTTGTTTACCCGACTCATTTACTAAAATAATCCGCTTATCTTCATCTAGCACAATCAATCCATCGCTCATACTTTTGATGATGGATTCCATCCGGCTTTTCTGAGCTTGCACCTCTTCAATGTTCAGCTTCTCAAACTCCTGAAGCTTAATAGACATGACATTAAACGCCTGAGCTAGCTCGCCTAACTCACTTCGCGAGTCTACACTGATTTGCTGCTGATACTCCCCTTGGGAAATCCTCCGGATTTTTTCGGTGATATCTGTAATTGGCCTTACGATGGCGTGAGGCACTTGGTATACCGCCCACCCAACAATCATTAGCACCAGAATCATCACCAGGAACACCGCTACCTTAGAGCGAAAGTATAATCGTTGGGCAATAGCATCTTTCTTACTCAGTTGGGCGTGATTGATCGCACCTAGTTGCACACAATTTTCGCGGATTACCTCATTTTTTCGCTGAAGTACTGTAAAGTACAGTCCAATACGGTCTACGGTATATTCAAATTGCCCGATATTATCTTTGTAAATGAGATACTCATCTTGAATCTGAGCAAATAAGACTTCTTCTTCTTGTCCGGCTACGTTGTTTTGACAGAGAATTAGTTGGTTCTCAAATACTGCTTGTTCGGCTTGCAGTATGTCCATGAGAGTGGAGTCATCGTAGTTTGTGCCCAAGCATATTTTAGATAGGATCTGATCGATTTTGGCGAGCGAGACGGTCATCCCCTCAGTAGCCTTAATGGCGCGGTAGTTATCCTCTAGTATTTTATTGGAGGCATCTCCCAGGTTTCCGAGATAATAGACGGCAGTGCCTACTAACAATAAGGTAAGAACCGTCACCAATAGGAACCCGGAAAATATCTGCGCCTTGATCTTCATCCTCTGATAATGCCGACGTGGCCTAAACCACTGTAAATTGTTATTCTTCTTCGACATATTAGTTGCAAAAATTAATCAGAAGGTTGGTATGGTGCGTAAAAAAATGAAAATAGGGTAGATTTTTCATCATAATGATAATTAGGCTATCAGTCTGAAAGATGATACTTTCTAATTATGAGCTAATGTTGTACTCCTTGAGTTTACGGTACAATGTTGCTAAGCCAATATCCAATCGCTTGGCTGCTTCCGACTTATTTCCATTCGTCATCTCCAACATTCGGAGAATATGCGCCTGTTCTACTGATTTTAAGTCTACCAAGTCAGGATTAGCCAGATAGTTAGCATCGTTAGCGGTGGCTGTACCGTAAGTATTTGGGCTATTGTCGGATGCCAGAGTGCTAACCCCTGTAGGGCTAGTTTGATTTAAAATTTCATTGGGTAATGCGTCAGGGGTTAACCGATCAGTATCAGCTAAGATAACTGCCCGCTCTACCACATTGCGAAGTTCGCGAATGTTACCGGGCCAGTTGTATCGTTTAAGATACTCCAAAAACTCAGGATCAATACTGGATATAGACTTATTGGCCCGCTCGGCATGCTCCTTTAACAAGTGCATCACCAGTACGTCCACATCTTCCTTACGGTCGCGCAGGGCAGGCAGGTCAATAGTAAAAGCACTTAGACGATAGTAGAGGTCACGGCGAAATGCCTCATTTTCTTCGCTGATTAAATCGCGATTAGTAGCCGCAATGATACGAATGTCGACCGGAATGGGTTCTGTCTCGCCCACGCGGTTGAGCATACGGGTTTCTAGCACCCGCAGTAGTTTCGCCTGGAGTGCCGGGGACATTTCCCCCAGTTCATCCAGAAAGATAGTGCCCCGGTCAGCTGCTTCAAAGTACCCTTTTTTATCAGAACTCGCTCCGGTAAATGAGCCCTTCTTATGACCGAACAACTCAGATTCCTGTAGGTCTTTGGGTATAGCCGCGCAGTTAATTGCTACAAAATGACCCTTACGGCGCCGGCTCGCTAAGTGAATAGCTTCCGCTAGTAGTTCCTTACCCGTCCCAGTCTCACCCAGTAGTAAAACCGTAGTATCGGTAACGGCTACTTTCTTGGCTAAATCCAGCATACGCTGCACGGGTTGGGAACTACCTACAATCTTAGCGAAGCTAGACTTGGAGTCGAGCCGGAACTCCATCTCCTGGATTTTTCGGTTCATCGCCGCTTTCTCCATGGCTTTCTGCACCACCAGAGGTAGGCGTTCGTCGCCATCACCTTTCGCCATATAATCGAATGCGCCCAGTTTCATGGCCTGTACACCATCCTTTACACTGCTAAATGCGGTGAGTACAATTACTTCAATAAGAGGGTATTCCTTTTTGATGTACTTAGTAAAGTCAATCCCGTTGGCATCGGGGAGATTTACATCGGTAAGTACCAGGTGAATGGTCTGATTACGGAGGATGTCTCGTCCGGAGGTTACATCGCTGGCTTCAAAAATAGTGTACCCTTCTAGTCCCAGTATTTTCGCCAATAGACTACGAATGCTTGCTTCGTCTTCTACGATAAGAATTGAATTACCTTGTATATCCATACATGTGCTCACTAGTTATTACAAAAATATCTTTTTTTTATTTCTTGAAAAATTACAAACATCATTATTCTCTAATTCGTTGGTTTTTCAGCTAATGTACTGAATTTCACAAATTTTGTGCTGGCTCACAGTCTTTGAAAGACCTTACTAGTTGTATTCATTGTTGGAAATATTATATTTTATGAATAATGCCTCTAAAAGTTCCTCAGTCAGTCCCTGATTTTTCGCTGCCCTCTACCAGTGGTAGTACATTTAAACTAAGTCGTGATTTAGCCAATCAGCCGGGTATTATTTACTTCTACCCTAAAGATTTTACGCCTGGCTGCACCCAGGAAGCTTGTAGTTTTCGTGATTCTTTTTCGGTCTTTCGTGACCTAAATATTACAGTGGTAGGAATTAGCCGGGATTCAATAGAAAGTCACCAAAAGTTCAAAAAACAGCATCAGCTTCCGTTTGAATTACTATCTGACCGTAGTGGAAGTGTTGCCAAAAAATATGGAGCGTTAGTCCCTTTTCTAAAAGTGGTTCGCCGGGTTACCTATTTATTAGATGCTGACCACAAAATTGCAGCAGTGTACGAAGATATGTTCGGTGCCGAAAAGCACATTAAGCAGATGATTGAAGCAGTCAGCACCAGGAGCTAGGAGCACAAGGTATACTGTATTTTCTCGGCCTATATTTCCAGCTTACAATTTTTTCGCATGCTCTAAACCACTTAACTATTTAGGTGAGGGGTGGGCATAACTAAAAAGTCAGTGAAAGTTATAGTGGTAAGACAATCAATCACTTAACTAACACTGACTTTGAGATATGCCAGAAAAGATACAAATTTTGATGCGACTTCTTCACCAAACAATCGAAAAAACTGAGACTGTACCAAAAAAAGGGCGACCATACGTCTATTCTCAGATAGGCATGCTGCTGTTTTTTGTGGTCATGCAATTGAAAGGGGTTCATAAATTTAAAGCAATGGCTGACTATGCAAAGTACCGCTACGTTTGGTTTGGCTTTAATCAGGCCCCAAGCCGAAAAACCATTCGGCGCAGGTTTCTTGAAATGCCGGGATTTATCCGTTGGCTACTGCCCTGTCTTGCCCGGGAAGTTACGCAGATAGACCAACGCATCAGTTTACGAGTTGGCTTTGTCGATAAAAGTATCTTCCAAGCCTTAGGGGGTATTTGGCATAAAAAGCATCAACAAGCAGGGGTTGTACCTCATCCCAGCATTGATACAGATGCATCCTGGGGAAAGTCATCTTACCACGGATGGCGATTTGGCTATGGGTTACATCTGGTAGTCAACAGGTTACGTTTTCCTTTAGCAGCCACTGTAACTACCGCTGCTGCTCCTGATAAAGCACAAGTTTGGTCACTACTCAATGGCATGTTACCTCAGCTATTGCTGTTGGTCGGCGATGCCAGCTATCGGGCGATCCGCTTTTTGAAAAATTTGTGGGACCACCTAGAGGTGATGCTGATCACCCATCGGCCTTTTACAACTCGTTCTAAAGCTAAGCAGTGGCGGCCGCCGCTGCGGTACAATCAGTGGGTAGAACGATAGGATGCACAACAGGTTTACCGACAGCGAAAACCTAGCGTAGAGCCCACCTTTTCGCTTATCAAAGAACTGTTTGATCTATCGGGCTCAGCCCAACTTCCTTATAAGGGGCTTGCTAAGGTCAGGGCTTTTCTGCTAGTCTGCGTAGCGGCTATACAGATAATGATGGTCTTCAACATTATCTTTGGTCATAGTTTAGCTAATACGAAACATTTCAAAGCATGCGTGCTATAATGCCCACCCCTCAACTATTTAGGTGGTGATAGTATAATTGTCCAGTTCTCCTTCGGAATTATTTGTTTGTGTATACGGATAAGAAGAGAGTATTCGCTGCGCTTTTCTAATAAGTAATCAATAGCTTGGGGCTTGTAGTTATCTCTTTCGTAAGTTGATGACCTTTTTTAGTTGTGATTACACTAAAAAGAAAAAAGTCACATGAAACAACTACTACTTCTCTCTACACTTCTTATTACGCTCGTCCAATTCTCCCTCCTTCAAGCTCAACATCTGGTTAAGAATATTAACTCTGGCTCAGCCGATAGTAATCCTGAGCAGTTTACGGCTATCCACGGTCGGATGTACTTTATAGCTACTCAGACCATTACTGGCACTGATTACGAAAATATCTATTACTACACCGATGGTGCCATTGTATCTTCTACTAAAGAATTGAAGTATCCGGGGTCAGATACGGATGAACTTGTTCGCCTAGTATCTGCTAATGACAAGCTGTACTTTTTTTCGCTCCGCAATGACGCCACCACCCTATGGATGGCCGATGGAACCAGCGTACAGGAAATTCAGAATTTCGGTAATGATCCTGGTGATTCTTACAGTGTATTTCAGGCTAGTAACGTCTACCAAATGAATAACTTGATCTTTTTTACCATGTCGAGCACCCTTTGGGTTATCAACACAACTACTGATACAGTCTACGCTTTAGATAGCTCACTTTATGTGGTTGCCGATAGTTTTAGTGGGGCAGTAGTGGGTAATACTTTTTATTTCTTTGCATATAAACCCGGTGGTAATGGCCTATGGAGTACCGATGGCACTACCGCTACTTACGTTTCGGCCAACGATGCTCAAGTTGGAAAAGGACATTTATTGGGCTACAATAGTAGGCTGTACATTATTGACCAAGGAACCACCAATTCACTGTGGGTAAAGGATGGCTCTTCGGCTCCAACTATGGTTAAGGATTTAGGTACTCTCGACCCTTATATTGAATTTCTAGCAGGCTATAACGGGCACGTCTACTTCACCAATTACAATACTACTGAAACCAGTCTTCAACTCTGGCAGACCGATGGTACCGAAGCTAATACTGGACTGTTTGATCCAATTATTGCAGGTGAAGAATTTTCTTCTATTGATGATGCTATAGTTTATGATGGGAAACTGTTCTTCACCGCATATTATTGGGGGGCTTCGCCTGATCCAACAAGTAATGTATACTGGACCAATGGCACTCCGGGTACTGTAAATGCCGTTGCCATTAATTCAGACCTGACCGTAGGAAGCAGTCCCAGACACCTTACTGTTCTTCAAAATAAACTTTACCTTAGTGCCGATGATGGCTCTAGCGGACAAGAACTTTGGAGGATTAACGGCATAACACCCTCATTGGTGGGTGATATCAACACTGGTAGTTCGGACAGTAGCCCGCAGAGATTAACTGCTTGGAACGATGACTTATTCTTTTCGGCAGATGATGGTGGCATAGGTACAGAGCCTTGGCATCTGAAAAAAGGAAAAGAACTACCTCTCTGGCACGAAGGAATACTAGTCAAATTTGAGATTCCTCACGATCCTTGTGTCCTAATAAATTGTGGTAAACCTCAATTACTGGATGCACTTATTATTGTCTTCAATGGATTTGACAAAACCCTACACTTTCCTATTGGACCCCAGAATTACTTCAAAGGACTAGAAAAGCAGATGATGAAACGCCACGGTGCTGTTGCTGATGCTCGCACAGACAGAAAAGATACCGAAGAGTGGGGTGATCTAGGCCAACCCGAGTACTTTGAGCCTGGTTATCAGGAATTCTCAGTACAAATCTGGCACGGGCAAACCCTCGCTTGGGTACTAACCGACGGGGAGGGTAATACCAAATCATTTGAGATTACCGCCCCTGATTATCGTAGTGAAGATACTCGTTTACACCTCTATCCCGTTCCGGTACAGGAAACCTTAAGTTTAAGTATCGGTGAGGAAGAACCTCAAAAGGTAATCGTACAAATACTGAACGAACGGGGTGCCGTGGTATTTCGGGAAAAGCTTATCGTATCTACTCGTCCTCAGACCTTTAGTCGGGATGAACTAGGCTTGCAAAAAGGTATCTATATTATGAAAGCCACCTTCGCTAACGGAGATATCGAAACAATACGGTTTTCGGTAGAGTCATAGGTTATCCCCTAAGGGCCTTTAAATAAAGACAGGGATAAGATTTTACCTCTTACCTCTATTTGTTGTAGATTAGAAGCGGTCTTGACCTCCAACTATTTTTAGGCTATGCTTCACACCTACTTCAAGTTTGCTATTCGCACCTTCTGGAAAGGTAAGTTTTACACATTGCTCAACATCGTTGGACTAGCGATTGGTATTGCGGTGAGTATTATCATTTTGCTCTACCTACAGAACGACCTTACCTACGATCAGCACCACGTCAACCATGAGCAAATCTATCGCCTCGTAACCAATGTAAAGGGACCAGGAGTAGAATTCCATACGGCCAGTGCTGCTCGGGAAATGGGACCGATGCTATCGGAAGACCTTCCAGAAATACTTTCTTTTGTACGACTTCAAGGGATGGGGCGTGTTTTAGTAACTGTTCCGGGTGAAATGGAAAGTATGTATAATGAGGAAGACTGGGGACGAGCTGACTCTACTATCTTTAACATATTCACTCACCCTTTTTTAGAAGGAGACCCTGTAACTGCTCTGAAGGAGAAGAACAGCATTGTGCTGACCAAATCGCTGGCTCGTAAGTACTTTGGTGAAGAAGAAGCCTTGGGTAAAAGCCTATTGCTGTACGAGAGTAAAGAAAACTTTACCGTTACGGGAGTCATCGAGGATTTACCCGATAATTCCCACGTGAAGTTCGACGCCCTTGTATCGTTTATTGAACCCCGGGAGTGGGCCATGCAGGATGGTGAGTTTAATTCGGAAGCCATCTGGAATCCGGATGTATTTACTTATCTGATGTTTCCGAAAGGATACAACACAGCTGATTTCTTCGAGAAACTTACGCCTTTTCACGACAAGTATATTAAACCCTTCGGCGAAGAGGTAAGCAGTGAACTGTGGTTTTATCTGGAACCGTTGGCTGATGTACATTTTCATTCGGAGCAGGGGGGCGATCAACCGCAAGGAAATTTTGCTTACGTATATGCTTTTGGAGGGATTGGTTTGTTTATTTTGCTGCTGGCTTGTATCAATTATATGAACCTGGCTACGGCTCGTTCGGGCAACCGCATGAAAGAAATTGGGATGCGGAAAGTACTGGGTTCCAGTCGTCGGGCGTTGGTATTTTCTTTCTTGGGTGAATCGGTTTTACTCTCGGTACTCGCTCTGCTGATTGCTCTTGGTTTGGTATTTATCATACTGTACGCTACGCCCTTTAATGATCTGATTGAGAAAAATCTGAGGCTTAACTTGCTGCAAAACCCTACGCTACTGTTCGGGGCTATTGGCATTACGTTATTTATCGGCATCGTCTCGGGGTTGTATCCGGCATTTTATTTACCCGCTATATCCAGCGTACAATCCCTGAAAGGAGCGTTTAAATCGTCTTCTTCGGGTATTGTGTTGCGGAAAAGTCTGGTGATTCTACAGTTCACCATTTCTATTGCCGTGGTTATTTGTACGCTGCTGATGCAAGATCAAATTAGCTACGTGCGTAATCAGGAACTTGGGTTTAACCGAGAACACTTATTGCTGGTGCCCATCCAGGATACGCTGGTACGAAATCAGCTTCCTTACATCAAAAATGACTTGGAGCAATACGATGGAGTATTGAGTACGACAGTTTCTTACAACGTACCCGGACTAAGTGTGGGTAACTCGGTATTTCAGGTAGAAGTAGATTCTAACTTGACCACCCAGTCCTTCCGAACCTTCTTTGTTGGAGAAGACTACTTGTCAACCATGGATATACCACTGTTGGCAGGACGAGATTTTCATCCTGACCTGGCAGGGGATACCGATGGTAAATCATTCATTATTAATGAAGCAGCGGCGAAAGAACTAGGCTGGTATAATCCAACCCAAGAAGGGGCTAAGCTGGAAGATGCCCTGAGTGCCCGACTCAAGTTTTATCACGGAGAAGAACTGGGCAATGTGGTTGGGATCGTCCAGGATTTCAATGTAAGCTCATTGCATAATGCTATTGAGCCTACCATCATTATTCCGGCCAACGAGCCGGGAGGGGTTTTCTACGCGCGACTCAAAGGCAAAAATATACCAGAAACGATGGACTTTATTGAAGAGAAATGGGGAACCTACGATCCTAATCACCCCTTTGAGTACGAGTTTCTGGATGCGAGCTTTGACGAACTCTATCGGGCAGATGAACGTCAGAGCTCGCTTATTTCTGTACTCTCAGGCATCTGTTTGCTGATATCCCTATTAGGGATTTTGGGGTTATCGGCTTTTACCGCCGAGCAACGTACTAAGGAAGTAGGAGTGCGGAAAGTGTTAGGAGCGACGGTTCCCCAGATCGTCTACCTGCTCTTCAAAGATGTAATGTTGCTGGTGGTAGTGGCTTCCGTTATTGCAGCCCCAATTGCTTATTGGCTGATTGACCGCTGGCTACAGGATTTTGCCTATCGTACCGATATTAATATTTTGCTATTCATACTAGCTGGTATAGCGGCCTTAGTCATTGCCTTGGCTACCATGAGTTTTCATTCGCTAAAAGCAGCGCGGCGTAATCCGGTGGTAAGCTTGCGGTACGAGTAAGCTTAGTCAGTTTACAAAGTACTCCACCTTATACTGAGGCCTATTGGCTACTGAGTCGGCAGAGTGAATAGGAGTTACGGCAAATTCGTAACGACTGCTATCTAATTGTTCTTTTTCAATAAAATAGTCCAGAATATTTTGTTGCCGCCTTTGCCAGAGCTGCTGGTAGAGACTATCCAGGGAAGCCTCTCCCACCAAACCCCGACAAGTATGCGACAGCATCACTTGGGTTACACTATCTTCCACCCCAGCCACTTTCTGTACATGGGTAACAAACAACGAATCTGACCCATCGGCTGCGATGGGGATGAGGGAAAAGCTACTATCCTGGCTGACTAGCCCTTGGGTTGATTGCCACTGTTGCCAAACATTGAAGACCGCCAGTTGGTCTTTCTCCTGGGCGGAATCAGCGGCGATGATAAATCGGATGTTAAAATCAGGCTTTTGATTCAGCAGTTTTGCCATACTCTTAAGCTGGTTCGTCTGGTCGGAAAACAGGTCGTACTGGAGTTGGTCAAACGAAACTGATTTCAAATCTTGGGGCTTGCCACCAATGGCATTGGCCAGCAGCTTGTAGGGAGCAGTGACTACTTTTAACAGAATATTGCGAAGCACTCGCAGCACAGTGCGCCAGAGTTTATATTTGGGATCATCTAGCTGGCCTTCTACTGGTATGTCTAAATCTACGTTTCCGTTTAGGTCTTTTAAAAGTGCTACTGCCAACTTCATCGGAATTTGGTACAAGGCATTCACGGTATCTTTTTCACCTACATTAATTTCTTCTACAAATAGATTATTGCGGCTGTCGAGGTAATAATCTTCAATGGTATTTTTGCTATTGAAAATTACTTTACCGTCAGCGAATGGATGCGCCATGTAATACCGAGAGTAGGGGTTAAATTCGTGCAGATAGATATTATCTACCTTAAAATCAAAAATCATATTGCGAACCCCATTGCGACTGATTTGCAAGTCAGCAGTTAGTTTTCCCGTGTTATTTACGTCAGATTGAATGGCAAAACGTGCATAATTATCTTCAGAAGTAATGTTGGTAGCTTTAGCCACCAAATCATTCAATTTAATCTGAAACGTATCCTGTAGAGTATAGTCCCAATAATTTAGTTCTCCTTTCTTCACCAGAACACTATCGGCCAAATAGTTAGTAAATAGATAGTCTTGGCTGGCTCGGTAAAGTGCTTGAGCAATAAACTGAAAGGGGTTGGTATAATCATACTCACTAGCGATAGTAACCGAATCAGAGTTTACTAAAGCAGAGTCAGCAGTAGTTACTACCATTGCCTGGCTAAAATTATCCCCTTTGGTGGTATTTACCAGTTTAATATAAGGTTCATTTAGCTGAATAGTTCCAAATTCATAGCGTTGGTCAGTAAAATCAATGGTGTCTATGTCCGCCGAAAAGCTTTGCCAGGCGAGCAAGCTATCAGCTTCCGTATCTTTCATGACAAAGTTCTGAACATCAAGCTGACCACTCATAGCTAATTGGTCGGATTGAAGATAATTACCAGCAATGTCTAGGTTAAGTGATAAGTCACTGCCGAAATCATTTAGATGGATAAACTGAGTTAGGTAGGGTTGCAAATCATGCAGAGGAAGTTGATAAGTTTCTACTGCTACATTGTAGTCACCGGTTTGCGTATCTAAAGTTGCTTCACTTTGCAATTGCCCTCGGTCAATCTGAAAAGCACTGGTGAAATTGTAAGCTTCCGTAGTGTCAGTAATATGTCCAATAGTTATCTGTACGCTATCCAATTGGATGCTGCTATTTGCTAGAAGGTCTAAGTAGAGAAGCTGGCTTTTATTGATATGAAGACTATCTAGTCGCCAAGTAAAATCAATTGTAGTGGAATCTTCCGTTGCCTGGGAAGTGTCTGACAAAAGATCATCAAAATTGAACTCGACACCTTTCTGCTGTACGGTAAGCTGTAGTTTTTCTACTTTTAGCTCCCGCAGATGGGCATGGCGAGAAAATAGCTTAAGCCACACAAGAGTAGCACTTAGATCGGCGAAGCTCAAAAAAACATCAGAACCATTTTGCTCCATGATCTGAAGGTTTTCCAAAGCTACTCGTCCTGTAAAAGGGTTAATGGCCACATCCTCGATAAGTAGCTCCCGTCCGATGAGCTGATGATCGTATTTTTCCAAATACCATTGAACGCCGTAGGGCAGAAAGGCCAGCAAGGCTATCAAGATAAGTAGAAAGGCAGCACTAATGATCAACCAAATTCGCCGCATAGGTTATCTAATCTTTACAGAAAGATAGCGACGAATACTAAAATATCATAGGTTTGAAAGAACTCTGGGTAATCAGAGAGTACGTTAGATATCAGGTAAAAGAAGTTTAGCGTACTTCCTTTAATTCAATGAGTATATGTCCAGAAGAAACCCCAACCAATTTGGGAACTATGGCTGGGGAACAATAAGTAGGCGGATATAACTGCTGGCTACAAGATGTTACCTTTCTCTGCTTAAGCGAATTGCCTAAAAGCTATAGCCTACTGATAACTTAAAGAAAGAAGATATACTGTTGCCGCTTTCCTCAACCTGCTCGTCTGACCGCAAATCGCCTCCGGTGATAAACTTAGCAAAGGCACCACCATTCGGATCAGCAAACTGAACGTAGGGTCCTAACGACACGTAAATTGGGAACCCCGCATCGTCTTCTGCATCACTGCCACCAGTGAAGTTAAGTTGCTCAAAGTGTAGCCCGAGCGAGAAAAATGAATTTAATTTATAGCCAGCACTTATCCAGTAGTGCAAGAAGTTACTGGTAGAGCTAGCGTGATCAAATCCTGCGTAGTAGCCAGCGTATAGCTCACCTTCCAACATGTCGGTATCTAAGCCTACGGTTAGGTTAGGTACAATACCTTCGGCCAACACTGACTGCCCAGTCGCGCCACTAGATAGTAGACTACCGTTGAGTAATCCAATCTGTGGATTCACGTATAAAGCATCACCCACCGGGATTCCTACACCTACCCCAAACTCCGTCCAATTTCCCCAGCCGCCCCCGGTTCCACCCGACCATAGAATGCCGTAAAAAGTAAAGTCGATGGAGCCGCTTCCGTAGGAACCCGCAAAGAACGGATAAAACCCGAAGAACAGGTCAGAATTGAGTGATACGCTCATGTCAAAATTATCCTCTTCTTCCTGAGCAAATATGTTCAAGCTAAAGAATAATGAGAATGCTAATACTAATACGCAGATTTTTTTCATGTTTGACAATTAGTTAAGGGGTTTGATAGATGATAAGACAAAAAAAAGCTAGAAGATTGTAAGATTGGCAATGCAATAATAAGACTTAAAAAACAAACAGCAACACTACTACAATAAAATATTTCATTTTCTTTGAGTTAGCAATACATGCAAATTGAAGAAGTCATATTGTGACAAATAAAATATTGTGCTAGCTAATTATTGAGGGGAGACCTGTATTTTCCCGAATAGTTGGGGCGACTATTTCAACCCATTGGGGGAGAATAGATATGTAATTATCTATAAGTCAGAAAGATACAAGTGGTCATAGTGAACGACAGGCTTTTTCCCTGACTGACCAATCAGGTTCTGTGCTTGAGCAGCAGTGTAGTATGACTTCCCCAAGCCAAACACCTCTTCTCGGTACTTTAACTGCACTACCTCCCCTTTAGAAAAATCCCCTTCTATCTTCGTTACTCCCACTAGCAGTAGACTATTGGCTTGTTTTTGTTGAGTAAGTGCCCGGTACGCTCCCTCGTTCACGTGAATACTCCCTTGCTGGGGATTCCCCACCTGACCAATCCAACGTTTTACAGTAGATACTTTTCGGTTAGGTAGAAAGTACGTTCCGACGGATTTTCCTGCTACAATCATTTTCAGTACGTCTTTGGCCAGTCCGTTAGCAATGTGTACCCCAATGCCAAACTTGGCTAGCTTCTGGGCAATTCGGCTTTTGGTTCGCATACCGCCTCGCCCGAAGTCTGACTTTTCGGCGGATATTAGTGCATTAAGCTCCTGCTGGGGCAGCACTTCAGCAATGAGCTGAGCATCAGGCTGGCTGGGCGGACGGTCGTAAATACCCTCGACGTTGGTTAGGATAATCAGCCGTTGGGCATCCATCATAGAAGCTAGTAGGCCCGCTAGTTCATCATTATCGGTAAACATTAGCTCAGTGACTGAAACCACGTCGTTTTCATTGACAATGGGTAACACCTGATGGCGAAGAATGCCCGCCAGACAATTGCGGATATTCAAATAGTGCCGACGGCTGCGGAAGTCTTCTTTAGTAACCAGAATCTGAGCACAGGTGAGACTGCATTCGGCAAATAGGTTGCGGTACACCTGCATCAATTGTGTCTGACCCACGGCAGCCAGCATTTGGCGTTGGGTTACTGGGTCGGTTTTAGCGGTGAGGGCTACCTGCTGTCGTCCGGCAGTCACTGCTCCCGACGATACCAGTAGCACATCGTAACCCTGCTGGTGCAGATCAGCTATTTGCTGCACCAGTGAATTAAGCAGAGCGATATTGAGCGAGCCATTAGGCTGGGCGATGACATTGGAACCAATCTTGACGATGAGAACCGGGCGATCCATAGGGGAGAAAGCAATTTCTGGCAAGCTACGTATCACTTACGAAAAGGCAAAAAAATAACCAGCCTCTAAAAGAGACTGGTTATTCGCGTATGAGACGTAATTCTACCTTCCTACTGTACCTACTAATCTATTTACCTATGAGAGATTCTATTCTTTTTTGCGATCTTTATTACTTAGTAGTGCTACCACCCAAAAGGTCATCACCATATTTAAACTTTTTTTAATTTTTTTTTGAGATGCCGAATGAGATGGAAAAATGCTGTGCTTTGCTACACTAACTTTTCTTTTTCCCTAACTTTGCCCTCCAATGGAAGAACCAGTACAAACCATATGGGAACAGATTAAAGAGTGGGCGCTCATTATAAACGAATGGTTCGCTACGGATTTTATAACTATCGGTAAAAATAGCTTCGATGCGGTCGATGTTATACTCTTCTTATTCAGCATTGTTGTGCTGATATATATTTCTGGCAAATTCCGAAAGTTACTCGTCAATAAGGTCCTAGCTCGCTACAATCTGGATATTGGCATCCGACAGTCTATTGGCACCATTGTTCGCTATCTGGTGCTAGTATTAGGTTTTACTATAATTGTTCAATCAGCAGGGATAGATCTTAGTTCTTTAACTGTATTGGCCGGGGCACTCGGAGTTGGACTAGGTTTTGGCTTACAGAATATTGCCAATAACTTTATCTCAGGACTAATTATTTTGTTCGAAAGGCCTATCAAAGTAGGGGATCGTATTGAGGTAGGAGGAGTCAACGGTGATGTGGTGAATATTTCAGCTCGGGCGACCACGGTCATCACCAATGATAATATCTCGATTATTGTCCCTAATTCAGAATTCATTTCGTCTCAAGTAATTAATTGGAGCCACAATGATCGGCGGGTCCGGTTTCGCTTTCCGGTAGGGGTTTCTTACAGTGAAGACCCTGAACAGGTGAAAAGATTACTGATGGATGTGATGAATGAACATCCGGGCGTGCTGAAAAACCCTCCGCCCGACGTATGGTTTACTGAGTTTGGCGATAGCTCGCTCAATTTTAACATGATGATCTGGACCTCGATGTACGTGCAGCGACCAGAAGCCCTGCGAAGCCAACTGTATTATCTGGTTTTTAAGAAGTTTAAAGATCACGGCATTGAAATTCCGTTCCCGCAGCGCGACTTACACATTCGCAGTGGCGAACTACCTGTAGAACTAAAGAACCACAATGGAATTAGTACCAACAAAACCTGAGAAATATTTCGTTTTCGATTTCGATAGCACCTTCACCCAGGTAGAAGCTTTGGACGTACTCTGCGAAATTGCTCTCAAAGATAACCCGAAACGCGACGAAGTACTGGCAGAAGTGAAGCGGATTACAAACTCCTGCATGAACGGGGATATTTCGTTTCGGGAGTCACTGGAAAGTCGGCTGGCATTACTTCCGGCGCATCGCGACCATCTACCCCAACTCATTGCTGAACTAAAGGAAAGTGTTTCCCCCTCCTTTATTCGTAATCGGGAATTTTTTGATAGATTCCCCGATCGTATCTACGTAATTTCTAACGGCTTTAAAGATTTTATTATTCCCGTCATTCGCAGCTATGGCATTGCCGACGATCATGTGTTTGCCAATGAGTTCACCTTTGATGATCATGGAAATATCATAGGTTTCGATACCTCGAACCTACTTTCTACCGATGAAGGAAAAGTGGCGGTTATCCGTGATCTGGATTTGAGCGGCGATGTGTACGTGATCGGCGATGGCTACAATGATTACAAAATTAAAGCAGCGGGTTTTGCCAATAAGTTTTACGCCTTTACTGAAAATATTGAACGAGGGTCAGTCATTGATAAGGCCGACCACATTACTCCTTCCCTTGACGAATTTTTGTATCTAAATAAAATGAATACTGCTATATCCTACCCAAAAAATCGGATCAAAGTACTGTTGTTGGAAAATATTCATCCCGATGCGGCCCGCCGTCTGAAAGAAGAAGGCTATCAGGTAGAAACCCACAACGCGGCACTGGATGAAGAAGAACTGGCCGAGCGAATCAAATCAGTTTCAATCTTGGGCATCCGTTCAAAAACCCAGGTCACGGCTAAAGTGTTAGAGAATGCCAATCGGCTACTAGCGATTGGGGCGTTCTGCATTGGAACGAATCAAATTGACCTGACCGCCTGCTCTAAAAAGGGAGTCGCCGTATTTAATGCACCCTACAGCAACACCCGATCAGTAGTAGAATTAGCGATTGGCGAAATCATTATGCTGATGCGGGGGATTACCGATAAATCGAGCGGGATGCACCAAGGGCTGTGGGGCAAGTCAGCAAAAAACAGTAATGAAATCCGGGGCAAAAAGCTGGGAATTGTAGGCTATGGTAATATTGGTTCCCAACTATCAGTATTAGCTGAAAATATGGGAATGGACGTGTACTACTACGACATCGTAGATAAACTAGCACTGGGCAATGCTACCAAATGCAATTCTCTGGAGGAGTTGTTGGGGCAGGTCGATGTGGTTTCTTTGCATGTAGACGGGCGGGGCGAGAACAAGCGTTTTTTTGGCACTGATGACTTTGCTGCTATGAAAAACGGAGCATTTTTCCTGAACCTGAGCCGAGGTTTTGTGGTTGACGTAGATTCCTTGAAGGAAAACATACTGACCGGACGCATTCGCGGAGCCGCAGTAGACGTGTTTCCTACCGAACCTAAGAGTAATAAGGAGGAATTTGTCTCAGAATTGCGGGAGTTACCCAACGTTATTCTTACCCCTCACATCGGGGGTAGTACTGAAGAGGCCCAGGAAAACATTGGCGAGTTTGTGCCCGGTAAAATCATGGAATACATCAACACCGGAAGTTCATTCTTAAGTGTGAACTTTCCGAATGTACAATTGCCATTACTGCAAGATGCCCATCGGCTCATGCATATTCACCACAATAAGCCGGGGGTTCTGGCAAACATCAGCCAGGTGCTACTGAAACACCACATCAACGTAGTGGGGCAGTATCTGAAGACCAACGAAGACATTGGCTACGTAATCATTGATATCGACAAAGCTTACAATGATGACGTAATCAAAGACCTGAAAGCTATCGAGAACACCATCCGATTCCGAGTACTCTATTGACAATTGATAGGTGAAAAGTGATAATGATTTGCTCGATGTCAACTTTCCATTATCCCCTGTCAATTTTCAACTACCTCTTCTTTCTTATCTTCGGGGTCGCTGATCGCTATTTTTGCAATCTCCTTGTCAACTTCTTTCCAGTAGTTGGAGGCAAAATCGTCGTAAGGGGTGATTTTTGCACCACTTAGCACGAGTGCCAGTGTCATGGCAATGCTGGAAATAATGATGACGAACAGTAGTACGCCGGAGTTGAAGTTTGCCAGCTCCATCTCTACTGGAATCGCAAAGAATAGCAGAATAGTAATCAGCCCGCGGGGAGCAATGAATATTTGGGGCAGAATATCTTTTTTGACAAATACTTTAAACAGGACAAATCGAAAGACGAAAATCAGTAGTAAGAGGCTACCACTTACCAGTGCTACTTTCGTATCCAGAATAGTCGCGATGGTGATGGTCATACCGAAAATGACGAAGAAAAAAGTTCGCACTACAAAGGCCGACTCCATCGTAATGAGCCGGAAGTTATTCAAAATACTGCTGACCGCCCGGGCGTTGACCAGCTTTTTCAGTTCACCGAAGAAGAAGAGTTTGAAATTGTTGAGCACTAACCCAAAAATCAGTATGATAATGAGGGATGACAGATGAAATAGCTTTCCGACCGAATACAATAAGAGCAGTACTGCAATCAATAGAAAGAGTTTTACATTGGTATCCAGCTTTTGAAACAGTAGTACTAGTCCGTAACTGAGTACTACTGATAGCCCAATGGTGATCGCGATATTACTAACTACCGACCAGACAATGGCGGCAGTAGATTCAGTCTCGGCATTGCCTAGCAGGAAGTAGAAAAACATAATCCCCAGAATGTCGGAGAAGGTGGCTTCGTATACCATGAACTCCCGGGTATGCTCGTCTCTCAATCCGCCCACACTCGGAATCACGATGGCACTGCTGATGATGGAAAGGGGCACCGAATAAACCAGTGCGTTGAAGAAAGCCCCTCCATAGGCGTATTGAATGATGTAAGCCCCAGCTAGGGCAGTAACTATCAGGGCAATAAGAGCAACTAAGAAGGATTTCCAGATGATAGGCCAACGGTCAGCTTCCAGTTCCAGATCGAGCGCTGCTTCTAGTACAATCATGGTTAGTCCCACAATTCCCAGAATCTCCAGCACTGGAATCAGGTTGTCTCCTACCGGAATTCCCAACGCCTCAGCTCCGTACTTCATGCCCAATCCCAAAATAATAAGCAGCAATACGCTGGGAATATTGGTTTTGCTGGCAATAAGGTTGAACAGATACGAAAATATAATAATAAGCGACGTGGCAATGACCGCCACATACGCGTTGAACTCAGTCATATCGGATGGCTCTTCTGAATATTATCTGCAAAACGCAATAAGTATCCCGAAGGTTATGAAGCTAAACGAAGAGTAAATGGGTGTTCTCGCTACCCTTTAAGTGAAAGCAGGTAAGATTTTTGGATATACAGTGAAAGAACTAGCGAGTTTGTCACTGATGAATTCATTCTAACGTATTACTTGATTACCTCAAAAACCATTTTGGTAATAGTCGGGCTCCGCTTCAGTTCACCATTGAACCAAACTCGGGTACAGATGAGCGAATTTTCGGTCCGTTGAAACTCACAGCGTAGGGTATCAATATTATTACCTTCCTTGTCCCATTGAATATAAGTCACTGGAAATTCTTCCGATTCGGCTGTATTCGGAAAAACCCTAATTACATGAGCGTCTAAAGACTCATCTGGGTAAATACTAAAACCTTTAGCCGCATCCAGATTACCTTTGTAGTAACGTTCAGGTTCGCCGTCCGTCAGATAGTACAACCAAATATCATCTTCAGAGAAAGCGTCGGGGCTAGCTGGGTTCAATAAATCAGCCCCATCTTCGCTTTTCACCATAAAATCTACGCCTACATCAATATTGATGCAACAACTAGTGTCGTCTTGACAGGATAGTAGCAGAAAGCTCAGACTAAAGAAGGCAACTATCTTCATTTTCAATCTTATTACACTTTATTATTTTCCATGTTCTTCCGTTATAATTTCCTCAGAACTAGAAGTAGTAGCGGTAGGAAAATTATCGGGAATAGGTTGAGTTACCTTTCCGGTAGCAGCCCATTCTGTGCCTCGCAGCATACTTGTCAGGAAACCTACACAAGCCACCGAATAGTCAGCATGCCCCATCACATTATGGAAGATGCGACCTTTTCCATAGGTTAAGGTCATTAGCGTTGGTTCGTGTCTTCCCGTTCCTTTGTTTTCCTTATCTGCATAAGCCGTAGCCAACACCTCCATATTTTCGGCAGGTCCCCGCAGGCTGCTATAAAGTTCGTCTTGAGCATGCATCCACACCTCAGGCATTCCCTGGGTAATAGGGTGATCTGATTTTCTGATCTGTATCTGATATTCACTTTGGGGACCGTGGGTACCAGCATTCCCTGGACTAGTATCCCTTATTAATTCTCCAGCATCGTTATAATAAACTAACGGCCCATCCTTTTCATTGCGATTGCCCCACCCACCAAGACCTATCATTTGGTTGTAGGCTTTCCACTCTGGAAAAGAGTTATCAGCCGCGTGGAAAACGACTAAGCCTCCTCCTTCTTCCATATATTTTTCAAATGCCTCCTGCGTTGCTTTTGGCCAAGGAGCAGCCTTCCAACCAAAGTTACAGAGCACCACATCGTACTGTGAGAAGTCAGGACTAAAATTAGGATCGGATTTAGGTTCTTCCGATGCAGTAGTTTCACCAACGCCTTCTACCGTAAACTCATCTAAATACTCCTCGCCCTTCCAAGTGTAGGCTGAACGGGCTACATCTACCGAGAACATATCTGTATCTTCCATGTATTCTTTCAGCATGTAGGTAATCTTAGGCCACTGAACGTGGTTATTCTGACCATCCACAATTAGTACTTTGATGGGTGTCTGCCCCAAAGCAATTAGGGCACTGCCGAAGAATAACAGGGTAACCGTAACAATATTTTTGTATATCATAAAGAATTAAGTTGTATGAGATAAATATAAGCATTTAAAATTATTACATTCTCAGTTATCAGAAGTATGGCAACGTGTTGGTTAAGCCATGAAAAAGTGTACTGGTATTATTCAAATCTCCTCCTTTCCTCTAAGCGAGGGTATCAATTATACAGACCGTAACCTTAAATGTAAAAGATCAGAAGAAACAAATACATTTAATTCCGATTGAGGGGTAACACCATCAAACGAAAAGATATAAGCAAAACTAAGCTATTAAAAGCGTTTTAAAATCTAGCCGCTGACAAAGTAGGAAAAGCTAGCGAAAGCGATACTTTCGATAAAACTAAAACATCTATTTACTAATCTATTCAAGAGGATATTACTAAAATTAGAAGGAAAGGTAGCTCATAATTACGAGCAAGTCTATCATTCTTGCAAGTAAACCTATTATTTTTAGCTAAATAATAAAAAAACTACCTTACCTAAAGTTGGTCCTCACCTGTTCATAGTCACTCATCGCTCTCCTTTTGATATTATTAGATCAATACTAAGCGTCTGATTATCAATTATTCATATAAAAGGCTCACCTATTTATACTATGTAAAGCAACTTCTTTTCACCGCGAGAAATCAGATTATCTACCTGGATAAGTCAAGTAAATCTTACTTGCTTGCTATGTATCATATTTAAGACTGGAAAATTAAAGAAAATACACTTAGGTTTAATATTGCATAATATATATAAATTTTATAATTAAATATGTCTATTTCAAACTTATATGTAACCCGTAGTACTAACAGGTATATAGACTCAGACGAAGCCCATGCCAAAGTCCAGCAAAATGAAATGTTCCGTCTCGCAATGGAGCATTCGGCTGTTGGATTGGCCCTACTTGACCCTGGAGGAAGATGGTTAGAAGTTAACCCAGCTTTGTGCAAGATAGTCGGATACACCAAAAGAGAGTTACTTAAAACTAATTTTCAAACTATCACCCACCCTGATGACTTAGAGGCTGATCTAGATTTAGTTTCTCGCTTGCTAGCAGGAGAGATTGAAACCTATAGTTTGCATAAACGCTACTACCATAAAAATGGTCATATTATCTGGGCACTGCTCACTGTCTCGTTAGTAAGGGATGAAGATCACCAACCGCTTTATTTTATCTCTCAAATTCAAGATCGCACGCAGGAGTGCCTAGCTAATGAAAAACTGACTTTGGCTCACACCGAACTACAAGAATTCATGACCAAACTTTCTCACGATATCCGTAGTCCGCTCTCTTCTTCCTTACGATTACTAGGTTTTGCAGATCGTGATTTGAATGAAGGGGATATTGAGCGGGCTAAAGAAACCGTTGATATTGTAAAAGGGCAGCTTGATAAACTTTATTACCTCACTAATGACATACTGAAGATTAGAAAAACCCAAGTAATTGAAGAGCCCAATACCGATGTGGATCTTACAGTAGTCATTGAGGATGCTCTGACTAAGTTCAGCTACCTTGATAATGCCAACCGAGTTACGGTCTACCAAAAGTTCGATTACACCCAACCCCTCTACACCAAAAGAAACTGTTTGGTTTCTATTGTAGAAACCCTACTCTCTAATGCTATTAAATACCAAGATACTGAGGAAAGCCAATCGTATGTCAACATTGAGTGTTTTGAAGAAGGGCAACGGATCGTCGTTCAGGTTTCGGACAACGGCTTAGGTATTGGAGAGCGATACCACGGGCGGGTATTTGGCATGTTCCAACGTTTTCATGGGAGTAAAATCCAAGGTTCAGGGTTAGGTCTGTACCTCGTTAAGAAAAGCACCCAAGCTATTGGTGGAACTATTGAGTTTATTCCGCTAGAAAAAGGCAGCCTATTCAAGTTAACTATTCCGAAGGGAAGATAATACTGGGTAAGAAGCTGTCTATTTTCCAAAGCCACCGCTACTGCGGGAGCGGGAACTGGATCTACTGCTGGTGCTACTACCACTGTAGCGGGAACTAGCCCGGGAAGTTCTTTGGCTGCTACTGCGAAAATCGCGACTGGATGTGCGGGTGCGCCAAGTAGTATTTGGTTTCGTGGTAGTGGTGTAGCGACTGTTAGTACCATAAGCCCGACGGTTATCTACGGTAGGGCCGTAGTAAGGTCGACCACTACTGCGGTATCCGCGGTAGTCATCGTAATAAGAACGACGCACTGGAAAGCTTCCCATATTGAATAAACTACTCAAAAGGGCATATTTCCCATAAAACGACCAGAAGGTCTCGCCACCTGCTCCTTGTTGCCACTGTCCGTACTGCGGATTTCCCACATAGTTGCTGTAACCCGGAGGGGCAGCGGTTTTGGAAACTTCCCCCTGTTGGTTTTTAGATACGATTTCCATACCCATATTGTCTAAATTCTGGTTGAAGAAGTCTTCACTCACGGTATACCAGTCGGTGATTTCTTCCTCGGGAATACTATCGGCATCATTGGTTTCCTTTATAATCCGGTACTGATGCTTATATTCGGGATAGAAGTTTCCTGCCTGATCCATATCGTACAGAATGATAGAATACTGCGGTACGTCGGTCATATCCCGAATTAGGTTATCTACTGGACTTTTCTCAAATGAATTGGAGCGACAAGCAACTAAGGTTGTAACAGCAAAAATGAAGATCAGGTATTTCATATTGATCGATATTACTCTTTTTGGGTCAGTCGATTTTAATCAAGAAAGGCCGTACTTCAAAATACGACCTTTCTCACCGGAATGTTCTTTCCCTTTGCTTATTTAAAAGCTATCGGCTTATTGAGGAATCAGTTCTGACTCTTCCCTACTAATTTTACGGATAGCAGCTTTAGCCCGACGGTCAGCAATCTGCTGCTTGGTTTCAAACCAACGGTCGCCCATTGCTCTTCGCATTGACCAGTCAACGGCTTGGCGAAGGCTGATATTCATCAGTCCCTTTACCCGCTTAGATAAGTGAGGGTTCAACGAGCGTAAGCTCATGCCAAAACCACCTTCGGTATATTCAATATAGTGCCAGTACTCGCCAGGCATAAACAGTGTATCACCGTGTTTAATTTCACACTCAAACCCTTTCACGTACTGCAACCCTGGAAAACGATCGTAATCGGGTTTTACTACATTTACTCCAGTGTGTACGTTTAATGGATAGCGATACAGCAAGTTCGAGTACTCAGGGGCGAATAGCACTACGCGGCGTTTGCCTTCAAACTGGGTCAGGAATACATTCGACATATCAATATCTTGGTGCATCCGGGCTACTGAGCCTTGTCCTCCGAAGAACATATAAGGAAAACCCTTTAAGAAAGTAGTATTGATGGGCGGGAACTCAAAGTCGTCCATCAGTTGCGGACAATCCTTAAAGATGTTCCAAAGGTGAATCCGCAGGTCAGTGGGAGTAGTAGCGATTAAATCCAGATAGTCCGCAAACTTCATCTTGCGGTGGGGGACTTTCATTGTCTTATCCAAATCTTCTTCCCGGTTTTCAAAAACCCCAATAGTCAGGTCGCCTGCTACACGCTTAAAGTATTCAAAGTTCCACTCATCGTAGGCTTTGGTACCCTTCAGTAAGCCCCGCAGAATGACAGGCTTTTGGGGAATGAGGTAATTTTCTTCAAAGTGACGAAGGTCAATATCTTCAATAATGTCAATAGGATGGTTATAGTCAAGTGCCATAAAAGTAAATTGGTTATGCGTATATCTTCTAAAATCGTGAATTTACGGTATTTTCAGAAAACTATTAGATCTCATCATAAATTTTTGTGCATTGCGTAGATATGCGGTCAAAAAAATCCCCTTGACGAACTTGTTAAAGGTCAGGTTATTAACCGCTATTTATTGGTAATTCCGTCCTGATTAGTACATATGCTTACATTATTGAGTATTATCGAACCAGCTATGCAATATTTATCGTTAATTTCGCTTGAGTTAGTAGGGTTCGCTCAATGTCAAATGTAAGTATCGTGCAAAACTGGGGTAAGAATATAAGTTGGCTGTGCTTCGCAATGATCATTGCGGTCTACGCTCAGGGGCAAGGCACTTTTCCTAGCAGCTCCCCGATTGGTGCCCCCATTCGTGCTGATAGCACCCAGTACTTGTCAGATTTTATTACAATTGACCGAATTTTTGTACTGGGCAACCGTATTACCAAGCAGAGAATCATCGAGCGGGAACTAAGCATAGCGGAAGGGTTGACATTTGCTTCTTACGAGTTGAACGAATTACTGGAGCAAGATCGGCAGAAACTAATGAATACCCGGTTATTTCTGGATGTCAACTTGCACATAGTAGAGATTGAGCCCGGTCAGGCCGATGTTATTATCCGGGTGGCTGAACGGTGGTATACAGTACCCACTCCTTATCTGACCTTGCCCAAAGCGATCCGAAACCTTAATGTATTTTTAGACAATCCAGAATGGAATTTACTCACCTACGGCATAAAATTTACCCAATTTAACTTCCGAGGGCGTAATGAACGCTTAGCTGCTATAGCTCAGTTTGGTTTTACCCGACGGTTTTCTTTAACATATTCTATTCCTTACGTAGATGCTGCTCAAAAAAATGGCATTGAGCTTGGGTTTGGCTATTCCGAAAACCGGAATACCAATTACATAACCCGCGATCATAACTTCCGATTTAGCAACGATGTACTGGATACCCCTCTCAATCCCGCTTTGCGAGAAGTGACTGCCTTAGTTGGTTGGAATTATCGCCCCAATTACTACAATACTCACGGGATTACATTATCTTACTCCGACGCATTGGTAGCCGATACCGTCCTGGGCTTAAATCCTACTTACTTTACCCACGGTAGCAATCAGCAGCAATACTTTATGCTAAATTATACGGCCACTGGCGACCGCCGGGATTTTATCGGCTATCCGCTAAAGGGGTACCGATGGCGGGCTTCAGTCAGTAAATTGGGATTGGGAGTATTTGACCACGTAGATATTTTTCGGGTTTCGGGGTCGTACAGTCACTTTTTTGACTTAGGCAAGGGGTTTTTCTTTGCCACCTCAGCCAACGGCTACATCAGTACCCCTCGCTTTCAGCCCTACGCTAACTTTCGAGGATTAGGCTACAGAGGTTTATGGCTACGGGGTTACGAACGGGATGTTATTGAAGGACAATCGTTTATTTTGCAGCAAAATACGATCAGGAAACGGATTTTCTCTCAGGAGTTTGATTTCTCTCGCCTAATTCCTATTGACCAATTCAATGTAATTCCGCTGGATGTTTACCTGAAAGGCTACGTCGATCAGGGCTACGTGAGTAACACTATTCCGTATGAACAAAGTAACCGCCTATCCAACCGCTACCTGATGGGCTACGGAATGGGCATTGACTTCGTTACCTTTTACGACTCTGTATTCCGCGTAGAGTATTCCTTTAAAATAGATGGTACCAACGGGCTATTTTACAGCTTCCGAACGGCTTTTTAGTACTAATTACAAATTACAGACGGCCTCGCCGTGCGATTAAAAAATTACAAATTGTGGCTGTTGTCACTAGATAGTGATTAGTCAATTTGTAATTTGCGATTTGTAATCTACAACCACATGGCTGATACTAAGAACTCGAGAATAACCGTTACCGCAGCCCTACCTTACGCCAATGGTCCATTGCACATTGGGCATATTGCTGGGGCGTACTTGCCCGCTGATATTTACGTGCGCTACCAACGCCAACAAAACCGTGATGTTATCTTCATAGGCGGAAGCGACGAACACGGTGTGGCCATTATGCTCCGGGCAAAATTAGAGGGTATTTCACCTCGTGAAATTATTGATAAGTACCACGAGCTTAATAAAAGAACATTCGCGCGTTTCGGGATTTCCTTCGATATATACCACCGTACCTCAGAACCGATTCATCACCAAACCTCTCAGGAGTTTTTCACTACTCTGTATGAAAAGGGAGAGTTTACCGAAAAGGAATCGGAACAGTACTATGACGAAGAATTTCAGCAGTTTCTGGCTGACCGCTACATTACTGGCACCTGTCCGGTCTGTAACCATCCAGAAGCCTACGGCGACCAATGCGAAAACTGCGGCTCATCCCTCAGCCCCACTGACTTAATCAATCCGAAATCCACCCTTAGTGGCAAAACCCCGGTACTAAAGCCCACCAAACATTGGTACCTACCACTTGACAAATATCAGCCCTGGCTGGAAGAATGGCTATTAGGCGGACGGCATAGTCACGGTAAAAAAGGCATCTGGAAATCTAATGTATACGGGCAGTGTAGTTCCTGGCTGAAAGCCGGATTGCAACCCCGCGCCATGACCCGCGATTTGGACTGGGGCGTGGATGTTCCTTTGCCCAATGCCGAAGGAAAAAAGCTGTACGTTTGGCTAGACGCGCCCATTGGCTACATCTCAGCCACCAAACAGTGGGCACAAGATAAAGGAAAAAACTGGGAACTCTACTGGAAACAGCAGTCGGATGAAGCCGATAACGCTCGACTGATTCACTTCATCGGGAAGGATAATATTGTGTTTCACTGCATTATTTTTCCGACGATACTGCATACGCATGGCGACTATATTTTACCCGAAAACGTACCAGCTAACGAATTTCTAAATCTGGAAGGACGCAAGCTATCCACCAGTCGCAACTGGGCAGTCTGGCTGCACGAATATTTAGATGAGTTCCCGGATAAGAAGGATGAGATGCGCTACGCTCTGGGAACCATTATGCCCGAAGCAAAAGATAGTGAGTTTACCTGGAAGGATTATCAGGCGAAAAATAATAACGAGCTGGTGGCCATCTTCGGCAATTTTGTGAATCGTACCCTGGTGCTAACCCAGAAATATTTTGATGGCCTAGTTCCTGCACGGCACGATCTACAACCAGTAGACGAAGAAGCTTTGCAAAAGCTACGAGATATCCCGAATAATGTAGCTACCGCTATTGAAAACTTTAGCTTTCGGGAAGCTCTGGCCCATATGATGGATTTGGCGCGTGCCGGAAATAAGTATCTAGCTGATACTGAACCCTGGAAAGCGATTAAACAGGATCGGGAAAGGGTAGAAACCATTCTGAATGTGAGTTTACAGATTACTGCTGGCTTATCGGTGGTCTGTCGTCCATTTCTTCCTTTTACTGCTGAGAGATTGCAGAAAATGCTGAACCTTAGCGCAGCCAACTGGACTGATGCCGGACGTGATAATCTACTTACCGCCGGGCACACGCTAGAAAAACCAACATTACTCTTTCAGAAGATTGAAGATAATTGGGTGGAGCAACAAGTAACTAAACTTCACCAAGATGATGCAGTAGCCGAAGAAGAACCCAATACTAACTTACCCCCAATGAAAGAAGAAATTACTTACGATGACTTTGTAAAACTGGATATGCGCGTCGCGACCATTTTGACTGCCGAAAAGGTAAAGAAATCCAAAAAACTGCTCAAGCTTACTCTCGATACCGGGCTCGATCAGCGCACGGTGCTCAGTGGTATTGCCCAGCATTACGAACCCGAAGATATTATTGGCAAACAGGTTTGTGTGTTAGTGAACCTTGCCCCCCGTAAAATGATGGGTATTGAGTCGCAGGGAATGATTCTAATGGCGGAAGATGCCGATGGGTCGCTACAGTTCATCCAGCCTGATGATTCAGTGGGTAATGGTAGTGGAATTAGCTAAAGCTTCTCACCAGCACTAAACTTTATCCAATAAATCCCAGTTTTTTGTCAGTATGGCAGCGAAATAGCGGGCACAGTAATATAATGCCCAAAAAGAAAAAAGGTAATTATGGAATTGACGGAAGATAATAAACTCAAGAAATTAATCATTGTAGGCGATCGCATTCTTATCAAAATGAAGAAAGCCTCGGATAAAACCAAAAGCGGACTGTTTCTCCCGCCGGGGGTGCAGGAGCAGGAAAAAGTACAGTCGGGCTACGTAATGAAAACTGGGCCAGGTTACCCCATTCCTATCCCGGCTGATGATGACGAACCCTGGAAGGAGCTGGACGAACAAATTAAGTACATTCCCTTGCAAGCAAAGGAGGGCGACCTAGCAATCTTCCTACAGAAAGGTGCTTTTGAAGTCATGTACGAAGGGGAAAAATACATGATCGTTCCTCAGGCATCCATCCTGATGCTAGAGCGGGAAGATGATTTATTTTAGCGTTCGCTCAAGCCTACTAGCACGTTATTTAGTTTAGAACGCATTGCCACGCGTTTGTATCCTTTTTTGATTTTTACTAGGTTCGGGTTTATACGTTTTCCACAGTTGCACCGTTAGCAACCCATAGTGCTATTTTTGGCTTATGAAAGTTTTTTTAGCTACACTTTTTTTATACTTGAGCCTATCCGCTACTGCCCAAGAAACCGATCCTAACTGGGAACGCCCCGAGGGCGAAATTGATGATGCTGAGGTAGTGATTGAGAAAGAACGGGAAATTAGCTTGCCCACCGCCAGTCGTCGCTTTGAGCCAATTCCACCCTTACCTATCTCCCGGCCTACTACATCTATCACGTATCAGTTTCAGGAGGTTGCCCCCCGCCTTCCATCACTTAATCCCCAGATGCGCCCGCTGAAGATTGTTCCCCCGCCACTAGACCCGCTGTACGGTAACTACACTAAACTAGGTTTTGGTAATTTTCTTACCCCCTACGCTGAGCTATTTGCTAATAACACCCGCAATGACGAGTACAGCTACGGTCTTCATCTACAACATGAGTCGTCCCGTTTTGGGCCAGTAGACGGAGCTAATTCGGGCAACAGTGATTCCCGACTGGGGGTGAGTAGTAAGTACTTTACCCAGGGGCACACTTTCCGGGCGAAGACATCTTACCAGCGGGAACGCTATCATTTCTACGGGTATAGCCCATCCACAGAACCTGAACCAGAGCGAGATTCAATCAGGCAAATATTCAATAGCATTGCAGTCTCAGCGGGAATAGCCCAAGCCGATGCTGATGCGCCTCTCGACTACGATGTTGAAGCCCAATTTACCCACCTAAATGATGCTTATCAAGCGGCTGAGAATCAGGTAAATCTTCATCTCAAAGCTTATTACACAGTTTTACCACATATCACGCTCGGGTTAGCCAGTGACCTGTACCTGATGCGACGCAGCGACCAAAGCCCCGAAACCATGACCGAAAGTAGCCTGGGGCGTAGTTTATTCCGGGCACGCCCCTATCTGACCTACCGTTCTTCCGACGGCCCCGGCGAAGGACTTACGATTACGGGAGGGTTTACGATTGCCCACGAAAACGATACTGCCAGCAATGCCGACCAGTTGCACGTCTACCCCTACGCCTTAGCCACTCTGCACCTCGACGATGCATTTCAGGTGTACGCGGGCATTGACGGGGACATTGAAGCTACTTCCCTTTACTCCTTCACCCGAGAGAATCCTTATCTGGAAGCTGATGTGCCTCTGTTGCACACTAACCGCAACTTTAGCTTTCGGGGTGGCGCCAAGGGCAGAATCAACAGCCTGTTTGGCTTTCATTTAGGCTTCTCGGCCAGTAATTATAAAAACTTGTATTTTTTCGCCAACAGTGCCCGTGACTCTACCCGCTTCACTATTCTGTACGACTCAGATAATGTGTTTCAGCTTAACCTGTTTGGGGAGCTTTCCCTCAATAGCACCGAACGCTTTCGTTCCAGCTTACGGGGCGATTTTTATACGTACAACGTAGAAAATGTAGAAGAACCTTGGCATCGCCCCAATTTTACCCTAAGCTGGCTTAACCGCCTGAACTTGTTTGAAAAGATTTTGCTGAACGCCGAACTACAGTTTATGTCGGGTATTCAGGGAATTAACCTCGCTAGTGGCACTATCCGTCAGCTAGATCCAATTACTGATCTGCATTTTCAGGCCGATTATTTATTTTCTAGCCGTTTCTCCGCATTTGTCGAAGTAAGAAATATATTTGCACAAAACTATGAGCGTTTTATGAACTACCCATCCCGCGGACTTATGGTTTTGGGTGGGGTCACCTACAGTTTTTAAAATGTTGATTTACAGGCTATTTAGTACGTGCGTACTTTTATAGTTATTATTCTTAGGGGAATTATTATAGTATCTGTTACTTCGCATTATACACGCATAAATCGCTGATAACTATTGTTTTGCCCGATATCATGTAAACAAGTCCATTATGGAAAATAAAGAAGATACTGGATACCACTTAGAAGACACTGACGATTTTGGCTTACCAGAAGGTGATTTTCACCCGATTGACCGGGAAGAGGAAGAGCCGCCTCAATTTGAAGAGCCTCGCTACTACGTGGAAGAAGAGGAAGAAGAATCTAGCCGAGGCTGGATTGTTACTGCTATTATTGGGTTAGTAGTCTTGATAGGCCTGGCTGTCTATCTTTTTGTATTCGATGGGGTTAACCAAGTCGCTTCTTGGTTTGGCGACGATGAGCCGGTGACTCAGGCTGTGGTGGAAACTACGCCCGAGCCAGAACCTATTGTAGAAGAGCCCATTTATGAAGAGGAGGAGCCTATTATAGAAGAAGAGCCAGTGTACGAAGAACCAGCATTAACTCAATACCAAGGCATTGAGCGGATCACTGCTCCCACGGGACGTACATTTATCGTGGTTGCTAGCTTTGTCGATTATGATTTGGCAATGGACTACGCTCAGAAGCTAGAGGCGCAGGGCATTGGCTCTAAGATATTAGATCCCACCCAACGTGCCCCGCTCATTCACCGGGTAGCTATTGCTGATTTTGACTCCTTCCCTGAAGCTTCTGGTAATATTGATGCTTTCCGGATTGAGTACGGGGATACGGTTTGGGCACTAAAATACTGACATGACCTTACTGCAAATCACAACCGAAACACCTATTGATACCACTGCCCTCGACTCTGCTGCTGAGTCAGTCTCTGTACTTGACTTGTTGCTAAAAGGCGGGTGGGTAATGATTCCTCTCATCATCTTATTTGCCGTTTCTATATATATTTTTGTAGAGCGCATTCGCACCATTCAGCGGGCTTCCAAGGTTCCCCAACAATTCATGGAAAAAATTCGGGGTTTGGTATCCCGGGGAGAAATCAGTTCTGCCCGAGTTATCTGTTCTCAAACCGATTCACCCATCTCCCGGATGATTGAGAAGGGAATTTCCCGCATTGGCAGCCCTCTCAAATCTATTGAAGCCGCCATCGAGAATGTAGGAAAACTGGAATTGTACCGTCTGGAGAAAAACTTAACACTACTGGCTACCATTTCAGGTGCCGCCCCCATGATCGGTTTTTTAGGAACTGTTACCGGAATGATACAGGCATTTATCGCCATTGCCCAAGAAGAAGGCAACGTAAGCCCGCAACTTCTTTCTACCGGAATTTACGAAGCCATGATTACGACTGCTACCGGACTGGCGGTAGGTATTCTAGCCTATCTGGGCTACAACTATTTAGTATCCCGGGTAAATAAAGTAGTACATCAAATGGAATATATTTCCATAGATTTTATCGATCTGCTGCAAGAACCAACCTAGAAAAGGTGAAAGGTGAAAGGTGAAAATACTTAGACAACCACCAAACAATCAAAAAAACACACATAAAATTCTGATAATCAATATTTTGCTTGCCAGCTTTCCATTTTCAATTATCCCTTGTCAATTATCAACTAGATTATGGATCTAAAAGCCCGAAATAAGATAGAAACTAGTTTCAATTTTTCGTCTATCGCCGACATTATTTTCTTGCTGTTGATCTTCTTTATGCTGACATCATCGTTTGTTACTCCCTCGGGTTTACCCGTAAACTTGCCCTCCAGCAAAACTTCTACTATTGTGTTGCAGCGGGTTAATGTGACTATAACCCCTGACTTGCAGTACTACGTTAACGATCAACTCGTATCTGAAGAAAATCTAGAAAGTGCCTTACGTTCGGCTCTTTCTGAGCAGGAAGGTGTAGTGGTACTCAATGTGGATAAATCTGTTCCGGTAGAGCACTTAGTAAAAGTCGCTGGGATTGCTACCCTGCTGGAGGCTAAAGTGTCTATCGCCACCCGACCGGAGTCCCGACGACCGGAGTCCCAGCGATAAGTAAAGGTCAAGCCTAAAGTTTCAATCCACTCGAATCTTAGACATCATTTTTCTGTTGTGATAGAAAATAGGTAGAATATGTCTCCCGAAGAAAAAAAAGACCGTAACGTTGCCGCTATTGTCTCATTCGGAGTGAATGCTGCTTTATTTTTGCTATTTTTTTTCCTATTAGCTTGGCAGGCTCCCGACCCTCCCCTGCCCGAATACGGAATTGAATTAGACTTTGGGTTGGATAATACCGGAGCAGGCGAATCGCCTCAGCCTGAACCAACTCCGGTAGTGGAAGAGGAACCCGTCGAAGAGACTACCGAGGAAGTAGAAGAAGTAGTAGAGGCCGTAGAAGAAACCCCTCCTCAGGAGGTTCAGGAAACTATTGAGCAGACCGAGCAAGTAGCTCCGGTTGAAGAAAGCCCCGATGTAGTAGAAGAAGTACCCGAAACCACCGAAGAGGTGGTTGAAGAGCCCGAAGAACCTAAGCCAGAACCTGTTCCAGGTAGCCTATATCCTTCTCAAAACACCAATCAGGGCACTTCGGAACAACCAGAGGGCAACCAAGGAAAAGAAGATGGCAAAGTTGACGACCGGGCATTATACGGTGCCCAGGGACCCAAAGACGGGGCATCATTGCAAATGTCGGGGTGGAACTGGGATTATATTCCCCGCCCTAAAGACAATTCTGACGAAAGCGGACGCATTGTTTTTCAGATTATGATTGATGAACGGGGTGAGATCATCAGTATTCGGACGCTGGAAAAAACGGTAAGCCCTACCGTAGAGCGCGTATACCGCGAGGCCGTAGAAGAGCTAACGTTCAGTCGCACAGGCGATAACGCTCGCTCAGCCGCCACCTCTACTGGAAAAATTTCCTTCGTCATTCGTTCCAAATAGTATCTGTACACTTCCGATTGTGCAGCAAATCTAGTACATTTCCCCGCACTTTAGGAGGTTATTTTGTGTTTAAGTTTTTGAGTTAAACTATAAACTACTACCTATTTATGAAGAAGATAACCGTAGTCTTGGCGGACGATCACGCTATACTGACGGAAGGAACGGCAAGTATATTAAAAGAATATAGCTTTATAGATTTATTGGGTGCCGTAGCGAATGGGGAAGAGGCATTGCAATTAGTTGTTGAGCACAAACCTGATGTACTAGTGGCTGATATTTCTATGCCAGGCATATCGATCTTTGATATTATTAAAGAGATAGAAGAAAGGCAATTGTCTACCAAGGTTCTGATCCTTTCTATGCATGATACTCCTAACTATATATTCCAGGCACTCAACAGTGGAGTAAGCGGATACATCACTAAATACGCTGACCGGGAAGAAGTAGTAGAGGCGATTCAAACTATTGCCGACGGCGATGAGTACTACAGCCAATCTATCACCCAGGTGATCGTGAAAGGGTTTAAGGAGAAAAAAAACCAGGAAAACGACACCCAAAACCCTATCAACGTGCTTTCTAAACGAGAGAAAGAGGTGTTGGCTTTGCTAGTGGAAGGTCTCAATTCTAAACAAATTGCCGAACGTTTATTTTTGAGTGAGCGTACTGTTTCCAACCACCGGGCTAATATGCTTCAGAAATGCCAGGTAGGTAACACCGTAGAACTAGTACGACTGTATCTGGATAATGCCAATAAGTGGTAAAACTGAAATAATGAACCCCTTCTTTCCCTTGTAGCTTTTCACCGAAGATTGACTGTGATGGTTGCCCCTTTCTGCTTAGTATTCGGGCAAAAAAAGTGAAAGAAGCAGTACTTCACTATCTGTGGCAGCAGCAAGCATTCCGGCGTAATAATTTACAGACAACAGAGGGTAAGCCCATCACTGTACTATCAGTCGGAAGGCTTAACTCTAACGCTGGCCCTGACTTTGCCATGGCGAGGATACAGATTGGGGAGCTGGAGTGGTCAGGTTCAGTAGAAATCCACGTTCGGGCATCGGATTGGCAACGGCACGGCCATCAGCAAGACCCGGCCTACGAGCGCGTCATCTTGCACATAGTCTGGGAAAATGATTGGGCTGCCCGCCGTTCGGATGGAACCACTGTACCCGTTCTCGAGCTAAAATCCCGGGTAAATCCTGCCCGTTTATCCTCCATCCAATCGCTGTTAGATCGGAAGCAATCTTTCATTCCCTGCGAACATCAGGTTCATCAGGTGGCTGAAATTACCAAAATTGCCCAGATTGAACGGGTAGCCATTCAGCGGCTGGAGCGCAAAGCCCAAGAAGTGCTGGATTTACTTGATCGCAAACAAGGTGATTGGGCAGAAACTGTTTATCAATGGCTGCTGAAGGGATTTGGGTTTAAAATAAACCAGGAAGGCATGCAGCGACTAGCCCAAGCACTCCCAATGCGCTGGGTCAGAAAATGGGCAGACCGTCCCCAAGGCTTAACTGATATTCTACTGCACCAGGCGGGATTGACCCAGTACGCCCGTCCTAATTCCCCGATCATCATTCCCCTTGAACTGAGCAATAATCAGCTTAACCCATCGGTTTGGAAATACAGCCGTACTCGCCCCACCAATTTTCCGCACGTCAGGATTCAACAACTTGCAGGTTTTCTCTACGAATGGAAAGCCGATTTAGGTTGGCTCTCGCAAATTCATCCGACGGACTTTTATCAGCAGCAGTTTCGCCTAAATAACCCGAATGCAAAACCCATTGGATCTACTAGCATTAATACTCTCATTATCAACACAGTAACTCCACTATTAACTGCTTACGGTATCTTTTACCGCGACGATAGGTATCAGCAACACGCTTGGCAGTGCCTTTGCGAACTAAAAGCGGAGAACAATACAATAACCCGAAAATACGTAGCCTTGGGCTTCCTCAATGAATCAGCCTTGGATACGCAGGGGATGCTAGAGTTGAACCAAGCGTATTGTACTAAAAAACAGTGTCTTACCTGCGGTATCGGGGTAACCGTTTTGAAAAGAGAACCGTTGTTCGTTTCTTCATCTTCTTAACGCCGGAGCAACCCGCCCCTTGTGGATTATTATCATTCATAGCCTGATTATCATCGGTATCATTATTCTATGGTACCGCCCGTACCGCAGTTCCCAACTGAGGTACTGGTTAATATTGGGGGTCATTGTCAAAATTATCGGCGGCTGGCTAGTTGGAATTTTATACCATCACTACTACGCCGGGGGCGACACCTGGAATTATTTTTCCGATGGGGTCACCCTCGCTCAGTTTGCCCGTGCCCACTTCTCAGACTACCTCAGTAGTTGGTTCAATACCAGCAAGTTACCAGAAACGCTCATCTACCTTCGTCAACCCCGTGCATTGCTCATGAGCCGTATTATTAGTATAGGATGTTTACTAACTAATGATAATTATTGGCTAGTTTCTACCTATCTGTCGCTACTATCGTTTGCCGGAGTTTGGTTCCTGGTGCGTACACTCCATATATTTTTTCCTACTACTCAATTGGCAGCAAATATTGCCTGGTTAGCTTTTCCTTCCTTCGTCTTTTGGAGCTCAGGTATTCTGAAAGAAACCCTGGCAGTAGGATTCATCAGCATTCTAATAGCGATGACGCTACGGGTTTACTTCGATAAAGTCTCGAGACAGTCGGTTCTATTCATTTTGCCCGGACTTATCACTATCGTAATGTTGTGGCTACTCAAATACTACTATGCTGCTGTTCTCGCTCCCTTGCTAATAGCTATCATTCTTGCCAAGTATCTGCCATTTAAACGACCCAATGTACTGATTAGAGTAGTGCTACTGTTTATTTTCCTAATTGCCCTAGCAACATTTATGCACCCCAATCTAAATGCTAAACGAGTGCTAGTGGTAATTGTGCAAAACCACGATGTATTTGTTCAGAAGTGGCGACCAGATGCGATTATCCATTTCTGGCAGTTGAAACCTACGTTCACCAGCTTTTTACTTAATACTCCTTTAGCCCTTTTTTCAGCGTGGTACCGCCCACTACCTTTTGAGATAAATAAGATGCTGGCACAGATTGCTGGAATAGAAAATGGATTATTTCTACTGATAAGTATACTGGCAGTAAGGAAAGTAGAGTCGATAAAAAACCTGAAAATTGACCAACGGCTTTGGCTGATGGCTGCTATCTTATTTTCGGTATTATTAGGTACTTTACTGACCTTATCCACCCCTAATTTTGGAACACTTGCCCGTTATAAGGTAGCATTCTCTCCCCTGCTACTATACATCACTCTGAGCACGCTACTACCATCGAGGAAGTAACGCCTTACCCCAGAGCGATCACGTTTAGATTTGGAGGATTTTGTTTCGGTAGCTGATATCCCAAGCATCTTTAGGCCGCTTGATATTGGTACCCACTTTGAGAGAAGTCTCTTGTCTGATCATCCCGAGAGCTATCTTGCTGATAAGCGGGAAGTTTTCAGCCGCGTGGCCTCCACCGAGTTTCCTTTGCGTCGTCGGGAAGCATCCTCCTCAAATTGTACATTCAGTATCTAGTGTAGCGAGCTTTCTATGCCGCGCTGAGGTGACGCCTATTCACCGATGTCAGGCGATCTATCAGCGAACCGAGCAATAGTAAGCTCAGGTTGTATATTTTGTTCCTACCAAATACAGCCCCGATTTGAACACGATAGAAACCATGTAGGGGAGAATCAACTATAAACGGCTCAAGCCCGAACATGATAAAAGCTGGAGGAGGCTTACCAAAGCAGTCAAGAAAATACTAACCGAGTTTGGCACAGGGTATAAAATCTATTTTCAAAATTCAGTAATATCTGTTTAGTTTTGTCCACTTATTTAAGATCGCGGTTTAGGCTCGATACATCTTTTTAACTCAAGACTTATGACCCTGAATCAGGACATTAACTAAACAAAAAATATTGAGGGTAGCCAAAACACCTTCAGCAATAGCCGCTCGAACCAGGTTTTCATTGGGTAGCCCATCGATGAACAAGCTCAGTGACCGTCCTGAGATAACGCCAACGAAAATAACAGTTACCACAACAAATGACGTTAGCCTGAAGTCCGGCCTTGCTATGCCCAACAAGGCAATTATTCCCCCCAAAAACATCACCGCACCTACCCCTCTTATTTCGTTTACCAAGTCGATAGCAATTTCCCGACTATTTTCAGGATTCTCTAAATAGGGTTGTAAAAAAACGGCTTCGGTCGGATTAAATAATCTCATGGAACTGGCGTAGAACAACGCCAGACCCGATAGCGCCAAGACAATAATTTTGAAGATTTTCATTATATACTTCCTTGGTTATGGCAACTGAATACGGGCATACTCTCCGCAAGATTTATCGTTTGCGGAGAGCATATTAGTAATTCAATGTTCAGCGTGATGGACTACAATACAGAGGGCTCGTAGTCACGGCAGTGATTCGGACAGGAACGCTCGTATCGCTGCTGTTGTGGCCTCTGGGGCACCCAACTGGAAGAAGTGGTTGCCGTCGATGAACTGAACCCGCCCGTTGGCCACGAAGTCCGGCGTGTTTTCATACTCTTCGGGGTGCTGACCCGGGTCGCGGTTCCCCTGGAGGAACAGAACCGGCATGGTCATCTTCGCAAACAGGAAATTGTGGCGATCTTCCAGCTCTTGCTCCAAGCTGGTGTTATCAAATTGTCGGGGGGAGGCTTCGGCGATTCCTTTGTACTTGACCTCGTGATCCAGTCGAGCTAAGACTTCCGACGCGATGTCTTTCACCCGGTACATACTGGCGGCGTATGCCAATCGGGGGAAGCCAGTCCATTTCATCAGCATAGGAAACCACGATGCTGAGAACAGCTTATGCGGTGGCTTGGGGTCGCCGTGCGGCTCGTTAGCTGACTGCTGCATCCGGATGTAGCGCAGAACGCGCTGCTCCATGCCCTCAACATTCAGAAGATGGTCTGAGATCACCGACCCCCGGTCGTGTCCGCCCAGGTTAAAGTGGTCAACTCCGATGGTATCCAGCAGCTTCGCTAGCGCAGCAGCGATCGCTGAGTAACGATAGTCCAGATCCAGTCGTTTGTCGCTTTGGCCATTCCCGAGCGTATCGACGGCGATACAGTAGAACTGATCGGATAGGTCCCGCATCTGGTTGTGGAAGGTGTACCAGCTCTCAGGGAAGCCGTGCACGAGGACAAACGGCTCGTTATTCGGGTTACCGGTGGTTACGAAATGCCAGGTGATGCCGTCCGCTTCGGCGTACCAGTGGGTTGCTTCCACGTCGCTAAGCATCTCGACTTCGCCGTGCGCGTTCTCGGCACCCAACGGGTACGTAGCCGGACGCGGGTAACGCATGTCGGCAGTGAGGGGGGCATCTTCCCGGACACCACCTTCACGGACATTCGTTAGACTCAGATCCTCGCGCGAGAGGTACTCCAGCCTTGGTAGGCTCTGCGGGGAGAGCATTTTAATAAGCTTCAGTATTTCTTTAGGATTGTTAATCTTAGTATCAGTCATAATGTCTCGGTGATTGGGAGGTCCAGTGGCCCGATTAGAAAGATTTAATAAAATAATTTTGTGTAGACGAAATCATCCGACTTGCTGCGATACCTAGCCCTTGCTAGTAAAAGTCTCTTTACCGCAAAGGTCTTTGATAGAGATGAGAAAAAATTTCATCTATCTTAAAAAATGCGCGGGCTTTATTATTTCTGGGCTCTAATCACACTAAGGGTCTGCTGGGTTATACCCAGAAAAGACGCGATACTCCCGAGAGACACCCGGTTATGAAGAGTGGGATACATTTCCAGGAAGAGATTGTATTTGTCATACGCTGTTTGGAATTGTAGTAGGTTAAGCTTTTGAGAAAATAGATCCAGCATGTGAAAAGCAAAATCCAAAATTAGGCGACTGAGTTTTGGGAATCGCTCTTCAAGAATCAGAAAATCCTCGTACTGGATCACCTTTACTTTACATTCTTCAATTGATTCCCATTCATAGCGTTCGGACTTATTATATAAAATGCTATTTACAGGTGCTATAAAATAATTTTCATCAAAAAAGAAATGCGTAATGTCCTTTCCTTCTCTAATAAAGAATGTTCTGAGTAGCCCTGACTCGATAAACAACACTCTTTTAGAATACCTATTTGCTTCTTGAATAACGTCACCTTTAGGAATAATTTCACTTTTGAAAGCACTATCAATGACGTTACATTCTTCCTCAGTAAAGAGTCCTTTGTGTTTTAAATAAGAATGAAGGTTCATTTAATTATCGATAGCCTCGCTGTATAAATTTAAGTAAACCAAATTCTTTTTTAAATTTTTCTGCTGGTATTGGAAAGGCTACTTTCAATTTGTTTGGGATTGCACCCAGGTAGTCAATTGCTCCTTTTTCTGCTGACCATTAAAGGTCCAGATAAACGCAGTAGCCCCTATGCGGAGCTATTGACGTTTTAGCTCTTACTGTAACTAGGCTTATGCAGGTTTGCTATGCCATGCATGAAATATTCCAGTGGGGTCATGCTTGGCACGTATCTCTTGAACTTTAGTTAACTTGTCTTTATCCATAAAGGTAAATGTGCGCTTGTGCAACCCTTCATCTGCCAATTGAATTCCTGTTGCCAGATGCTCCATTTCCCTCATACGATCACTAGCCCAATCTCCGTATAGAGATGTGTCGCCAGGATTCTTCCAACAGCTATACATAGATAAGTAGATATTGTCTTCATTGCTGTAAGCCATATCGGTACTTAGATTTCCTGGATGCCAGTTTAACCATAAGAAATGAGAGGGCGCAGGGGGTAAGGTTTCGGCGATTTGCTTTATGTAGGGTAATAGTTCATCAATAGACGCATGGGTCCACATATTATCAACCCCCCAGCAATAGTCTTCAGGATAGTGAGACATCACTGCACTGTAAAGCATGTCAATACTCCAATTTATTACTGGAGTTCTGATGATTGCCTTGTGAGCAATAGGACTATTTTTCATGAAAAGTTTGGCCTCTTCAAACTCATCCTTGGTATCGGCAAAAATAGGCGCTACTGCCTCAATACCAGGTCCGAGTATGCCCATCATGTTTCGATTCATGGCCATTTGAAACTCTACTGCTTTGGGAATTTCAGGTCCCACATCATAAGCCCAGCGATACACATCCTCTAAGTGTTTCATCTTAAAATCATGGGTGATGACGGCTCGGTATTTGGGTAAGTCGTATATCTTTAAGTAGAATTTCACTACTATCCCAAAGAATCCTGCACCAGATCCCCTGGCTGCCCAAAACAGATCAGCGTTATTATTTGCATCGGCATAAACCAACTCACCATCAGCAGTAATGATGTCTAAACCCAGAATACTCTCGCAGGCTATACCTAATTTTCTGCCATTCCAGCCGTATCCGCCTTGCAATAAGTAGCCACCTAAACACACTCCCTGACAGTGTCCGGCTGGGAAGAATAGATTTTTCTTGTAAAGTGCTTTCATTAATGTACTACCCCCCACGGCAGGTTCAGCTTCTGCCGTTTTTTCTTCCGCATTCATACTATATCGATTGAAATGTTTCATATCAATTAACAGGCAGTCATCTCTAAGAAAATTAGCGCTAAAACTATGTCCGCCGGAAGTAATGGTGATTCTTCGACCGACTCTTTTGGCATATTTCACTACATTGATGATATCCTCTATGGTTTTGGGTTCATAGATTGTAGCCGGTCTTGGTGATACAGGAGTTTTGTTAAACAGTGTATCCATGACTGCTTCTTCAAAATTTGCATCTCCTTTATGGATGGTTGTTCCGCTGATCGCTAGCTTTTCGTCTTTAGCATATTCCTCATAAAGTTCTGGTAGGATAGAAGCGAGATGGTTCATTTCTTCAGCACAGTGAAGCATTAAGTCGTGACCAAAGTTCTTAGGTAAGGATTTAAACTTTTTCAGTACGGCTACCGCAGCTTTATTGACTAAGTTTTCTTCTCGAGCAGCCACATAGTTACCGCCAATCCAGAACCTGGAGCGCATTTCTGTTCCATTGGGCGTATTCCTTACTTGATGTACCAGATAACCATAATCAACCGGAAATTTGGGATGACCGATTTTAGCGCAGATATAAACGGCTTGCTCAGTTTGGTTGATAGCATCAAAAGAAAACCCAAATTCTAGGGGAGATTTGAACTGAATGGAAGCATCTAAAATTTCTTTACCGATGTACTCCTTGATGATGGAATTTCTACCGATATAACAATGATCCTTTTTGCCGTCTTCCCATTCAGCACTGATGTGCGCTTTCGGATGCCATAATTTGTACCGTGCATCCTCTGACCCATGCCAGCCAAACCACCAATCCCACATCGTAGGAGTGGTACCAGGCATGAAGGTTTTAAGTGCTACTTTTATACTACCGTCATCAGCCACCGAAAATCCTGACTCAACGGACAGGTCTCCGTCCTGTTCTAACTGAGTTAATTGATCTACATCCGGTAAAGAGTCCCACGGAAGTGGATTGCTTAAGAGTGTCGCTATATCCGCAGGTACTTCTGCCATATCTGCTCTGAGGAATGGCGCGTACGGTGATTGCGATTCTTTGGTTTTAAGATCTGAGTTTGCCATAACTTTTGATTTATGTAAGAATAAGACCAAAGCTACTGACAGTGAAATCCTGTAATCTTGAATTAATTCAAGAAAAAAGGCTTGTATCAGATTTTTAATTTAAGAAGCGTTAGAAAGGTGTTCTTGATATTCAAGAATCCTCTACATAAGGAGTAGTAGATTCACATTTTCACATTTGGATAAGCGAAAAAATATATCCGATGGTTTAGACATTAGAGGCTTATTAGGTTATGCTAAAAAAAGCTCTTTTGAGAATCTTAGATTAAAATCGATAGCCCAACCCTATGCTTGGAATAGGTACAATAGGATTAGATTTAATTGTTGAGTTTCCTAATTGAACTCCTTCATCTGAAACAAACGGAATAGCAAAAACAGCTTCCGCCATGATATAAAATCTTTCCTTTCTGAAAGGATACCACAGATAGCCGATTCTTGGGCTGATGTTCCAAAATTCATAAGTCACTTCTGTATCAGTATTTTGATCTTTTAAGGTCCATGTCTCGTAGCCAAAGGGCAAGCTCAACTGCCAGCCTTTATAAGGATGTTGTTTACTCAAGAAATATCTAAATGAAAAATTGATGGCAAAATCTTGAGAAGCCCTCAAATCAATAGTAGCATCATCATAATCAAACCCAATCTGATTGAAGCCCTCAGAAAGTTCAGAAGCAAAAACATTAGCTCCCACATGCCAATGATTGTTTAAGGCATAATGCCCGACAACTGAATAGCCTCCACTCAAAAACTGTAAGGGCTTTAGCTCAATATAAATTTTGGGTTCTCGCTTTTCTTGCGAATATGAACTAAAGGATATTAACGTAAGAAATACTATGATTAAATAACTTTTCATACTCAGATTTGATTAAAGCATTATTTTTTCATGTGAACGGGTTTTTCCAGCATCGTCATCTACTGTTTTCCAATTTCCTACAGGAGACTGAACTGCAGAACTCACAGAGAAAATAAGTAACTCGATGCTTCTATTTTTTTAAGATGTTATTGGAATTTTGTTACCCTTATTTTGATACCACAAAATTAGAGGGCGTTGTTCGTTGAAATCTTGAATTAATTCAAGAAAACATTTCGCAGGGAAAAAAATCGAAGAAAAATTACTTTTGCTTTTTGAGTTTACTCAACCATTCGGCAGATATGCCGCAGAACTCAGCTATGTATTTGGAAGGAACTGTTTGAACCACAGAAGGCATATGTTGGACGATGAAATCGTATTTTTCTTTAGATGAATAAGCGATGAGGTTGGTTTTTAATTCGTTCTCCTCTCTCATAGCGGTGCTGACTATTTCGTAATGAAATTTTGCAAAATATTCATCTTGTTCAACCAAAGAATCAACCACTGTTTTTGGTAATGCCATAACCACTGAATCAGCAATGGCTTTTAGTTCACAGTTGGTAGGGGTTTGGGTAAAATAACTATCCAAGCACGCCATTATAGGGTGTAGATCATCTAGATAAAAATTAATGGTTGTAGCAGTACCTTTTTTTTCATGGATGTACCGGCAAACAAAACCACCATCTACCACTAAATAAATATTCCTACAAACTTCTCCCACATCGATTAGCGTATTTTTAGATTTTACCTCAATGACTTTTAAGTGAGTCTGCATCGTTTGAATGCTTTCACTCTTGATCCTTCGGCTTTGCAGATTATTAAAATAGCCAAATATAAATTGTGTTACTTTATCTTTAATCATGTTGAATGTAAGAGAGGGTATTGGTTTTGTGTTAATTGGCTACAACTAGCGTATATACGCTACGGTAGCATTTGCACGCTTAAGATAAGCTGTATTAACGCTATATGCTCCTAAAATAGCGACTATTCCTTGGGGCAAAAAATCATCAATAATTGATGGCTAGGGGTAGTTGCGTGGGTTAAAACTCACTTTAGCAAGTACGCACCAAGCTGAAAGTACACTCGGATTTTCAGAAGTAGGCGAGAACAAGTAATTACTTATAGTCAATGTTAGCGAGCGTATAGGTTATTCTTTTTTCTTTTACCTAATGCTGTTACCCTGCTTCAGTTACCATTTCTCTCATGTAAAATATGCCTAGTAATAATGGAGCAAGAAAACAGGCAATAGCGAAAACACCGAATGATACAACTCCAAAAAGCATCAGGGCAAATGAGCCAACCAATAACAATAAAATGATAATCGCAGACAATCGCGACACAATTCCCTGATTACTGAATCCTTGATGGAAATAGATGACCAAAACAACTAGCTGAAATAATGCGCCATAATTAAAAAGATATAATGCAATACCGCGTATTGTCTCAAATACATAGGGATGGTCATCAATAACACTGAGGGCACTGTAGTAGCTTCCAAGACTAATACCAAACGATAGTATAAGTAATAAACTACCGATAAAAAATATTGACCAAAATAAGCTTGCAGGAAACCACCCAATCTTTATTGAATCCTTCATCAATAGTATTGATGCGATTGTGAAAAATACATTTCCAATTAGTGACCAGGTCCAAATCAAGTTCATTTCACTCCAGTTCTCAAACAGAAAGCTACCTGCTTCATAATCTGTTCTTTGCATCTCGACTAATAGTGATGCCCATCCAGCATTAACCTCGAGAAGTATACAAATTACTGTAGTTAATGCCCCTAAACTTAATAGAAGGCCTCCATACCGAAGTTCAGACCTAGATTGATTTTCCATTTTAATTGTACAGGTATTGTATTATGCTGGCTAACGGTTGGTATATGAGCCGTTTTAATGGCTTATATACGTTGTTGGCTGCTGTATTTTGATAATTAATTCTTTAGTTGCCGGAATAAGGTTCATCTAGAATTTGACTCACTCTTGAGAGTACCTGCCAAGAACCATTCTCATTTCTTTGCCAAATATCAATTGAAACAGAATACGGTGGTAGTTTTCCAACACCTTCCTGTTGCCAATCCATTGACATTGCAGTTTTTGCTACGACAATAGCACCAAGTTCCTCGAGTATTTCAAAGTGTGTCACGTCCATTTTTTCAGCACTCATTCCAGGCATACCTAGATACATTTCCTTGCTTATGGGAAGGGCATCTCCGTAGACTCTTTTTAGTCGAAAGTCACGATGCATTATGGAATCTACTGTTTTCATATCGCTGGCAACAAGAGCAGATGCCCATTTCTTTTCTTGAGCCATAATCTCATCAGTGAATTTACTTTCTTGGTTAACAGGGTTTTCTATATCACTGCTGGCCTCTGGCGGCATTTCTTTTTTTTGACTCGTACATGATATTGAAAGACAAAATAATATTAGTAGACTAAGCAGTCGTGGAAGGTAGGGTAGTGTACTTTAAATAAGGATGAGAAAATTAAAAATTTGGCAACGAAGCAGTAAATCGTATTATTGAATTGACCAAAATCTAAATAACATGACTACCTGTCCCCATTGCCAAAGCACTAAGATCGTAAAAAATGGTAT